>NZ_AP027921.1:1037500-1040000 GCF_055397495.1 Devosia sp. T2-14 | reverse complement strand
CCGGGAGACAGACGGCGGGTGCTAAGGTCCGTCGTCAAAAGGGAAACAGCCCTAACCTACAGCTAAGGTCCCCAAGTCATAGTTAAGTGGGAAAGCATGTGGGAATGCTTAGACAACCAGGAGGTTGGCTTAGAAGCAGCCATCCTTTAAAGATAGCGTAACAGCTCACTGGTCAAGCGTTCCTGCGGCGAAGATGTACCGGGTCTAAAACTATGCACCGAAGCTTAGGGTTTGCACGTTTACGTGCAAGCGGTAGCGGAGCGTTCCGTAAGCCTGTGAAGCGGTACCTGTGAGGGGCCGTGGAGGTATCGGAAGTGCGAATGATGACATGAGTAGCGACAAAAAGTGTGAGAGACACTTTCGCCGAAAGTCCAAGGGTTCCTGCGCAATGCTAATCAGCGCAGGGTTAGCCGGCCCCTAAGGTGAGGCAGAAATGCGTAGCCGATGGGAACCACGTTAATATTCGTGGGCCAGGTGGTAGTGACGGATCGCGCAGGTTCGTATCCCCTTATTGGATTGGGGGTGCGATGAGCCGGTTCCAGGAAATAGCTCCACCAACATTGACCGTACCCTAAACCGACACAGGTGGACTGGTAGAGTATACCAAGGCGCTTGAGAGAACTATACTGAAGGAACTCGGCAAATTGCATGCGTAACTTCGGGATAAGCATGACCTCTGTTCAGGCAACTGGGCAGGGGTGGCACAAAAGAGGGGGTGGCGACTGTTTACTAAAAACACAGGGCTCTGCGAAGTTGCAAAACGACGTATAGGGTCTGACGCCTGCCCGGTGCCGGAAGGTTAAAAGGAGAGGTTAACGCCTTGAATTGAAGCCCCGGTAAACGGCGGCCGTAACTATAACGGTCCTAAGGTAGCGAAATTCCTTGTCGGGTAAGTTCCGACCTGCACGAATGGCGTAACGACTTCCCCACTGTCTCCAGTATAGACTCAGCGAAATTGAATTCCCCGTGAAGATGCGGGGTTCCTGCGGTCAGACGGAAAGACCCCATGCACCTTTACTATAGCTTTACGCTGGCATTTGTGTCGGCATGTGCAGGATAGGTGGTAGGCTTTGAAGCAGGGACGCCAGTCTCTGTGGAGCCGCAAGATGAGATACCACCCTTATCGTCATAGATGTCTAACCGCGGCATAACAGTGTCCGGGACAGCGTATGGTGGGTAGTTTGACTGGGGCGGTCGCCTCCCAAAGAGTAACGGAGGCGCGCGATGGTAGGCTCAGAACGGTCGGAAATCGTTCCTCGAGTGCAATGGCATAAGCCTGCCTGACTGCGAGACTGACAAGTCGAGCAGAGACGAAAGTCGGTCATAGTGATCCGGTGGTCCCGCGTGGAAGGGCCATCGCTCAACGAATAAAAGGTACGCTGGGGATAACAGGCTGATAATGCCCAAGAGTCCATATCGACGGCATTGTTTGGCACCTCGATGTCGGCTCATCACATCCTGGGGCTGGAGCAGGTCCCAAGGGTATGGCTGTTCGCCATTTAAAGTGGTACGTGAGCTGGGTTTAGAACGTCGTGAGACAGTTCGGTCCCTATCTGCCGTGGGTGTAGGAATATTGAGAAGAGCTGACCCTAGTACGAGAGGACCGGGTTGGACGAACCTCTGGTGGACCTGTTGTGGCGCCAGCCGCATTGCAGGGTAGCTAAGTTCGGACGGGATAACTGCTGAAAGCATCTAAGCAGGAAGCCTCCTTCAAAACTAGTATTCCCTTGAGAGCCGTGGAAGACCACCACGTCGATAGGCCGGGTGTGGAAGCGCAGCAATGTGTGAAGCTTACCGGTACTAATAGCTCGATTGGCTTGATCGTTCTCATTAATCTATGTCCGCATAGTGTGAGTTTGATCGGTACAAATAATACACCAGACATTGCCTCTTGCATGGGAAGGCAATGTCCAAATCAGAACCAAAACCAGAATTCACCCATACGTTTTTCGCTGACCTTGTGGTTTTTGCGAGGAGCCCAAGACCCGATCCCATCCCGAACTCGACCGTCAAATTCCTCTGCGCCAATGGTACTAAGTCTCAAGGCTTGGGAGAGTAGGTCGCTGCAAGGTCTGCCAAAAACGTATGGTCTCATTACGATCTCGAAACACATAAAACCCCAGTCAGAAATGACTGGGGTTTTTGCGTTTGAAACGCACACACCAAGGGGGGCGGACCAGCTTTTGCACCCCAATCCCCAATCCCGCCAAAACAACTCCTTGATCAAACGCTAGAGACAGACGAATCTTCCTGTCGAGCGCAGGGGCGAGCGGGACTGACGCCGGCCGCTGTCGGATCCGCACTATGCCGCGATCGCCCATGCAGACCGGGTGCCCCGGGAGGCTTCCTCGGATCGACCAGCAAACGAAGAGCATCGACTTTTGCCTGCGAGCCCTTTGCCTCACACTTGTCAGGTTGGCAGGCCGACCTTCCCGAATATTTCGTTGTAGTGAAAATCAAGGTTTTCGGCTTTGGGCCAGGCGAGTGGCGACGTCGGGAA
>NZ_AP027921.1:800000-1032500 GCF_055397495.1 Devosia sp. T2-14 | reverse complement strand
GGAGCAAACCTGGGGAACTGAAACATCTAAGTACCCAGAGGAAAGGACATCAAAAGAGACTCCGTTAGTAGTGGCGAGCGAACGCGGACCAGGCCAGTGGCCTCGGTGTAAGAACGGGAACAACATGGAAATGTTGGCCATAGTGGGTGATAGCCCCGTACCGGTAGAAAGCATCGAGGTCCTCGAGTAAGGCGGGACACGTGAAATCCTGTCTGAACATGGGTAGACCACTATCCAAGCCTAAGTACTCGTGCACGACCGATAGCGAACAAGTACCGTGAGGGAAAGGTGAAAAGCACCCCGACGAGGGGAGTGAAATAGTTCCTGAAACTGGATGCATACAAACAGTCGGAGCCCGCAAGGGTGACGGCGTACCTCTTGTATAATGGGTCATCGACTTAGTCTAACTAGCAAGCTTAAGCCGTTAGGTGTAGGCGCAGCGAAAGCGAGTCTGAATAGGGCGTGAAGTTAGTTGGATTAGACCCGAAACCAAGTGATCTAGGTATGAGCAGGTTGAAGGTAAGGTAACACTTACTGGAGGACCGAACCCACGTAAGTTGAAAATTACGGGGATGACTTGTTCCTAGGGGTGAAAGGCCAATCAAACTTGGAAATAGCTGGTTCTCCGCGAAAGATATTTAGGTATCGCCTCGGACGAATACTGTGGGGGGTAGAGCACTGGATGGGCTAGGGGGTCTCACCGACTTACCAAACCTAACCAAACTCCGAATACCCACAAGTAATATCCGGGAGACAGACGGCGGGTGCTAAGGTCCGTCGTCAAAAGGGAAACAGCCCTAACCTACAGCTAAGGTCCCCAAGTCATAGTTAAGTGGGAAAGCATGTGGGAATGCTTAGACAACCAGGAGGTTGGCTTAGAAGCAGCCATCCTTTAAAGATAGCGTAACAGCTCACTGGTCAAGCGTTCCTGCGGCGAAGATGTACCGGGTCTAAAACTATGCACCGAAGCTTAGGGTTTGCACGTTTACGTGCAAGCGGTAGCGGAGCGTTCCGTAAGCCTGTGAAGCGGTACCTGTGAGGGGCCGTGGAGGTATCGGAAGTGCGAATGATGACATGAGTAGCGACAAAAAGTGTGAGAGACACTTTCGCCGAAAGTCCAAGGGTTCCTGCGCAATGCTAATCAGCGCAGGGTTAGCCGGCCCCTAAGGTGAGGCAGAAATGCGTAGCCGATGGGAACCACGTTAATATTCGTGGGCCAGGTGGTAGTGACGGATCGCGCAGGTTCGTATCCCCTTATTGGATTGGGGGTGCGATGAGCCGGTTCCAGGAAATAGCTCCACCAACATTGACCGTACCCTAAACCGACACAGGTGGACTGGTAGAGTATACCAAGGCGCTTGAGAGAACTATACTGAAGGAACTCGGCAAATTGCATGCGTAACTTCGGGATAAGCATGACC
The DNA here is from genome assembly GCF_055397495.1 of Devosia sp. T2-14. NCBI lineage: Bacteria > Pseudomonadati > Pseudomonadota > Alphaproteobacteria > Hyphomicrobiales > Devosiaceae > Devosia > Devosia sp. T2-14. Next base: position 1,031,079 of record NZ_AP027921.1, on the reverse strand, counting down.
TCTGTTCAGGCAACTGGGCAGGGGTGGCACAAAAGAGGGGGTGGCGACTGTTTACTAAAAACACAGGGCTCTGCGAAGTTGCAAAACGACGTATAGGGTCTGACGCCTGCCCGGTGCCGGAAGGTTAAAAGGAGAGGTTAACGCCTTGAATTGAAGCCCCGGTAAACGGCGGCCGTAACTATAACGGTCCTAAGGTAGCGAAATTCCTTGTCGGGTAAGTTCCGACCTGCACGAATGGCGTAACGACTTCCCCACTGTCTCCAGTATAGACTCAGCGAAATTGAATTCCCCGTGAAGATGCGGGGTTCCTGCGGTCAGACGGAAAGACCCCATGCACCTTTACTATAGCTTTACGCTGGCATTTGTGTCGGCATGTGCAGGATAGGTGGTAGGCTTTGAAGCAGGGACGCCAGTCTCTGTGGAGCCGCAAGATGAGATACCACCCTTATCGTCATAGATGTCTAACCGCGGCATAACAGTGTCCGGGACAGCGTATGGTGGGTAGTTTGACTGGGGCGGTCGCCTCCCAAAGAGTAACGGAGGCGCGCGATGGTAGGCTCAGAACGGTCGGAAATCGTTCCTCGAGTGCAATGGCATAAGCCTGCCTGACTGCGAGACTGACAAGTCGAGCAGAGACGAAAGTCGGTCATAGTGATCCGGTGGTCCCGCGTGGAAGGGCCATCGCTCAACGAATAAAAGGTACGCTGGGGATAACAGGCTGATAATGCCCAAGAGTCCATATCGACGGCATTGTTTGGCACCTCGATGTCGGCTCATCACATCCTGGGGCTGGAGCAGGTCCCAAGGGTATGGCTGTTCGCCATTTAAAGTGGTACGTGAGCTGGGTTTAGAACGTCGTGAGACAGTTCGGTCCCTATCTGCCGTGGGTGTAGGAATATTGAGAAGAGCTGACCCTAGTACGAGAGGACCGGGTTGGACGAACCTCTGGTGGACCTGTTGTGGCGCCAGCCGCATTGCAGGGTAGCTAAGTTCGGACGGGATAACTGCTGAAAGCATCTAAGCAGGAAGCCTCCTTCAAAACTAGTATTCCCTTGAGAGCCGTGGAAGACCACCACGTCGATAGGCCGGGTGTGGAAGCGCAGCAATGTGTGAAGCTTACCGGTACTAATAGCTCGATTGGCTTGATCGTTCTCATTAATCTATGTCCGCATAGTGTGAGTTTGATCGGTACAAATAATACACCAGACATTGCCTCTTGCATGGGAAGGCAATGTCCAAATCAGAACCAAAACCAGAATTCACCCATACGTTTTTCGCTGACCTTGTGGTTTTTGCGAGGAGCCCAAGACCCGATCCCATCCCGAACTCGACCGTCAAATTCCTCTGCGCCAATGGTACTAAGTCTCAAGGCTTGGGAGAGTAGGTCGCTGCAAGGTCTGCCAAAAACGTATGGTCTCATTACGATCTCGAAACACATAAAACCCCAGTCAGAAATGACTGGGGTTTTTGCGTTTGAAACGCACACACCAAGGGGGGCGGACCAGCTTTTGCACCCCAATCCAGAGCAACGTCAAAACAACGCCAACCCTGGACCCAGCCGATCCTCGCAACTCGCGCTACCTCGGCGGCAGCGGATCAGTACTGTCCAGGCCCGCTCAGCTGCACATCCTGGCTGCATAACGCAACCGGCCATCCTGCTGCCGCGTATCGTCGGTTAGGGGCCGGCGCTAGCGAGACAAGGATGGCGCCGGGCGATGGGTTATCGACCAGGCTGCTTGGTGGGCGGAGTTGCCTAGATGCAAGTTGTCGGCGCGAGACGATGGCCGGAAACCATAGGCCAGTGCAGAGGCACCGGGATATGGCTGTGAATGGAAGGTGCCGCTCGCTTAGGCCCTACGCAGGCGGCTTTCGCGTAGCGCGCCTGTTTCCTCGAGGATAGCGTGGCTGACCGAGGCCAGGTGGGCGTTGATGCGCTTGAGATCGCGCAGGATATCGAGGTGGAGACCTGTCGTCTGAATGGTCTCGGGCCGCCCCTCGCGCAGACGGGCCAGGTGGCGTTGCGAGGAGAGGCGCTCCTTGTGCCGAATGGAAACCTTGCCTTCCATCAACCGTCGCGCGGCGTCGCCGTCGCGGCTGAGAAAAACGGTCTGGGCCAGTTGCAGGTTGTCGATGGTGTCGCGGAACAGGTCTTCGATTTCATCAAGGCCCTCTGTTGAGAAGGCCAGCTGGCGTTCGGACTTGATGATTGCCAATCGAACCAGACTACGTTCGATGATGTCGCCGACATGCTCGAGATTGACCGCATAGTCGATGATGAAGTGTGACTGCCGCGTCGAGGCGTCATCAAGCTGCTGACGCTGCAAGCGAGAGAGGTAGAGTTTGACCGCCTCCTGCAGGGTGTCGACCTTGTCGTCGAGCGCGTAGATCGCTCTAGCCGCTGTGCCGTCATTGGTGCTGATGGCGCTCAGGGCTGCCGCCAGCATCTTTTCTACCGCGTCGCCGATGCGGAGGGTTTCCCGCGTTGCCGCAGCGAGTGCGGCCGGCGGGTCGAGTAGGGCGGTTTCGTCGAGGTGGCGGGGGGCGTCGTCATCCTGCTGAGCCTTTGGCGGCATGATCCAGTTGATCAGTTTGGCAATCGGGGTGACCAGCAGCAGGAACAGCACGGCCAAGGCGATGTTGAAGCCGACATGGGCATCCACCACCAGTCGCGAGAGATCGTGATAGGTCGCGGCATATGGTTCGAGCCAGCCCAGCGCTGCCATCAACAGCAGCGAGCCGAGCCCCCGCACCACGAGGTTGGCAAGTGCAACCTGGCGCGCGGCCGTGCCCTCGCGATCGATCGCAAGGAGTGGCGGAATGGCGCCGCCCAGATTGGCCCCGGCGACGAGCATGAGGCAAAGGCCAGCGTCAATTCCGGCTGTGTTGGCGAGGGCCATCACGAACAGAACAACGGCAAGGCTGGATGCTGATATCGCGGCCATGCCGGCAGACAGGCCCAGCGCCACGATTGGGGCGTCCTGCAACAGAGCGAAGAAGGCGAGAACGGCCTCGGATTCGCGCATTGGATCGGTCGCTGCGCGCATCAATTTGAGCGAGAACAGCATCAGGCCGATGCCGATCAGGATCTCGCTGGTGCCCTGGCTGCGACTACCCTTCCGCAGGCCGCCGACTACGACGCCCGCGATGATGGTGGCAGGTGCCAGCCAATGAATGTCAAAGGCCAGCACCTGCGTCACCAGGCTGGTTCCCACATTGGCGCCGAGCATCACCGCCTGGGCCATGGCGAGGCTCATCATCCCCTGACCGGCAAAGGAGCTGACCATGATGGCCATCGCAGTGCTGCTCTGGAGCGCTAGTGTTATCAGCAGGCCCGCACCGAAAGCGGTGAAGCGGTTGCGGGTTGCCGAAGCCATGAAGGCGCGCAGCTGAGTGCCGAAGGCCCGGGTTACTCCACCCTTGAGCAACCGCAGCCCCCACAACAGGAGGGCCACGGCACCCGTCAGGTCGATGAGAACTATGGTCGAGGACACGCGTGCTCCCTTCTACGGGGCGGCGATGCGTCCCCTGTTAAACTCTAGTTGCGCGACGCCAGCTGCGCGGCCGACGCCTGGTCGAGATGCAGCGTGACGCGCGGATGCTGTTGCAGGATGGAGGCGGGCACGATTGGGGTGACGCTGCCCTCGACACTTGCCTGCACGGCCTTGGCCTTGCGGGCGTCCGGTGCCGAAATCACGATGGTCCCGCTCTTGAGAATCTGACGGACGCTCATCGAGACGGCGCGCAGCGGAACGTCTTCCAGCGTGGCAAACCAGCCTTCACCCATTTGCTGGCGGCGGCAGGCCTCATCCAGTGACACAACGTGATAGGGCGCTTCGGTCTCGAAATCGGCGGGGGGGTCGTTGAAGGCCAGGTGGCCGTTTTCGCCAATACCGGCAAAGCAGACATCAATGTCCACTGCCGCGATCCGCTGGTTGACGCGGGCAATCTCCACATCAAGGTCCGCTGCGTCACCGTCGATATAGAGAATGTCGCGCAGCGCAGGAAGCTGCTCGACGAAGCGCTCGCGCAGATAGCGGCGGAAGCTGGCCGGATGGCTCACCGAAATGCCGACATATTCGTCGAGGTGAAAGGCGGTGACTTTGGAGAAGTCCACATCGGCTTTGACCAAGTGCCCGAGCATCTCGAACTGGCTGGCCCCGGTGGCAACGATGATGTTGGCGCTGCCCTTTTCGGCGATGGCCGCCTTGATCGATTCTGCGCCCTGCTGGGCGGCTGCACGGCCGAGTTCGTCCTTCGTATTGTGAATGCTGACCTGCACGACAAAAACCTTCTCACGCTCCAACGAGCGGTTAGCCCATTGGAAAAACTGAACTTTCCTCCCCAATGTTAGCATGGTCGAAAAGTTACGCAACCGGTTGCAAAAAGTTCGAGAGTGTAGAACATTTGAATATCCGAGTGGTTTGGAGGAACCCATGAAGTTGAAACTGTTCGCTGCCCTGCTGACCGCAGGCACCATGATGAGCCATGCTGTCGTGGCCCAGGAGGGGCCGCTGGTCGTCTACAATCCGGCCGGTGACGCAGGCGAGTTGATCATTGACGCTTTCCGGGCGAAGTATCCCGGCGTCTCGATTTCGGCGATCAATGCCGGGGTGGGCGAATTGTTCACCCGCATGGCGGCCGAGAAGGCCAATCCGCAGGGCGACGTGGTGCTGTGCGCTTCAAGCGAGGCATTCCTTGCCAATCCGGGGCTATTCGCGGCGCATGAAAGCCCCGAGCTGGCTAATTTCGACCCGAGCGTCGTGGCGGCCGACCATTCGTTCTATGGCTGCTCGATGCCGCTGCAGGCTTTCATCATCAATACCAACCTGATGAGCGAAGATGCCTATCCGCGCAGCTGGGCCGACCTGGCCAAGCCGGAACTCGAGGGTAAGCTGGTGCTGGCCAATCCGTCCCTGTCGGGATCGGCCTATGCGCAGCTGGCGCAGATCCTGCAGCTGCATGGCTGGGAGGTGGCCGAGAAGGTGATGAAGAATGCCCGCTTCACCACCTCGTCGCAGAGCGTGTTCCAAGACGTGGGCCGTGGCGAAATCGAAGTCGGCGTGACCGGCGAAGTCAACGTCAAGACCATGATGGACGAAGGCTATCCGGTCGTGGCGGTTTATCCGACCGACGGCACCGGCCTGCGCTTTGACGCATCGGCTGTCATCGCCGGCGGTCCAAACCCCGACAATGCCAAGCTGTTCCTCGACTTTGCCAATTCCAAGGAAGCGCACGAGCTGATCGTTTCGACCAATCGTCGTTCGGTCCGCAAGGACGTCGCGCCGCCCGAGGGCCTGATGGCAACCAGCGATGTGCCGACCTTCCCGTATGACGATCAGCGCGCGGCCGACACCCGCGACGAAAACCTGGCCAAGTTCGACCAGCTGTTCAGCCAGTAAGCCTCGACTGCTCAGCGTGGAGTGCGTCTTGCGGCGCGCTCCACGACCACTACGGGTATCTCACATTGCTACATTTTGAAGGCTTCACGCAGGCCAAAAACCCCGACTCGCCCAATACCAACGAAGATCGCATCGTCGCCATTCCGGGGCGCGTCTATGCCGTCATCGACGGCGCCACCGACCTGAGCGGATTGCGCTACGATGATCGCCTGGGGCAGGGCGCCACTGGCGGGCATCTGGCGGCGCAGGCCGTGGCTGAAGCATTGGCCGCTGCCGGGGCTGGGGCGTTTGCCGCGCTGCCGGAACCCAATGACCTTATCGCATCGCTCAATGATGCCATCGCCGCGACGTACCAGCGGATCGGCATTCCTGTCGAAGAAATCGCCTCGGGTCGCCAGCGCTTCCGGGCCGCGTTCTCGGCCGCGCTGATTTGCGGCGATACCGTCCGGCTGATCGCACTGGGCGATTGCAGCATCCGGCTCAATGGCCGGCCGGTGCTCGATCATCATTTCCCGGGGGACACTGTCTTGTCGAAGGCGCGTGCTGCGGCCTGGGCGATCCTCGTCGCCAAGGGGCTCGATGTCGACAGCGTCCGCCCGGTGGCGCGCCAGTTCATCGTTCAGGGGCCGGCTTCGGGTCAGGCTCTGCCGGGACCGCTGACGGACGACGATCTCGCCGCCATTCTTGCCAGCGTGCGCGCCGATCCGGCCGTGCTGGACGCCTGTGGTCATGACCTTGACGTCGCCGATTTTATTCTCGGCGCCGGACTTGAGGGTATCCGCGCCAATCCGGGCGGTTTCGATGCCATGGTGCTCGACGGCGTCAGCGATGCGCAACCGGTTGTGCGCCTTCTCGATGTGCCGGTCGCAGACATCGAGACGCTGGAGCTGAGCTCGGACGGCTACCCCACCCAGCCCGCCACCGCAGATATCGCCGCCTGGGAGCAGTCCCTGGCAGAAGCCGACCGCATCGATCCCGACCGCATTGGCCCCCATGCCAGCACCAAGGGCCGCGTCGGGAAGAATTTCGGGGATGATCGCAGCATCCTCATCATCTACGCAGGAAAACACTAATGGCCTCAACTTCGCCGGCGCAAGCCCAGTTCTCGGTGCGCGATCTGACCAAGGTGTTCCAGACGCCGGAAGGGCCGTCGACCGCCGTCAAGGATGTGTCCTTCGACATTGCGGGCAATACCTTCTTCACCATGCTCGGGCCCTCCGGCTGCGGTAAGACCACGACGCTGCGCATGATCGCGGGCCTCGAGACCATCACCTCGGGGCAGATCCTGGCCAATGGCACCGATTTCCGCCGCAAGAACGCGTTCGAGCGCAATATCGGCATGGTGTTCCAGTCCTATGCGCTGTTCCCGCATATGACGGTGTTCGAGAATGCTGCCTATGGGCTGCGCCTGCGCGGTGCCGACGAGGCAACCGTCAAGCAGCGTGTCACCGAGACACTGGCCATGCTGCGCCTCGATGGCCTGGCGCAGCGCTACCCCGCCGACCTGTCCGGTGGTCAGCAGCAGCGCGTCTCGATCGGCCGCGCTTTGGTCTATCACCCAGATATGCTGCTGCTTGATGAGCCGCTGGCTAACCTTGATGCCAAGCTGCGCGTGGAAATGCGCGACGAAATCCGTCGCCTGCAGAAGACGCTCGGCGTCATGGCGCTCTATGTGACCCATGACCAGGAAGAGGCGATGGCGATTTCCGACGTCATCGCGGTGTTCTCCAAGGGCCGGTTGATGCAGCTGGGCGCGCCCTACGACATCTACGCTACGCCAACATCGCTGTTTGTCGCCGACTTTATCGGCAAGGCCAACTTCTTCCCGGTCAATATTGAATCCCGCGACCAGGGCCATGCTTCGGTGGTGGCGCGTGGCGGCGCCCGCTTTGCCGGGGCGCGGACCATTACGGCTGCTGCCGATGAAAGCGACTGGTTCTGCAAGCCGGAAGCGGCGCTGATGATGGCGCGCCCGGAAAAGATGTGGCTGGGCGCCGCCAATGAACGCAGCGATGAGGCCTCGTTCACCGGCCGCGCCGTGCGCATCCAGTTCCTTGGCACCTTCGTGCGCTACATGGTGGAAACCGATCAGGCGCGCAGCCAGGTTATTGTCGACCTGCCGGCCTTTGCCCCCGGCGTCAGCGAAGGCGATGCCGTGCGCTTCGGCCTCAATACGCAGGGCCTGGTGTTCGAGGAGGCTGCACGGTGAGCGATATCGCACTGAGTGCCGCCCGGCCCAAGCGGCGGCTCAATGTCACCCCCTATCTGGCGGGTGGCCTGACCATTTTCGTGCTGGTCGCCTTCCTGCTCTATCCGATCGGCACGACGCTGCTGAACAGCTTTGCTCCCTCGGGCGAGGCGTTCAACATCCTCAATGGCACGATCGAGAACTTCTCTCGCTTCTGGACATCGGCGATGTACCAGAAGGCACTGCTCAACACGGTCGTTATCGGCGTCATCGTCACCATTCTGGCGACGGTGGTGGCGGTGCCCGCCGCCTATTTCGTGGCGCGCGTGGATATTCCGCACAAGCCCCTGATCATGGCGCTGTCGATCATCCCTTTGATCTCGCCGCCTTTCATCGGCGCCTATTCCTGGGTGGTCCTGTTCGGCCGCAGCGGAATCCTGACGCAGTATCTCAACCAGTGGTTCGGCATTCAGATGCCGCCCGTTTACGGCTATTTCGGCGTCATCCTGTCGATGGTTCTGTCCAATTTCACCTATGTGTTCCTGTTCGTGCAGGGGGCGCTCACGGCGGTCGATCCGCATCTGGAAGAGAGTGCCCGGGTGATGGGGGCGTCGCGCTGGCGCATCCTGCGCACGGTGGTGCTGCCACTGGCCATTCCGCCCATGCTGGCGGGTGCGATGATCGTGCTGATCGAAGCGCTGGGCGAGTTCGGCACGCCGGCCGTCCTGGGTGGCGAAATGTATGTGCTGTCGACGCTGATGTACTTTCAGATCCACGGCTTCTTCAATCTCAACGCCGCCTCAGCGATTGCCCTCGTCAACGTACTGATCACGCTGGTCGCCATCCTGTTTCTCATTCGAGTCAACAAGAAGCGCCGCTTCGTGACCGTGGGCAGCACGACGCGGCGCGCGGCCCTGCAGACCGGGCGTGGCATCAAGATCGTCGCGAACCTCTATGTGTGGGGGCTCCTGACGCTCGCTCTGCTGCCGCAGCTGGTCGTGATCTTCACATCCTTTGCCGAGAAGTGGCCGGGTACGCTCTGGCCCACCAAGTTCGGCTGGGGCAATTATGTCTACGTGTTCAGCCGCATCGTCGAACCGCTGCAGAACAGCCTGATCCTGGCGGCCGTCGCCACCGTGCTCTGCGTCATCTTCGGCACGCTGACCGGCTATGTCGCCGAACGGAAGACCTTTGCAGGCAAGTGGGCGCTCGATCTCACCATCATGCTGCCATTCATCCTTCCGGGCATCGTGACCGGCGTGGCGCTGCTGGTGACCTATAATAGCGGGCCCATCGCGCTGACCGGTACGGCCGCGATCATCGTCATCGGCTATTTCGTGCGCCGCATCGCCTATATCTACCGCTCGGTGGTGGCAGCGGTGGCGCAGGTCGACCCCAAGATGGAAGAGGCTTCCACGGTTGCCGGCGCCAGCTGGGGCGTGACGATGCGCAAGGTGACGATTCCGCTGATTGCGCCGGGCATCCTGGCTGGCGCGATCATCGTCTTCACCACGCTCATCTCCGAAATGAGCACCACCGTCATGCTCTATTCGGCGCGCTGGAAGACCATTTCCATCGCCATCTATGAGCGTCTGGAAACCCAGGAAGTCGCAGCGGCCGCAGCGATCGGCTCGGTCACCATCGTGGTGACACTGGTGCTGGTTCTGGCCGCGACCAAGGTCATCGGCAAGTCAATGTCCGAACTGTTTTCCTGACTGGCACTGTTTCGCCGGAAACTTAAAGGCCGGTCTTGCGACCGGCCTTCTTTTTGTTCAGGCAGTGAGACGGTCGGCCACCCTGATGGCCGCCAGCAGACTGAGCCCGGTGTGATAGCCGGGATCGAGATCGGGCGTAGCCGGCACAAAGTCCAGCGGGCCGCAGGCCGTCATGGTCTGGTGGGCCAGGCCGCGGTCTGCGCGCCAGTAGTTGCCGAAGAACGCCGTGTCGGCCTGCCGCCAGATGGTGAGCGTTGCCGGGTTGCCGGTGCGCTCATAGGCCAGGGCCGCGGCGCGAATGGTTTCGGGCAGAGACCACCAGGGGCGCTTGGCGTCGAGCACCGCGCCGCTTGCCGCCGAGACCGAAAGCACCAGACCGGGCAGCCGCAGCCCCGAGCGGAACGAGGCCTGAAGGCTCGCCTCAAGCCGCTCGATCAGCTGGGCGGGCGCCGTCTGGGGCAGAGCCGCGAGCGCGAAACCCACGAACTCGATGCCGTGTCCGATATTGCAGGCATCAAGGCCCGGCACGTCGCGGATCAGCCCGGAAGCCGGATCGACATGGTTATCGAGAATGTGCTGGATGAAACCGGTGAGATAGTCGCCATGTGCATCGAGGCCGAAGCGCTGCAGCATTTCACCAGCGCCGAGCAGGATCATGCGCGGACCAAAGTCGGCCGCCTGCGCGCTGAGCGCCGCATCGCCCAGCGGACCCTTCTCGTTCATCTGGAAGCGCCCGGCGGGAATGGCGGCAACGACGCGCTGGAGATAGTCGAGATGTCCGTCGAGCCCCGGAAGGCCGAAGGCGGCCGCCGCGGCCACCAGCCCCTTGGCGGCAAAGGCGTCCGAATAGCTATAGATGTCGCCGGCCGCACATTGCGGCGTTCCATCGGGCAGGATCGGCATCCCATCCGCACCGTAGCAAAAATAGACATGACCATCACGCGCCTGCTCGGTGGCCAGCTCGGCATAGAGTGTCCGTGCCGCCGCATCGAGGCGCTGCGACAGGGCATCATCTATCCCGGCAAAGGCGCACGAATGGGTGACCATGGCCTCAAGCGCGCGGCCCTGGATCCAGCCATAGATGTAGCCGGGACCGCGCAGGCCATCCTGCGGCCCATAGTCGGCCATGGTAATGCTGTTGACCTTGGTGTTGATCCAGCGCCCATCCAACAGCGGCCGATCGAGCATCCAGCGCAGGCCCAGCGCATTGGCCGCGATGTAGCGTTCGCGGGCCCCTTTGATCCATTCCATGCTCATGCGGTTTTCCGCTTCATCTGGTCAAGCAGTCCGATGGCGGCTTGCGCCAGCTGCTCCGCGCTGCCGGGGGCAAAGCTGGCTGGCATGCCGTAGTAGCGATGGGCCTCTTCGACCTCGTAGCCGCCAAAGCCGTATTCTTCGCCGGGGGGCAGATAGCCCGGATTGTCATCGGCAAAGCCAAGCACGAATGCCTGCCCGCCCGGCCAATGGCCGCGCAGCGTCACGCCGGTGGAGGCAAAGATCTCGCCGGGCAGGCCAATGATGGGCAGACCGCCCCAGTTAAGCGCGCTGACGCGGGCGGAGAGCGGCGCCAAGGGTTCCCCCTGCGCCTTGTCGGCCCAATCGGCCCAGCAGGTCAGCAGCGACTGCCGCACCGGGTCGGAGTCGATGGCCTGTTGCCGCCACTGTGTCGCCAACTCGGGCAGCAGATCGCTCTCGCGCCGCTGTAGGGAGAGGCTCACCTGCTGATTGAGGGCGGCAATGGTGCCGGTCAGTGGGTGTTCTGGTGCGGCAAGGGCCGCCTGTGCGATGGCGTGTCCAATCCGCTCGGCGGTAGCAAAACTGCGATCGGGATTGGCCGCTAGTGTCACCGAAGCCTGCGCGGAGTGACCGGTATTAGCGTCGCCGGCGCAGCCCATGGCAAAAACGGCAATGGCGCCGGGGTGGGCTCCCTCAAGGGCGCTGCGGGTGAAATGGGGGTAGTCGGCCGTCCAGAGCCGATTGTCGGCAGCCAGCACCACCGGGTGGCAGGCATAGGCCATGAGCATGGCGATCATGCTGCCGTCTTCACTGCGAATACGCAGCACTGGCAGCGCCTTGTCGGTAATCCCCTGCGGATGGCGCCGGTTGCGGGCGACATCGGGATCAGACCCCATGCCGATGCTGAGGCGGGCGGGTGCGGCGCTTGCGACGGCGCGGTCGATAGCGGCGACGCAGCCATCTTCGAGCTGGCGCAGATAGCCGGGATCGGCGTGGCCAGACAGGCGGTTGTTCATCGATACCGGTCCGCCATGGGTGTGCGAGGCCGCGATCATGACGTGGCCATCCGGCAGGCAACAGCGCGCGCGAATGCGGGCGCTCATCGCGGCATCAATGCCGATGACATCGGCCACCAGCAGGGCCGTGTCGTTGATGGCAATCGCCCGCGCGGTCAAGGGGTCATGGGCGCCGGTGGCCGGCTCGGTGCGGGCGACAAAGCCCGACATGGCCAGCCCGGCGGGCGGGGTGATGTCGACCACGGCAGCTCCGGCACGAATCATCGGGCAAACACCCTCTCACCGCCGACATAGGTTTCCCGGATCGCCAGCTTGTCGTCGCCTGGCTGCCAGTCAAAGCAGATGAGATCGGCAGCGGCTCCAACCTCGAGCTGTCCCCTTCCGCCGCAGAAGCGGCCGGGATTGCGCGACGCCAGCATCAGTGCATCGGCCAGCGACAGGCCTGCGAGGCGGGTGGCAATGGCGACATTGGCGATGAGCGGCAATCCGGCACCCGCCAGATAGGGCGTATCGGCGACGCCGATGCGGCCATCGGCGCGCACGTCAACGAGGCCCCCGATCGGGTTGGCATAGCGTCCCGCCGGCATGCCGCCCAGTGCCACGACGTCCGAGACCAGCACGCTTCGCTCCAGCCCCTTGGCCCGCAGCATGGTGGTGAGGGCATCGGCGGGCAGGTGAAAACCGTCGGCAATGAAGGTCGCAGTCAGATCGTCGGCCGCCAGTTGCGCCCAGAGGAAATTGGGATGGCGCGGAATCTGCGCCGCCGAGCCATTGCCCAGATGGGTGGACAGCACAGCCCCTGCCGCGACGGCGGCGCGGACCTGGTCGGCGGTGGCGCCGGTATGGCCCAGGGCGACATGCACCCCCTGCTCGGTGAGCGCCGTGATGTAATCCGTCACGTTCGGATAGTCCGGCGACAGGGTCACCATGCCAACCAGCCCGCCGCAGGCGGCCTGCCAGCGGGCAAATTCTACGAGGCTGGGCGCCCGGACATGCTCGAGCGGATGGGCGCCGCGCGGCCCGTCCTCGCGGCCGATGGAGGGCCCTTCCACATGCGCATAGGGGATCATCGCCGCTGCAACCGGATTGCTGCGGCGTGCCTCTGCGATGGCGGCCAGAGCCGCAATGATGGCAGCTTCCGACGCGGTGATTACCGTGGGCAGATATGTGGTGACGCCGAGGGCCAGCAGCGTCTCGCACAGAGCGGCGACGGTTTCGGGGGTCACCTTGCCATCGTTGAGGTCATGGCCGGCATAGCCGTTGACCTGCAGGTCGATCAGGCCCGGCGCGATGTAATGCTGCACCGGCGCTTCCGCCGGCGCAATGTCTACGATCACCCCGCCCGAGACGGTTATGGCGACGGTTTCGCCTGATTCCGGCAGGCGGCCGGTGATCGTTGTCGTCATAGCCAGCGGACCCGGTTCCGGAACTTGGCGATGAACCGCCCGTTGAGCGCGTCGCCATCGGGGGCGTTGCCGCTGCGCCAGACCGGCGGTTCGATGCCCTGATCGACCAACTTGGCCACGGTGCGGATGACCAGCGAGTTGAGCGCATAGGCATTGGCGAAAGTCGAGATGGCGGCAATGTCCTGGCTCATGCCGTCGAGGCGCAGCACGGCATCGCCGATAGGCACCTTGCAGTCGATGGCGATATCGACGAGGTCGTGCAGGTTGGCGCGCGTGGGGTGGCGTGCCGGATGCTCTGCCCGTGTCGATTCCGCATGCTCGCGCGAGCTGACACCGATCAGGAATACGCCGTTGCGCCGGGCTTCGATGGCAGCGTCGATCAGCGCGGCATTGATGCCGTAGGCGTTGACGAGGATCAGCAGGTCCCCTTCGCCCAGCGTCTGGTCGGCAATCACCGCCTTGGCATAGCCGGGCGTGCGCTCGATGGCCATGGAGCGCAGCGCCCCATTGGACAGCAGCGTGCCCTCGTCGAGAATGGCGCTCACATGCATCAGGCCACCGGCACGGAAGAATATCTCCTGCGCGGCCAGGTTCGAGTGTCCCCCCGGACCATAGACATGTACCAGCCGGTCGGCGGTGATCTGCTCTGCCACGCGCTGAGCGGCGCGATCGAGGCTGTCGCGCTCCTCCGCGAGAATGCGGCGCATCAGGGCCATGGTCGTGTCCAGATACTGGGCGCAGAGGGCATCGGCGTCGAGGGCTTGGGTCATGGTGCGGACTCGTTGTCGAGATAAAGGGTACAGTCGGAATGGGTGCGCAGGATACTGGCCGGGCAGGCGGTTTCGATCGGGCCCGTCAGGGTGCGGATCACCGCGTCGCGTTTTTGCGCGCCGGGCACCACGCAGAAGAGACCCTTCGCGCGCATCAGGCGGGGAACGGTGAGAGTGAGTGCCTGGCGCGGCACGGCATCAAGATCGGGGAAACACCCATCGCTCACCTGCTGCTGGCGGCACACCTGATCGAGCGTCACGATCTTGACGTCGAGGGGGTCGGCGAAATCGGCCACCGGCGGGTCATTGAAGGCGATATGGCCGTTGATCCCGATGCCGAGGCAAACCATGTCGATGGGGGCCTCAGCCAGCAGGGCCGCGTAGCGCGCAGCGGCGGCTGCCGGCTCGGGTTCAGGTGTGAGGGCATGGACCGCCCGGAAGGGCAGGCGGCCGAAAATATGGGCCTCCAGCCAGCTGGCAAAGCGCTGCTGATGGCCAGTCGGCAGGCCGATATACTCGTCCATGTGAAAGGCTGTGACGCGCGACCAGTCGATCCCCGAGGCGGCAATGAGCCGCTCGAGCATGTCGGCCTGGCTGGGTGCGGCGGCAAAAATCATCCGCACCTGCTCCTGCGCGCCGAGCAAAGCGCGAAGGCGCGCCGCGATATCCTGTGCCGCAGCCGATCCCATTGCCGCGCGGGTGGCGGCGCGGTGCACCGCGATGCCGCCGGCAGGAGCTGTGATGTCGGCCCGATCTTGGTTGGTAGTCATAGTGCGTCGGAATTCCCCAGTGGTCGCGAGAGTGGTGCCAGCATTTAACGCAACCGGTTGCGCGTCAAGTCAGATTGGCCGATTGTAGTGGGATAATAGTGTTCCCTCTGCCGGCCTCGCTTGGCAAAACCTGCAGCCGAAGGCACAAAGTTCGTCATGGTTCAAAAACCGCCCTCGCGCTCCGCGCCAACGATCAGCCAGGTGGCCGCCGCAGCAGGCGTTTCCCGGTCCACGGTGTCGCGTGCTTTTTCCCGGCCGGAAGCCATTGGGCAGGCCACTGCCGACCGCATTCGCGAGCTGGCCCGGGAGATGGGCTATGCGCCAAACCACACCGCGCGCGCCCTCAGCACCGGCCGTCACGGCAATATCGGGCTCATCGTACCCGATGTGTCCAACCCCTTCTTTCCTCCGCTGATCCGCGGCGCGCAGGTCGAGGCCGATCGCGCCGATTTCTGCGTGTTCCTGGGCAATTCGGACGAGAATCCCAACCAGGAGGCCAAGCTTCTGGAGCGGTTTTCCGGGCAGGTGGAAGGGGTCGTCCTGGTGTCGAGCCGTCTTTCCGACGAGCAGATCATCGAAGCGGGGCAGTTGCGCCCGATCGTGTTGGTCAACCGCGACGTCGAGGGCATTCCCCGCGTGCTGATCGACAGCAGCATTGGTGTGTCCGAGGCGGTGGCGCATCTGGTGGCGCTGGGCCATCGCAACATCGTCTATGTCAGCGGCCCCAGCAAATCCTGGTCGAACCGGCAGCGGCGCAATGCCTTCAAGCGGGCGGTGAAGCTGGCCGGTATCGAGGCCAGCATCGTTTATGCCGATATGGCCAACTACGAATCGGGCCGCGCCCAGGTGCCGAAAATTCTCGCGGCTGGCGCAAGCGCGGCCATCTGCTTCGACGATCTGATGGCGCAGGGCGTCATGGGCGGGCTTGCCGAGCGCGATGTGCCGGTGCCCGCGCGCTTCAGCGTCATCGGCTGCGACGATGTTATCGGCGCCACCACCTATCCCGCCCTGACCAGCGTGTCGAGCCCGACCCTGCAGGCCGGCCGCACGGCCGTTTCAATCCTGCTCGACCGGCTGGAAGACAATACGTCCCAGGACATTCGCTACACGCTCGACACCCGCCTCGTCACCCGCCAGACCACCGGCCCGGTCTGACCAGCGGGTCTATTCGGCCACGGCGTTTTCGATGAGGCGCAGGCGGTGAGCGAGGCGCGCGGTGGGAGAGACGATCTTGCGGGGCCCAAGGCCTGGCCCGAATAGTGCTTCGCGCTCTTCCTCGGTCGACATGAAGAAGGGGAAGCGGTCGGCAACGCGGTTGCGGATCACGGGCACTTCGGCGGCATAGAGGCAGACCGGAAAGCGCAATTCTCCCCAATAGCGCTCATCGCCCAGCCGTTCCGAGCCGAACACGCGGCGATAGAAGGCGGCATGTTCCGGGCGCACCGAAGAGATGCAGTAGCGGACGGAAAAGTGCTCGCTCGCCATGGCGACGATGCGCAGTGTCAGATAGGGCAAAGCCGGCAGGGCCAGCGAGGCATCGTGGTCGGCGGTGAAGCGGCTGGGGTCGATATAGCCGTCGCCCCGATCCAGCATAGGCTCGAGAATCTCAGGCCAGATGGTGCGGCTGGGGGAGATGCGATTCTGTTTGGTCACATGATGGAAGCGCAGCGAGCTGACCAGCGTGCCGTCGATATAGACCCCGAAGCAGTAGCAATTATCCGCGTTGTCATAGTCGTCGCGGGTGATTTCCTGAGAGTTCACCGGGATGAAGTCTTCGCGGCGATACGCTTCATAGCGCAGGCGGTAGACGGGATCGAATTGCTCGTCGATCGAGACCCGGCGATACTCGACCCGGTCGAGCAGATCTATCAATGTGACAGCAAAACGAGACGCGCTCGATTGTGGCTGGGACGCCGCACTCATTACCAATTGCCCCCAATGAACGCGCGGACCTTAACTGTTTATTCACCATACTGACACGGGGAAAAACGCGGGCTGTGGACCGGTCCGGCTGTTTACCGGGGCAAATATTTGGCTTAACGCAAAGGGTTAACGGGCATTAACCATCGTAGCGATTTGCTTGGGCGCGGCATTCAACCGGCCGATCAGTTCGCCGATATCGCGCTCGGGCAGGGGGCGGCTGAAGAAATAGCCCTGCACCTGCTGTATCTGGGTATGCTCCAGCATGGCGTTCAGCTGCTCTTCGGTTTCCACGCCCTCGGCGATCACCGTCAGGTCGAGGTCGCGGCCAAGGCGCGCGACATTGGCCAGCAGGCGCAGCGAGCGGGAGTTGGTAGCGATGTCATCGACAAAGGAGCGGTCGATCTTGAGCTTGGTGAAGGGCAGCGCGTTGAGATAGCTCAGCGAGGAATAGCCCGTGCCGAAGTCATCGAGCGCAATGGCAATGCCCTTGCCTGCCAGCTCGGTCAGCACGCGGTGGGCAATCTCGCGCTCCTCGATGACGGCGGTTTCGGTCACTTCGATTTCCAGTCGTGACGGAGCGAGCCCGGAACGGCTCAGCACGCCATTGACCAAAGCGCCGAGGTCGCTGCCGCGGAAGTCGCGGGCCGAAATGTTGACCGCCACGCCCACGTCGCCCGGCCACTGCGCGCATTGCGCCGCGGCGCGCTCGATCACCCAGTTGGTGATGTCGGAAATGAGGCCCATTTCCTCGGCTAGCGGAATGAAGGTCGACGGCGGAATGGACCCCAGCTCGGGGTGGTCCCAGCGGGCCAGCGCTTCGCAGGTCACCACCTTGCGGGTAGTGATATCGAGCAGGGGCTGGAAGGCCAGCGAAAGCGCGCCAATGTGAACGGCCTCACGCAGGTCGGTCTTGAGGCGCTGGCGGTAGTGATAGTCGATATCCATCTGGGCGTGGAACACCTGGCTGCGCGCCTTGCCGTCGCCCTTGGCCGAATAGAGGGCCAGGTCAGCCTTGGTCATCAACCCTTCCAGCGGGTCGAGTGGATTTGCGCTGGTGGCCAGGCCCACGCTGACCGTCACGGTCAGGGTCAGGCCTTCGAGAACGAAGGGCGGAACAAAGGCGGCCAGAATGGCGTCGGCATCTGCCTGCGCCAGACCCTCCTCGGGCGTTCCGATCTCGGCGCGGTACATGACAAATTCGTCGCCGCCCAGACGAGCCAGCATGGCTTCGCGCGGCAGTGCATTGCGCAGGCGGCGGGCCACCTGCATCAGCAGCTCGTCGCCCACGATGTGGCCGAACGTGTCGTTGACATGCTTGAAGTCGTCGATGTCGATGAGCATCAGCGAAACGGTACGCGGACGGGCGCCGTTGAAGCGCCGTGCTTCCATGTCCTCGGTGGCGAGTTCGCCGAAATAGGTGCGGTTGGGCAGGGCGGTCAACGTATCGTGGCGCGCCATGAAGTTGATGCGCTCTTCGGAGGCCACGCGGTCGCTGATGTCCTCGAACAGCAGCACGCAGCGCTCGTTGCGCGAGCTGACGGTGACTTCGAAATAGCGATTGGCCGGAAGGCTGAGCAGCACTTTACCCGACGTGCGGGCGCGGATCAGGTCGGCCAGGCGGTCAATGGTAGTGTGTGGCAGAGTCTTGTTTTCGTTGAGGTCATCGAGCATGACGCCAAAATGGCGTCCAACAGGATTGGGCAGGCCGACCAAGGCGAACAGCCGGATGGCGCGTTCATTGGCCACCGAGATGACGCCGCGCTCGTCCAGCATGCACAGGCCGTGTTCGAGCGTGGTCATGGCCATGTCCAGTTCCGCGGCCAGGCGCGAGGCTTCGACGCGCCCATGCACGGCGCTGAGCAGGATGGACCGGATGTCGCCCGCCAGCTTGCGGAAGCTGGTGAGCATGACGAAGAGCAGGATGGCCAGGACGGGGTGGTAGCCATCGCCGCGCAGCAACAGGCCTACCGAAAGCGGCACGATGACCAGCAGCATCTGCAGGAAGACCAGCCGGTCGAGGCCGAAATTGCGGGCGCAGATGCCCACCATGGCGGCGATGGTCAGCGTGGCGCTGACCAGTTCGGCATAGGGATCCTGGACGACAAGCATGGCGACGAGGCACCACAGCCCATAGACGGCCCCTAGCGCCGAGCCGAGCCAGACGGCGCGGTCTTCCCACTGCTCGGCGGCGTCGGCATCGTCATTGTCGATGGCAGCGCGCCAGAAGGCGGTCATGTTGAGGTAGCGGGCAATGCCGATGACCACGAACAGCAGGGCAACGAGATAGAGGGCGATCGACTGCGTGCGATAGGCCGAGAGGCCAGCCGCAAACGCGCTGGCAAAAGCGCCAGCCAGCATCGCCCGACGGTCCCCATAGACCGAGCGGATGATCGACACATAGTCGATGGCCGGCATTGTCTTGCGCGAGGACGTAAACACCCTGTTCCCCTTTCAAGCCATTACAACGCCGCAGGGATTAAGATCGCCTTGCCGCGCCGCAACGGCGAGGCCCTCAAGACAATTTCCCTCTGGCAGGGTGAACAGCAATTTAATGATATAACTGAAGTTTTTCCACAATGGGGCGGAAGCTCATGCCCGTTCATTGCCACGGAAGCGTCGTTTTGCGCTCCTATCCATAAGGACCATACACCCGGCAGAGGAGATGACAGCATGGTCGAGAAGTTGACCGTCAAAGAACGCGAAGAAGGCCTGCGTGGCCTCAATGGCTGGGTCTATGATGCGGCGGACGATGCGATCGAGCACGTCTTCAAGTTCAAGGATTTCTCCGAGGCCTTCGCCTTCATGAGCCGGGTGGCGCTGGCGGCCGAAAAGGCGGGCCACCATCCCGATTGGACAAACCGCTACAACAGCGTCACCATTCGCCTGTCGACCCATGATGCGGGCGGGCTCAGCGCCAAGGATATCGCACTGGGTCGGGCCATCGACCGGATCATCGACTGACCCATCAGTGGAAGTTGCGCCCGCCGGGCAGCGCCGCATAGGCCGCGCGGCGGGCCCGCTCGATTTCGAGCATGGCGTGGCGGTCGCGGCTGGGATGCGGGCCGCTCCGGCCCTCGTCGCCGTGAGCCAGAATGCGCTCACCGATATCGAGGCCATTGGCCAGGTCGAGCAGGTGCCCGGTCATGTCGGTCAGCTGTTCGGCAATGATGTGGACCACGAGGCCCTCGCATTGCAGCTGGCCACGCACCGCCAGCATGCGCGATCCCAGCACCGTCTTGCGATTGGCCTCGAACACCTTCGGCCAGATGACGATATTGGCAATGCCGGTTTCGTCTTCGAGCGTGGCGAAGATCACCCCGCTCGCCGTGCCGGGGCGCTGACGCACCAGCACCAGCCCGGCCACTTCGATGCGATGCCCCGCAGTGACCTTGAGCAGATTGTCCGACCGCGTCGTCCCCCGCGCCTCCAGCATGGGCCGCAGGAACTGCACCGGATGCCCCTTGAGCGAAAATGAGAGGGTGGAATAGTCGTGGATCACCTCCTCGCCGGGCAGCATTTTGGGCAGGCCTGTTTCCGTATCGGCTGCGGTTTGGACCCGGCCAGAGGCCTCGAATAGCGGCAGGGTATCGGCGCCATGGGTGCCGACCAGGCCCTTGACCGCCCAGAGCGCTTCGCGGCGGCTGAGGCCGAGCGAGGTAAAGCCATCGGCGCGGGCCAGCTTTTCGAGGCTGGCAATGGACACGCCGGTGCGCAGCCACAGGTCGCGCACAGAATCGTAGCCGGTGCCGCGGCGCGCCACGATGATATTGGCATCCGCCTCAGGCATACCAATGGCCTGGGAAAAGCCGAGCCGGATGGCCTTGTTGGAATGAATGTCCTGAGCCATCGAGGCATGTTGCGGCCAGAGGTGCCGGCTGGCCCAGCGAATCTCCCCATCCGGCTCATGGCTGTCCTCAAGCACGCATTCCAGATCGGACAGGTTGACATCGACGGGCCGGACGTCGACGCCATGCTCAATGGCATCACGGATGATTTGTGATGGCGCGTAAAAGCCCATGGGCTGGCTGTTGAGCAGGGCACAGGCGAACACGTCGGGGTAATGGCATTTGAGCCAGCATGAGGCATAGACCAGCAGTGCGAAGCTCGCCGCATGGCTTTCGGGGAAGCCATATTCGGCAAAGCCCTGAATCTGGGCAAAGCTCTGTTTGGCGAATTCGGGCGTGTAGCCATTGTTGATCATGCCGCCGATGAATTCCTCGCCAAATTCGGCGATCCTGCCGGTGCGGCGCCACGCGGCCATGGCGCGGCGCAATTGATCGGCCTTGCCGGCCGAAAAGCCCGCGCCGACAATGGCGATCTGCATGGCCTGTTCCTGAAACAGCGGCACGCCCAGGGTCCGCTTCAGCACCGCGTGCAAGGCGGGGCTAGGATAATTGACTGGCTCGATACCCTGCCGGCGTCGGAGATAGGGATGGACCATGCCGCCCTGGATCGGGCCGGGACGGACGATGGCGACCTCGATGACCAGATCATAGAATTCCACGGGCTTGAGGCGCGGCAGCATCGACATCTGCGCGCGGCTCTCGATCTGGAACACCCCGATCGTATCGGCGCGGTGGGTCATGGCGTAGACCCGCTCTCTGGCGAAGGGGCCTTTGCCGTTTTCTTCGGCCAGCAACTCGGTCAGCGCCGGCTTTTTCCCGTAATGCACCTGCATCAGTTCGAAGCCGCGCCGCAGGCAGCTCAGCATGCCCAGCGCCAGAATATCGACCTTGAGGATGGCCAGCGCGTCGATGTCATCCTTGTTCCACTCGATGATCATGCGGCTATCCATGGCCGTCTTGCCGATCGGCACCAGGCTCTCCAGCGAATCGCGGGTGATGACGAAGCCGCCCACATGCTGGCTGAGATGGCGGGGGAAACCGCGCAGTACTTTGACGACCTCGAACATCTGCGCCAGCAGCGGATCATCCGGATTGAGACCGATGGCGGTCACGCCGGCCAGATCGAGCCTTGAGCCCCAGCCCCAGTGCAACTGGTTGAAAGCATTGATGGTGTCGTCTGAAACGCCAAACACCTTGGCCGTCTCGCGGATGGCGCTCTTGGAGCGGTAGGAGATGACATTGGCGGTCAGGCCAGTGCGCTTGCCGCCATATTTCTTGTAGACATACTGCATCACCTCCTCGCGCCGCTCGTGCTCGAAATCGACATCGATATCGGGTGGCTCGTCGCGTTCGGTCGAGATGAAGCGGCCAAATACCAGATTGGCATTTTCCGGATCCACCTCGGTGATTTCGAGACAGAAGCAGACCGTGGAATTGGCCGCCGATCCCCGGCCCTGGCACATGATCTTGCGATCATTGCGCGCAAACATGACGATGTCATGCACGGTCAGGAAATAGGCCGCGTAGCCCTTGTAGGCGATGAGGCAGAGCTCGGACCACAGGCTCCGCTTGAGCTTGTCGGAAAGACCATTGGGGTAACGCTTTGCCGCGCCCGCCCAGGTCAGGCGTTCCAGGGTTTGCTGTGCGGTCTCGCCATTACCCACGGTCTCTTCGGGATAATTGTATTTGAGCTGGTCGAGCGAGAAGGCGATGCGGGCAATCAGCCGCCCGGTTTCGGCGATGGCATCGGGATGTTCACGGAACAGGCGCGCCATTTCATCGGCGGGCTTGAGATGGCGCTCCGCATTGGCGGCGAGCCGCCAGCCGGCCGTCTCCAGCGTCAGATGTTCGCGGATACAGGTCACCACGTCCTGCACCATGCGGCGACGGGGCTCATGATAGAGCACGTCATTGTTGGCGATCATCCTGGCGCGGTGGACCCTGGCCAGCTCGTTTATCCGGTTGAGACGGGTCCGGTCCTGTCCGTCAAAACGGGGCGTGCCGGCGACCCAGACGCAGCCGGGCGCCAGTCGCGACAGCGTATCGAGGGTCTGCGCCGTCAGCGGCCAGTTCGTCTCCTCGGGCATGAGAATGAACAGCTGGCCCTGTGCGTAATTCTCCGGCGGTCCCTGCTCGCTGGTCGAAGCGGGGTGGCCCGAACCGAAGAGATCGGTGAAGTAGAGGACGGGATTACCCTTTTCGCCACGCTGGTTGCCGACGGTCAGCAGCTTGCACAGCCGCCCATAGGCCACCCGGCTGGTGGGATAGGCGATGATATCGGGCGTACCGTCGGCAAAGCAGAGGCGCACACCGACCAGATAGCGGAAATCGGGAAAAAGCTGCTTGTCCCGGTCGCGTGCGCTCACATAGCCGCGCACCACCCCGGCAAAGCTGTTGCGGTCGGTGACGCCAAAGGCGCTGAGCCCCATATGCATGGCGGCCACCACCATTTCCTCCGGGGATGAACCACTGCGCAGGAACGAGAAATTGGTGGTGGAGACCAGCTCGGCATAAGCTGTCGTGGCCTGCGGCGCCTGGGCCCGCTTCCCAATGGGCTGGTTGAGGGTGACGACCTGGTTCATGCGAAAAATCCGTGCAGGTACCAGACCGCTGGCTCGTCTTCCTGGTGAAAGCCCTGCCGGTAAATCCAGAAGCGGCGGCCCGAGGCGTCCTCAACGACATAATAGTCGCGGGTCCCGGCGTCCGGATCGAAAACCGCCAGCTTGGGGACATAAGGCGGTGCCTCGCCTTTCTCCGGCGGTCTTGGTGGCACCAGTTGCAGCCTTTGGCCGGTGCGCCACCATTCGGCGCCCAGTCGTTCCGGGCCCGAGGCCTTTTCGATCTTGTAGCTGTCGCGCCGCCAGATCATCGAGGCGGGCAGGCCATCGGGCACTTCGGCATTGATCGCCACCCGTTCGGGCACCGGCAGCAGGCGCAGGGGGCGGGACGGGGCGGGCCAGGCAGCATCGCGCGGCGGTTCGCTGCTGGCGACCAAGGCCGGCCTGAGGCGGGCAGCCCGCTCGGGAATGTGACTGGCGACCAGCTGCGTTTTCAGCACCGCCATGGTGCCGAGCCGGCTGCTCATGCGGTCATTGAGCTGGTCGAGATCCTCGGCCATGCCCTGGTGCGAAAAGGCGCCAAGTTGGGCCGCATCAAGTCCGTCCACCGAACTGACCGCCAGCCGGATCATGTCGATGCCGAAGCCGGCATCATATTCGCCGGCCAGGCGCTCGGCGCGGTTGGAAAAGAGCGCGGTGATGTGCTTGGGGTCGCGGGTCAGCCGGACTGAATTGACCGACAGCGTCATGACCTTGTGGTCGACCCTATAGAGCATGAGGTGGAAGCTCTGGGCGCCCAGGCCCTCGGCCTCGAGGCGGATGCCGAGCTGGATGGCCAGGTCGTGGCAGGTCATCAGGGCATCGTCCAAAAGCCCGATCGGGTCGGCAAACCGCCGCTCGGCATAGCGCTCGGCCACCGGCAGACGAGGGGTCATGCGCTCCTGCACGCGGCCATAGGCCTGGTCGAGCCGGGCCAGCAGTGAGGCGCCGAACCGCGCCTGCAGCGGCTTGCGTTCGCGCGAGCGGAGCTGTCCGATCGACTTGAGACCCATCTGGTTCAATCCGGCAATCTGCGCCTCGGTCAGTCGCAGGGCATTGATAGGCAGGCTCTCAAGCACGGTTTCCAGATCGCCGGTTTCCACCACCTGGCTGCGGGCGAAATGGCTGACGGCCCAGGCCGCGCCGATGGTGGGGGCGACGGCGCCTGAAACGGTGTAACCTAGCTCGCGCAGCCGACTCAGCAGCAGGCGCAGCATGGCGCGCTCACCGCCGAACAGATGCACCACCCCGGTAATGTCGAGCACCAGATCGCCAAAGGCCGCGGCATCGGTCATCACCGCCACCAGCGGGCTGGCATTGGAATGCCAGTCGGCAAAGTCGGCAAAGGCGGCTTCGAGCAGCGGCCGGTCGATCTCGCGGACGGTGATGCTAGGGGCGATGGCGCGGGCATCGGCCAGGTTCTGGCCCACGCTCAGGCCAAGCTGCAATGCCTGAGCGTCCAGCGCCGCCAGACGCAAACCGCCCTTGATGTGCTCATAGAGCACCAGAGGCGCCTCAAGGGTGCGGTCACGCCGTTTGAGGTAGTCCGTCGGCCAGGTGGGCAGGAACAGCACGAGGAAGCGACGTTCCTTGGCGGAGCCCGTCCCGGTTGCGGCGGTGAGGAGTGAATGTTGCGAATCCATTTTCTGTCCAGCCCAGCAGCCATTCGGCCTGATTGTTGATGAGCGTTCCCTTTTCGAGTTCGGCCTGCCAGCGCAGGGGGCCAGGCGCGGCGGCATCAAAGCGCTGCGCCGCGCTGCGGACCGGGCTGAGACGCCAGCGCAGGTGGGCAGCGCTGGCTTCCCGCCTCGGTCCGTAGCGCAGCAGAAACATCGAGGTGCCCGTATCCGCCGAACGCAGGCTCAGCCGGCGGCTGGCGGTGAAGTCGAGCAGCTTGGAATGGCTGCCGATATCGGCGACCACGGCGGCAACGGCCCGGCAGGCGATGGCTTCCTCGGCGGCCCACAGCAGCTCGGCCATATTGGCCGGCCGCACCAGGATCAGCGCCTGCGGATCAAGGCCGAAACTCGACAGGCCCGGGCCATAGGGCATGCCCAGCTTCTGGGCCTCATCGGCCAGCTGCAGGTAGATGACGGCGATCCGCTGCGCGGTCAGCAGGCTCCGTGCCTGGGCCAGGGTGAAGCCGAGCAGGGCGCCGGCATTGCGGCGCTCATCGGTGAAAACCTCCTGCAGGAGCCCGCCAGCCAGCACCGGAAATTGCCCCTGCCGATGCTCGGCCTGCACCCGTGCTTCCGCCAGCGCCGGCTTGCGCTCGATATCGGCAATAGTGTCCCGCAGCGCGGCGATGCGCTGTTGGCGGGTGGAGGTCTCCATGGAGCACCTGTGTGAACAAAGAGAGAACATTTAGACTCGGAATCTCTTCGGAGTCGAGTCATTTCATTGAGCGGTCTGCCGTCCGGCACTGTGGCGCATCGGCATCAGCCGGCCCCAGAGCGTCACTCAAGCCGCGCAGGCCATTTGAGGAAACGGGTGGGGCTGCTAGGTCTGGGCCTGCCCCTCCGCGGCACGCCACATTGTCAGACCTCTGCCAACCCCGAAGGACGCTTGCGCCATGTTCGAGGCCATTACCCGACTGTTCTCCAAGCCGGAAGCGGCGCTTGACCTGCATGACCCCAAGCTCGCCACCGCAGCGTTGCTGGTGCACCTAGCGGCGGTGGACGGGCAGATGAAGGACGCCGAACGCAAGGCCATCAAGGAGGCCCTGCAGGATCACTATGACATGGACGAAGCGTCCGTGGATAAGCTGGTGCAGCAGGCTGCCTTGCGCGACGCCGAGGCGGTGGACTTCTACAAGTTCACCTCGACCCTGACCCAGCTGTCGATGGACGACCGCATCGAGATCGTGCGGATGATGTGGACGGTGGTGTTTGCCGACAGCAAGAACCACGAACTTGAAGACAACATGGTCTGGCGCATTGCCGAACTGCTGGGCGTTTCCAGCCGCGACCGCACCATTCTGCGCAGCCAGGTCAGCAAGGCCCGCAAATCCGCCGAATAGCAGCCGCCTACCAGGCCGTGAACTCGCCGATGATTTCGACCTCGTCGGTGGCGCAGTTGAACTGCCCGGAGGCATCGGCGGCGGCGCGCGCCAGGTCATTGGCATTCGCATTGGCCCGCGCATCGATATAGGCAATGTGGCAGCTATTGCCCTCGACCAGCTGGGTCACCACTAGCACCTGGCCGGTCTCCTCGACGGTTTCAGGGTCTGCGGTAAAATAGCGCACGATGGTGGCCACCGGCAGCCAGCGCGCCAGCTTGTTGGAGAGCCGCCACTCCATTTTGGGGCCGAGATGGTTGAAGGGCGGCAGGCTCTGCCAGCGCGGTTCCCTGTCGACATTGAAGCCATAGGCCAGCGAAAAGCGCAGATCGCCTTCCATGACCTTGAGCGGATAGCCCTTGTAGCCCGGACAGGCCCAGCTGGCGCCGAAATCGTCGGCATCGAGCACCAGGCACTCATCGAGATTGATATCGGTATAGGCGCTGTTGAAGGCGGCCTGGGCGGGGCTGGCCAGCCCGGCGAGCCCCAGAATGCCGATGAGGATGAGGGAAAGGCGCTGCTTCAAGACAATTCCTCCGCGATCATGGTCTTGCCACGCCGGCCCGGCATAAGCTCGTCACCCAAACTGGCTTGCGTTTGCGGCCTGTTGTGGGCACAACGCAGCCACTTTATCGCCTCCCCCGATGAACGAGAGCTGAAGCCATGAACATCGACGCCATCCCAACCGGCAAGAACCCGCCCGACGACCTCAACGTTATCATTGAAGTGCCGATGGGCGGCGAGCCGATCAAGTACGAAATCGACAAGGACTCCGGCGCGCTGTTCGTCGACCGGTTCCTCTATACGCCGATGCGTTACCCGGGCAATTACGGCTTCGTGCCCCACACCCTGTGCGGCGACGGCGACCCGCTCGACGTCATCGTGATGAACTCGCGCCCGCTGGTGCCCGGCGCCGTGGTGCGCTGCCGCCCAATCGGCGTGCTGTTCATGGAAGACGATGGCGGCCAGGATGAAAAGATCCTCGCGCTGCCCGTGCCCAAGCTCACCCGCATGTATGACGAGATCAAGGATATCGGCGACATGCAGCCGATCCAGATCGAGCGCGTGAAGCACTTCTTCACCCACTACAAGGACCTCGAGCCCGGCAAGTGGGCCAAGATCAGCCATGTCGGTGGTTATGAGGACGCCAAGAAGGTGATCCTGGATTCCATCGAAATGGCCAACAAGGCGAAATAAACCGCGCCTCATCCTTGCCCTGCCGGGCGTGCAAACCCTAAATCGGTTTGCACCCCGGAGGCTCCGACGATGAAATTCGCCATCGCTGCCCTGGCCAGCATCGCCCTGGCCGCCACCCCTGCGGTGGCCGAAATGCCCGGCGACGCGGCCATTCGACAAATTCTCGCCGATCGTATCGATCGCGACGCGGCCAATGTCGGGATCGCGGTGGCGGTGATCGAAGATGGCGTCGCCCGCTTCGTCTCGCATGGCACGCTGGCCGGTGCAGGCAGCGCCGCCGTCGACGCCCATACGGTTTTTGAAGCCGGTTCGATCACCAAGGTGATGACCAACCTGCTGCTGGCCCAGATGGTGGCCGACGGCCAGATTGACCTCGATGCGCCGCTGACCGATTACCTGCCTGCGGGCACCGTGCTGCCCGAGCGGGCTGGCAAGGCCATCACCGCCTTTGATCTTGCCACCCACAGCGCCGGATTTTCCGGCCTGCCCGAAGCCCTGCTGGCGCGGGGCGGGGACAATCCCTATTCCGGCTTTGATGCAGCGGCGCTGTTCGACTGGATCGGCAGCTATCAGCTGACGCGGGGCATTGGCGAGCAGTTCGAATATTCCAATGTGGGCACGGCGCTCCTGGCGCAGGCCATCACGCATGTGAGCGGGCAGGATTTCGCGACGCTGCTGCAAAGCCGGATTCTCGATCCGCTCGACATGGACGAAACGAGCCTTGCTTTGGCGTCCGGCCCCGTGCCGCAACTGGCGACCGGCCATGATGCCGGGGGCACGGCGGTGCCGCATTGGGACTTCGATGCCTTTGCGCCGGCGGGAGCTCTGCGGACGACGGCGAGCGACCTCGCCAAGTTCATCGCCGCCGCCAGTGGCACTGCCGATGGCGACTTTGGCCGTGCCGCGTTCGATCTGATGCTGGCGCGCACGCGGCCGGCCGGGGGCGGCGACGAGAAAATCGGCCTTGGCTGGTTCATCCTGCCGACCGCTGACAGCGACATCGTCTGGCACAATCGCATTACGGGGGGCTTCCGCAGCTTTGCCGGCTTCGAGCGCGGCAGCGGCGATGGCGTGGTGGTGCTGTCCAACATGGTCACCACGGCCGGGATCGAGGATATCGGCCTGCATCTGCTCGACGAAGCCATTCCGCTCCGCGCGCAGCCGGAACGGCGCGCTGTCGCCGCCATCGATCCGGCCATCCTGCCGGCCTATGCGGGGGATTACCTGCTGGCGCCGGGGGTGACCATTTCCGTCACCACGGAAGGCGCGCGCACCTATGTGCAATTGACCGGCCAGCAGAAGTTCGAGATCTTCCCGGAAAGCGAGCGGCGGTTCTTCTTCAGGGTGGTGGATGCCCAGATCACCTTCAGTGACCCGCTGGAAGGGGCAGCGCCGGCGCTGATCCTGCATCAGAATGGACAGAACATGACGGCGATCCGCCTGCCATGACGGGACGTATCATCATTCTCAATGGCGCACCCCGTTCGGGAAAGTCCTCCATTGCGACCGCCATACAGAGCCACCTCCCCGGACACTGGATCAACCTGGGTGTGGATGCCCAGAACCGCATGCTGCCACAGGATCTGCTGCCGGGGATAGGTTTGCGGCCCGGTGGGGAACGGCCCGATCTAGAGCCCATGGTGACAAGGCTTTATGCGTCGCTTTACGGCGCCATCGCCGCCCATGCCGAGCAGGGGCTGGATGTGGTGGCGGACCTCGGGCATCACGATTTCTATTCGCGGCCGCTCGGCATCCTGGCGGCCAGCGCCCGGCGCATGGCGGGCTTCGATGTGCTGTTCGTCGGGGTGCGCTGCCCGATCGAGGTGATCATGGCGCGCCGCAATGCCGACCCGCAGGGCGGGTTCTATGCCAGTGGCCCCGGCATTCCCGAACCGGTGCAGCGCTGGCAGGATGCGGTGCATGATCCCGGCATCTATGACCTTGAGGTCGATACCGGCAGCATGACGCCCGAGCAATGTGCTGATGCCATCGGCGCCGCGCTGGCCGTGCCATCGCGCCCCTCGGCTTTCGAACGGCTGGCCGCCGCTTCGTGATTTGCCGCCGGTCGCTTCCGGGCGCATCGTGTGGCGATGGAGGCCGCCATGACCTGGATCGGGACCATTGTCGCAGTCGTGCTGATGCTTATCGGGCTCGTCTGGATTTTGCAGGGTGCCAATATCCTGGGCGGCAGCGTCATGTCAGGCCAGAGCCAGTGGCTCTATATCGGGCTGGTCCTCGTGGCCGCGGGCGCGGGGCTGTTATATCTGATGCGGCGGCGCCGGCCGCGATAAGCCCTCCCCAACCACCATCACCACTGCTTCCCGGCACGAGGCCATAATAGAAGAGCGGTGGAGCCCGGGGATAAGCTGGCTAGCCGGCCAGGGCCATGCATTCGTCGTAGGAAAAGCCGATATTGCCGTCGCCATCGGGGGAGAGGGCCTGGCTGATGGTCATCGTATAGCCCTGCGAAATGGCAAAGCTGCTCAGCTCATCGACGCCCTGCTCGGCCAGATGGCCATAGGCGGCCTCGATCAGTTCGACGCCGGTATTCAGCAGGTCGGCCGGATCCATCTCGTCTTCGGTGCCCAGCATTTCGGAGCCGAGAATGAAGGCGGTGCCGCAGCTGAACTGCTGGTGCAGCAGGGGCTCGGCGGCAAAGGCCGCGCCAATGGCCGGACGCTGCGCGCTGAAAATGCCGGGGCAGCGATCAAGCGGCACATCGGGATCGACGCCTCCGGCCAGCGCATCGGCAATCGGGGCGGCGTAAAAGGCGCCGATATCGGAGCGCTGCGCCGCCGAGCGGCCCTCGGCGGCAAGCGCCTTGTCGACGGAATCGAGGAAGCTGTCGGCAAAGGCCTTCATCAGCTGGCTGATGGAAGGATCGGCCATGTCCGAGAGCAGGGAGTAGAAGATGCCGCATTGCAGCTGCAGCGCCTGGTCCGGCGCGATCTCGTTCTGCGCATGAGCCGAGGGAGCCAGGAGGGCAGTGAGCAGCAGCGGCAGCGCGCGCCTGACAGCAACAGAACTGGCGATACCCTTCATGGCGCTGCACCCCCGGCGGTCCCACGGAGCAGTCATGAGCGTATTTGCCGGGCCTGTCAAAGCGCGCGCGGCCGCAGCCGGTCTATTCGGCGCGCTTGCGATAGGTCTGCACGATATTGCCCTTGGCGGTCTGCTGGCTGCCGATCAGCTCGAGGCGGGTCGTCGGATCACCCGGCTCGAACAGGTGGCGGCCTTCGCCGGCGATCACCGGGTGGGTGATCAGCATCAATTCGTCCATCAGGCCGGCAAACAGCAGCTGGCGCACCAGCGAAATGCCGCCCATGGCGGCGATGTCGCGGCCGGGCTGCTGCTTGAGGTCGCGCACGAAATCGAGCAGATCGCCCTCGATCAGGGTGGAATTCTGCCAGCTCAGCGGCCCGCTCAGCGTGTCAGAGGCGACGTGCTTGGGCGTGGTATTGATGAAGGTGGCGAAATCGCCATCCTGGGTGGCGGTGGGCCAGTAGCCCGCCCATTCCTCATAGCCGATGCGGCCCATCAGGACGGTATCGACGCGCTCCTGGATGGCGGTGAGCGAGGCGGCAAGGTCTTCGTCAAAGCTGTCGAACTGGAACTTGTAGGGTGCTTCGACCACGCCATCGATGGAGTGGAACAGGCCGGCGATCAGTTTACGCATGTGGTTCTCCCGGAAGTGACTGGCGATCCCCTCGGCCGCCATCTGACATGACGACGGTTGGCGGGGGAAGACTTCGACAGGCCCCGCCAGGAAGATTTCGGCCGAAAGCGCCGGCCGGCCGATTTGGCTCCCGGTTTGCGCAGCGGAGATGGTGCCCCGAGGCGGGTTTCGCCCCTGGTTTGGTAGTTTAGTGAGGCGCAACTCGCCCCGGGGCGCCGGGATTTCTGGTGGGCGGACTCTCTGGTGGCATTGCCACCTTCCGCGGACCCAGGCCGGGTAACGATCCCCAGCCCTCCCGACAGTCGCCGTGCAGTTGATCGTTGCAACCCCATCGCCAGCACGGCTGATGGGAGGAGTATGGCGCGAGGGCGGTGGACGGGGATAAGTTTTTTGGGGCGTGTTGCCGCGAACGCGATGTCATCCCGGCCTTGAGCCGGGATCCATCCTGAGGTGTGCGTGCCAACCACCTTGCGGCTGTGGGGCGATCTCGGGATGGGCCCCGGCTCAAGGCCGGGGTGACCCGG
This sequence comes from Devosia sp. T2-14, assembly GCF_055397495.1. Classification (NCBI taxonomy): domain Bacteria; kingdom Pseudomonadati; phylum Pseudomonadota; class Alphaproteobacteria; order Hyphomicrobiales; family Devosiaceae; genus Devosia; species Devosia sp. T2-14. The sequence goes on along the minus strand of NZ_AP027921.1, from coordinate 999,759 downwards.
TGGGTTGGGCGGGTTTATGGCAGTTCAAACACGCGGTGTCATTCCGGCGGAGGCCGGAATCCATGCGCCGAGGTATCCCGACGCTGGACGGTACGGCGCGCCACGGACGTGGATCCCGGCCTTCGCCGGGATGAAATCATTGTAAACCAGTTTTTGGGTGGCTAACTACCTCCCATGACAATACTTGTATTTGATGCTACTGCCACAAAAGCATCGTTCATTTCGGCCGATATTTCTGGGAAGCTGCGACCCCTCTTCAAAGACGAGTTGAATGTCTCGAACAGCAATTCCTGCATTCTGCCGTAAGTCGATCATATCGAGGAGGTACACGCGATCCGCTTCCTCGAAGCCCGAGTACAATGCTGATGGGATTGATACAGGCGCATCTTGTGCCGGAGCTTGAAGTATCGCCCTCATGACGTTCTTGCCCACGGTGTTCCCGGTGTGTGGGTGGTCCGCCAGAGTTCGGATCAACTGGACTGCTTTCTGGCCGGTACCTTGAGCTGGCGCGTTTGTCAGCACCAACCTATTCAGTTCAGCCAGTTCAGCGAGATATTCACCTTGATTGTACCCATTCACCATTACACCACTTAACGATCCCGGCTTCTCCGCAGGTGAGATCATGATGCGAGTAACAAAATCCCTTGATGGACGCTCTAGGAATGAGCCATCGGCATTTTCTAGGTTGCTTACCGCCCCCATGAACTGACCGACGTGAGATGAGAAGCCGGCTACGGCTAAGGTCAATCCATGCCCTCGGTAAGTCAGGTTCCCAAACTTTCGCCCAGCGACCTCAGCGAACTTGTGTAGGGTTTCATTCAGCGTTGATGAGGCAGAATCGATCAGAGCCGACTGAATCCACTCACGAGCGTCGAAGCGTCCTAGCCGGGCCAAGCCGGTATAAGCGTAAAGCGCCGTGCCATCTGCTGCTTGGATAAATCCGGCCTTACCCGCATCTTCGCTTATGACGTCCTTGTCTCTGGAAAGCCGTCGATCGCTCGCCATCATGACGTAACTTGGCGTAACGGCAGTGATAATCAGCGTCAAAACGAGCTCCAGAAAATGGGCCCGGAGCTTGCCCCGGGCCTGCTTCAGTTTCGGTTGAGGCGGATGCCTCAGCCCAGATGCGCCAGCACGGCCAACAGCAAGAGCGCCACGATGTTGGTGATCTTGATCATCGGGTTCACGGCCGGACCGGCCGTGTCCTTGTAGGGGTCGCCGACGGTGTCGCCGGTGACGGAGGCCTTGTGGGCGTCCGAACCCTTGAGGTGCTTGATGCCGTGGCTGTCGGTGAAGCCATCTTCAAAGCTCTTCTTGGCATTGTCCCAGGCGCCGCCACCGGCGGTCATGGAAATGGCGACGAAGAGCCCGGTGACGATGACACCCATCAGCATGGCGCCGAGGGCCGAGAAGCCGGCGGCGGGGCCGGCGATCCAGTAGATGACGAAGAAGACGACGATTGGGCTGAGCACCGGCAGCAGCGAGGGCACGATCATTTCGCGGATCGCGGCCTTGGTCAGCATGTCGACGGCGCGGCCATAGTCGGGCTTTTCGGTGCCGGCCATGATGCCCGGGCGTTCCTTGAACTGGCGGCGTACTTCCACCACGACCGACTGGGCGGCGCGGCCAACGGCGGTCATGCTCATGCCGCCGAAGAGGAAAGGCAGCAGGCCACCGAACAGCAGGCCCACCACGACATAGGGATCGGCCAGCGAGAAGGTGAGGGTGCCCATGCCGGCAAAGATGGCCGGGGCATCGGGCAGGTTGGCGAAGTAGATCAGGTCCTGGGTATAGGCGGCGAACAGCACCAGGGCACCGAGACCCGCCGAGCCGATGGCATAGCCCTTGGTGACGGCCTTGGTGGTGTTGCCCACGGCGTCGAGCGCGTCGGTATTGTGGCGCACTTCCTTGTCGAGACCGGCCATTTCGGCAATGCCGCCAGCATTGTCGGTAACGGGGCCGAAGGCGTCGAGCGCCACGACGATACCGGCGAGGGCCAGCATGGTGGCGACTGCAAAGGCAATGCCGAACAGGCCCGCCAGATTATAGGTGACGATGATGCCGGCGATGATCACCAGGGCGGGCAGGGCGGTGGATTCCAGCGAAACGGCCAGGCCCTGGATGACGTTGGTGCCATGGCCGGTGACCGAGGCCTCGGCGATGGAATTGACCGGGCGGCGGTTGGTGCCGGTGTAATATTCGGTGATGACGATGATCAGGCCGGTGATGAGCAGGCCTGCCACGCCGCACCAGAACAGGCTCCACGGGGTGAAGGTCTTGTCCGTGGCTTCAATGGCGACGTTGAGATCGCCGAAGATGAACCACAGCACCGGGAGCAGGGCGACCAGCGACAGCACGCCGGTGGCGATGATGCCCTTGTAGAGCGCGCCCATGATGTTGTTGTCGGCGCCCAGCTTGACGAAATAGGTGCCGATGATCGAGGTGACGACGCAGGCGCCGCCAATGGCCAGCGGCAGCACCATGCCGATCAGCTTGAACTGTTCGGGCAGGATGATGGCGGCCAGCACCATGGTGGCGACGATGGTCACCACATAGGTTTCGAACAGGTCGGCGGCCATGCCGGCGCAGTCGCCGACATTGTCGCCCACGTTGTCGGCAATGGTGGCGGGGTTGCGCGGATCGTCTTCGGGAATGCCGGCTTCGACCTTGCCCACCATGTCGCCGCCCACGTCGGCACCCTTGGTGAAGATGCCGCCGCCGAGACGGGCGAAGATGGAGATCAGCGAGGCGCCGAAGCCGAGCGCGACCAGCGCGTCGATGACGGTGCGGCTGGTGGGGGCAAAGCCGAACACCTGGGTCAGGATCATGAAATAGAGCGTGACGCCGAGCAGGCCCAGGCCCGCGACCAGCATGCCGGTGACGGCACCGGACTTGAAGGCCAGGTCAAGCCCGCGGGCGAGCGAACTGGTGGCCGCCTGGGCGACGCGCACGTTGGCGCGCACCGACACGTTCATGCCGATGAAGCCGGCGGCGCCGCTCAGTACGGCGCCGATCAGGAAGCCGATGGCGGCATAGATGCCGAGCAGGAAGAAGGCGGCGATGAGGATGACCACGCCGACAATGGCGATCGTGGTGTATTGACGCTTGAGATAGGCCGAGGCGCCTTCGCGAACCGCCGCAGAAATTTCCTGCATGCGGGCGGAGCCATTGTCGGCGGCGAGAAGTTGCTGGGTGGTGACCACCCCATAGACGATGGACAGAGCGCCACACACGACGATCAGCCAGAGTGCCAAAGTCATAGAAAGTCCCTCTAGTTTCCTCCGGGGACTCAACCGCAATGCCTTGGCCGGTCCTCCAACCGGTCATCGGCCTCGCACTCCTCCGAGCCCCTTCCGGGGTCGAGATTAGCGGGATTGAATGGTTAAGCAATGGAAATTGCGATGATTTGTCGCATGGCTGCTTCAGCGCGAGACGTTGAGGCCACCGGGCCTGGGAGCGGGCAATGGCGCGCCGCCGCCGCGCGTGCGGCCGGGATCGAGGACAACGCTATCGACATTGACATGGGGCAGGCGCGTGCCGCCCACCTTGGTCCACACCGAGCACTCGCTTTGCGGGGTGGGGCAGACGATCGTGGTGCCATCGACGACGATGACGATCACCTCGCCACCGCTATTGTCGTAGATCACCTTGCAACCGGCTCGTGCTTCGCAGCTTCGCGCAGCATCGATCCCTTTCATGGCAAAGGCGGGCAGGGGAGAAAACACGGTCATAGTCATGGCCGCGACTGCGGCACACAGTAAACGACGTTCCATTTGACACTTCTCCGGACCGGGACCTGCATGTCCCATTCCGAGCATTGGCTTCGTCGCCTGAATGGCGACTGAATGCCTTCAGCCCAGCGCTGAACGCTTTCAGCCCAGCGCCGTGACCGCGGCGGCCAAGGCGGCCCCATCTCCAGTGATCGCCAGGGTCTTGAGCCGGCTGGTCTCGCCCGCCGTCGCGGCGATGGCCGATTTTGGGACGCCCAGGGCCTTGGCGAGGAGCGCGATGACGGCGGCATTGGCCTTGCCCTTGTCGGGAACCGCCTTGACGCGCAGGCGCAGGACGGCAGTGCCGTCGTCGCGGATCTCGGTGCCCTCGATGGCGTCGCGGCCGGCATTGGGGGTGACACGAACGAAAAGGCTCAGCCCCTGGGGGCTGAGCCGGTAGCATAGGGGCGGCGTCACGGGCCTAGAGGCCGGCGCGGCTGACCATCGGAACCAGGTAGATGTGGATGACCTGTTCGATGAAGAAGATCAGGATGAACGCCACGATGGGGCTGATATCGAGACCCGAGAAATTGGGCATGAAGCGGCGGATGGGCCGCAGGACCGGTTCGGTCAACTGGTTCAGCACACGCCACAGGCCCTCAACGAACTGGTTGCGGGTGTTGATGATGTTGAACGAGATCAGCCAGCTCATGATGATCATGGCGATCATCACCCAGCGGAAGATCTCAAGGATGTAGAGAATAACGGCCAGTACAGCGAGCATTGGTGGTCTCCAGCGATGCTTCCATCTAATGGCTTGGGCCAGCCGCGACAAGAGCAGGCGTAAAAAGCATCAGACCCCGTTCCGGTCGCACGAAACGGGGTCCAAATGACTGACATCCGGTACGCACAACTAAACTCCGGATGCACGCTTCATTGCACGAAGCATGCCAAGTCGACGGGGCCCGGATTTCGGGGCGCAAACATTAAGCCGTGGTGAATATTCGCGTTCTGCACGGCGGGCCGCTTTGCAGGATGCGAGGGGATTTGCATTTTGCGAGGCGCGCTACTCGGTAGCCCGGCTCGGTTTCCAGGTGACGACGCGGTAGAGGTAGATGAGCACGATGGCGGCGAGCACAATGTAGCTGAGCGGGTCGAGGATGATTTCGACCATGTCGTAATGCTCGTGCAGCACATAGCCGGCCAGCGTGAGAATGGTGTTCCAGATTAGCGCGCCGGTGGTGGAGGCGAGCAGGAAGACCGGCAGGCTCATGCGGGCGAGGCCGGCCGGAATGGAAATCAGCGTGCGGATGATCGGCATCAGGCGGCCGAACAGCACGATGATCGGGCCAAAGCGGCGGAAGAAGCCGATGGCCACGTCGATCTCCTCGGAATTGACGGTCAGCAGGCGCCCGAAACGGTCGGCCAGCCAGCGCACGCGATCAAGCCCGAACAGGCGCCCGGCAAAGTACCAGGGCAGCATGCCGACGACGGCGCCGAAGGTCGCGGTGGCCAGCACGCCGAAGAAGTCGAGTTCGCCATTGGCGGCGGCAAAGCCGGCAAAGGGAATGATCAGTTCGCTTGGAATGGGCGGGAACAGGCTTTCGGCCAGCATCACCATGAAGATGCCGAGATAGCCCCAATCGGAAATGGTCTGAATAATCCAGTCTGTCATGGGGCGTACTCCTAGTGATCCGGATGGCAAGATGGTGGCCAAACACCAAGAAAAAGTAAGGGCCCCGACGTTTCCGTGGGGCCCCTTGATTTCTTAGACGGCCTTGGCGGCGCGGCTCATGCGCTTGCGATCGTTTGGATCGAGCCAGATCTTGCGCAGGCGGATCGACTTGGGGGTCACTTCCACATACTCGTCGTCGGCGATGTAGCCGAGCGACTGTTCCAGCGTGAGCTTTTTGGGCGTGGTCAGGCGAACCGCTTCGTCCTTGGACGTGGTGCGGATATTGGTCAGCTGCTTGCCCTTGAGCGCGTTCACTTCAAGGTCGTTCTCGCGGCTGTGCTCGCCGATGATCATGCCTTCATAGATGTCGACGCCGGCGTCGATCATGATCGGGCCACGATCTTCGAGGTTCCACAGCGCGAAGGCCACGGACTGGCCGGTGCTGTTGGAAATCAGCACGCCGGTGCGGCGGCCCTGCAGTTCGCCCTTATAGGGGACGAAGGAGTGGAACAGGCGGTTGAAGATGGCGGTGCCGCGGGTGTCGCTGAGCAGTTCGGCCTGGTAGCCGATCAGCGAGCGGGTGGGCACCAGCAGGCGAATACGAGTACGGCCAACGCCGGACGGGCGCATGTCGGTGAGTTCACCCTTGCGCTCGGTCAGCTTCTGCACGACGGCACCGGTGTGCTCGTCATCGACGTCGATGATGACTTCTTCGACCGGCTCAAGCTTGACGCCGTCTTCTTCCTTGAACAGCACCTTGGGGCGGCCGATGGTGAGCTCGAACCCTTCGCGGCGCATGTTTTCGATCAGCACGGCCAGCTGCAATTCGCCACGGCCTGCCACGTCAAAGCTGTCATTGTCTTCGCCGGGGGTGACGCGGATGGCCACGTTGCCTTCGGCTTCGCGCATCAGGCGCTCACGGATGACGCGCGACTGCACCTTGTCGCCTTCACGGCCGGCCAGCGGGCCGTCATTGATGCGGAAGGTCACCGACAGGGTCGGGGGATCGATCGGCTTGGCGGCCAGGGGCGTCAGCACCGAAGGAATGGCAATGGTGTCGGCCACGGTGGCGGTTTCGAGACCGGCGATCGAGACGATGTCGCCGGCGACGCCTTCGTCGATTGGGTTGCGATCGAGGCCACGGAAGGCCAGAACCTTGGAAACGCGGCCCTTTTCGACGATCTTGCCTTCGCGGTTCAGCGCGTGGATGGCTTCACCCGGCTTGACCGAACCGGAGGTGATGCGGCCGGTCAGGATGCGGCCGAGGAACGGGTTGCGCTCGATGGTGGTGACCAGCATGCGGAACGGGCCTTCTTCGACCTTGGGCTCGGGCACGTGCTCGAGAACCTTGTCGAGCAGCGGGGCCAGGCTTTCGCGCGGGCCGTTCGGCTCGTTCATCATCCAGCCCTGCTTGGCCGCGCCGTAAAGCACGGGGAAGTCGAGCTGCTCGGAGGTCGCGTCGAGTGCGACGAACAGATCGAACACTTCTTCGAGCACTTCCATGTGGCGCTCGTCGGACTTGTCGATCTTGTTGATGGCAACGATCGGGCGCAGGCCCTGTGCCAGGGCCTTGCCCAGCACGAACTTGGTCTGGGGCATCGGGCCTTCGGCCGCGTCGACCAGCAGCACGACGCCATCGACCATGGACAGGATACGCTCGACTTCACCGCCGAAGTCGGCGTGGCCGGGGGTGTCGACGATATTGATGCGGTTGTCTTTCCAGAGCAGGCTGGTGGCCTTGGCCAGAATGGTGATGCCGCGCTCTCGCTCGATATCGTTGCTGTCCATGGCGCGTTCTTCAACGCGTTCGTTTTCGCGGAAAGAGCCAGACTGCTTCAGCAGCACGTCGATCAGGGTCGTCTTGCCGTGGTCAACGTGGGCAATGATGGCAATGTTGCGCATGCTCATGGGGTTTGTCAGCCTCGTTGGCATGATCTAAAACGGGGTCCCCAAAATACGTTCACAGGAATACTCTTGTGAACCGGGACCGGCCAAACCATGCTGGATGTCAGGGCGCCGACCCAATACGGGCGTTGTGGCGCAGTCGGGCGTGGCAATACAGCACAGCGGCCCCCGACACAAGAAGCGTTTGCGCAGAGCTGGCCTGCGGGCGACCGGGAGGGCCGCCCGCAGCGGGCCTATTTCAGCGTTCGCGGCAGCGTGCCCGACTGGTAGAGTCCAAGGCCAAAGCCATCTGGATCCAGAAAGTCGGCGCTCCAGCCGCCGGGGGCCTCCGAGACCGGGGTAACGATGGTGACGCCCTTGGCCACGAGGTCGGCGACCACGTCGTCAATGCCGCCTTCCCCGATGTCGAAGACCAAAGCGGGCGTGTTTCCGCGCTGGCCCTCCATTTCGAAAAAGACCAGGTCGAGCCCGCCATCGAGCCTGCCCGAGAGCCAGAAGGGCTCGGCGCCCTCCTGCCTGGTGAGGCCGAGATTGAGGGTTTCGTTATAGAAGGCTTCGGTGCGCACAATGTCGGAGACGTAGAAGACGATGCTGGCGCTGGTGGGTTTGAAGGTCATGGGGTCCTCGGATTGGAACTGGTTACACCCTGATGTTGCCGCCGGGCGCGGGTTTGTGAGCCCGCACGATAAATAAATGTCCGTCGGGATCGTGGCTGGCCAGGATGCCGCCCTGGCGCAGCAGGGCTGGCAGCAGCGCGTCGCGGATGCGGCCATAGGCCAGATCGAGACTGAGCCCGGGCATGCCCTCGGGCATGGCGACGCCCCGGGCCGCCAGATGGCGCTTCAAGGCGGTGATGCGCTGGCGCAGTGTCACGTCGGGAAGGCCAAGCAGCCAGGCGATCTCGCGGCGGGTGTGCCCGGAAAGGGTCAGCGCGGCCACCGCTTTCAGCGCTGGGGGCAGGGCCGACAGCAAAGCGGGGAGGTCGAGCGGCTCGGCCGGGGCGGGATCAACCCGGACATCGCCGCGCATGGACTGCCAATGGCTGTCGCGGCGCAGACGGCGGCCGGCGCTGCGCGCCGCCAGGCGGGCGCGGTTGCGGATCGTGCCGGCGAGCCATTTCAGATCGGCCGGATTATCGAGGTCGGCGCGCCCGCCGCGGACCGCTTCCAGCAGCGCCTCCTGCACGAGGTCCTCGGCCTCATCGGCGCGGCGCGAGTTGCGGCGGGCAATGGCCAGCAATTGGGCGTAGTGCTTGGGGCGCATGGCGTCTCCTCGCGGCAAGGGTCGCAAGGCCCGCGGCAAAAGGCAATCGGGGGCGGGCTAGGAGGCCTTGCGGCGCGGGGGCTGGGCCTTGGCCGCTTCGGAGCGGAGCAGGCTCGATAGGGCGGCCGGCGTCAGGGGCGGCGAGAACAGGAAGCCCTGGACCTCGGTGACGCCATGGGCGCGCACCATTTCGAACTGTTCCTCGGTTTCGACGCCTTCGGCGGTGGTCGACATGCCCAGCGACTGGCCGAGCCCGATCACCGCCTTGATGATGGCCTGACTGTCATTGCGGCTGGTCAGGTCGCGCATGAAGGAGCGGTCGATCTTGATCTTGTCGAAGGGGAAGCTGCGCAGATAGCTCAGTGAGGAATAGCCGGTGCCGAAATCGTCCATCGAGATGCGCACGCCCATGCTGCGCAGGTCGTGCAGCGCCTGCAGATTGGTGTCGTTCTCGGCCAGCAGCAGGCTTTCGGTGATTTCCAGTTCGAGGCGGCTGGCAGGCAGGCGCGCCTCCATCAGCGCCGAGGTGACCAGGGCGACGAGGTCGCGACTCTTGAACTGCACCGGCGACAGGTTGACCGCGACGCGGACATCGCCCGGCCAGGTGGCGGCGGTGCGGATGGCTTCGCGCAACACCCATTCCCCGATGGCCACGATCAGCGCTGTTTCCTCGGCGATCGGAATGAACTCCACCGGCGAAATGGTGCGCCCTTCATGGTCCCAGCGCAGCAGCGCCTCAACGCAGATGATGCGGTTTTCGGCGAGGCCCAGCAAAGGCTGGAACACCAGGCGCAGCTCGTCGCGCTGCAGGGCCAGCCGCAGGCCGGCCTCGATGGAGCGGCGCTGCTGCAGCTCGGCATCCATGCCGGTTTCGAAGAAATGGTAGGTGGAGCGGCCTTCGCTCTTGGCGCGGTAAAGCGCCAGGTCGGCATTCTTGATCAGGGTCTCGGTCTTGACGCCGTCGCCGGGGCCGACGGCGATGCCGACGCTGGCGCCGATCTCGATCTGCTTGCCACCGATCAGCATGGGCGTGCAGATGGACTTGATGATGCGATCGGCAACGCGCGCGGCATCGGCCGGACCATCGATGGGGCGCATCAGCAGAGCAAATTCGTCGCCGCCCAGCCGGGCCAGCACATCGGTTTCGCGCGTGGTGCCCCATAGGCGCGCGGAAGCCTGCTTGATCACCTCGTCGCCCACCGCATGGCCCAGCGTGTCGTTGACGGCCTTGAAGTGATCGAGGTCGATATAAAGCACGGCCGCCATTTCGCCGCGGCTGAGGCCGGCCTCGGTGGTCGCCATCTGTTCGAGAAACTCGATGCGATTAGGCAAGTCGGTCAGCGAGTCATGGCGCGCCAGATGGCGGATGCGGGCTTCGTTCTGGCGCTGCTCGGTGATGTCCTCATGGGTCGAGACCCAGCCGCCATCCTTCATCGGATGGTGCTGCATCATGATGGTGCGCCCGTTGAGCTCGTGGACATTCTTGCCGTATTCGCGGCGGGCGATCACATCGCGGCGCCAGGCAATGTACTCCTCGCGCGTGCCGACGGCGCTCATGCCGACATCGAACAGGTGCCCCAGAATGGTTTCAAGCTGGGTACCCGGCTTGAGCATGCTGGCGGGCAGATTATAGATGCGCGCATAGGGCTCGTTGCAGATTACCAGACGCCCCTTGGCGTCCATCATGCACAGGCCCTGGCTGATATTGTTGACCGCCGCGTCGAGCCGGATGTTCTGGCGTTCGAGCTCCAGCTTGCGCTTGGCCATCACCTCGGTGCGGGCGATTTCTTCGGTAATATCCTCGTGGGTCACCACCCAGCCCAAGGCCGGGGTATAGACGTGTGCGGTTTCGACCGTCCGGCCGCCACGCACGACTTCGAGCGACTTGGCGCGCGCCCCGCCCCGATTGGAGAGCAGGTCGCCGGTATAGTCCTCGTAGAAGGCCTGGGGATTCATCTGGGAGTGGTTGCCGAGCCGGGCCGACAATTGCACCACTTCCTCGAGGGTCATGCCCTTGTAGATGGCGTCGGCATCAAAGCCGTAGAGGTCGCGGTAATGCTTGTTCCACATTACCAGCCGGAACTGGGGGGACCAGACACAGAAGCCATAGGGGATGTTTTCGAGCGCAGCATCAAGCAGCAGCGCTTCGGCCATCTTCCCCATGCTGCCCGCGTCTTCCGCCTGCACCAGTAGACCTCCACTCGCCAAATGTCGTCGACGCTGGGGAAAGCTAGATCGTTCCCGTTAACGAGCGATTAACTGCGCGCGGCAGGGGCCGGCAAAATGCCCGGTTTTCCGGGACTTTTCCGGCAGACGGAGCGGCTTGCGCCGTCCGTCTGCCAGAGCTGTCAGTGGTTTAGCTGCGTGCCTTGTTATTGCGCGCGGCCCAGGTCTTGAGACGCAGGCCATTGAGGCGGATGAAGCCTTCGGCGTCGTGGTGGTCGTAGGTGCCCGAGCCTTCCTCGAAGGTGACGAGGTCTTCGGAGTAGAGCGAATAGGGCGAGGTACGCGCAACCAGCGTTGCCGAACCCTTGTAAAGCTTGATGGTGACTTCGCCGGTGACGAATTCCTGGCTCTTGTCGATCATGGCCTGCAGCATTTCGCGCTCGGGCGAATACCAGAAGCCATTGTAGATCAGCTCGGCATATTTCGGCATCAACTCATCCTTGAGGTGAGATGCGCCGCGATCGAGGGTGATCGATTCAATGCCGCGGTGGGCCACCAGCAGCACGGTGCCGCCGGGGGTTTCGTAGACGCCGCGCGACTTCATGCCGACGAAGCGGTTCTCGACCAGGTCGAGGCGGCCCACGCCGTGCTTGCCGCCCAGCTCGTTGAGCTTGGTGAGCAGGGCTGCCGGGGAGAGCTTTTCGCCATTGACCGAAACGGCATCGCCCTTTTCAAAGCCAATGGTGATGATCTCGGCCTCGTTGGGGGCCAGTTCGGGATCGGTGGTGCGCTGGTAGACATAGTCGGGCGCCGGCACTGCGGGATCCTCGAGCACCTTGCCCTCGGACGAGGTGTGCAGCAGGTTGGCGTCGACCGAGAACGGGGCCTCGCCGCGCTTGTCCTTGGCGATGGCGATCTGGTTCTTTTCGGCATAGTCGAGCAGCTTGGTGCGGCTCTGCAGGTCCCATTCGCGCCAGGGCGCGATGACCTTGATCGAGGGATCGAGGGCATTGGCGGTCAGCTCGAAGCGGACCTGGTCATTGCCCTTGCCGGTGGCGCCATGGGAAACGGCATCGGCGCCGACTTCCTGGGCGATTTCGACGAGGCGCTTGGCGATCAGGGGGCGGGCGATCGAGGTGCCGAGCAGGTAGACGCCTTCATAGACGGCATTGGCGCGGAACATCGGGAACACGAAGTCCCTGACGAACTCTTCGCGCAGGTCTTCGATGCGGATATCCTTGATCCCGGCCATTTCGGCCTTCTTGCGGGCGGGCTCGAGCTCTTCGCCCTGGCCGAGGTCGGCGGTGAAGGTCACCACCTCGCACTGGTAGGTTTCCTGCAGCCACTTGAGGATGATCGAGGTGTCGAGCCCGCCGGAATAGGCCAGCACGACCTTCTTGATGTCTTTTGCCATGATCTACATGCGTCCTGAGAAAGATGTTGGAAGGATAGGCTATCTCTAGCGCAATGATCTTCCAAAAAGTTCACATATGGCCACTGGGTGTGGCATATTCCACCAATAGCTGATTTTGGAGTGGCACGGAATGCCAGTGGCGTTTGATGCGATCGATCGGCGGATCCTGCAGGTGCTGCAGCGCAACGGGCGGATCAGCAATGTCGAGCTGGCCAATGAAGTGGGGCTGTCGCCCTCGCCCTGCCTGCGCCGGGTGCGGCTGCTCGAGGAGTCGGGGATCATCGACCGCTATGTGGCCGTGCTCAATCCGGCCAAGGTGGGCATGGGGCTGACGGTGTTCGTGCGCGTCTGGTTCAAGACGCAGGACGCGGCCATTACCCAGCAGTTTGCCGAGACGGTGCGCAAATTTCCCGAAGTGGTGGAATGCTACCTGACCACTGGCGAATGCGATGCCATCATGCGGGTGGTGACGGCGGACCTGCATGCCTATTGGCGGTTCCAGTCCGACCACCTGACGCGCATTCCCAGCGTGCAGAGCGTCAAGACCGACGTGCCGATGGAAACCATCAAGCGCAGCCACGAACTGCCCTTGCCATAAGGACGTATTTCGGCGGAGTTTGCGCCACCATCACAGCGGATCCACCATGACCGGCTTTATTCCCGAACTGAGCACCATGCTGACTTTTGCCATCGCCGCTTTCGTGCTGGCGATCACTCCGGGGCCGGATATGGCGCTGTTCATCTCGCGCACCATCAATCACGGGCTGGCGCATGGCTTTGCCACGGTGCTGGGGGCGCTGACCGGCATTGGCGTGCACACCATGCTGGTGGCCTTCGGCATTTCCATCCTGATCATCGCCGCGCCGCCGCTGTTCTGGGCGCTCAAGATCGGCGGGGCGCTCTACCTGATCTGGCTGGCCATCCAGGCATTCCGCGATTCCGGCGCGCTCAATGTCGAGCGCGATACCGGCAAGGCGACCAGCTACTGGCGCTCCTACCTGATCGGGCTGGGCATCAACCTGACCAATCCCAAGGTGCTGCTGTTCTTCATCACCTTCCTGCCCCAGTTCGTCTCGCCCGGCGATCCCAATGCCTCGGCCAAGCTGGTGTTCCTGGGCGTCGAGTTCGTGGTCATCTCGCTGCCGGTGGTGGCTGGTATCGTGCTGTGCGCCGAATGGCTAACGCGGGTGCTCAAGGAGCAGCCCTGGGTGTCCAAGGCGCTGAACTGGAGCTTTGGCGCGGTGTTCCTGGCCTTTGCTGCGACGATCCTGCTGGCCGAGGGGCGGAAATAGTCCCAACGTTGTCCCTCCCCGGGCGGGGAGGGAGCTGACTGACTAGAGGAAGATCACCGCCAGTATGGCGATGACGGCGGGGACGGTCTGGATGAAGAGGATCCGCCGGTTGGCCGTGGCGGCGCCGAAAATGCCTGCGGCAGCGACGCAGGCGAGGAAGAACAGCTGGATCTGCCAGGCAAAGACCGGGTCGGGCTGTACGAGGCCCCAGATCAGCCCGGCGGCCAGGAACCCGTTATAGAGCCCCTGATTGGCGGCCAGCACCTTGGTCTGCTCAGCAAATTCGGGCGTCAGGGCGAAAGCCTTGCGGCCGCGCGGGCTGGTCCAGAGGAACATTTCCAGCACCAGGATATAGAGGTGCAGCAGCGCGACCAGGGCGACGAGGATGGGGGCGATGAGGCTCATGGCGACTTGCTCCGGCGCTTGGCGTCGGCGGCGTCCCAGGCCGCCGTGCGGGCCTGGTCGGCGGCATAGCCGGCGTCCTGGTCGGCCAGCGGCTCACGGCTGCCACCTCTATATACCAGCTCTTCCAGGACCAGTTCGACGGCCGGCCCTTCCTTGGCGCAGGTATCGGGTTTGTCGAGCATGTCGAAAGCCGGGGCGTAGAAATACCGGTCATAGTCGTCGATGGAGAGGCCGAGCTCGCCGCGCGCCAGCAGATCAGCGGAATCGGTCAGTAGCGACCATTCGGCATCGGTGACGGCGTAGTCAGGGCAGTTGGACGATACGACATTGGCCAGCACCACCTGTTCGAGCAATGTCTCGGCTTCGTTGCCCGCAAAGGCGCCGAATTCGGGCAGTTGCACATAGATCTTGCCATCGGCGAGCGCCGGGGCGGTCAGCAGCAGCAGGGCGGCGAGTGCGGTGAGCGGTCTGGTCATGGCTGGGCTCCTCGGGCACAGAGACGACACGGGGCAGGCGGGGCCCGGCAACACTGCCGCCGGGCCGAAATGCATGGTCAGCGGTCGGGCTGCGGCTGTCCGCCGATGGCCTGAACGGCGCGGGCGCCGGCCGCAATGGCCTTGCCGAGAGCGGTGGTTTCGTCTTCGCCGGCCAGATGGGCGGCAATGAAGCCACCGGCAAAGGCGTCGCCAGCCCCGGTTGAATCCACCACCACCTCGACCTCGGTCGCCGGCAGGGAGACGCGGATGCCCTGGCGGCCGCCAAGCGCTGCCCCACGGGCGCCGCGCTTGATCAGCACGGTGGTGAAATGCTCGCCAAGGGCGCGCATCTGCGCGTCAGCATCGCTGTGCCCGGTCAGGGCTTCGGCTTCGCTCTCATTGGCAAAGATCCAGTCGGCGCCGCTGGTCCAGTCAAGGAACTGGTCGATCCCCACTTCGAGCAGGAAGCCGACCGAGGCCGGGTCGACGGCGACGGCAATGCCGCGGGCGCGGGCTTCGGCGAACAACTGCTGCACGGCGGCGCGGGGGCCGGGGGCAAAGAAGCTGTAGCCCGAGACCACGACCATGCCGATCTCCTCTAGCAGGCTGTCGGGCAGGTCATCGACGCAGAGATTGAGATTGGCGCCCCGGTCGGTGAGGAAGCTGCGCTCCCCATCGGGGTCGACGATGGTCACCAGGACTCCCGAGGGCTGTTCCTTGTCGGCGGCCAGCACCGGCACGACATCGAGTCCGCGGAAGTAGTTTTCGAGGAAGGAACGGTCGGTGGCGCCGACACGGGCGGCGAACACCACCTCGGCGCCCATGGCGCTGAGCCACACGGCCTGGTTGGCACCCGACCCGCCGGGCCGGCTGCGCACCGTGGCCCGCCGGTCCGACCCCTTCACCAGGGGACCCTCGGGCATGACGATGACATCGGTCATCACATCCCCGATGACGAGGACCTTGCCGCTCATGCGCGCAGCACGCCGGGCTTGGGGGCGGTGCGGGCGGCCAGCGCCACGGCGATCTGGGCGGCGACCTTGGCGTTGTTCTCGACCAGCGCGATATTGGCGACCAGCGACTTGCCGTCGGTCAGTTCAAAGATGCGCTTGAGCAGGAACGGGGTGAGGTCCTTGCGCGAAACGCCTTCCTGTTCGGCGCCGCGGATGGCCTCGGCAATGCGGGCCTCGATGGCGGCGGGGTCGAGCGCGTCGCTTTCGGGAATCGGATTGGCAACCAGCACGCCGCCCAGGCCCAGATCGGCCTGCATGGCCACGACGCGGGCAATGTCGGCGGCATCATCGAAGCGGTGGTCGACCTTGTGGCCGCTCTGGCGGGCCCAGAAGGCGGGGAAGTCGTCGGTGCCAAAGCCGAGCACCGGCACGCCATTGGTTTCGAGCACTTCGAGGGTCTTGGCGATATCGAGGATCGACTTGGCGCCGGCGCAGACGACGCAGACCGGGGTGCGGCCGAGTTCCTGCAGATCTGCAGAAATGTCGAAGGTTTCTTCAGCACCGCGATGCACGCCGCCAATGCCGCCGGTGGCAAAGACATGGATGCCGGCCAGCGCAGCGATCTGCATGGTGGTGGCAACGGTGGTACCGGCAATCTCGCCCTTGACCAGCAGCGAAGAGACGTCTCGGCGGCTGGCCTTGGCGGCGGTGCCGCCGGTCTGGGCCAGGCGCTCGAGATCTTCGCCCGATACGCCGACGCAGAAGCGCCCGTCCATGATGGCGATGGTGGCTGGCACGGCGCCATTTTTGCGGATCACGGTTTCCACATTGGTCGCCATTTCCAGGTTCTGCGGATAGGGCATGCCGTGGGTGATGATGGTGGATTCCAGCGCCACAATGGGCTTGCCGGCCGCCAGTGCCTGCTTCACTTCGGGGCTGATGGACAGATAGGCCTTGGCGCTCATCGGATCGCTCTCATGCAAAGGTGGGGTGAGGACCCTGCCGGGCCTCGGGTTAACGCGGGTTTTGCGCCTTGTTGCCGCAGGGCGTCAACCCCTGCACAAACTTGCGTCCGCAGTGCTTGTCGGACCCAAGATTTGATTCTAGGTTGCCCTCGGAAACTCCAGCGTGGAAAGGGCACTTCGCTGCAGACGAACATTGTTGATCGCGCTTTTCCGGCCGATCGATGCGCGCCCGGCTCCGGGCCCTATCCTGCAGACCTGCCCAGCGCTTCCGAGCGCCATTTTTCCGTATCGGCACGCCACCCTGTTCAGAGTTCGGGCACTCAAAGATGAGCGCCACGGGCTGACCTGCCCATGCCCGGATCGGGAGAGCCGGGACTGAAATCCGCAAAAAACCAAGAAACTACCGCATACTAGGAGCTCAAACCCACAATGAACAAGTCGCTCGCACTTGCCTTCGGCGCCCTGCTGGCCGCCAGCCCCGCGCTGGCCCAGGAAGAGCCGGTGCTCAACGTCTACAACTGGTCGGACTATATCGCCGAAGACACGATCGCCAATTTTGAAGCCCAGACCGGCATCAAGGTGAACTACGACGTCTACGACAATAACGAGATCGTCGACGCCAAGCTGCTTGCCGGCAATTCGGGCTATGACATCGTTGTGCCCTCTGGCAACTTCCTCGAGCGCCAGATCAAGGCCGGCCTGATCCTGCCGCTGGACAAGTCCAAGCTGCCGAACCTGAGCAATCTCGACCCGGCCGTGATGGCGACCGCCGCCAATCAGGACCCGGACAATGCCCATGCCGTGCCCTACATGATCAACACCATCGGCTATGGCTACAATGTCGCCAAGGTCGCCGAAGTGCTGGGCGCCGACGCCCCCACCGATAGCTGGGACCTGCTGTTCAAGCCGGAATATGCGGAAAAGCTGTCCTCGTGCGGCATCAGCCTGCTCGATAGCCCCTCCGAAGTCGTCGGCATCGCGCTGAACTATCTCGGGCTCGACGCCAATTCGGAAAGCCAGGAAGACCTGGCCAAGGCCGAGGAGCTGCTCAACTCGATCAAGCCGTTCGTGCGCTACTTCCACTCGTCGCAGTATATCGACGACCTGGGCAATGGCGAAATCTGCGTCGCGCTGGGCTATTCGGGCGATATCTTCATCGCCGCCGATGCCGCAGCCGCGGCCGGTCAGGGCGTGGAAGTGCAGTATGTCATCCCCAAGGAAGGCGCTGCGACCCTGTTCGACTTCCTGGCCATTCCGGTGGACGCGCCCCATCCGGACAACGCGCACAAGTTCATCAACTACATCCTCGAGCCGCAGGTCGTGGCCGCGATCACCAACTACGTGTTCTACGCCAACCCCAACCTGGCAGCGACCGAGTTCGTGGCCGACGAGGTCAAGAACAATCCGGGCATCTATGCCCCGGCCGAGACCATCGCCAAGGCCTTCGTGATGGGCGCGCACAGCCCTGACTTCGAAGAGGTCTTGACCCGCACCTGGACCCGCATCAAAACCGGTCAGTAGTTCTATCCGGCAGGGGGCGGCGGCAGCCGCCCCCTTGCCCATTTTTCTAGGGTCCGCCATGGCCAAGAAACCTCAGCTTGCAATCGACACTCGCCCGTGGCGCGACCCGAGCGGCAATCAGCCGTTCGTGCGCATCAAGAACGTGTCCAAGAAGTTCGGCGACACCTCTGCCGTGCATGAAGTGTCGCTCGACATCTACAAGTCGGAACTGTTTTGCCTGCTGGGCGGGTCGGGGTCGGGCAAATCGACCCTGCTGCGCATGCTGGCCGGGTTCGAGACCCCCACCTCGGGGACGATCGAAATCGATGGTCAGGACATGACCAACGTGCCGCCCTACCATCGGCCGGTCAACATGATGTTCCAGTCCTATGCGCTGTTCCCCCATATGAGCGTGGAGCAGAACATCGCCTATGGTCTCAAGCGCGATAACATGCCCAAGGCCGAGATCGCCGAGCGGGTGGCGGAGCTGCTGAGCCTGGTCAAGCTGGAGGGCTATGGTCACCGCAAGCCGCACCAGCTCTCGGGCGGCCAACGCCAGCGCGTGGCGCTGGCCCGTGCGCTCGCCAAGCGCCCCAAGCTGCTGTTGCTCGACGAGCCGCTGGGCGCGCTCGACAAGAAGCTGCGCGAGGAAACCCAGTTCGAACTGGTCAAGATCCAGGAAACGCTGGGGGTGACTTTCATCGTGGTGACGCACGACCAGGAAGAGGCCATGACCCTGGCCACCCGCATCGGCGTGATGAATCAGGGCGAAATCGCCATGATCGGCGAACCCGCCGACATTTATGAATTCCCCAATTCGCGCTTCGTCGCCGGCTTCATCGGCTCGGCCAACATGGTGGAAGGCATCGTCACCGAGGACGAGCCCGACCATGTGCGCATCCGCTCCAACGAGCTGGGCTGCGATATCTATGTCGGCCATGGCGTCGATTGTGCGCCCGACCAGTTGCTGTGGTGGGCGATCCGCCCGGAAAAGATGGAACTCAGCCGCGAGAAGCCTGACAGCCCCTTCAACGCCAACGTTACCAAGGGCGTGGTCGAGGAAATCGCCTATCTGGGCGACATCTCGCTGTATCAGGTGCTGCTCGAGAGCGGCAAGCGCGTGCGCGTCAGCCAGACCAATTCGGTGCGCGGCAAGCCGGACGCCATCACCTGGGAAGAAGAAGTCTATGTCACTTGGGGTGACAATGCTGGCTCGGTGCTGACGGTATGACCACGACCCACGAACCCACCATCCCGCCGCCGCGCCGCCTGCGTCCCTGGAATGCGGTGGAACTGCGTCTGGCCAAGGTCGGCATTTCGGGCCGCGTGCTGGTGCTGCTGGCGCCGGTGCTGTGGCTGCTGGTATTCTTCCTCATTCCGCTCGCCGTGGTGTTCGGCATTTCGCTGACCACCAAGCAGTTTGGGCGGCCGCCCTATTCGCCGCTGCTGACCACCCAGGAAGGCACCGTGCAGCTGACGCTGCACCTGAACAACTATATCCGGCTGTTCACCGATAACCTCTATGTCGCGGCCTATCTGTCCTCGATCCGCATCGCCTTCATCGCGACGGTCATCACCCTGATCATCGGCTATCCGATGGCCTATGCCATTGCGCGCGCCGACGACCGCTGGCGCAATATCCTCCTGATGCTGGTGATCCTGCCCTTCTTCACCTCGTTCCTGCTGCGCGTCTATGCCCTGACCGGGTTCATGCGCGGCAATGGCGTCATCAACCAGTTCCTGGGCCTGTTCGGCATTCAGCCGCTGGTGATGATGCAGACCGATTTCGCTGTTTATGTGGGCATCGTCTACACCTATCTGCCCTTCATGATCCTGCCGCTCTATACGACGCTGGTGAAGCTGGATGTGTCCCTGTTCGAGGCTGCCGCCGATCTGGGGGCGCGTCCGTTGCGCACCTTCCTTTCGGTGACGCTGCCGCTCTCCATGCCCGGCGTGGTCGCCGGCTCGATGCTGGTGTTCATTCCGGCCATCGGGGAATTCGTCATTCCCTCGCTGCTGGGTGGACCGGGCACGCTGATGATCGGTCGCGTGCTGTGGGACGAGTTCTTCACCAATACCAACTGGCCGCGCGCCGCAGCGGTGGCCATGGCCATGCTGGTCGTGGTGGTGGTGCCCATCATGCTGTTGCAGCGCGCCCAGGGCGCCGTGGTGGAGAAGTAGCATGTGGCGTCGAGGCTGGTTTCTTCCCATCGCGGCAACGCTGGGCTTCTCGTTTCTCTATGCGCCGATCGTGTCGCTGGTCATCTTCTCGTTCAACGAGAGCAAGCTGGTCACCGTCTGGTCGGGCTTTTCCACCAAGTGGTATGCAGAGCTGTTCCGCGATCCGCAGCTGCTGGGCGCGGCCTGGCTGAGCCTGCAGATCGCCGCCATGGCGGCCACAATTGCGCTGGTGCTGGGCACGCTGGCAGCGGTGGCGCTGGTGCGCTTCCGCCGCTTCAAGGGCCGGACGCTGTTTTCCGGCATGGTTTCGGCCCCGCTGGTGATGCCCGACGTCATCACCGGGCTGTCTTTGCTGCTGCTGTTCGTGGCCATGGAAAGCCTGCTCGGCTGGCCGCAGGGTCGCGGCATGCTGACCATCGTGCTGGCCCATGCAACCTTCTGCACGGCCTATGTCTGTGTGGTGGTGCAATCGCGCCTGTCCGACTTCGACCGGAGCCTGGAAGAAGCGGCGATGGATCTGGGCGCATCCCCGGTGCGCACCTTCTTTGACGTCACCCTGCCGATCATCGCTCCTGCGCTGGTCTCGGGCTGGCTGCTGGGTTTCACCCTGTCGCTCGACGACCTGGTGATCGCCAGCTTCGTGTCCGGCCCCGGCTCGTCGACCCTGCCCATGGTGATCTTCTCCAAGGTCAAGCTGGGCGTGTCGCCGGACGTCAACGCATTGGCCACCATCATCATCGGCATCGTGGCGCTGGGCGTGCTGGCCGCCACCATCCTGCAGCTGCGCTCGCGCCCCAAGAAAGCGCGCGCGTAGCCTCAAAAAAGTGAGGTGCTGGACAAGTCGGAAAAAGGGGCGCACCATTCCTCTCATGTTCAACCAACTAAGAGGAGGTGATCCAGTGACTTTTGAGATTTTGGTACTCGAAGAGGGTCTTGGATTTTTGGTGCTGACTGGGAGTGATCTCGGATAGCAGCCTCCTCCAGGACTTTAGAGACCGATTAGCTCAGGAAGGGCCGTCCGCAAGGGCGGCCCTTTTTGGTTGGGCCGCTTTGTGCCCTTGACGGACGGGCTCAAGCCATTGATACCGCTGCACAGAACAAAGCGTTTCCAGCAAATGGCGTCCGGTTTGTGGCGTCGGGTTTTCCGGGTTCGGAAACGCGCCAACAACAGACCTGGAGCGCCTGATGTCCCTGGCCAACTTCGTCCTTACGCTCAGCTGTGCTGACCGGCCCGGCATCGTGGCTGCGATCACCACCGAGCTGGCAGCCCTTGATGCCAATATCGCCGAGTCCAACCAGTTCTGGGATCGCGAGACCGGCCAGTTCTTCATGCGCCTGGCCTTCACCGCGCCGGACGGGGTGAGCCGCGACACCATTGAGCGCGCCATCAAGTCGCCTATCGAGCGCTTCTCGATGAAGACTATGCTGAGCGATCAGGGCCGCAAGAAGCGCATCGTCATCATGGTCTCCAAATTCGACCACACGCTGCTGCACCTGCTCTACCAGATCCGCGTCGGCTGGCTGGATGCCGAAGTGGCCGCGATCGTGTCCAATCACTCCGATGCGCAGAAGATCGCCGAAGATGCCGGCATTCCGTTCCACCTGCTGCCGGTGACCAAGGACACCAAGGCAGCGCAGGAAGAGCAGGTGCTGGCCATCGTCAAGCAGTCGGGTGCGGACCTGGTGGTGCTGGCGCGCTATATGCAGGTGCTGTCGGATAACCTGTCGACGCGCCTCTTCGGCCAGGTGATCAATATCCACCACTCGTTCCTGCCCAGCTTCAAGGGCGCCAAGCCCTATCACCAGGCCCATGAGCGTGGCGTCAAGATCATCGGTGCGACAGCGCATTATGTGACGCCCGACCTCGACGAAGGCCCGATCATCGAGCAGGAAACCGCGCGCGTGACCCATGCCATGAGCCCCGACGACCTGGTGGCGGCCGGTCGCGATATCGAAAGCCGCGTGCTGGCCCGTGCGGTCAAGCTGCACCTGGAAAACCGGGTCATGCTCAATGGCCGCAAGACGGTGGTGTTTGGCTAACTCGCCTCGTGACGCTGCCGGGCTTGCCCGGCAGCCGAGACTAGACCGGCAGGTCTTCCAGACGCAGTGAGTCGGCCAGCGTGGTGTTGTCGAGCACTTCCCGGGTCGCCAGCGTCACGCGTTCGAAGACGTGGCGGATTTCGCAGCTGGCCTCGTCGCGGCAGTCTTCGCATTTGCGATAGGCGATCTTGGACAGGCACGGGAGCGGCGCAATCGGCCCGTCGATCAGGCGCAGCACTTCGCCGAACATGATCTGCTCAGGTGGCTTGAGCAGCTCATAGCCCCCGGCGCGACCGCGGCGGCTGGCGACGAAACCGGCCCGCTTGAGCTCAAGCAGGATCTGTTCGAGAAATTTTTTGGGAATGGATTGTTCCCGCGAAATCTCCCCGATCATGATGGTTTCACCGCGCCCGACCCGGGCGAGGGACACCAGCGCGCGCAAGGCATACTTGGCTTTTTGCGAGATCATCGGCCGAACGTACTCCGGGCGCACCCGTGGGCGCGCCGCCTCCACCGGGGCCAGGCTACAGCCCCGCAGTTCTCTTCGCTTACACCTGCGCCTTTGACAAGTGGTTTAGCCCTTGGGTTCGGGTGTCACCGGCGGCACGACGCCCTCGGGCTTGTCCTCGGCGGCCGGCGCGGTGTCGTCCGGTTCGGGCGGGGCAATGCCACCCTCGCTGATTTCGTCGGCCTCCTGCGCGGCGGTTTCCGCATCTTCGGAGACAGGAGCGATTTCGGGCGTGGACTCCGGTGCCGGTTCGGCTTCTGCAGCCGGCTCCGGCTCCGGCTCCGGTTCCGGTGCTGGTTCTGGCTCCGGTTCGGGTGCTGCCTCTGGCGGGGGCATCGGGATGGGCGTGTCGTCGCTCTCCGCTGGAGCTGGCAGGGGGATAACCTCGTCGATAGCGGGCGGGGCTTCGCCGACAATGGCGGTGCCGGTTTCGGGTGCGATCACCGGTTCCGGTGCCTCCGGCTCGGCGCTGTCAGCAGTGGTAGCGACTTCGGTGGGGGGCCGGACGATCACGGACTCGGTTGGCGTCACGACGATTGCAGGCGGCTCGGCGCTGGCCGGGACCACCGCTTCGGCTGTGGCGCTGGCAACGGCAGCGGCGGCGATCAGGTTATCGACGGGCGGCAGCTTGGGTTCGGGTGGCGGGGGCGGCGCGACAATGTCGGCCGGGGGCGCGGCGACGACGCTTTCGAGCATGCCGCGTGCCACTTCGCGCACGGCCAAAATCACCACATCAGCGCCCTGGCTGCGCAGGTAGGCGTCCTCCTCTGGCGACCCCGCGCGGGCAATGATGCGGATCGAGGGATTGAGCTTGCGCGCGGCCCGGGCAATGGCGCCGGAAGCAAAGCCGTCCGACAGGGCGATCAGCAGCGTGGTGGCGCCACCGACATTGGCCAGGCGCAGCACTTTGGGCAGGGCGGCGTTGCCGGTGACCACTTCGATTCCGTCCTCGCGGGCGTCGGCGACGCTGTCCTCGGCATCCTCGATCAGCAGCAGCGGCTGGGCCTGGGCCGTCAGCCCCTCGGCGACGCGGCGCCCAACATGGCCGTAGCCCACCACGATCTTGTGCCCGCCAAGCGTCGTCGGCTGGTTATGCCGGTCCACCGGCTCCGCGGTGGCCGAAAGGGCGGCGCGTTCCTCGGCCGAGGTGGCGGATGGCTCGATGCGCTGGTTGGCGGCGACATGGGGCATCACGCGCTTTTCGACATGGGGCAAAGCCAGGCCCGCCAGCCAGAAGACCAGCGGATTGACCAGGATGGATATGAAGGCGCCGGCGACGATGAAATCCTGCGCGTCGGGCGGCAACAGGGCCAGCGACACCCCGAGCGCGACAAGCACGAAGGCGAACTCGCCCACCTGCGCCAGTGCTGCACCAACTGTCGCTGCGGCCGGTGTGGAACGGCCGGTGAGGCTGAGCACGAAGAACGCAGCAGCCGATTTTCCGATCAGAATGATCGCCAGCATGCTGAGGACCGGCAGCGGCGCGCGCAGCAGGATCGAGGGATCGAACAGCATGCCCAGGGCGAGGAAGAACAGCACGCCAAAGGCCTCGCGCAGGGGCAGGGTCTGGCGGACGATGCGGCCGGTGAGCGGGCTTTCGCAGAGGATCATGCCGGCGAGGAAGGCGCCCAGTGCCAGCGGCACGCCGAACAGCAGAGCCGAGCCCAGCGCCACGCCCAGCGCGACGGCGATGACGGCGAGGCGCCCCAGCTCGCGCGAGCCGGCGCGGGCGGTCAGCTGCAGCAGCCACGGCACGACGCTGCGGCCGACGATCAGCATGAAGCCGAGGAAGGCGAGGATCTTGACCAGCGTCACGGCGAGTACGCCGACCAGCCCGATGGGGCCGCCGACGAGGCGCTCGACAAAGGACACGAAGGGGTCGTGGACGGTGGCGGTGGTAATATCGCTGGCCGAGGCAATGGCCGGCAGCAGCACCAGCGCCAGCACCATGACCAGGTTCTGCACGATCAGCCAGTCCATGGCGATCTGTCCGCGCTCGGTCTGCAGCAGGCGGCGATCCTGCAGCGCCCGGAACAGCACGATGCTCGAGGCGCTGGAGAGGGCAAGGCCAAACAGCACTGCGCCGGGCAGCGTCCAGCCGACCAGCAGGCCCAGCCCCATGCCGAGCAGGGTGGTGACGACCATTTGCGCAATGGCGCCGGGAATGGCGAGCAGGCGCAGCCGGGTCAGGTCGCGCAGCGAGAAGCGCAGGCCGATGCCGAACATCAGCAGCGCAATGCCAAAGGCGATCAGCGGGCCACCGATGGCCGTGGCATTGGCGGAAAAGCCGGGGGCCAGCGGCCCGACCAGCAGGCCGGCCAGCAGGTAGCCGACCAGCGGGGGAAGCCGCAATCGATTGGCCAGCAGCCCCAGAATATAGGCCAGCACCAGACCTGCCGCGACCGTTGCGATCAGTTGGGCATCGTAATGCATATTGCCTCCAAGAGTGGCTGTGCCCGATGCGCCGGGCTGGGCTGGATAGTTTGAACCATAACTGGCGAAACCGCCAGAAAGTCTCAAATATCAAAGCCATGGCCCAAGTTTGTCTTTGTTATGGCCGCTGGCCCGCGATGGGGCGCGCGCCCATCAGGACACGACGGTGATCCTCTCGGCGGCGCGGGTAATGCCGGTATAGAGCCAGCGGGCGCGCTCTTCGCGGAACACGAAGCTCTCGTCGAACAGGTAGACATTGTCCCACTGGCTGCCCTGCGCCTTGTGCACGGTGAGGCAGTAGCCAAAGGTGAATTCGTCGAACTGGCGGCGTTCGGGCCAGCTCATGGCGTCTTCTTCGCCAGAGAAGAAGGCCTTGTGGGTCAGCACCTTGGCTTCGCCCTTGCCCTCGTCGGCGCCGAGCAGCAGGCTCCATTTGCCATTGCTGCGGCGGGTGGCTTCGGTGACGATCCAGATCTGCCCGTTGAGCAGCTTCTTGCGCGGGTTGTTGCGGAGGCAAACCATGCGGTCGCCCACCACCGGCTCGTGGAAGGGCAGGCCCTTCAGCTCGCGCAGCCGGTCATTGTATTGCAGCCGCGTCTTGTTGCGGCCCACCAGCACCTGGTCAGCCTCGAGCACCGCATTGCGGTCAACGCTGTCGCGGCCCACGACGATGGAATCGCCATAGGTCCCGCGTTCCAGAAAGCCGCCTTCACGAACCTGCATGGAGAGGTGGATGATCGGGTTGTCGGCGGCCTGGCGATGGATTTCGGTCAGCATCACATCGGGCTCGTCGGCGGTGAAGAAGCCCGCGCCCTGTACCGGCGGCAACTGGAACGGATCGCCCAGCACCAGCACCTTGACGCCAAAGCTCAGCAGGTCGCGGCCCAGCTGTTCATCGACCATTGAGACCTCGTCGATGACGATCAGGTCGGCATCGGCCGCCGGGCTTTCATCATCGAGCACGAAACGCGGCTCGCCGTCCTTCTCGCTGACCAGCGTATAGATCAGGCTATGGATGGTCTGGGCGCCCTTGCAGCCGCGCTTGCGCATGACCAGGGCTGCCTTGCCGGTGAAGGCAGCATATTTGACGCTGCGCACGTCCTGCGCCAGATGCACGGCGAGAGTCGACTTGCCGGTGCCCGCCCAGCCGAACAGGCGGAAGACCTGTGGACCATTGCGATCCTTGAGCCAGTCGGAAACGGCCTTGAGTGCAGCATCCTGCTGTGGCGACCAGACCGGCATCAGACCAGCGCCGTCCGCACGGTGCCGACGCCGGCAATGGCGCCTTCGAGCGTGTCGCCACGCGTGACCGCGCCCACCCCGGCGGGGGTGCCGGTCATGATGATGTCGCCAGCCCTAAGGGTGACGAAACGGGAGAGGAAGGCGATGGTGTCGCTGACATTCCAGATCTGGTCGGCGAGATCGCCGCGTTGCCGCTCGACGCCATTGACCGACAGCGTGATGGCCCCGCTGGACGGGTGGCCGATGGCACTGGCCGGCTCGATGGTGCCGATGGGGGCGGAATGATCAAAGCCCTTGGCCATGTCCCAGGGGCGGCCGGCCTTTTTGGCCGCGGCCTGCAGGTCGCGGCGCGTCATGTCGATGCCGGCGGCATAGCCATAGACCTGGTCGAGCGCATCGGCAGGGTCGATGTCGGCGCCGTCCTTGCCGATGGCCACGACCAGCTCGATCTCGTGATGGAGATCCCCGGTCTGCGGCGGATAGGGCATGGCTGCGCCGCCGACCACGATGGCGTCGGCCGGCTTGGAAAAGAAGAAGGGCGGGTCGCGCAGGTCATTGCCCAGCTCGACGACATGTTCGGCATAGTTGCGCCCCACGCAATAGACGCGGCGCACGGCAAACAGGCCGCCCCGGGCGATCGGGATGGTCACGGGTGCATAGGGTTCGAACAGATAATCAGCCACGCCTCAACTCCTCGGCATAGGGACCTATCAGGTCGCGGTCGATCTTGCCCAGCCGGTCTTCGGCGGTGAATGTCTGGTGCCAATAGGGGTAGAGCAGGGGCGGACGGCTGACCGTATCGAGCCGCGCGCGCTCGTCGTCGGTCAGCACCAGATCGGCGGCGCCGAGATTGTCGATGAACTGCTCGTTATTGCGCCCGCCGATGATCACCGAGGTGACGCCGGGGCGGCCGAGCAGCCAGGCCAGGGCCACCTGCGCCCCGGATACGCCGCGCGCGTCGGCAATGGCGACCAGCACATCGACGATGTCATAGAGCTTTTCCCAGTCGTAGACCGGGGGCTCGCGGAAACCGCCGACATGGCGGCCCGATTTGGGGCCGCCATCGCGACGGTATTTGCCCGAAAGCAGGCCACCGGCCAGCGGCGACCAGATCAGCATGCCCAGGCCCTGATCCTGGCTGATCGGCACCAGCTCATATTCGGCTTCGCGCGAATGGAGCGTGTAGTGGATCTGCTGGGAGATGAAGCGTTCGCCATGGCGGGCACCGGCCGCGGCGAGGGCCTTGCTGATGTGCCAGCCGGAATAGTTGGAACAGCCGATATAGCGGACCTTGCCCTGCTTGATCAGCGTGTCGAGGGCTTCCATCGTCTCCTCGATGGGGGTCATGCCGTCCCATTCGTGGACTTGGTAGAGGTCGATGACATCGGTCTTAAGGCGCTTCAGGCTGGCTTCGGTCTGGGCGATGATGTGGTGGCGGCTGAGGCCGATTTCATTGGGCCCCGCGCCCATCTTGAAGCGCACCTTGGTGGCGACGAGGGTGCGCGCGCGCCGGCCATTCTCGCTGAGAGCGACGCCGATCATCTCCTCGGAGACGCCGCCATTATAGACATTGGCGGTGTCGAGCAGGTTGATGCCGGCATCGAGGCACAGGTCGATCTGGCGGGTCGCGTCGTCCTGTTCGGTGGCGCCGACCTTCTCGGAACCGCCAAAGGTCATGGTTCCCATGGTCAGGGTGGAGATCTTGAGGCCTGAGCGGCCCAGATAGCGATATTGCATCGACATTCCTCCTTCGTTCCCGGTGCCGCTAGGGCTAGAGGGCATTGAGAGTCGGGTCAAGGAATCGTGCAGATGCGGCTGGTGCGTGACGGCGCAATCGAAGCCTGCTAGGGCTCAGCCGACCCACTCGAAAGCCACTCCCTTGCGGCCCAATTCCGTTTTCCTGCCTGTTGCCCTGATCGTTCTGGGCATGATCTTCACCCAGACCGGGGCCAGCTTTGCCAAGGGACTGTTCCCGCTGGTCGGCGCGGCCGGGGCCACGACGCTGCGCCTGACGCTGGCCGCCCTGGTGCTGGTCGCCGTGTTCCGGCCCTGGCGTTACAAGCTCGACGCCAGGCAGTGGCGGTCGGTGGTGATGTATGGCGTCGTCATGGGCGCGATGAACATGTTCTTCTACGCCGCGATCGCCACCATTCCGCTTGGCGTGGCGGTGGCGCTGGAATTTACCGGGCCGCTGGCGGTGGCGCTGGCCGGTTCGCGCAAGCCGCTCGATTTCCTCTGGATCGCGCTGGCCGTGGCGGGGCTGGCCATGCTGCTGCCACTGGGGCAGGCCAGCGGCGGGCTTGATCCGGTCGGCGTGATGCTGGCGCTCTGCGCTGGCGCCTGCTGGGCGGGCTATATCGTTTTTGGTCAACGGGCGGGCACCGGCGGCGGCCCGCACATCACGGCGCTGGGTGTCAGCATTGCTGCCATCATCGCGCTGCCCTTCGGCGTGGCGACGGCCGGTACGGCGCTGCTCAACCCGGCCATCCTGCCGGTGGCGCTGGGCGTTGCGCTGTTGTCGAGCGCCATTCCCTATGCGCTCGACATGGTGGCGCTGCCGCATGTGCCGGCGCGCCTGTTCGGCATCCTGATGAGCGCTTCGCCGGCCCTGGCGGCCCTGTCGGGCCTCATCGTGCTGCATGAAGTGCTGAGCCTCTGGCAGATCGCGGGGATCGTCTCGATCATTGTGGCGTCGCTGGGGGCGACGCTGACCATTGCGCGCGATACGCCGCCGCCGGTCAGCTAGCATTTTTATCGCGCGGCGGCCGTCGAAAATGCACATATTCGCTCGTCATGTTTTCGACGAGGGAAGTTCAAATGCTCTACGCCGTCCTCTGCTACAATGATGAGAACGCCGTCGCCACCTGGACCAAGGAGGAGGACGACGCCTGCATGGCCCGGCTCGCCCAGGTCGAGAATGGCATGAAGGCCAAGGGCAAGCTGGGGCCGGTGGCCCGCCTGCTGCCCACCACATCGGCCACCACCTTGCGCAAGACCTCGGGCGAACCCCTGATCATCGATGGGCCATTTGCCGAAACCAAGGAGCAGTTCCTCGGCTTCTTCGTGGCCGATTGCGAGACGCTGGACGAGGCCATCGCCTTTGCCAAGGACCTGGCCAAGGCCAATCCGGGCGGAGGCGCCTACGAAATCCGCCCCCTTGCGCTCTATCACCCCAGCGAGATGGACTGATGGTGGACAATGCCTGGATCGCAGCGGCACTGACAGCGGCCCGGCCCCAGGCATTGAGCGCCCTGTTGCGCTATTTCCGCGATCTCGACCGCGCCGAGGAGGCGTTTCAGGAAGCGAGCCTGCGCGCCATTCGCAGCTGGCCCGACAAGGGGCCGCCGCGCGACACGATTGCCTGGCTGATCTTTGTCGGCCGCAATTGCGGGGTGGATGCGGTGCGCAAGACGCGGCGCAACGTGGCGCTGCCCGACGAAGACCGGTTGTCTGACCTCGACGATGCCGAGGTCGATATCGCCGAGCGGCTCGATGGCGCCCATTACCGCGACGACATCCTGCGGCTGCTGTTCATGTGCTGCCATCCGCAATTGCAGCTCAACCAGCAGATCGCGCTGGCGCTGCGCATTGTCGCCGGCATCCCACTGAGCCGGATCGCGCGGGTGTTTCTGGTGAGCGACGCGGCAATGGAGCAGCGCATCACCCGGGCCAAGGCCGCCATCGCCCAGCACCGCATGCCGTTCGATCCTCCCGATGCGAACGAGCGCCTTGGGCGGTTGGGGGCGGTAGCGCTGATGCTCTACCTGGTGTTCAACGAGGGCTATTCGCGCGGCCATAGCGAACCGGCCGCCGCCGAACTCTGCGAAGAGGCGATCCGGTTGGCGCGGCTTTTGCTGCGGCTATTCCCGGCCGAGCCCGAGATCATGGGTCTGCTCGCCCTGATGCTGCTGCAGCATGGGCGGCACGCGACCCGCACTGATGCCAATGGTGAACTGGTGCTGCTTGAGGACCAGCAGCGCTCGCGCTGGGACGGTGTGATGCTGGCCGAGGGGCGCGCGCTGGTCGACAAGGCCCTGCGCCACGGCGCACCGGGCACCTATCAGGTGCAAGCGGCCATTGCTGCCCAGCATGCGCGCGCGCCCAGTGCCGCCGAAACCGACTGGGCCGCGATCGATCGGCTCTACCAGTCCCTCGAAGCCATCCATCCCTCGCCCGTGGTTACGCTCAACCGGGCGGTGGCCGTGGCCAAGTCGCAGGGTCCGGCGGCCGCTCTGGCGCTGATTGCGCCGCTGGCGGACAAGCTCGACGGCTATTTCTACTTTCACGGCGTATGCGGCGGCCTGTTGCTGCAACTGGGCGATATTGCGGGGGCGCGGCTGGCGTTCAACCGGGCCATTGCGCTGGCCGGTTCACCCGCCGAAGCGGCCCATATCCGGCTGCATCTCGACCGCCTTGCCATGCCCGATGGAACGCCGGGCCTGCTGGCGCGCAATTGAGCGTGTCAAACTGGAATTTGCGCCTTCGTCGTGCTTGCATGGAGCAGCCAAAGGAGAGGTGCCATGACAGACTTCCGTCCGAAAACCGGTGTTACGCCCTATCTCAATATCGATGGCGCACGCAAAGCGATTGATTTCTACAAGCAGGCCTTCGGCGCTATCGAACATGAAGCGCTGAAGGGCGAAAACAGTGACAAGATCATGCACTCGCAGATCGAGATCAATGGATCGCCGATTTTCATCTGCGACTTCTTCCCCGAATACGGTCATGTGCCGGTGATGGCGCAGGGCTTCAACCTGCACCTGCATGTCGATGACGCGCAGAAGTGGTGGGACCGGGCAGTGGGGGCGGGCTGCAGCATTACCCTGCCGCTCAAGGCCGAGTTCTGGGGCGACATCTACGGCCAGATCAAGGACCCGTTCGGTGTCACCTGGGCGATCGGGCAAAGCCAGACCAGCGGCCAGACCGGCTAGTATATGGCCCCCGCTGACCAGACGGCAGCGAGGGCGCTTTCGTGAAGACTTATTCGGCCAGCGAGGCCAGCACGCGCACCCAGGAGCGGATGCCGCGGTGGTAGCTGTCGAGGTCGTATTTCTCGTTGGGCGAGTGGATCTGGTCGTCGACATGGGCGAAACCGATCAGCAGGGTATCAAGCCCGAGGATGCGCTTGAAATCGCCGACCACCGGGATGGAGCCGCCCGAGCCGGTGATGACGGCGGGCTTTTCCCACTCGCCTGACAGCGCGGTCAGCGCCTGGCGCAGATGCACGCCATCGCTCGGCACGGTCATGGCGCGCGAGCCGCCATGCTCGATGAAGGTCACCGAGCAGTCGGCAGGGATGCGATCCTGCACATGCTTGCGGAAGGCGGCGCGGATCTTGTTGGGATCCATGCCTGAAACCAGGCGGAACGAAATCTTGGCGCTGGCCTTGGCGGGGATCACTGTCTTGAATCCGTCGCCGAGATAGCCGCCGCTCATGCCGTTGATTTCGCAGGTGGGACGCGCCCACAGCATTTCGAGCACGGTGCGGCCCTGTTCGCCGGCCGGCAGCGAAAGGCCCGCTTCGCCGAGGAAGGCGGCTTCATCAAAGCCGAGCCCGGCCCACTGCGCTTTGATCTCGGGGCTGACTTCGGCGACGTCGTCATAGAAACCTGGCAGGGTGACGCTGCCATCGGGCGCGCGCAGGCTGGCGATGATTTCGGCCAGCACCTGGTTGGGATTGCGGGCCGCATTGCCAAACATGCCCGAATGCAGGTCCTTGTTGGCGCAGGTGATCTCGATTTCCTCGCCGACCAGGCCACGCAGCATGGTGGTGATCGAGGGAGTCTGGCGGTCCCACATGTCGGTGTCGCAGACCAGCGCGATATCGGCGGCGCCGAGCTCGGCCTTGTTGGCCTCCATGAAAGGAGGCAGGTTCTTGCCGCCGCTTTCTTCCTCGCCTTCGAGCATCAGCGTCACCTTGACCGGGAGGCTCCCGGTGGTCGCCTTCCAGGCGCGGCAGGCTTCGATGAAGGTCAGCATCTGGCCCTTGTCGTCCGAGGCGCCGCGCGCCACGATGATCTTGCGGCCATTGTCATCGGTCTTGAGCACCGGCTCGAAGGGATCGGTGTGCCAGAGGTCGAGCGGGTCGACCGGCTGCACGTCGTAATGGGCGTAGAACAGCACATGGGGGCCGGGCTGGTTGGGGCCATGGGCGACGACGACCGGATGGCCCGGCGTCGGGCGGGCAGCGGCGTCAAAGCCGAGCCCGTTGAGTTCGGCGGCGATCCAGTCTGCGGCGCGCTGGCATTCGGCCGCATAGGCCGGGTCGGTGGAGATGGACTTGATGCGCAGGAGCGCATAGAGGCGCTCGAGGCTCTGCTCGAGGCCGGCGTCTACGCTGGCGAGCACGTCATCGAGTTGGGAAGATGTGGTCATGGGGCGATTCCTTTTGGGGTCTACCCTTGTCCAAAGCCGGTCATGCTGTCCAGCGCAGCAAATTGGTTTTACTAATGCAGCCCTTGCACGGGGTTTTGTGATGAAGACGGGAGCCACAATGACGGCAGGCGGGCAGCAGGAACGCAGCAAGGGCGAATTGATCGCCTCCATAGCCGGGCGCGTGCCGGGCAGGAACCTGCATGCGCAAGTGCTCTGGCAGATGGGCGTCGCCATTGTCGGCGGGCACTATCCCGAAGGCAGCATCCTGCCCACTGACAGCGAATTGCTGGCCCAGTTCTCGGTGTCGCGCACGGTGCTGCGCGAAGTGCTGAAGACCCTGGCTGCCAAAGGCATGATCGAGGCACGGGCGCGCATCGGCACGCGGGTGCTGCCGCGCCAACGCTGGAACCTGTTCGACACCGATGTGCTGGCCTGGCATTTCGAGACCGGGCCCGATGTCGACCTGCTGCGGAGCCTCTCGGAAGTCCGCATCGGGGTGGAGGTGGAGTCTGCGGGCCTTGCCGCGCTGCGCCGCAGCGACGAACAGGCCGAGGCGCTGATTGCTTGCGCCATCCGCATGGGCGAAGCCACGACCGCCGAACAGTTCGCCCGCACGGACCTGCAATTCCATCGCACGGTGGCCGAGGCGTCGTGCAATCCGTTCATGGCGTCGGTCAGCGCGCTGGTGGAATTTGCCCTGACGGCGGCTTTCACCATCAGCTCGCCGGTGGAAGACGATGCGGCGATGGCCGCGACCGTAAAGGCGCATGGGCGCATTGCCGAGGCCATCAGGGCGGGCGAGCCCGAAGAGGCCCGCGCCGCCATGAAGGCGGTGATCAGTGAGGGTTTTGCGCGCGCGGCCAGCCGTCTCTAGGCACCCGCCTCGATGACCTTGCCGGCAATCATGCGGGCGATGGGAATGGCCGAGGTGGCGGCGGGCGAGGGGGCATTGCCGACATGCAGGCTCCGCGCGCTTTCGGTGAACAGGAAATCCTGCGCCAGCGAGCCATCGCGCATTACCGCCTGGGCGCGGATGCCCGCGGGGCGCTCGACCAGGTCATCGAGTGTCAAGGTTGGACAGTATTTCTGGCAGGCCTTGAGATAGTTGGCCTTGAACAGCGAATTGGAAAACTCGCTCATGGCCGAATGCCAATTGTTGCGGGCGACGCGCCAGAAACCGGGAAATCCCGCAAAATCGAGCATGTCGCGCAAGTCGAACGAGAATTTGGGATAGCCTTCGCGGGCAAAGCCGATCACGGCATTGGGGCCCACGGTCAACCCGCCATCGATCATCGGGGTCAGGTGAATGCCCAGGAACGGCAGGTCGGGATCGGGCACCGGGTAGATCAGGTGATGCACGATATTCCGCCGCTCGGGGCGAATGTCGTAATATTCGCCGCGGAACGGCACGATCTGGTGGTCGATATCGAGGCCCGCCAGCCGCGCCAGGCGGTCGGACTGCAGGCCTGCGCAGGCGATCAGGTGCCGCGCCACATAGCGCAGGCCGCCTGCGGTGATGGCGACATCGGTGTCGGTTTCGCTGATGGCCGTGACATTGGCCCCCATGACGATGCGCCCGCCCGCGCTGCGGATATCGGCGCCCATGGCGTCGCAGATCTGCCGATAATCGACGATGCCGGTTTCGGGGATGAACAGCGCCCCCACGCCCGTGATGTGGGGTTCGCGGGCCGCGAGTTCGGCGGTATCGAGCCTTTCGACCTGGATGCCGTTGAGCTGGGCATTGCCCAGCAGGCTCTCCATGCGTGCCAGCTCGGCCGCGTCGGTGGCGACGATCAGCTTGCCGCGCGTGTCATAGGCAATGGCATGGGTTTCGCAGAACTGCTTGGTGGCGATGGCGCCGGCCTTGCAGAGTGTCGCC
The DNA here is from genome assembly GCF_055397495.1 of Devosia sp. T2-14. NCBI lineage: Bacteria > Pseudomonadati > Pseudomonadota > Alphaproteobacteria > Hyphomicrobiales > Devosiaceae > Devosia > Devosia sp. T2-14. The sequence goes on along the minus strand of NZ_AP027921.1, from coordinate 965,377 downwards.
TTGAGGCTGCCCGGCTTGTAATAGACCCCGGCATGGATGACGCCGCTATTGTGCCCGGTCTGGTGTTGGCCCAGGGCCGTTTCCTTTTCCAGCAGGACGATGCTGGCGCCGGGGCGCTGGATGGTCAGTTCCCGCGCCGTCGCCAGTCCCAGAATGCCACCCCCGATGATGCAGAAGTCATAGATCACGGCGGCGGTCCTGTGCTCTTGGCGAGGCTGGCCCTTTCGGGCGAGGCCCGTTCATTCAAGCACGGCGCCGCGCGGCGCAAAACTGGAATCAGGCGGTAGCGGGGGTAACGGTCTTCACAACCCAGCGCGTAACCACCTTGCCTTCGTCTTCCTCGATCGCCCGGCAGGTGCCGTGGATGAAGAACTGCTGCTGGCGCAGCGCGATATCGAGGCGCGTCTCACCAACCAGGGCGGGAACGGTGATCGCATCATGGGCGGTTGCCGCGGGCGCGATCAACCGGACATCAGCCTGGCGGAAGCCATGGGCTTCGGCCCATTGGCCGGCGGCGATCTCGACGCATTGACCGATTTCGCTGAGGTCGGCCGTGCCCTTGAAGCCGGTGAGATAGTTGCGGCCTTCGGCAAGGGTGGCGAGAAAATCGGGGATTTCGGCGGCGGTCAGGCGACCATAGCGCGCGCGGTGAGGCATCACGATCAGCGAGGGCGCAAAGTGGCAGCCGCCGAAATGGGTGGTCTGGACCACGTCAAAGCCGAAGGCGGGGGCCTGGTCGCGCAGGGCCTTGTAGATGGGAAAGCCATAGCGGGCGCAGCAGGCGTTGATCTTGGCGTCGGTGCAGCACAGGATTACCGGGCGCGGCAATGCCGGGCCGCTCAACGGCGTGCCGCCGGCCCAGGCGCGGATCAATTCGGCCGCCTCCTGCTGGCTGGACGGCTGGGCGGTGCGGCTATCGGGGAAGGAAATCAGTTCGAGATCGGGGCGCCCGTCGCTCTCGATCAGCCCGACATAGCGGTCGGGGCCATAGGATTCGTGGATGGCGCGCTGCAGCACCGGCTCGAGGCCGGCCGATTCATAGCGCGGCCGCCGCCACTTGCCCTTGGGCCAGCGCAGGAACATGTGGCGGGCAGCCATCGCCCCGGTGCCGGCAAGCGGCTCCTGCTGGGCGATGGCAAGGTCGGTACAAAAAGCGCGTTCAACGCTCATCGAGCTGCGGTCTCTCAGTTGGCCGTCGGGGCGGGCACGCCGTAGATGGCGGCGATTTCGTCGAGCAGCATGTTGGCGCAGTAGATGCCGCCGCCGGTATTCCACACCAGCTCGCTCACGCGCTGGGCCTTGCCGGCCTTGACTGCGTCGAGGGCCAGCCAGAGCGGGTCGCTGAGCCAGTCAGCAAGGTTCGCCTTGGCTTCATCGGGGTCGGCATCGGCCGAGAAGTAGAAGATGCGGTCGCCGGCCATGTCGGGAATGCGTTCCTTCTGCACTTCCTCGGCAAACTCATCCTTGTCCTGGGCAGCGGGGCGCTTGAAGCCGATCTTTTCAAGAATTCCACCAGCAAACGTGTCCTTGTAGTAGATGCGGGTGCGGCCTGGCGAGAAGCGGACCAGCGAAATCTGCTCGTCCAGTGCCGGGCCGATGGCGTCGCCGAGCGCCTTGGCGCGGGCGTCGAAGTCGGCGAGGGCCTTCTGGCCTTCTTCGGCCTTGCCCACGGTTTCGCTATAGAGCGCCAGATTGTCGGGCCAGCTGCCGCTGAGGTCTTCGGCAAAGACGGTCGGGGCGATGGCCGAAAGCTGGTCGTAGATCTTTTCCTGACGCACCTTGTTGCCGATGATCAGGTCGGGCTCGAGGCTGGCCAGCACTTCCATATTGACGGCGTTCTCGGTGCCCAGCGGCACGGTGTCCTTGAGGGCTTCAGCCAGATGGGCATACCAGGGATCGCCGTCCCAGCTCTGTACGGCACCGACCGGCACGACGCCGACGTAAAGCAGCGCCTCAGTCCCTTCATTGGTCAGCATCACGATGCGCTGTGGCGCGTCGGGGACTTCGGTCACGCCCATGGCGTGGGTGATTTCACGGGCGGTGCTGCCGCCGGCAAAGGCGACGATCATGGCCGAGCCGAGCAGGGCCGCGGTGGCAAGGGATTTGAACATCGATACTCTCTCTTCTGAAGACGGTGTCGGTGACAGGGCGATCAGCGGGTGGGGGCCAGGCCGTAAATGGTCTCGATGTCGTCGAGCATGGCATTGGCTGCGATGATGCCGCCGGCCGTGTTCCAGATGGCGTCCGACACAGCCTGGGCCTTGCCGGCCGCGACGACGGGCAGGGCGCTCCACAGCGGATCGGCCATCCATTCGGCGGCAGCGCTGTCGGCGGCGCCATCGCCGGTTTCGTAGATGAAGTAGAACAGGCGATCGCCCTCGAATTCGGGAATGCGTTCCTTGGTCACTTCATCAACGAATTCGTCGCGATCCTGATTGGCGGGGCGGGCAAAGCCGATCTGGCTGAGTACGTTTCCGGCAAAGGTATCCTTGAGGTAGATGCGGGTGCGGCCGGCCATGAAGCGGACCAGCGAGATCTTTTCGGCCTTGGCGTCGCCCAGTTCCTCGCTGATGGCGGCAATGCGCGCGTCATAGGCGGCAAAGGCGGCTTCGGCCTCCGCCGTCTTGCCGACGGCTTCGGCATAAAGGGCCATGTTGATCTTCCAGTCGCCGCGCAGGCGCTCGGAAATCACGGTGGGGGCGATGGCCGACAGCTGGCCATAGATGTTCTCGTGGCGGATCTTGGTGCCGATGATCAGGTCGGGCTGCAGGGCGGCGAGCAGCTCGAGATTGACCGCCGATTCCTCGCCCAGAACGGTGACGTCGGCCATCTGGGCGGCAATGTGGTCGTACCACGGATCACCGAGCCAGGAGCGCACGGCGCCGACGGGGGTAATGCCCACGGCGAGCAGGGCTTCGGTGCCCTCATTGGTCAGGATGACCACGCGCTGCGGCGCGTCGGGCACCTCGGTGACCCCCATGGAATGGGTGACCTGACGGGCCATGGCGGAGGGCGCGATTGCCAGCGCAAGGGCCAGGGTCGCGGCGGTCAGAACAGTCTGGAATTTGCGCATTTGCACACCTAACTTGACAACGAAGGTCATGAATGATTTGAGCAATCACCAGAGTTCAATCTGACTGTCAATATCAAGTTTATCGGGTTCATCCTGACCGCAGCTCTTTCCTCCCGGCAGCCCGTGCCGATGACCTTCATTTACGCCGGGTTGCTGGTCAGCCTGTGCGCCGTCATGCTTGTCAGCATCACCATAGGCTATCGCATCTATGGCCTCGACCAGGTCTGGAATGCCCTGTTTGCCTATGATGGTTCCGAGACCGCGGTGGTCATTGCCAACCTGCGCCTGCCGCGCGCGGTCATTGCCCCGCTGGTGGGCGCCGGGCTGGGCATGGCCGGCGTGCTGGTGCAGACCCTCTCGCGCAACCGCATCGCCTCGCCCGATACGCTGGGGCTCAATGCCGGTGCTTCGCTTGGCGTGGTGATCGCCAGCTTCGGGCTGGGTGTCGGCTCGCTGACCGGTTTGTCGCTGGCCGCTGCCCTAGGGGCGCTGGCCACCAGCCTTCTGGTCTTCGGCATCGCCGCCAGCGCCGGCGGATTGTCGCCGATCCGCATCGTGCTGATCGGCGTCACCATTGCCGGGCTGGGCCATTCGCTGGTCGAAGTGGTGCTGACCACCAATGAGGCCCAGTTGCAGCAATTGCTGTTCTGGCTGTCCGGCGCCTTTGTCGACCGGCCCCTCGCCCTGGCGCAGACTGGCGGTCCGATCATTGCGATCGGTGCGGTGATTGCCCTGTTCCTGGCGCGGCCGCTCGACGCCTTGCAGGCCGATGATTCGACGGCCACCGGCCTTGGCGTGCCGCTCTTCGTAGTGCGCGGCATGAGCTTTGTGTCGGTCTCGCTGCTGACCGGGGCCGCGGTTTCCATGGCGGGGCCGGTGGGCTTTGTCGGGCTGGTGGTGCCCCATGCCGCGCGCTGGCTGGTCGGCCTGCGCCACAGCCGGTTGATCCCGGCAGCCGCGCTGATCGGCGCCATCTATGCGACGCTGGCCGACGTGGTCGCCCGCTTTGTCGTCTACCCTACCGAAGCCCCGGTGGGCGCCATCACCGCCGTGGTGGGCGGGGTGGTTCTGCTGGTCCTGCTCAAGCGGAGGGCGGCATGAGCGACTTTCTTCCCACGGCCAGCCGCAACCGCGCTGCGCTGGCGCTGGGCGGCATTGGCCTGATCTTCGCGCTGCTCAGCCTGAGCGGCGTCGCTTTCGGCTCGACCTGGATTCCGTTCCAGCAGATCATCGCCGTCATCATGGGCGCGGGCGAAAAGACCCAGAACATCATCGTGCTGCAGCTGCGCCTGCCGCGCGTCGTCATCGCCATCCTGGCCGGTGGCGGAATGGCGGTTGCGGGCTTCCTGCTGCAAAAGGTCACCCGCAATTCGCTGGCTTCGCCCGGGGTGCTGGGCGTGATCGACGGCGCCGCGCTGGGCGTGGTGATTTTCCTCGCCGCGCTTTCCAACGAATCCAATGCGCTGGTGACTTCGATTGCCTATCAGCCGGTGGCCGCGGCTTTGGGCGCGCTTGCCGCGATCAGTCTCGTCTTCATCCTCTCGGGGCGGCAGGCCTCGTCTGCCATTCGCCTCTTGCTGTTCGGGATCGCGGTGGCGGCGGTGGCCAAGGCGCTCACGGTCATCCTGATGCTGGTCGGCCCGATCTACCGCACGACCCAGGCGGCGCGCTGGCTGGCCGGGGCGGTCAACGAGGTCAACTGGGGCGAAATCCAGATCACGGCGCTCGCCATGCTGCCGATTATGGTGCTGGTGTTGGTGGCTGCGCGCCGCCTGCCACCTGCTGATCTCGACGAGGTTTCGGCGCGCAGCGTCGGGCTCAACCTGCCGGTCTTCCGCATCCTGATTTTCGGTCTGGCCGCCGCGCTGACGGCGCTGGCCGTCTCGTTTGTCGGTGGCGTCGGTTTTATCGGGCTGATGGCGCCGCATCTGGCGCGGCTGCTGGTGGGGCGCAATGTCTATGCCGGCATCGCGGGCAGTTTCCTGCTCGGCGCCATTTTCCTCGTGGGTGCCGATTTGATCGTGCGCGTGCTGTTTTCGCCGGTGGAAGTGCCGGCGGGCACGGTCACCGCGATCATCGGCGCTCCCTATTTCCTGTTCCTGCTGATGGGCAAGCAACGCAATGACGGATAACAGCTCCAACCATCGCATCGAGTGCGCGACCTCAGCCTGAGCTATGGCAAGGTCGGCGTGCTGCAATCGCTGACGCTGCCGATCGAGCGCGGCAAGATCACCGTGCTAGCCGGGCCCAATGGCTGCGGCAAGTCCACGTTGCTGCGCGCCATCAGGCGCCTGCACAAGCCGGCCAGCGGGCACATTTTCCTCGAAGAGGTCGATATCTCGCGCCTGAACGACAAGGCGTTGGCCCGCCAGATTGGTCTGTTGGCGCAGAGCCCTTCGGCGCCCGAGGACATGACGGTCGAAGAACTCGTCCGGCTCGGCCGCTACCCGCATCAGTCCATGCTGCAGCCCTGGAGCCATGACGATGCAGAGGCGCTCGAACAGGCCATGGCTGGCACGGGCGTCACCGCGCTGCGCCATCGCCGGCTGGGATCGCTGTCGGGCGGGCAGTTGCAGCGCGTTTGGATCGCCATGGTGTTGGCGCAGCAGACTGACGTGGTTTGCCTCGATGAGCCGGTCAATCACCTCGACATGGCCCACCAGCTCGATTGCCTCGATCTGGTGCGCCAGCTCAAGAATGAGTTCGGTCGCACGGTGGTGCTGGTGCTGCACGATCTCAACCTCGCGGCGCGTTATGCCGATCAGTTGGTCTTCCTGCGCGATGGCGTTATCGCCGCTGCGGGATCCCCCGAGGCGCTGATGACCGAACAGACCATTGCCGATGTCTTTGACGTCCGCGCGCGGGTCATCACCGACCCCGTCCACAACCGCCCCCTCTGCATCCCGCTGAGTACGGTCCGCGCCAGCGCGGATTAGCTGATCGCTCTGCGCGACCCCAGGCCTGAACCCCACGCGGTGCATTCTGTTAAGGCGCTGGCGGCTAAATGGGGCGGCATGGGGACCGCGAGCGCATGGCCAAGAAGAAAAGCAATTTTGATCCCGTCGGCTGGGTTATCCTCGGAGCCTTGGCCTTCGGCATCTACCAGTTCGGCATTGCCGACCATGGCGCGACCTCGACTCGCGCCACTGCCAAGCCCCAGCCGTCGGCCTCCGCCGCCCCTTCGAAATCAGCATCGGTGCCTCTCAAGGAACCGCGTTTCGTAAACGTGGCCTCTCTCAACGTCCGCCACACGCCCGACCCGTCGGGCGCCTTGATCATGGCGCTGCCCAAGGGCACCCAATTGAAGGTGCTCGATCGCAGGAATGGCTGGCTCCTAGTGGACCTGAACCCAACCCTGGAAGGCTGGGTCATGGAACGTCTGACGACGACGCAAGCCCCAGGTCGGCGCTACACCCCGCCAGCAAGTGTGAAGGGTTCGCGATAGAGGCTGGCCGGAATGGTGGAGCTGAGCGGGATCGAACCGCTGACCTCGTCATTGCGAACGACGCGCTCTCCCAACTGAGCTACAGCCCCGTTCCGACAAGAAAAAATATCGTCAAAAAACCGGGGGAGGGCAAGGGCCATTGTGGGGCCTTGCCCTGCCCGGGATCAGACCAGTTTGTGGTTCAGCAGCGCCTCGCCGGTGGCGGTGATGGCGGCATCGGCCGAGATCAGGGGGCGGCCGAGCAGGGCGATGGCGGCGGTGGAGTCGAGGCGCTTCAGCACGCCCAGTTCACCCAGATTGGAGCGCACGTCCCGATCGAAGAGGCTGTAGAGGCGGACGGCCCAGTCGGGCATTTCAAAGCGCGGTATTTTCGCGGAGCCCTCGGGCAGGCGGGCGCGCAGGATATTGGCGGCCTCCATGAAAAACAGCGACTTTTCTCCCATCGGGAAGCGCTGACCGCCAGCATCGGGATCGGTCATGGCGGCAACATGGGCGGCGGCGACGTCGCGCACGTCGATGATCACAAGCGGGATGCGCGGCGCGGCGGGCACCGAGCCGTTGAGCAGGCGCTGCACCAGGGTCGCCGAGGTGCCCGGATCGTCGTCGAGCAGCGGGCCTAGAATGGCGCTGGGATTGATCACAGCGAGATCGTCGTGGCGGCCGGCGGCGTCCACCAGCTCCCAGGCCCGGCGTTCGGCGCGGGTCTTGGATTCGACATAGGCGTTGACGGCGCGGCTCTCGAGGTTGGTCCATTCGTCCCGCCCGAACGGGGTGACGCGGTTGCTGTCATGCCCGTAGGCGATGGCAGCCATGGATGAGGTGAGCACGATCCGGTCCACCTTGGCGCGCAGCGCGGCGCTGATGGCCCGGGTGGTGCCGTCGACGGCCGGGGCGATCAGGTCCATCTTGTCTTCGGGCATCTTGAGCACGAAGGGGGAGGCGGTGTGCTGCAGGTAGCGGCAATCAACCATTGCCGCGTCCCAGCCGGTGTCGTCCATCAGGTCGAGCTCTATAAATTCGAGGCGGGAGATGTCGGCGCCGGCCCGGCTCAGGGTGGCGCGGACCTTGTCGGCCTTCCCCAGGTTGCGCACACTGCCGCGTACGGTATAGCCGGCATTGAGCAGCTGGAGGGCGACATGGCCGCCCAGAAAGCCGGATATGCCGGTGAGCAAGACACGGTCGGACATGGTGTTTCTCCCTTCGAATTGAACGATATGTATGATATTCGTTCAATTAGTTCAAGATGGTGAGTCGGAATATTGGTTGAGGCGGGCGTGGACAAGGTGACGGAGAAGCGGCGGCGGATCCTGGATGCGGCGCGGTTTCTGGTGCTGCGGCAGGGCCTGCGCGCCACCACGATGGAGGCGATTGCCCGGGAGGCGCGTATTGCCAAGCCGACGCTCTATGCCCAGTTCGCCGACAAGGACGCGGTGTTTACCGGCATTATCGACGAAATGCTGGGCGATCTGCTGGCCGCCTATGAGGCGGGCATGGCGGGCCCAGGCGATCTGCCCGAGCGGATCGGTGCGGCCCTGGCGGGCAAATATGGGGTGATCAACGCCGTGCTGGCCGGTTCGCCCCATGCCGACGAACTCTATGACGAGCACAACCGGGCGGCGGGGCGGTTTCGCGCGCTGGACGAGCGTGTGCGGGGCGAAATTGCCGCCGAACTGAAGGGTGCAGGGGCCGCCGATGCCGATGGGCTGGCGCGGCTGGTGCTGGCGGGGGCCTATGGCATTGCCCGCAAGCTGGGCCCGGACGAGATCGGGCCGGGGATCAGGCAGCTGTGCCGCAGGCTGATCAGGCCGGCGCTGGACTAGACGCCATCCCGGCCGGGCCGGGATGGCTCAGGATCGCTAGACCTTGGCCCAGCCCCCGGTCTTTTCGCTCTCGAAAACAGCGTCGATAACCTTCATGCTGGCAATGGCGTCGTCGATGCCCCAGGGCAGCGGCCTCTCGCCGAGCACGGCCAGGGCAAAGGCCTCGGCCTGTTCGGTATACTGGTCGGCGGCGGGCAGGATTTCGCGGCGGGCCAGCGAGCCATCAAACGGCGCGCCACCGGTGTCGATGGTAATGGCGGTGCGTTCGTCGGCCGTCGGGTTGAACGGAATGATGATTTCCAGTTTGCCCTTGGAACCCAGTACCTGCACGCGCTGATGGCCGGCAATCTGTGTCGAGACCACAAAATTGAGCTGCCGCCCGGTGCCGAAATCGGCGAGGACGCTGGCCAGCCGGTCGGTCTTGAAATTGGGGTCGCGCTCGACCAGCGAGACGACGCGGCTGGGCTCGCCCTCGAACAGGAAGCGGCCCGCGGTGATCGGATAGCAGCCGATATCCATGATGCCGCCGCCGCCGATATCGGCCTGGTTGCGCACGTTGTTGGGGTCGACATTGTTGTAGCCGAAGACCGCATTAATAGCGCGCACCTCGCCCAGCTCGCCCGAGCGGATGATGTCGCGGGCGCGCAGCCATTGCGGGTGGAAGCGCACCATGAAGGCTTCGAGCACGATGGCTTCGGGCGGGCATTGGCGCAGCGCCTCGGCATCGGCGGCGCTGAGGGCAATCGGCTTTTCGCACAGCACATGCTTGCCCGCCTTGGCGGCGGCCACGGTCATGGGGACGTGCAGGTGATTGGGCAGGGGATTGTAGATGGCGTCGATATCGGGATCGGCAAACAGCTCCTCGTAGGAGCCGTAGGCCTTGGCAATGCCAAGCTTGTCGGCGGCGGCGCGGGCCCGGCCAAGATCGCGCGAGGCGATGGCCACCACTTCGGAATGGGCCGACTTCTGAATTCCAGGCGTCACCTTCTGCATGCCGATATTGGCGGTGGACAGGATGCCCCAGCGGACTTTCTTCGTCGTCATTGTCTTCTCCCTTTGTCGGGAGTGGTTTAGCGGCGGGGCGCGCGGTTGCAAAGACCGGGCGGTCGCCCCACATGGGGATCACACCAATTCGAGGCGATATCCCATGCGCAGTGTCAGCTATGCCCAGTTCGGCGAACCCGCCCAGGTCCTGCAGGTCGAGGAGCGCGACAAGCCCGAGCCAGGCAAGGGGCAGGTGCGGATCAGGCTGGTGCTGTCGCCGATCCACAATCATGACCTGATGACCATTGCCGGCCTCTATGGCATCAAGCCTCCGCTGCCATCGGTCCCGGGCACCGAAGCGCTGGGCGTGGTCGATGCGCTGGGCGAGGGCGTCGAGCATCTCAAACTGGGCCAGCGGGTGATGGGCGGGGCCAATGCCGCCTGGGCCGAGTATTTCATCGGCGAGGCAAACCGGGTCATTCCGGTGCCCGATAGCGTCGATGATGCGACGGCCTGCCAGCTGATTTCCATGCCGCTCAGCGCAAAGATGCTGCTTGCCGACCTCAATGTGCAGGCGGGCGACTGGATCATCCAGAACGCCGCCAATGGCGCGGTGGGCAAGCTGATCAACCAGTTTGCCGCGGAGGCCGGCGTACATGTGGTCAATCTGGTGCGCCGCGATGCCGGCATTGCCGAAATGGCGGCGCTGGGCATTGCCAATGTCGTCTCCACGGCCTCGGCCGGCTGGCGCGATCAGGTCCGGGCTATTACTGGCGGCGCGCCGATCATCCGCGGGCTCGATTCAGTGGGCGGAGACGGGCCTGAAATGCTGCTCAGCGTGGCGGCCGACAGGGCCGAGATCATTTCTTTCGGCAACCTGTCCGGGCAGAATGTGTCGCTCTCGTCCGAAACGGTGCTGTTCAAGCAGGCCAGCGTGCGCGGCTTCTGGGCGGCGCGGCCGCGGGCCAGCCAGCAGGCGATCATGACCATGATCGGCGAACTGGTCGGGGCCGCCGCCAGCGGCAAGCTCACGCTGCCGCTGGAAGCTGTCTATGGTCTCGATCAGGTGCGCGAGGCGGTTGCCGCCAGTGGCGAACCCGGCCGCAAGGGCAAGATCGCCATCCGGGGCTAGCCGGGGATCAGTGCGGTTCCTGCGCGTCGGCCACGCCGAGCAGCCAGTAACCGGCAGCCTTCACATATCCGGGGTTGAAGCCGCGCTCGTCGGTCAGGTGGGCGCGCACAGCCTTGCTCATAGTGCTCTCACCGGCAATGTAGGCATAGGCGTCGCCCGCCGGGAGGGTGGCGGCCTTGACGGCGTCGAGAATGAGGCTGGTGCTGCCCGCAGGCCGGCCATCGCGGTGCAGGTAGGTGATGCTTACATCGGCGGCGCTGTCGAAGCGTTGTTCCTCGGCGGCGTCGGCCACTTCGACAAAGGCGACAACCTTGGCGCCCGCCGGAAGTTCCTCGATGCGGCGGCCGAGGGCGGGCAGGGCGGTTTCGTCGCCCGCCAGCAGATACCAGTCATAGGCGGCCGGGATCACCAGCGAGCCGCGGGGGCCGCCGATCACCAGCTTGCTGCCGATGACGGATTGTGCCGCCCAGGTTGAGGCCGGGCCATCGCCATGCAGCACGAAATCGAGTTCGATCCAGCCGGCATCGACATCCCAGTAGCGGGGCGTGTAGTCGCGCATTTCGGGGCGCGCGCCGGGCCATTGCGCACCATTGGGGCCGATCGGCGCGATGAAGGGCTCGACGCCCTCGGGGAAGAAGAAGGCCTTGATGTGATCGGCATGTCCGAGCGAGGCAAACCCGGCCATGTCACCCTTGAGGCGGAACCGGCGCATCAGCGGCGTGATATCGGTGACCGCGATCACTTCGAGCAGGCGCATGCGGGTGTCGTGGCGAACGCGCTGAGGGGCGCGCGGGTCGATGGTCTCGGACATGCAGTTATTCCTGAATTGTTTTGTCAGGAATTAATCGCTTAGCGCGCGGATTGCAACCATTGCCGGCGGCAAAACCGTGTCGCTAGGCGATCAGTCCAAGCATCCGGTCCTGAGCCTGGCGCAGGGCAAACAGGCGCGTTGAGGTATCGGGCTGGCTATTGGCCGTGGTGAGCAATTCGCCCTTTTTGATCGGCGCGGTCACCTTGCCGCCTTCGAGCAGGCCCACCGGAACGGCCCCGGCCGCGCGGCTGTCGACCACGGTCATGGTGTAGGAGCGGTAGCAGGTCTCCCCGATGGCATCGAGCGGCTCGCCGGGCAGCAGGTCGCGCTTGGCAACGGCGCAGACTTCCGCCACCGGCCGGGCCAGCGGCACCATGTCGGGCTTGCCCTGCAGCATGATGCGGGCGCAGGTCAGCGGCACTTCCAGACTCGTCAGGTGGTAGGGCCGGAAAAAGCTGTAATAGGGGCCGTGGCCGATATGCAGGTCATCGAGCCGTTCGATGATGCGCGGATGCTCGGCCTTGACGATCACGAAGACGCCTGGGGCCACGCCCTTGCCGATGGTGTAGTCGACCACGCCCATCTTGTTGAGAATACCGCCATCCTCGCGGGGGATCAGCACCTTGGCCATGTCGTCGCGATCGGCCTTGGGGCCGTGCATGCCCGGCACGTCGGGCACCAGGCCCGTGGCATTGGCTATGGCGCACATTTCCACGGCTGTCTTGCTGCCGTCGACGAACTCCACCAGCATGCGCGGGTTCATGTTCCGGCGCAGCGCTTCCTCACGATACTCGTCGGGAACGGCGTCATGCTTGAGCGGATTGTTCTTGCCCTTGCCGGCGGCAACGATGGGTAGGCCGAGCGCCGAAACGAATTCGATCAGCTCCATGCAGGAGCTGGGCTCGTCGCCCGCGCCAACCGAATAGACCACACCCAGCCGGTCGGCCTGGGCCTTGAGATAGGGGCCGATGGTGACGTCGGCTTCGACATTCATCATCACCAGGTGCTTGCCGTGCTCCATGGCCGACAGGCAGTAATCGGCAGCAACGCCGGGCTTGCCGGTGGCGTCGATCACCACATCGATATTGGGGGTAGTCACCAGCGTCTCGGCCGAGGTGATGGCAATCTTGCCCGCCTCGATGGCGGCGGTGGCCTGGGCCGGGCTATCGGCTTCGCGGCCCTTGCTGTCATCGCCATAGGCGATGGTCATGGCATCGAGCGCCGTGTGGGGGCGCCGGGTGGCGATGGCCGCCATCTCGATACCCTTCATCAGGCTCATCTGGGTCACGAGGTCAGTGCCCATCTCGCCCGAACCAATGACGCCGACGCGGATCGGCCGGCCACTGTCGGCACGGGCTGCAAGGTCGCGGGCGAAGCCGGTCAGGGCGATATTGGTGGTCATGAGGTGATCCCGATCTAGACGCTAGCGTCTGCGTTACCCCTCTCGCCCTCCCTGCGGCAAGGGGGCAGGTGTCGCATAGTGATCCTATTCGCGGGCCACGCCAATATTGTGCTGTTAACCGGGTGCGTAATCGTCGGTGAGCCCGGTCTGGCTTAGCACTTCTTAAACCGTTGCCGTGGAGACTGCGCATTGGAGTAAACTCCGGGGGCTCGCATCTGCCATGGTCAAAAAGACCACTAAATCCATCGCCTTGCCGGCGATCATCGATCTCGATTCGCTGGACGGTATTCGCGACAGCCTGATCGATGCGATCGAGGACGGGGCAGTGACGCTGACGGCAGGATCTGTTGAGCGCGTGTCCACCAATGCGCTGTTCATGCTGATCAGCGCGGCGGAGACGGCCCGGAAAAACGAACATGAATTTGCGATCGAGAGCCCGAGTGCAGCCCTGACGGCGGCAATCGGGCGGCTGGGTTTGGACGCCCAGTTTTCGGGGATGATGAGAGGATGACGACTTTGCGGGTTCTGACGGTGGACGATTCGAGGACCATCCTCGCTATGCTGCACCATACCCTCAGCAATGCCGGTTTTGAGGTTCTGCAGGCCGAAGACGGCCAGCAGGGCCTGGAAGTGCTGAAGAAGGAAGCGGTCGACGTGGTGATTACCGACATCAACATGCCGGTGATGGACGGGATCGAGTTCATCAAGAATGTGCGGGCAACGGGCAACCACCAGAGCCTGCCCATCCTCATTCTCACCACCGAAACCAGCCAGGACAAGCGCGACCAGGGCAAGGCGGCTGGCGGCACCGGCTGGATCGTCAAGCCGTTCGATCCGGAAAAGCTGATCTCCGTCATCCACCGCGTTGTTCACTGAGTATAAAAACCCAGAAGGGTTGGGCGTGTTCGCATGAGCGATCTCGACGATTTCAAAGCCACCTATTTCGATGAATGCTCGGAGCTGCTGACCGAACTGGAAGAGCAGTTCGCCGCCATTGAGGCCGGCGAACGCGATGCCGACCGGCTCAATGCGGTGTTCCGTGCCATCCATTCGATCAAGGGTGGCGCTGGCGCCTTCGGCTTCTCGGCGCTGGTCGGGTTTGCCCACGCCTATGAAACACTGCTCGACTATGTCCGCGACGGCCGCATCGAGATGAGCGACGACGTGGTGACGCTGTGCATCCGCGCCAACGACATCGTCGCCGATCACGTCAAGGCCGCCCAGACCGGCGTCGCCCTGCCGGCCGACTACGGCATGGACGAGAAGGAGCGCTTCGACGCCCTGGCGCGCGGCGACGCCGCTGCTGCAGGGGATGAAGACGGCGAAGCCATCGACGAGTTTGACATCGAATTCACCCCGATCATGGTCGATATCGAGGATACGGCCACCGAGAGTTCTGCCGAGGCATCTCCGATGCAGATCGAGCCCGGCCACTGGAGCATCCGCTTCACGCCGCACCGGGCGCTCTATGCCCGCGCCAATGATCCGCTGCTGCTGTTCCGCGAACTGGCGGTGCTGGGCGAGATGAGCGTGCGCGCCATGCTGGAAGAGATTCCGGCGCTGGCCGATTTCGAGCCCTTCGCGGTCTATTGCGCCTGGGAGATCACCATTGTCTCCCCCACCCTCACCGAGACGGCGATCCGCGAGGTCTTCGAATTCGTCGATGGCGATTGCGATATCGTCATCAGCCAGCTGGGTGGCCTGCCGACCTTCGAACTGCCGCCGGCTGCCGCGCCGATGAGCCTGCTCGACATGGTCGAGCCCGAGACCAGCCTCGTGGCCTCGGACCATCCCGACCGCGCCGATCTTCTGGCGCTGGGAGAGGAGGAAGTGGCCAACCTGCTCGATTTCACCACCGAGCCCGATTTTACGCCCGAGCCAAAGCCCAAGCCGGTCACTGCGCAGGACGCGTTCGAGGAAACGCCGGCCCCCAGCTTTGCCGAGCTGGCCGCAACGATCGAGCAAAGCCCGGTGGCCAAGCCACCCGCAGCTGCGCCGGCCCGCAATGCTCCCGTGGCGCCGCCTCCGGCCGCCGAGGGGGACGAAGGCGCCGGGCGCGCCGTGGGCGTGCAGTCCATTCGCGTCGATCTCGACAAGGTGGATCGCGTCGTCAACATGGTGGGCGAGCTGGTGATCACCCAGTCCATGCTGACCCAGCAGATGGATGAGACCCTGCGCGCCCGCTATACCGAGCTGGTGCGGGGCCTTGAAGTGCTGGCCCAGACCACCCGCGGCCTGCAGGACTCGGTGATGGCGATCCGCGCCCAGCCGGTCAAATCGGTGTTCAGCCGCATGCCGCGCCTGGTGCGGGAACTGGCCAGCAAGACCGGCAAGAAGATCAAGCTCGAGACCATCGGTGAGAACACCGAAATCGACAAGACGGTCATCGAGCAGCTCAGCGATCCGCTGACCCACATGATCCGCAACTCGGCTGACCACGGCATCGAGAGCATCGAGAAGCGCCTGGCCAGCGGCAAGACCGAAACCGGTACGATCCGGCTCTCGGCCGAACAGGCGGGCGGCAATATCCTGATCATCGTCGAGGACGATGGCGCCGGCATCAACCGCGAGCGTGTGCTGCAGGTGGCGCGCGATCGTGGCGTCGTGGCGCCCGACGTCAACCCGACCGACGAGCAGATCGACCAGCTGATCTTTGCCCCCGGCTTCTCGACCGCCGAGGCGCTCAGCGACATTTCCGGCCGCGGCGTCGGCATGGACGTGGTGCTGTCCAACATCAAGAAGATTGGCGGCTCGGTGCATGTCCGCAGCTGGACCGGCAAGGGTACGCGCATGACGCTGCGCCTGCCGCTGACGCTGGCCGTGCTCGATGTGATGCTGGTCAAGGTCGGCGAGTCGCCCTATGTGGTGCCGCTCTCCTCGATCGTGGAAACCATCCAGTGCTCGCGTGCTGCGTTCGAACGCGTGCCGAGCGGCGGCCAGGTGCTGCAGGTGCGCGGCGAATATGTGCAGGTCATTGACCTAGCGCAGCGTTTCGCCATGGCCACCGATGCCGAGTCCGAAAACCGCTTTGTCGTGCTGTGCGAGGCCGATGGTTCGGCCAAGGTGGCGCTCATCGTCGACGACATCATCGGCCAGCAGCAGGTGGTGATCAAATCGCTCGAAGAGAATTTCGAGCGCGTGGAAGGCATTGCCGGCGGCACGATCCTGGGCGACGGCAATGTCGCGCTGATCGTGGACGTGCAGGGCCTCAAGACAACTATTGTTCACAAGAACGCGGCCTGAAACCGCCGCTTGGTAATTGCGTAGCCGGCCAGAAGGGCGGCAGAAAGGCTTGAGAATGGAAGCGCTTGGACTGCGTGACGACATGACCGACCGGTCAGCCATCGCCGCCCAGAATTCCCTGCAGTTGATCGCCTTCTCCATCGGCGACCAGACCTACGGTGTCGAGATCACCACGGTGCGCGAAATCCGCGCCTGGAACGGCGCGACGCCCCTTCCCAATACCCGCGAATTCGTGCGCGGCGTGATCAACCTGCGCGGCACCATCGTGCCGATCTTTGATCTGCGCGCCCGCTTTGGCGATGGCCAGACCTCGCCCACCAAGAACCACGTCGTGGTGGTGATGAGCGTTGGCGACAAGTGGGTCGGTATTCTGGTCGATGCGGTCAGCGACATCCTGACCGTCTCGCGCGATGACATCCATGTCGTGCCCGAAGGCAATTCGGTCGATACCGAACTGCTCAACGGCATTGTCACCCATGACAGCCGCATGGTCGGCCTGATCGACCTGCACGCGGTGGTCAGCGGCGCCAAGATGGACGCCTGATCCAACCGGTCCGAGCAGAAATCCCAAGGGCGCCGCTGGCGCCCTTTTTCGTCGAGACGGGAGCAGACGACGATGCACAAGGGTTCGTGTCTCTGCGGCGCGGTGACGTTTGCGGTCGCGGGAGACTTGCCCCCGGCGACGGCCTGCCATTGCACCATGTGCCGCAAGAGCACCGGCCACTACGAGGCCGGGGTGGACGTCGACAAGAGCGCGGTGACGATAACGGGCGGCGACAAGGTCCCCTGGTTCCAGTCGTCGGAAAAGGTGCGGCGTGGCTCTGCTCGATCTGCGGCTCGCCGCTGTTCTTCGATCCGCTCCACCTCGACTGGATCGGCCTGATGCTGGGCGCCTTCGACACGCCGACCCACACCAAGCTGGCGCAACACATCTACGTCGCCGACAAGGGCGACTATTACGAGATCACCGACGGCCTGCCGCAGAACCAGCAGTGAGCAGACAAACAAAAGGCGCCTCGCGGCGCCTTGATGTGCTGCTGGCTGGAGGGTTCAGAACAGTTCGGCGTCGCCGTGGCTCTGGCGGGCAGCAATGCCGCTGAGGGCGGGCACCCGCAACTCGTCCAGCGTCAGGCTCGACCAGATTTCGTCATAGACACTGTCGGGCGCGGTGGGCGGCAGCAGGGCAAACTGGCGCACGGCCAGCGCCATATTGTGGCAGCGCTGTTCGATGCGATCCTGCCCCTGCAGGGCGGTGACGATCATCTGCATGGCCTGGGCGACCGAGGGATCCTTGCTCAGGTTCTTTTCTGCGAGGATTTCAAGCGCCTCAGTGATGCCTTCTAGCATCGATGCGGTCTGGCGCGCTGTCTCATCGAGTTCTCTCGCGAGTTTCTGCAGTGACATTAAAGCTGAATCCTAGTCCTGTTCCGGCCAACCTATCGCATTATTCCTAAAGCTCTCCTTGCCGGAAGGCGAGGCTCCCCGGTGCTCGGTCGGCGTGGTTAGCAATTGAATAACGAGTTCTCCCCTACAATGGTGCGAACGGGCTGCTGGGGTTGCAAGACGACTATGGGACTGCCGAATTCTCTGCCACCCGACTTCGATCGTGGGGTGGTTACGACCGTCCACCAGGGCGACTGCCACGTTTCCGATGCCATCGATCTCACCTATTCCACTGTCCTGGGTTCCTGCATTTCCGCCTGCGTTCGAGACCGCGTCGCCAATGTCGGCGGCATGAACCACTTTCTGCTCGCCGAGCAGTCGGGCAGCGCCCGGGATCGCTACGGGGCCTCGGCCCGCTATGGCGCCTTTGCCATGGAACAGCTGATCAACCGGGTTCTGACGCGCGGCTCGCGCAACAAGGCCAATCTCGAGATCAAGCTCTTTGGCGGCGGCAAGATCAATTCCTCGCTCGACGATGTCGGCCGCAAGAATATCGAGTTCGTGCGCCAGTTCCTGCTCGATGAAGGCTATGTCGCCGCCAGCGAGGATCTGGGCGGCACCTTCGCCCGCCGCGTGCTGTTCAAGCCCTATTCGGGTCGCGCCTTCGTGCGCCGCCTCGATAGCGAGCTCGGCAATAATGTGGCGCTTGAGGAAGCCGCAATCGCGCGCCGCCGCATCATTGTCCCGGCCCAGAGCGACGACATCGAACTGTTCTAGCGGCTGCCGGTTCACTTTCTGGCAATCTGCCTTAGCGAAGTATTACGCCGCCGCATGACTTTATAGACTTGGTTAACCATTCCGCGGGTAGTGTTCGACCATGTTGGACACCCAGTCGTTGATTTGCGGAGCAGGTACGCCATGGCAAACCGGCGACTAGTGCTGGTCACGGCTGGGCCCTGGCTCGTTGCGCTGATCATCGGCGCGGCCCTGCTGCCCGTTCTGGGCAGCGGCGCCATCTGGCTGGCCAGTCTGGGCGGGCTCCTGCTGCTGGCTCTGGCCATCTCCCTCATCATTGCAATTGACCGCGATCGCCAGGACAAGGCGCTGCTGGCCTCGCTCGCGCTGGCCGCCGGACTCACCGAGAAGCCGGGCGAAGTGCTCGACATTTCCGGCATTGTCGGCCGGCTGGGCAAGAGGCTGGAGCGGGCGCACCATTTCAAGAGCGCCATCGCCGCCATGCATCAACCGGCTCTGGTGGTCGACGAGCAGGGGACCATCCTGGTGGCGAGCGCGGGAGCTTCGGCGCTGGCGCGGGGCGCCATAGCGGGGGCCAATCTCGATGCCCTGTTCGGCCCCGGCTATCTCAACGCCGGCGGCGGCGTTGCCGAAGAGGCCATGGTGATGCTGGGCAGCGCCCGCTTCACGGTCAGCCGCCGCTCCATCGCCGTCGGCCGCTACATGCTCGAACTGGTCCCGGCCGGCAGCTATATCGAGGACGACGATCTCGACGCTTTTGCCCATGCGCTGGCCAGCGGGCAGACCGGCTTCCGCTTCGAGTCCGATGTCGCCGCGATCAACCCGGCGCTGGGCGCGCTCAATATGGGCCTGATGGGCATCGATACCGGCCTGGCGCGGCTCGAAGGACTGATCACCGGCCAGGGCGAACTGCCCGATGCACTCGGCGG
Source organism: Devosia sp. T2-14 (assembly GCF_055397495.1). Lineage (NCBI taxonomy): Bacteria > Pseudomonadati > Pseudomonadota > Alphaproteobacteria > Hyphomicrobiales > Devosiaceae > Devosia > Devosia sp. T2-14. The sequence continues at coordinate 946,399 of NZ_AP027921.1, read as the reverse complement.
TCCGCTGGGCAATCTGGGCAACCTGATCAGCGACTTCATACGCGCGGTGGTCGCCCAGCTCGAAGACGAGACGCAACTGCGTACTTCGCTGGAAGAGCGCCTGGCCGCCGTTGGGCGCCTGCTCGATGGTTTCGAACGCCGTTCCGCCCAGTTCAACGCCATGACCAGCCAGAGCCAGAGCGATATCGACGTCATGCGCCAGACGCTGAGTGAGGGTGGCGGACGGCTGCGCCGCAATCGGATCATCGGGCATGAAGCCTGCGATCTGGTCGGGGAGGCCGACCTGGCCGTCCGCCGCACCCATCAGCTGGTCGGCGACATCGACCAGATGACCAGCGAGATCGACAAGATGGTGCAGGGCATCGAGGACGTGTCGTTCCGCACCAACCTTCTGGCGCTCAATGCCGCCATCGAGGCGGCGCGGGCGGGCGAGAAGGGGGCGGGTTTTGCCGTGGTGGCCGATGAAGTGCGCCAGCTGGCCCAGTTGACCAACCGTTCGGCGCGCGAAATCCGGGCCGTGGTCCAGCGCGGCCGGGCGCAGTCGGAAATCGGGGTCAGCGAAGCGCAGGCCCTGCAGGGAATGATCGTCGGCCTCGACGGGCATTTACGCAATCTAAGCAATGAGACCGATACGGTCGTTGCGACACTGGACGAGGGTGAAGAGGCGCTGAACCGCCTCGCCGGACGAATGGGGTCGTTCAGTCACGCGGAAGAACCCATGCCGGTTCCGCTTGCGCGACGGGCGCGCGCCTGACGACGCCTCTCGGCCAAGACTTTTATGGGGTAAGCCGAATGGATCAGGGGGAAATTTCCCTTAGCGATCGCGAATTTACGCGGATCAAGAACCGGGTCTATCAGGTGGCCGGGATCTCGCTGAGCGATGCCAAGCGAACGCTGGTGATCTCGCGGCTGAGCAAGATCGTGCGGGCGCTCGACCTGCCGGGCTTCGATGCCTATGTCGACTATCTCGAGCATGGCGGTAGCGCCAGTGACGGGCAGGACTTCGTCAACGCGCTGACCACCAACCTCACCCGCTTCTATCGCGAAGACCACCATTTCGAACATCTGCGGGGCCATGTCGGCAAGCTTATCGCCGACAAGCCGCGCGGCAGCCGCCTGCGCATCTGGTCAGCCGGCTGCTCGACGGGGCAGGAGCCCTATACGATCGGCCTCGACCTGCTGGTGGCTTTCCCCGAACTGCGCCGTTGGGACTTCAAGATCCTGGCGACCGATATCGACACCGCGGTGCTCGCCAAGGCCTCGCGCGGCATCTATCCGGCCAGCGAGCTGAACGGGCTCTCGCTCGAGCGTGCCCGCCATTTCGAGAAGCTGGGCGATGGCACGATCAGCCTGCCGCAGGAAGTGCGCGATCTGGTGTCGTTCAAGCCGCTCAACCTCATCGCGCCCTGGCCGATGAAGGGGCCGTTCGACGCCATCTTCTGCCGCAACGTGGCGATCTATTTCGACAAGCCGACGCAGGGCGAGGTGTTTGGCCGATTCAGCAAGATGCTGGCGCCGCAGGCCTTCCTCTATATCGGGCATTCGGAAAACCTTGGCGCCGGCGGCGGCGATTTCCGGCTGGTCGGCAAGACCGTCTATCAATCCAAGCTCAACTCCAGCAAGCGAGAAGCGGCATGAGCATCAAGGTCCTCGTCGTCGACGATTCGGCGCTGATCCGCGAAGTTCTGACGCGCATGCTGACGCGGGATGGCGACATCAATGTCGTCGCTACGGCGACCGACCCGATCGATGCGCGCGAAAAGATCAAGCAGCTCAACCCCGATGTGGTGACGCTTGATATCGAAATGCCCAACATGAACGGGCTGCAATTCCTCGACAAGCTGATGCGCCTGCGGCCGACCCCTGTGGTGATGGTCTCGACGCTGACCAAGAAGGGCGCCAGCGAAACGCTGCTGGCGCTGGAACTGGGCGCGGTGGATTTCGTCGCCAAGCCGAGCGCCGAATTCTCCGGCGGGATCGACGCGTTTGGCGCCAACTTGCGCGACAAGATCCGCGCTGCCGCCAAGTCCGACGTGCGCGGCCGCTCGGCTGGCCGGGCCGACCCGCCCAAGGTTGCGGCCAAGACGGCCAGTGCTGCGGCGCCGGCAGGGGCCATCATCGCGCTGGGTGCATCGACCGGGGGCGTTGAAGCCATCCGGACCGTGCTCAGCAACATGCCGGTCGACTGCCCGCCCATCGTCATTGCCCAGCATATGCCGGCCGGCTTCACCAGCCGCTTCGCGGCGCGGCTCGATGAAGTGTGCGAGCTGACGGTGTTCGAAGCGGAAGACCGCATGCCCCTGCTGCCCGGCCACGCCTATGTGGCGCGAGGCGACTACCATCTGCGGGTGGAGCGCTCGTCCGGCCAGCTCAAGGCGCGCCTGGCGCAGGACGAGCTGGAAAGCGGTCATCGCCCCAGCGTCGACGTGCTGTTCGAATCGGTGGCCAAGACCGTGGGGCCGATGGCGGTCGCCGCCATTCTCACCGGTATGGGCCGGGACGGGGCGCGCGGCCTCAAGCTGATGCGCGAAGCCGGTGCCTATACAGTCGGCCAGAGCCCGGGTTCGGCCCTGGTCTATGGCATGCCACGCGTCGCCTTCGAGGAGGGCGCAGTGGTCGAACAGGCTCCGGTGGAGGCCATTGCCGGCCGCCTGGCCAATGCGTTGGTCCGGCTGCGCCCTGCGGCGTAACAGCCTCCGGCGCAATGCCAACCTGCCAATTGAGACATTTGTAACGCTTGTTGCCTAGTGTTTCGCTCAATAACGGGGCCGCGGTCCCGGCGCTAAGAAGGTGAAATAAGATCATGCCCAAGGCGAGCGCTGTCAGCGTCCTTATCGTTGACGATCAGCAGTCCATGCGGGGTATCTGCAAGTACATTCTGACCCAGCTGGGGTTCAAGGACATCATCGAGGCCAAGAGCGGTCGCGATGCCCTGGGGAAGCTCGAAAAGGCCAATGTCGACCTGATCATTTCCGACTGGAACATGGAAGATATCGACGGCTTGACCCTGCTCAAGGTGATCCGCAAGCATCCGCGCACCCAGGCCATGCCCTTCATCATGGCAACCGGCCGGTCCGACAAGGAGCAGGTCAAGGAAGCCATTTCCTTTGGCGTCAACAACTACATCGTCAAGCCCTACGACGCTTCGACCATGAAGAAGCGCATCGAGGCGGTTATTGGCGCTCTGACCTGATCGGTCCCAAAACAGCTTGAAATGCCAACAAGGCCACCCGATCGGGTGGCCTTTTGCTTTGAATTATTGGCCGTGACTGCCGGCATTTTCCCGTAAGGACTGGTTAAGGGTCCATATGTATCGTTTGCATAAGTCGGAATACCGACGAATGAGGGGGAGATCGCCAATCCGCGCCAGTAAATCGGCGCGGTATTTTCATGACATCACTAGAGATGCGTGGACTGCGATCCAGAAGGGTTGGAGTATTCGATGGGTTTGCTGCCGCAGTTGAAGATCGCCCAGAAGTTGCCATTGGCGCTGGTGGGTTCGGCCCTGGTGGTGAGTGCCGGCGTGGGCATTGCCAGCTACATGATTGGCCTCAATACCGTGCAGGACCAGCGCGAGCAGTCGATGCAGGCATCGCTGCAGACCGCGGCCTCGCTGGTCAGCGACTATTACAGTGATGTCGAGGTCGACCTGCGCCTCTTCGCGCAGCGCTCCGACACAGTTACGGCGATGAAGAACCTGGCGCGTGGCGTCAGCGAGCTGCGCATGGCCATGGGCGACAAGGCGGGCGAAATCCTGCAGAAGGCCTATGTCACCGGCAATCCCAATCCCGAGCAGCGCTACCTGCTCGACAGCGCCAACGGCATGGGCGGCAGCTATGACGCGCCGCACAAGCGCTCGCATGGCGGCTTCCGAACGCTGATGCTGGAACGCGGCTATAGCGATGTGCTGCTGGTCTCTCCTGAGGGGGAAGTGGTCTATTCGGTCGGCAAGAACGCCGATTTCGGCGCAAATATCGTCAGCAATCGTGACCTCGCTCAATCGGGTCTCACCAAGGCCTTCACCACCGCGAAGGGGCTCAGCGCCGATCAGGCCAGCTTTGCCGACTATTCCCTCTATGCGCCTGTGGGCGCGCCGCTCAGCTTCATGGCCATGCCGGTCTTCGATGGCGATACCAGCATTGGCGTCATGGTGCTGGCCATTGCGCCCGATGTCATGAGCGCCAAGGTCTCGGCCTTGTCGGGGCTGGGCCAGAGCGGGGAAGTGGTCGTGGTGGGCAGCGATGGCCTGCTGCGTACCGAATCCCCGCGCACCGAGGCCAGCGACGTCCTGCAGACCAGCCTCACCTCGCCGGTCGTGGCCGAGGCCCTGGCCGGTCACACCAGCGAAGGCACCAGCACCGATTATCGCGCCGAGCCGATGGTGGTGCGCGCCCAACCGGTGAGCGTCGGCAATGTCACCTGGGCGGTGGTTGCCGCTCAGCCCGAGGCCGAGGTCTATGCGCCGGTGGTTCGAATGGGCCAGCTGATGCTGACCATTGGCGGGGCGCTGCTCGCCATCGCCGCGGTGGCCGGCTACTTCTTTGCCCGCTCGGTCAGCCGTCCGATCAGCCGCCTTACCAGCACGATGGAGGCGCTCGCCGATGGCGACCTCGATGTGGCGGTGCGCGGCGCCGATGGCACCGACGAGCTGGGCGCCATGGCGCGGGCGGTGGAAGTGTTCCGCGAGAACGGGCTCAAGGTCGCGCAGATGACCGAGGCGGAAGCCGCCCAGATCATCCGCAACCAGGCCGAACGCGCGGCCATGATGGGTGAATTGCAGCGCGCCTTCGGCGCCGTGGTTGATGCTGCCATTGCGGGCGATTTCAGCCATCGCGTCGAGACCGAATTCCCCGACGACGAACTCAATAGCCTGGCCCGCTCGGTCAACAACCTGGTGGCCACAGTGGATCGCGGTGTCAGCGAAACTGGCTCGGTGCTGGCCGCATTGGCCGATACCGACCTCACCCATCGCATGGAAGGGGACTATCAGGGGGCCTTTGCCCAGCTCAAGTCCGACACCAATGCGGTGGCTGACCGGCTGACCGAGATCGTCGGCCAGCTGCGCGATACCTCGCGGTCGCTCAAGGCGGCCACCGGGGAGATCCTTTCGGGCGCCAATGACCTCAGCGAGCGCACCACCAAGCAGGCCGCGACCATCGAGGAAACCTCGGCCACGATGGAGCAGTTGGCGGCCACCGTGCTGCAGAATGCCGAGCGCGCCCGCGAGGCCAGCGATGTGTCCTCGACCGTGACCCGCACCGCCGAAGAGGGCGGACAGGTGATGCATCGGGCCACCGAAGCCATGGAGCGCATCACCCAGTCCTCGGGCAAGATTTCCAACATTATCGGCCTGATCGACGATATCGCCTTCCAGACTAATCTTCTGGCGCTCAACGCGTCAGTGGAAGCAGCCCGCGCGGGCGACGCCGGCAAGGGTTTTGCCGTGGTCGCGGTGGAAGTGCGGCGCCTGGCGCAATCGGCGGCCAATGCCTCCAGCGAGGTCAAGGTGCTGATCGAGCAGTCGGCCGATGAGGTGAAGGGCGGCAGCCGGCTGGTGCTCGACGCGGCCTCCAAGCTCGAAGCCATGGTGACGACGGCGCGTTCAGCCGACGAGCTGATGACCGGCATCGCCCGGGACAGTCGCGAACAGGCCGGGGCGATCGAGGAGGTCAACACCGCCGTCCGCACCATGGACGAAATGACCCAGCACAATGCGGCCCTGGTGGAAGAGATCAACGCCGCCATCGAGCAGACCGAGGCACAGGCCACCGAGCTTGACCGGGTGGTCGATATCTTCGCCATCGGGGAACCGGCGGCGCCGGTCCAGGCCACCGCGGGCAAACCGGTGGGCGTACGTGGCCTGCAAGGCAAGCTCAAGTCGGCGGCCCGCTCCTATCTCAGCAACGGCAATGCCGCCATCGCCAAAGACTGGAACGAGTTCTAGCCTCCATTCCGCCAATTGAGGGCGCCGCGCAAGGTGCCCTCAATTGCGGCTCCGCCAGCATTGGGGGGGATACTGAAAGTCGAGCCGGTTTCATTGGTGAATTTTCTGCAGATTTTCAGTGCTGGAGCCAGTAAATGAAAATGAATGTCCTGTAAGTTATTATAATCTTTCATTAAATAGGCTGCCCTAGGCTCCCGCCCCATAATCATGCAGATGTTGGGGGCACGCATGTTCAAAGCCATTTCCACCTTCTTGGGTACATTGAGCCTGCGCTTTGTCATTTCGGCCGTGGTGACTTTCGCCATTGTCGCTTCGATCAGCATTGTCGCGGTCGGCATCTATCTCAACTACAGCAGCACCATGATCGCGCAGGGCCGCGACCGGCAGCAGGCCAATCTGCGCACGGCGGCGACGATCTTTGCCAGCACCACCAATTCAGCGGGCGGCACCGTGGTCAATTGGGGCGAAGACGGCACGCTGGGCAAGGTGACGCTGTGGGCGCTGCTGCCCTTCTTCGACACCGTGCTGGTCGACGGCATTTCGCGCGTCACCGGCGCCGAGACGGCGATCTACATCACCAACAAGGACACCAAGGAACTGGTGGTCAACACCACCACGCTCAAGACCGCCGCCGGCGAATCCGCCAAGGGCACTGTGCTCGATCCGGCAGGGCCGGTCATGGCGGCTTTGGTCGCGGGCAATTCGTGGTTTGGCGAAGAAACAATCGAGGGCAACGGTTACTACACCGCCTATCATCCGGTGGTGCGCGAAGATGGTGCGCTGGCCGGTGCACTGTTCGTCGGCGAACAGGTCGCTGCCATCGAAGCCTCGCTCAATGGCATGCTGGTGCTGACGCTGATCGTTGCTGCCATCACCACGGCGGTGCTGGGCGTTTTGGGCTATCTGGTTAGCCTGATGATTACCCGGCCGATCCCCCGCATTGCCGGGGCGATGCAGGCCATCGCCGATGGTCACTACCAGACCGAGGTTCCCTATACGGCGCGCGGCAATGAAGTGGGCGCCATGGCGCGCGCCGTGGAAGTGTTCCGTGACAATGGGCTGCGCGTCAGCCAGATGACCGAGGCCGAGGCGGCCCGCATCATCGCCGACCAGGCCGAGCGGCAGGCCATGATGGGCGAGTTGCAATCGGCCTTCGGCCAAGTGGTCGATGCCGCGGTCGCCGGTGACTTCACCCACCAGGTCACCGTCGAATTCCCCGATCCCGAGCTCAATGGGCTGGCCCGTTCGGTCAACAATCTCGTCAGCACGTTCAATCGCGGCGTGGCGGAGATCGGTCACGTGCTGGGGGCGCTGGCCAATACCGATCTCACCGAGCGCATGGAGGGCGAGTATGAGGGCGCCTTTGACACTCTCAAGACCGATATCAATGCGGTGGCCGACAAGCTGACCGAGGTGGTCGGGCAGCTGCGCGACACGTCCGGCTCGCTCAAGAGCGCGACCGGGGAAATCCTCTCGGGGGCCAACGACCTTTCCGAACGCACCACCAAGCAGGCCGCGACCATCGAGGAAACCTCGGCCACCATGGAGCAGCTCGCCGCCACCGTGCTGCACAATGCCGAGCGTGCGCAGGAGGCCAGCAGCGCCGCCGCTGGCGTTAGCCGCACCGCCGAAGAAGGCGGGCAGGTCATGCATCAGGCCACCGAAGCCATGGAGCGCATCACCCAGTCCTCGGGCAAGATCTCCAACATTATCGGGCTGATCGACGACATCGCCTTCCAGACCAATCTCCTGGCCCTCAACGCTTCTGTCGAAGCTGCCCGGGCCGGTGACGCCGGCAAGGGCTTTGCAGTCGTGGCCGTCGAAGTGCGACGCCTCGCGCAATCGGCCGCCAATGCCTCGAGCGAGGTCAAGGTGCTGATCGAACAGTCGGCCGGGGAAGTGAAGGGCGGCAGCCGGCTGGTGCTCGATGCGGCGGCCAAGCTGGAATCCATGGTCGCGGCCGCCCGTTCGTCCAACGAGCTGATGAGCGGCATCGCCCGGGAAAGCCGCGAACAGGCCGGGGCGATCGAGGAGGTCAACACCGCCGTCCGCACCATGGACGAGATGACCCAGCACAATGCGGCGCTGGTCGAAGAGATCAATGCCGCCATCGAGCAGACCGAAGCGCAGGCTAGTGCGCTCGACCGGATCGTCGATGTGTTTGCCGTCGGTGAAACCAGGGTCGCTCCGCAGCGGCGGGTCGAGCCCGTGGTCGCCCCGCGCAGCGCGCAGGACAGGATCAGGACGGCGTCCCGCTCCTATCTCAGCCACGGCAACGCGGCCATCGACAAGGACTGGAACGAATTCTAGGTCGCGATGACGAACCGAGATGAAAAGGGCGCCGCTGGCGCCCTTTTTAGTCTGGACCCGACTTCCGCCTGTCTGTTCCAGTATTATGGATCAGATCTTTGGGTAAAACCGGCAATGTCCGGCCATCACAACATTAGATTAACGGGTATCCCGTAGTTTTCCGGATCAATTGATTTGCCGGGTGTGTGTGACAGGTGTCGCCAGCGTCCGGATGCTCCGGGGGGAAACATCACATGCGCAAACTACTTGCCGGTCTCGGCAATGTCAGAATGACGACGACAATCGCCGTTCTGGTTCTGGTCGCCATTATCGGTTCCATTTCCGCCGTTTCGGGTGCCATCTACATGGCGCTGCACAGCCAGTCGGTCACCGACAGCGAGGCGCAGCAGGAGACCAATCTGGCGGTCGCTGCGACGATCCTTGAACGCCGCATTTCCGGCTCCGTGCTGCAATGGGGCGAGGGCGGCAAGATGGAGGCGTTCCAGAGCTGGGCGGTTCCCCCGTTCTACGACACCGAAATCATCGACTCGGTGACCCGCGTCACCAAGCAGCAAGCCTCGATCTATGTGCTGGACGGCGCGACGCAGAAGTTTGTCAGCAAGACCACCAGCCTTGAAGCGGCTGATGGCACCCGGCTGGCCGACATGGTGCTCGACGCATCGAGCCCCGCCTATGCCACGATCATGGCCAGCGAAGGCTATAACGGCAAGATGATGATCAATGGCGTTGAGTATTTTGGCGCCCTGCAGCCGATCGAGAAGATGAGCGGCGAAGTCATGGGCGCCATTTTCGTCGGCACCACCATGGCCAGCGTCGAGGCCTCGGCCAATGACGTGCTGGGCCTGATCCTGATGGTGGGCGGGCTGGTGACGGTGGGGCTGGGCCTTGTCGGCTTCGTGCTGTCCAATCTCATCACCAAGCCGATCCCGCGCCTGGCCAACTCGATGGAAGGGATTGCCGAAGGCAATTACGACACCGAGGTGCCCTATACCGAGCTCGGCAATGAAGTGGGCGGCATGGCCCGCGCGGTGGAAGTTTTCCGCCAGAACGGGCTGCGCGTCAGCCAGATGACCGAGGCCGAGGCCGCGCGCATCGTTGCCGACCAGAACAAGCGCCGCCGCATGATGAGCGAGCTGCAGACCGCCTTCGGCGCGGTGGTGGATGCCGCCGTGGCCGGCGACTTCACCCGCCAGGTGACCGTCGAGTTCCCCGATCCCGAACTCAATGGCCTGGCCTCCAGCATCAATAACCTCGTCAGCACCTTCAATCGCGGTGTCTCCGAGATCGCCCATGTGCTGGGCGCTCTGGCCGATACCGATCTCACCGAGCGCATGGAAGGGGACTATGAGGGGGCCTTTGCCACGCTCAAGAGTGACATCAACGCGGTGGCCGACAAGCTGACCGATGTGGTCGGGCAGCTGCGCCACACTTCGGGGTCGCTCAAGACCGCGACGGGAGAAATCCTCTCGGGCGCCAATGACCTCTCCGAACGCACCACCAAGCAGGCCGCGACCATCGAGGAAACCTTGGCGGCCATGGAACAGCTGGCCGGCACCGTCCTCAAGAATGCCGATCGCGCCCGCGAAGCCAGCGCCAATGCCGCGCAGGTCACCCGCACCGCCGAAGAAGGCGGGCAGGTGATGGATGCGGCCACTTCGGCCATGGAGCGCATTACCCATTCCTCGGCCAAGATCTCCAACATTATCGGCATGATCGACGACATCGCCTTCCAGACCAACCTGCTGGCGCTGAACGCCTCGGTGGAAGCCGCTCGCGCCGGGGATGCCGGCAAGGGTTTTGCCGTGGTGGCGGTCGAAGTGCGGCGCCTCGCCCAGTCGGCGGCGCAGGCCTCCAGCGAGGTCAAAGTGCTGATCGAGCAGTCGGCTGGCGAAGTCAGCACCGGCTCCAAGCTGGTCGGCGATGCCGCCGGCAAGCTCAAGGTCATGCTCGAAGCGGCCCGTGGTAATAACGGCCTGCTCGAATCCATCGCCAATGACAGCCGCGAACAGGCGTCGGCGATCGAGGAGGTCACCACCGCCGTCCGCACCATGGACGAGATGACCCAGCACAACGCGGCGCTGGTGGAACAAACCAATGCGGCGATCGAACAGACCGAAGCCCAGGCGGGCGAACTCGACCGCATCGTCGATGTGTTCCGGCTCGATGCCGAAGACCTGCCGCAGCGCGGCGTGATGGCCGGCCGCCATGCCGGCGTGCCGCAGCGCCCGGCGCGTCGCCACTCCAGCCATGGCAATGCCGCCATCGCCGAAGAGTGGAACGAATTCTAGCATCGTCATTAATGAATGCATCTTGCACCCCGTCACGCCCTTGCGTGGCGGGGGTTTTTGTCTGCGGGGGCAGGGATCTGCGATGCATCTATCTGAAATCGAAAGGGAAAATGCCGCCCTCGGTTTTGCGCGTTAAACATTCGCTTAAGCCCCGCTGGTAACTTCGCGGTGAAATAGACGCGGGCCGGCGCAAGCCGGACCTGTGGGGGAGCCTTTGGGGGGAAGACGGATGCTGAAGCGCGCGACGCGGATCATCGGAAATATCAAGCTGACGACGATGATCTCGATGCTGGTCATGTCGGCAATCATTGTGTCGATCATCGCGGTTACGGCGGCGACTTACGTCAACCTCAACGCCACGACGCGCGACAATGCCATGGCACAACTGGAGCGCGACCTGCGCACCGCCGCGACCATCGTGGGTGGCGACATGCCGGGCGCGCAGGTGACCTGGGCCGAGAGCGGTGAGATCGACGCCATCAAGACCTGGGCGATGCCGCGCCTCTTCGTCAATCACGACCTCATCGATTCCGTGGTCCGCCTGACCGGGGAAACCGCAGCGCTGTTCGGTGCCGAGAAGCCCGGCGAGCCCATGCTGTCGCTGACCAGCACGCTGCTCAATGCCGAAGGCGGCCGCAGCATCGGTGTGCCATTCCCGTCCAGCGATCCGGCCTATGCCGTCGTCATGGCGGGCCAGCCCCATATCGGGGAAACCACCGTCGACGGCGTCGACTACTATTCGGCCTATCAGCCGATCGTCGACCAGGAGGGCGGCGTCGTGGGCGTGCTCTATATCGGCACCGACAAGGCCACGCTCGAGGCCGGGATCCTGCAGACTCTGTCGATCCTGGCCGTGGTGGGCGCGGTAAGCGTCGCCATCCTTGGCGTGGTCGGCTACTTTCTGTCGCGCCTGATGATGGGTGCCGTGCCGCGCCTCGCCCAGACCATGAAGGTCGTGGCCGATGGCGACTATGATGCCAGCGTGGCCTATCTCGATCGCGGCAACGAATTGGGCGACATGGCGCGGGCCGTCGAAGTGTTCCGCCAGAACGGTCTCAAGATGAGCCAGATGACCGAGGAAGAGCGTGCCGCGTCCCAGCGCCGCCGCATCGAGCGCACCGACATGATGGTGGCGCTGCAGGCGGCATTTGGCGAAGTGGTGGATGCGGCGATTGCCGGCGACTTCACCAAGCGCGTCCATGCCCAGTTCCCCGATGCGGAGCTCAATTCGCTCGCCGGCAGCGTCAACAACCTGGTCGAGACCGTCGATCGCGGCGTCTCCGAAACCGGCACCGTCCTGGCGGCTTTGGCCGATACCAACCTCACCAGCCGCATGACGGGCGATTATCAGGGCTCGTTTGCCAAGCTCAAGGCCGACACCAATGCGGTGGCCGACAAGCTGACCGAGGTGGTGACCCAGCTGCGGTCCACCTCGCGCGCCCTCAAGACGGCGACGGGCGAACTGCTGTCGGGCGCCAACGACCTCTCCGAACGCACTACCAAGCAGGCCGCGACCATCGAGGAAACCTCGGCGGCCATGGAACAGCTGGCCCAGACCGTGGCCGACAATGCCCGCATGGCAGCCGACGCCGACGGCAAGGCCCAGACTGTGTCCAGGAGCGCCGCTCAGAGCGGGGTCACCATGGGCGAGGCCAATGCGGCCATGGAGCGGATCACCGCCAGCTCCGCCAAGATCTCCAACATCATCGGCATGATTGACGACATCGCCTTCCAGACCAACCTGCTGGCGCTGAACGCGTCGGTGGAAGCGGCGCGGGCAGGGGATGCCGGCAAGGGCTTTGCGGTGGTGGCCGTCGAAGTGCGCCGTCTCGCCCAGTCGGCGGCCAGTGCCTCGGCCGACGTCAAGGTGCTGGTCGAGCAGAGCGCCACCGAGGTCAAGGGCGGCTCGCGCCTGGTGTCGAACGCGGTCGATCAGCTGGCGGCGATGCAGGGCGCGGTGGAAGAGAATGCCAGCCTGATGCAGTCCATCGCCCAGGCCAGTCGCGAACAGGCATCTGCCATCGATGAAGTGTCGGTTGCCGTTCGCACCATGGACGAGATGACCCAGCACAATGCGGCGCTGGTCGAAGAGACCAATGCGGCCATCGAGCAGACCGAGGCGCAGGCCAGCGAGCTCGACCGTGTGGTCGACATCTTCACCATCGACGCCCGCGAAGATACCCATGCGCCTCGCGTTGCCGCGTCAGCCCGCGCCGCGGTCGGCCGGGTCCGTACCGCTGCGCGCTCCTACCTGTCGCAGGGCAATGCCGCGGTCGACAAGGATTGGGCCGAGTTCTAGCGCCTTCAGCGGGCGCGCCGGTTCGGTAGCGCCCGCGTCTGATACAGCGTCACCCGCAATCCGCCATGCAGCACCGGCGCGCCGGGCTTGTCGAAAGGAAGTCCGGTGGCCTTGGCCAGCTGCGGGTCGGTGGTGATGATGCCCACGCGCCAGCCGACAAACCGCTCCTTGAGCACCGCGCCAAGCGCCCGATAAAGCGTCATCAGCGGCGCCTTGTTGCCGATGCGTGCGCCATAGGGCGGGTTGATGATGACGAGCCCTGCCGGTCCCTCGGGCGGGGTCAGGTTTTCCACCAGCTGTTCGCTGAACTCGGTAAGCGCGGCAACGCCCGCCCGTTCGGCGTTTTCACGGCTCATGCGGATCGCGCCAGGATCGCGGTCGCTGCCATGGAACGTGATGTCGACGGTCCGCGCCTCGGTCTCCGCTGTCTCCGTGCGCATCATTGCCCAGCGCTTGGGCATGAAGCCCACCAGCTGCTCAAAGGCGAAGCTGCGTTCGCGGCCGGGCTTCAGCCCCAGCGCGATTTCTGCCGCCTCGATCGGAAACGTGCCCGAGCCGCACATCGGGTCGAGCACCGGCTCGCTGCCATCAAAGCCGCATTGGCGCAGAAACATTGCCGCCATGGTCTCGCGCATCGGCGCGCGGTTGACCGCTTCCTTGAAGCCGCGCTTGTGCAGGGATTCCCCGGTCGTATCCACGCTGACCGTTACCAGGTCGTCCTCGATCCGCACCATGATGCGGACCGTGGCGTCCTCGGCGACCGGCGCGCCCAGTTCCTCGGCAATCGCCGTCGCCACACGCTGTGCCGCCGCTCCGGCATGATAGATGCGGCTGCGCTTGCACGCCGCCTCGACTTTGACCGGCACGTCGCTGCGCAGCACCGAAGCCCAATCGAGCTTGCGGGCGCGCTTGTCGAGCTGGGCCAGATGCAGCGCCCGGAATTCCCCGATCCGCGCCAGCACGCGCGTGGCGCCGCGCAGTTCGAGGTTCGCCCGCCACACATCGTCCCACTGGCCCATGAAGGCCACACCGCCGGCAACCACCTTGGCCTCGGCAAAGCCGACTTCCAGCGCCTCGGCTAGCAGCGGCGCCTCCAGTCCGGGCGTGGCGACAAGAAAAATTTCAAAGGGCTCGGAGGAGATCATGGCGCGCCGGTTTGTGGGTGTGGCCCCCGCGTTACCACGCGACGTCCCCCACGGCTATGCCGGGCGGGACAAAATGCCGCCATCCCCAATGTCGTGCTGGCGTAGTTCCCTTCGGTAACTTACTTACTGGCGCAGCGATAAAGCTACTGTCCAAGTTAGGTTTACTATGAAGCTCTTTTACGCCCCGGGCGCCTGCTCGCTTGCCTCCCACATCGTGCTCGCCGAAATCGGCAAGCCCTACGAAATCGAGGCCGTCGACCTGCGCGCCAAGAAGACTGCATCGGGCGCAGACTATTTCGCGATCAATCCGCGCGGTGCCGTTCCGGCCCTGCAGATTTCCGAAGGCAACGTGCTGACCCAGGGGCCGGCCATCCTGCAGTATATCGGCGACCATTCCGCCAATGACGCGTTCAAGCCGGCCGCAGGCACCATTGAGCGCGCACGCTTGCAGGAAGCCCTGGGCTTTGTCGGCGACCTGCACAAGGCCTCCGGCGCGCTGTTCAACCCGGCCCTCGATGAAGCCGGCCGCACCGCTGCCGTGGCCGAAATCACCCGCCGCCTGACCCAGCTGGAAGCCATGATCCCGGCCGAGGGCAAGTTCATCCTGGGCGACGACTACACCCAGGCCGACGCCTATGCCTTCACCGTCATCAACTGGAGCCGCCAGACGATCGACCTCACCCAGTTCCCGCGCATCAGCGCGCTGATGGCTGCCGTCGGCGCCCGCCCGGCAACCCTGGTTGCGCTCAAGGCCGAAGGCCTGATGTAAGCCAAAGCGAAAGGGGCGCCCGGCGCCCCTTTTTTCTGCCCTGCACCGGGCAAATATCGGACATGCCCCCGCTCGCCTTGCCCGGGAAACCGGCCGGACCTATATCCCGGCGCAAGCGAGGACGACCTCCCCCTCCGGGGTTGATCTTTCGGGACGACCCGAAGACCAAAGGGGAACACCATGCGGACCACCGCTGACCGTATTCGCCATGCCATCAGTTTTGAAGTGATCGGTGTCGCGCTCGCCGCGCCGCTGGCCGCTTTTGCCTTCCACCTGCCGGGCGAGGATTCGCTCGTGCTGGTCGTGGCGGGCGCCACGATCGCCATGCTGTGGAACTATGTCTACAATCTCGGCTTCGACCACCTGATGGTGCGCCGCAATGCCGGGACGCAGAAGACGCTGGCCGTCCGTGTCATCCACGCGTTGATGTTTGAGCTGGGCCTCTTGCTGCTCATGCTGCCGGCCGTCGCCTGGTATCTGCAGATTTCGCTGTTGCAGGCGCTGGTCATGGATATGGCGCTGGCCGCCTTCTACATGGCCTATGCCTTCGTCTTCAACTGGGCCTATGACCGTGTCTTCCCTCTGCCAGAGTGGCAGGAAGCCAAGGCCTGACCGGGCAACAAAAGGGGCGCGATGCGCCCCTTTTTCTATTCCAGATAGCCCATCGATTTGAGCGTCAGCAGCACCACGACGAGCGCGCCGATATAGGCCCAGCGCCGCCAACTGCCCCATAGCACCTGCAGGAGACTGCGCGGCTCGTTCATTCCGCCGCCGACTTCTGGCCGGTGCCGAACTTGCGCTCGATATAGTCGGCGACCATCACCTTGAACTGGTCGGCCACGTCGGCCCCGCGCAGGGTCGCCACTTTCTGCCCATCGACAAAAACCGGGGCAGCCGGCGTTTCACCCGTGCCCGGCAGCGAAATGCCGATATTGGCATGCTTGCTTTCGCCGGGGCCGTTGACGATGCAGCCCATCACGGCCACCGACAGCGTCTCGACGCCCGGATAGCGCTCGCGCCATTCCGGCATCGAGATGTTGAGGTGGTCCTGGATATCCTTGGCCAGGTGCTGGAACGTGTCGGACGTGGTGCGACCACAGCCGGGGCAGGCCGCCACCACCGGCAGGAACTGGCGGAAGCCCATGGTCTGCAGCAATTCCTGCGCCACCTTGACCTCGGTGGTGCGATCGCCGCCCGGCTCGGGGGTAAGGGAAATGCGGATCGTGTCGCCAATGCCCTGCTGCATCAGAATGCCCAGGGCGGCCGACGAGGCGACGACGCCCTTGGTGCCCATGCCCGCCTCGGTCAGGCCCAGATGCAGCGCATAATCGCAGCGCGCCGCCAGGTCCTGATAGACAGCGATCAGGTGCTGCACATCGGACACCTTGGTCGAGAGGATGATGCGGTCGCGCCCCATGCCCAGCTCCTCGGCGCGGGCGGCGCTCAGCAGCGCCGACTGGATGATCGCCTCGCGCTGCACCGCCGCCGCCGAAATCGGGGTGGGGGAGGCGGCATTCTCGTCCATCAGCCGGGTGAGCAGTTCCTCGTCGAGCGAACCCCAGTTCACCCCGATGCGCACCGGCTTGTTGTGACGGTTGGCAATGTCGATCAGCGTCGAAAACTGCGTGTCGCGCTTGGCCTTGAAGCCCACATTGCCCGGATTGATGCGATATTTCGCCAGCGCCTCGGCACAGGCCGGGTGGTCGGTCAGCAGCTTGTGGCCGATATAGTGGAAGTCGCCGACCAGCGGCACGTCATAGCCCAAAACCGCCAGGCGATCGCGGATGATCGGCACGGCGGCGGCGCTCTCGTCGCGATCCACCGTGATGCGCACGATTTCCGAGCCGGCCCGGGCCAGTTGCATCACCTGGCGCACCGTGGCGTCGATATCAGCGGTATCGGTATTGGTCATCGACTGGACGACGACGGGCGCGCCGCCCCCGACCATCACGCCCCCGACATTGACACCCACCGATTGCCTGCGCGCGAGCGGCCCAGCCATGAAACACCTCGAATTATCTTGCCGCAGAGATAAGCTTCTCCCGCTAACGAAGCAATGTTTCACTCCGATGTCGAACGCACACAATCGCGTTCGTCGTGGCAGAGAAACCCCAGCGGAGCGCCCAAAGATGTCTTTCCAGGCCTATCTCGACAATATTGAGACCAATACGGGCGTCAGCCCTGACGAATTCATCCGCCTCGCCACCGAAAAGGGATTTACCAGGCCCGGCACCAAGGCCACCCCGATCACCGATTGGCTGAAGGCCGATTATGGCCTGGGCCACGGCCACGCCATGGCCATCGTCAAACTGCTGCGCGAGCGCGGCGGGCTGAGTTAAACGGCCAAACCCAGGAAGATCGCGCCGACCACCAGCAGGCAGGCACCAAACACGGCGAGCCAGAAGACCATGATCCCGGCGATGGCCGCCGCCTTGCGGCGCATCGACTGCTGGCTGAAGCACAGTTCGACCCAGCTATAGAAGGGCTTGTGCGCGGCGAAGAGCAGTCCGAACGTCAGCCAGGTCAGGAATACCGCAAACGAGCCGAGCGCGGCGACCTTGAGCCAGTAGGGCACGAAGTCCGGCACAAAGCCCCACCCGGCCGACAGCAGGGCCCACAGGCCCATGAGCACCACGAGATTGCGGCCCAGTTCGATGTGAGACTTCAGCGGCTCTGCGAACATTGGTTCGGACGTCATGCGCGAATCCTTTCTTCTGGTTGCACAAGATCGTCGTCTGGATTTGAGCAAGAACGAAGACGTATTTTCGAGGCGGCAAGCGTGCCCCAACCTCTTGAACCCGCCCCCAATCGCCCTACGTAAGAGCCATGTTCAAGATGCTCCTCCCTCGCCTCGTCCTCTTCCGCAAAGAAGTCGTCCAGCTCTGGAAGGCCTTCTTCGCGCCCGAGACCCCGTTCTTTCTCAAGGCGGCAACGCTGTTCACGGCCTTCTACCTGGTCAATCCGTTCGACATCATTCCCGATGTCCTGCCGGTGATCGGCTGGGTCGATGACCTGATCCTGATCCCCCTGATGGTCAGCTGGATCGTCAGCCGGCTGCCGGTTCCGGTGCGCGCCGACATGCGCGAGCGCAACGACCGCACCATCGACGGCCGCGCCCGCCGGATGTAATTGCCCGCCGCCAGGCGCCCAAAACAAAAAGGCCCGGATCGCTCCGGGCCTTTGTTGTTTACTCGAACCGCACCAGCAGGTCCTTGGCGTCGATCTGGTCGCCCGGCTTGATCAGCAGCTCGGCGATCACCCCGTCTACTTCGGCATGGATGGCGGTTTCCATCTTCATCGCTTCAATCGAGCACAGCACGTCGCCGGCGGTCACCGACTGGCCCTGCTTGACGGCCAGCGTCGAGATCACGCCCGGCATCGGGGCGCCGACCTGCTTGGCATCGCCCGGCACGGCCTTGGCGCGCACCTTGACCTCACCGGCCTTCAACCGATCAGGGACCACGATGGTACGCGGCTGACCATTGAGGTCGAAGAACACGCGCACTTCGCCCTTTTCGTTGGTCGGGGCGCGGCCGAGATAGGTCAGCACCAGCGTTTTGCCCTTTTCGATGTCGACGAACAGCTCGTCGCCCTCTTCCAGGCCATAGAAATAGACCGGGGTCGGCAGCACGGCCGTCGGGCCATAACGATCCTGGGTCTTTTCGAAATCGGCGAAGACCTTGGGATACATCAGATACGAGGCGAGGCGGAAATCGTCGATTTCATGGCCCACTTCGCCCGCGATCTTCGTGCGCTCGGCTTCGAGATCGACATCTTTCAGATACGAACCCGGACGCTCGGTCAGCGGGGCCTTGCCCTTGAGCACCTTCTTCTGCAGCGCTTCGGGGAAGCCACCCGGCGGCTGGCCGAGATCACCGGCAAAGAAGCCGACGACGGAATCGGGGAAGGCGATGTCGCGCTTGGGGTCTTCCACATCGGCGCGCGTCAGCCCGGCCGAGACCATGGCCAAAGCCATGTCGCCGACCACCTTGGAGCTGGGCGTGACCTTAACGATATCGCCGAACATCTGGTTGACGTCGGCATAGGTCTGGGCGACCTCGTGCCAGCGGGTTTCCAGACCCAGCGAGCGGGCCTGTTCCTTGAGATTGGTGAACTGGCCGCCCGGCATTTCGTGCAGATAGACTTCTGAAGCGCCGCCCTTGAGATCGCTCTCAAAGGCCCGGTACTGCGTGCGCACGGCTTCCCAGTAGAACGAGATCTGGCGGATCGCCTTGGCGTCGAGCTTGGGGTCGCGCTCGCCGCCGGCCAATGCCGCGACAATGGAACCCAGCGTGGGCTGGCTGGTCGTACCGCTGAGGGCGTCCATGGCTGCATCCACCGCATCGACACCGGCTTCCACGGCGGCCAGCACCGTGGCTGAAGCCGCGCCCGACGTGTCGTGGGTATGCAGGTGAATGGGCAGGCCCACTTCCTGCTTGAGCGTGGTGATCAGCTTCTTGGCGGCGGCGGGCTTGAGCAGCCCGGCCATGTCCTTGAGGCCCAGCACGTGGGCGCCGGCGGCTTCGAGTTCCTTGGCCAGCGACACATAGTATTTCAGGTCATACTTGGCGCGCTCGGGATCGAAGAGATCGCCGGTATAGCAGATGACGCCTTCGGCAACCTTGCCCTCTTCGATCACCGCGTCGAGGCTGACGCGCATGTTCTCGACCCAGTTGAGGCAATCGAAGACGCGGAAGATGTCGACGCCGCCCTTGGCCGCCTGGCGGACGAAGAACTTGACCACATTGTCCGCGTAATTGGTGTAGCCGACGCCGTTGGAGCCGCGCAGCAGCATCTGGGTCAGGATATTGGGCGCGCCCTCGCGCACCTGGGCCAGGCGCTCCCACGGGTCCTCGTTGAGGAAGCGCATGGAGACGTCAAAGGTCGCGCCGCCCCAGCATTCAAGGCTGAAGAGGTTCGGCAGGCCGCGCGAATAGGCTTCGGCAATGCGGGTAATGTCGAAGCTGCGCATGCGGGTGGCCAGCAGCGACTGGTGCGCGTCGCGCATCGTCGTGTCGGTAAACAGCACGCGGGTCTGGTTCTTCATCCATTCGGCCAGCGCCTTGGGGCCCTGCTGGTCGAGGATCTGCCGGCTGCCTTCCACCGCATAGAGCTGGGGGAATTCCGGTACGACCGGCGCCGCGGCTTCGGCGGGCGGGCGCGGGCGGTCGCGCACTTCGGGATGCCCGTTGACCGTCACGTCGGCAATGTAGCTCAACAGCTTGGTCGCGCGGTCCTTGCGCGGCTTGAAGTTGAACAGCTCAGGCGTCGTGTCGATGAAGCGCGTCGTGTAGCGGTTCTCGATGAAATCGGGGTGGGTGATGATGTTCTCAAGGAACGCCAGGTTGGTAGCGACGCCGCGGATACGGAATTCGCGCAGCGCGCGGTCCATGCGGGCAATGGCTTCCTCGGCCGTCGGCGCCCAGCAGGTCACCTTTTCCAGCAGCGGATCGTAGAACCTTGTGATCACCGCGCCCGAATAGGCGGTGCCGCCGTCGAGGCGCACGCCGAAGCCGGTCGCACCGCGATATGCGGTGATGCGGCCATAGTCGGGAATGAAATTGTGCTCAGGATCCTCGGTGGTCACGCGGCACTGGATGGCATTGCCGTTGAGGCGGATGTTTTCCTGGGTCGGCACGCCCGATTCTGGCGTCCCGATCACCGCGCCATCGAGCAGATGGATCTGCGCCTTGACGATGTCGATCCCGGTCACTTCTTCGGTGACGGTGTGCTCCACCTGGATGCGCGGGTTTACTTCGATGAAGTAGAACTTGTCGGTGTCGGCATCCATCAGGAACTCGACCGTGCCGGCGCCACGATAGTTGGCGGCCTTGCCCAACCGCACGGCGGCGTCGGTTAGTTCCCCACGCACCTTGTCGTCGAGATAGGGGGCGGGAGCACGCTCCACCACCTTCTGGTTGCGCCGCTGCACCGAGCAGTCGCGCTCATAAAGATGGACGAGGTTGCCGTGATCGTCGCCGATCAGCTGCACCTCGACGTGGCGGGCGCGTTCGACCAGCTTTTCGAGATACATCTCGTCCTTGCCGAAGGCGGCCTTGGCTTCGCGCTTGCCTTCGCTGACTTCCGAGAGCAGCGACTTTTCGTCCATGATGCGGCGCATGCCGCGCCCGCCGCCGCCCCAGCTGGCCTTGAGCATCAGCGGGTAGCCGATCTCGGCGGCCAGGCGCTTGATCTCATTGGGGTCTTCGGGCAGCGCGTCGGTAGCGGGAACCACCGGCACGTTGGAGGCGATCGCCATGTTGCGTGCGGCAACCTTGTTGCCGAGATCGCGCATGGTCTGGGCGCGTGGCCCGATGAAGATCAGTCCCGCCGCTTCGCAGGCATCGACGAATTCCGGGCTTTCCGACAGCAGGCCATAGCCGGGATGGATCGCGTCGGCGCCGGAGAGGCGCGCAATGCGGATATATTCGTCGATCTGCAGATAGGCTTCGACCGGGCCCTTGCCCTTGCCGATCAGATAGGCTTCGTCGGCCTTGAAGCGGTGCAGCGCCAGTTTGTCTTCTTCGGCGAAGGCGGCGACCGTTTTGATCCCCAGTTCGTTGGCGGCGCGGAACACGCGGATGGCGATTTCGCTACGGTTGGCGACGAGGATTTTCTTGATTGGCATCGATTGCATATCCGAGCAGGAGGGATTGGGGCGCTTCGGCCCGGCTCAGGTCAGTCAAAACGAATGGGACGGTTGCCCGCCCAACCGTCAGAACTTCAATTAGGTACGGCTCAGGTGGCCGGCGAGGTGGCTCATGTCGTAGCCGGCATCAGCCGCCTGCGCGATGATTTCGCTCGCGTCGACCTCTCCCGCCTGGCTCAGCGCCCACAAAGTGGTCGAGCGCGTTCCCGAACGGCAGAAACAGAAGACCGGGCCGGCGCTCCCCTCGAGCACTGATCTGGTCTGTTCGACCATGTCGGGGGAAACCCCTTCGCGGCCGAGCGGAATGAAGTGATAGGCCAGCCCGGCAGCTTCGGCAGCCGCGGCGATATCGGCATTGGCCGGCTGGTCGGGCGATTCCCCATCCGGCCGGTTATTGATGATGGCGACGAAACCTGCGGCTTTGAGCGCTGTAACATCCTCTGGCCAGATCTGCCCGGAGACGCTGACGTGATCGTTGATCCGCTTCAAATCCAAGTGTCTACTCCCGCTGCCAGGTGGCAATTGCGGGCCCCTTATATCCACCGCTCCCCGCATGACGCAACTGCGACGGAAGGATAGCTGTCATGAAGCTGTCGCCTCAGGCAGCGCTGGCCTCGGTCCGGCCCTGTGCAGCCTGCAGCACATGCAGCGGCTGCGGGCGTCCCAGGAGGAACCCCTGCAGGCCCGTGCAGCCCGCCGCCTGCAGGATGGCCATCTGCTCCAGGGTCTCCACGCCTTCGGCAATCACGTCGACCGGCATGGCGCGGGCGATATCGCAGGTGGCCTGCACGATCATCGCGTCGATGCGGTTGTCGACGATACCAGCGACATAGCTGCGGTCGATCTTGATCACGTCAAAGGCAAAGCGGCGCAGATAGTGCAGGCTGGCATGTCCGGCGCCGAAATCGTCGATCGCCACGCGCAGGCCCATGTCGCGCAGCATGCCCAGATTGTCCTGCTCGAAGCCGCCATCGAGCAGGGGCGCGGTCTCGGTGATCTCCACCACCAGCCGCGTCGGGTCGGCCCCGCATTCGGCCAGGATATCGGCGAAGCGCAGGGCAAAATCCTGTCGCCGCAACTGCACCGGCGAGATGTTGATGGTGACGGACCTTGCTCCCAGCGCCAGCAGGGCCGGAAGGTCGGCGGAGCAGCGGCGCAGCACCCATTCGCCGAGCTTTTCGATCAGGTCGCTCATTTCGGCGACCGGCACGAATTCGCCCGGCGCGATCATGCCGCGCACCTTGTGCCGCCAGCGCACCAGCGACTCGAACGAGCGCACGCTGGCCCCATCCGCCGAGTAGATCGGCTGATAATAGAGCTCGAGCTCGTTCATCAGGATGGCGGCGCGCAATTCGCGCTCGACAAAGCGCCGGTGCCGCTCGTCGCCCAGCATGTCCTCGTCAAAGGCGATGGTGGCGCCGCGCCCGGCGCGCTTGCCGCTATAGAGGGCGAGGTCCGCTTTGGAGATCAGGTCATCGACGTCCCCGGCATCATGCGGGGCCGTGGCCACTCCGATCGTGGCCGAAAGGCGCAGCGTGCGCCCGGCAATCTGCACCGGCCGCCCCAGCCGCTCGCGCAATTCGTCGCCCAGCCGCCCCAGCGCGCGCTTGTTGTCGAGCCCGGGAATGGCGATGCCGAACTCATCCCCGCCCAGCCGGCCGATAATGGCGTCGGGCAGCAGGCCCCGCATGGTGCGGGCCAGATGCACCAGCGCCTGGTCTCCCGCGCCATGCCCGTTGCCGTCGTTGAGCACCTTGAGATTGTCCATGTCGATCTGCATGTAGCCCAGCGTCTTGCGCGAGCCGTGATAGAGATCCCGGCGGATGGCATCGAGGAAATAGGAGCGGGTGAAAACCCCGGTCAGGGCATCCCGATGCGCCGAGGCGAGGCTCGCCCCGACTGCGGCGCCGGCCTCGGCAACCTGCGAACGTACCATGCGGTGGGCGACCAAAATCGCCACCGGCGCGACCAGCGCCAGCCCGCCCATCACCCAGAGCAGGGCTCCCAGCGCGGGATTGGCGTCGCCGTTGAGCCGCACGGCCAGCCCGCACAGGCCCAAAAGCGCCAGGCCCAGCCCGCCCAGCACCAGGCGCAGCATCAGGTAGCTCTCGTCGATCTTGTAGAAAGTTGGATGGAGAGACATGCGCGCCCGCCGCTAACAACCACGCCGCCCCGGCGCCCTGCCGCCACCATCATGATCACCTATGAACAAATTGCTGATTTGTTCGAATTTAGTCGTTGTTTTTCAATCTGTTAGCGTCACAAAACTGTCATGTTGGCCGGCCGCGGTAGTGGGCCGCGGCCGGCCTGGTATCAGTTGACGCCCGGCGTATAGCGCGCCAGCGCCTTGATCACCTGCTTGGCGGTCACCCGGCCGATCTGGGTGCCGCTGTCGTCGAGCACGCCGACCCACTGGTTTTCGGCAAACAGCGGCAGCACATCCTCGCAGCGGGCATCCTTGGACACGGCCTGTGCGCAGGGCTCATGCTCGCCGCGCTCCATGATCGAGCGCACATGGATGGCGCGCGCCTTGTTCACCTCGCGCACGAAGTCCTCGATATGCTCGTTGGCCGGGCGCAGCACGATATCTTCGGGCTTGCCGACCTGCTGCACCGCGCCATCGCGCAGCACGGCGATGCGGTCGCCGATCTTGAGCGCTTCGTCGAAATCGTGGGTGATGAACAGGATGGTCTTGCCCAGCGACTTCTGCAGCTCGATCAGCTGATCCTGCATGCCCGAGCGGATCAGCGGGTCGAGCGCGGAAAAGGCCTCGTCCATCAGGATGATGTCGGTATCGAGCGCCAGCGCCCGCGCCAGGCCCACCCGCTGCTGCTGGCCGCCCGACAGCTGGCGCGGCTGGCTCTGCTCATAGCCCGAGAGCCCGACGATCTCGATCCACTTGGCGGCTTCCCGGAGGCGTTCCGCCTTGGCGACGCCGCGCACTTCGAGCCCATAGGCGACATTCTCGATCACCGAGCGATGCGGCAGCAGCCCGAATTTCTGGAACACCATGGCCACCTGCGTGCGCCGGAAGGCGCGCAGCTCGGCAAGGCTCATCTTGAGCACGTCATTGCCATTGACCACGATTTCGCCTGCGGTCGGCTCGATCAGCCGGTTGACGTGGCGGATCAGGGTCGATTTGCCCGAGCCCGACAGGCCCATCACCACGAAAATCTGCCCCTTGGCGATGTCGAGCGAGACATTGTCCAGTCCCACGACGTGATTGGTCTGGGCCTGCACATCGGATTTGCAGGTGCCGGCGCGGAGCATATCGAGCGCCGCCTGCGGCTGGCTGCCGAAGATCCTGGTCACCCCCCGCATGGCGATGGCGAGGTCATTGGTGGTATCGATCGCGTTCATTTAGCGCGCCTCCGCGAGGCCAATACGCCCCTGCAACTGTTTGCCGAAAGACTGGGTGATGCGGTCAAAGATGATGGCCAGCACCACGATGCCGAGACCGGCGAACAGCCCGCGGCTGACCTCCAGCCGCCCGATGCCCTGCAGCACCTGATAGCCCAGTCCGCCCGCCCCGATCATCGAGGCGATCACCACCATGGCCAGGGCCATCATCGTGGTCTGGTTGACCCCGGCCAGGATGGTCGGCAAAGCCAGCGGGATCTGCACGCCGAACAGGCGCTGGCGCGGATTGGTGCCAAAGCTGCGGCTGGCTTCCATCACCGCGGGATCGACTGAGCGCAGGCCCAGGTCGGTCAGCCGCACCAGCGGCGGAGCCGCATAGACGATCGTGGCGATCAGTGCCGGGATCTTGCCCGGCCCGAAGATCATCACCGTGGGGATGAGATAGACGAAGCTGGGCAGCGTCTGCATCAGGTCGAGCACTGGCGTCAGGACACTGCGCGTCCGCAGCGACCGGCTCATCCACACCCCGACGGGGATGGACACCACAATGGCGGTCAGCGTCGCTGCGATCATCAGCGCCATGGTGGTCATGGCATCCTTCCACAGCGACATCACGCCGATGAAGAGCAGCGAGACCAGCACCAGCAGTGGCAGTTTCCAGCTGCGGGTGGCCAGCCAGGCAATGCCGACCAGCACGGCGATGATCAGCCACCAGGGCGTGGCCACCAGCAGGTCCTCGATGGCCTTGAGCAGCATCAGCAGCGGCGAGGCCGCCGCTTCGAATTCGTCGCCCCAGTGGCGCACCACCCAGTTGAGGCCATCATCAATCGCCCGCCGCAGCGGGCGCGTATCAATCAGTTCGGGAAACACGTTTTCTGGTCACTTTCAGGAAAGGGACGCGCGATGCCGAAGGGCGTTGCAGGCGCGCTCGGGCATTGTGCGTGCGTAAATCGAGGCGAGGAGCGAAGGCGGTCGGTTGAGCCCTCACTACCCCCACCCACCGGGCTTCCCGCGGACTTGATCCGCGGGCCTGCCGTCGCTTGCGCCGCATTAAGCGTGGCCCACGGATCAAGTCCGTGGGCAGCGCTGGTGCGCGTGAGCAGTCTTGAGCGCGATCGGAGCCATCGGGTCCTGCGCCTCCCTCCCCCTTGTGGGGAGGGAACGAGGGTGGGGGTTCTGCGCTAGCCACACATGCGACTTGATGGGCGGAACCCTCACCCTACCACCCACCGAGCTGCCCGCGGACTTGATCCGCGGGCCCTTCATCGCTTGCGCCGCGTTGAGAGCGGCCCACGGAACAGGTCCGTGGGCAGCGATTGCGGTTGGGAGGGATCGGAGCCCCTACAGCCCCGCCACGACCTTCTCGGCCACGGCGGCGGGAACCCACTGGGTCCACAGGTCCTGCTTGGTGCGCAGGAAGTTCTCGGCCGTTGCGGCGGCGTCAGCCTGGTTTTCGTCGCCATAGACCAGCAATTCGCTGATCTCGGCATTGGTCAGCCCGACCTTGCCGAAATAGGCGGCCAGTTCAGGGGCTTCCTCGATCAGCCAGGACGCTGCGCCGACAATGGCGGGAGAGGAGGGATAGGCGGTTATCCCGGCCGGTTCGGTGCAGCTGGGATCGGTGTTGCAGGCATAGACCTCGGGCTTGCTTTCGCCCATGTCGAGCGCCACCGCATCGAACTTGCCCAGGATGGCCGTCGGGCCCCAGTAGTAGAACAGGATCGGCTCTTCGCGGGTAAAGGCCCGCGCGATCGAGGCATCGAGCGCGCCGCCGGAGCCCGGCGAGAACAGGTTCCACGCGCCGCTCATGTCATAGGCGTCAAACAGCGCCGTGGTGGCCAGCTCGCATCCCCAGCCCGGCGGGCACGAATAGAGCCGGCCCTTGCTGGATTCCTCGGGGTCGGGGAAGACCTGCGGATTGGCGATCGCCGTCTCGGCGCTGACAATCTCGGGGTGGGCTTCCTGCGTATAGCGGGGGATGAACCAGCCTTCGATCGTGCCATCGGTGATGGCTTCGCCGAGCTTGACCACCGAGCCTTCGGCGAGCGCAGTGTCCCACTGCTCCTGCACGGTGCTGGTCCACAGCTCGGGCGCGATCGCGGGCGAGCCGCGCGTCACCATCGAGCTGGTGGTGGGAACCGTGTCGCCGGTGACGATGGCGACATCGCAGCCGAAGCCGGTTTCCAGAATTGTTGCGTGGATATGGGCGAGGGCGGCCGCGGACGGCCAGGTCATCTCGGCAATATCAATGGTGCGGTCCGTGCCGCAGACGGCGGCGTCGGCCGGCTGGCTCTCCTGCGCCAGGGCGGGCACGGTGCTTGCGGACAATAGGGCAAGCGTCATCGCGGCGGCAATGCCACCGGATTTCAATATCATCAGGTCGTCTCCTGGATTTTTGCGATGAGCAAACCATAGAGACTAATACATCGATGTCAAATCGGCGGATACTTGCAGACAAACTGTCGTTACGCTCAGTTAGACATGAGCAACACAAGTAAAGAGAACTGTACCAAATCTTAAGCGGCGTCAAAACTTGCTGACCAAACAGGCGAAGTTCCGAAAACAAATTGGCGGCCAAGTGAAAAAATAATTGCCGCTATTGCCATGCCGCAAAATCGCCCGGTTTCAGGCGGTTTCAGGGCGCGCCTGCACCGACCCAAGGGCGCCAGATATCGGCCCGTTCGGCCACAAAGCGCGCTGCGACGCCTTCCACCGTTGCGCCCGGTTCGTTCAACTGCGCCAGCAAAATGTTCATTTCAGCCAGTGGCATGCTGGTGCGCTGAAAGTAGCCGGCAATGGAAGGCACGTCGGTGAACACCCATTCGGCCAGGGCCGCCACCACCTGCTCGTCGGGGAAGGCGCTGGGCTGCGGATTGGGGCAGGCGAGGCGGGCCAGGCACTTGGCCGCCTCTTCCTCATAGGCTCCCATGTCGAGCGCCACGAAATTGAGCTGGGCCAGCACGGCATTGGGTTGCCAGTAATAGAAGATCACCGGCTCCTTGCGGCTCACCGCCTCGCCCATCAGCGTATCCATTTCGAAGCGGTTGGCGGGTTCGACCAGTTCCACCATGCTGCCAATGCCAAGCGCGGTGACCAGGTTGCGGTTGATCAGCGAACAGGCCCAGTCGCTGGGGCACGAGATCAGCCGCACCTTGGCGCCGCCATTGAGCGCGGGCAGGGCCGCCGCCAGTCCGGCGCTGCTGCTGAGGCCGGGAAAGCTCGCCGCGACATAATCGGGAATAAACCAGCCTTCGAACTGGTTCTGGCTATAGGTGGGGGCGGCGGGGCGCAGCTTCTGCGCGTCGAGCCCGGCATTCCACACGTCGGCGACGCGGGTCACCCACATTTCGGGCGCCACGGCAGGCTGGCCGGTCGAGCCCATCGAGGAGGCGGTTGCCGCCAGGTCGCCGGGCGTCACCCGCGTCTGGCAGCCAAATTCGCTGCTGAGGATGCGTGCATGGATTTCGGCCAGCAGTTCGGCCGAGGGCCAGCTCATGCGGGCGATGCTGATCGGCTGGGTGCCACAGGGCGGCGGCGGCGCGGCGGGGGCCGCTGCAGCCTCTGGCGCGGCCACGCTGTCCTGCGCCTGGTCGAGCACGGTGATCTGGGCCAAGGCCGGGCCTGCGGCCCCGAGAGTCGCGAGGGCGGTGGCCAGCACTGCTGCCTGCAATAGCTTTGCCATCATCCGATCATCTCCGCCAAACCACGACTCTCTATTGCAAAAACAAGCTCCGTTAAGCAACACCAGCTGTCCGCGCGGAGCCTAATCAATACCCGGTGACTCCGAGTATTCAAATGTGCCACAGTCCCCATCAGCGGGGCGCGAGTTGCGCCCCCTTATCGTGTCGTTCCGCCCACAAGACTGGTCCAAACAAGGCCGCCGGGCAGATCGACCAAGCAGAGGGACACAAATGCTCAATTTCAAGAAGACCCTGACTCTGGCCGTTGCCGCCGCGACGCTGTCCGTCGCCGCTCCGGCTCTCGCAGATGACGTCAAGCTTGGCTTTCTCGGTGACGTCACCGGCCCGATCGCTGGCTTTGCCGGCGGCATGGTTTCGGCCGGTAACCTGGTTGTCGATCAGGTGAATGCCCAGGGCGGCATTCTGGGCGGCAACAAGCTCGTGTCGATCCTGGCTGACGGCGCCTGCTCGGCCGATACCGCCGGTCCCGCTGCCGACCGTCTGGTCAACAGCGACCATGTCACCGCAATCTTCGGCGCCTACTGCACCGGCGCGACCCTGGCCGCCTTCAACACCGCTGCCCTGCCGGGCAATGTGGTGATGATCTCGCCATCGGCTTCCGCACCGACCGTCACCACCGTGGCCGATAACGACCTGCTCTACCGCACCGTGGTGTCCGACGCCTTCCAGGGCGCCAAGGGCGCTGACCTGCTGCTCTCCATGGGCATCAAGGAAGTCGGCGTGACCTATGTCAACGGCGACTACGGCAAGGGCCTGGCTGACCAGTTCGCCTCGACCTTCACCGCCGGTGGCGGCAAGGTGCTGGCCAACGTGGCGCACGAAGACGGCAAGGCTGACTACCGTCCGGAAATCGGCCAGATCGAATCGACCGGCGCCACCACGCTGGTGATCTACGGCTACGAAAATGCCGGCGGCGGCGCGATCCTCAACCAGGCGATCGAAAGCGGCAGCTTCACCCAGTTCCTCGGCGGTGACGGCATGGCCGGCGACGCGCTGCTCGCTTCGCGCGACGCTTCGACCCTCGAGGGCCTGATCCTGACCCAGGCAGCCGCCGCTTCGGGCGAGGCCTATGACATCTATGCCAAGCTGGCGACCGATGCAGGCCTCGTTGCCGACACCACCTATGGCCCGCAGTCCTATGACGCGGTCTTCGCGCTGGCCCTGGCCATCGAGAAGAACGGCACGGCTGACCGTGCCGGCGTTTCGGCTGCCCTGCGCGATGTCACCTCCGCTCCCGGCGAAGTCATCCTGCCCGGCGAATGGACCAAGGCTGTCGAGCTGATCAAGGCCGGCACCGACATCAACTATGAAGGCGCTTCGTCCAACCTCGACTTCGACGCAGCAGGCGATATCGCCGGCGGCATCGACTATTTCGTCATCGAGGGCGGCACCATCGTCAACAAGGGCCTGATCCAGTAATCAGCCCCCTTGGAAATGCGAAAGGCCCGGGAGCGATCCCGGGCCTTTTTTCATGCCTCCAGCCGCCGCACCGCGATGCGCGGACTGTCCGCCAGTACGCTGATTTCCAGATGCTCGCCCTGGGTCACCTCGAGAATCTTGGAGGGGCGGAAGGCCACGACATTGCTGCCTCCGGCATGGCGGACGCTGGCATAGACCAGCCCGTCGCCGCCACCGGCCCGCTCGGCTTCGCCATAGGCCTGCCCCGCCGCATAATCGGCGCTGGCATAGATGGGGTCGCCTTGGCGTCCGCGCAGATCCTCGTAGCGCCCCTCGATCCGGCAGGAATAGCTCCGATAGGTCCGGCTCATGCCCGGCAGGCGCCGCGCCACCACTTCGCGGCGCAGGTGATGGGCCACTTCGGCCACGGCCGTATTGATTGCCGCTGCCGCATACCAGGCGCCGAGGTCCGGCCCCGAAAACCGCGCGCCCTGCACCGGCGCATGCAGGAACGCCGCCATAACGATGCTCGAATTGGCGCGCCCGAACACCCATTCGCTCTGCGGCAGCCGGGCCAGCCGTTCCAGCACCAGCCGGTCATTGCTCCAGCCAGCCAGTTCCATCACCGCCTCGAGGTCGGCCGGCGAGGTGACGGTATCGAACAGGCCCACCGGCGGAAAGCGCGAGGGGATCAGCCGGAAGGCCGGTTGCGGCGCCGCGATCCGGCTCATTGCCAGTCGATCAGGCTGTCATCGATCGGGGCCGCGTCGCGATCGATCGCGTTGGGCGCCATATAGAGCCCGCCCCGCGCCGCATCGAGAAACCGCCGCACCTGCAGCAGGCTGTCCTGCGTGCCGCTGGTCACCAGCGCCAGCGGCTGCTGGCCACCAAACAGCGGCGCGTCATGCGGCTGGGTCAGCCAGTCCAGCATGGCGCGTTGGGTTTCAAACAGCACGCCCAGCGCCTGGTGAATGCCCAGCACCGCCGAAATGCGCGTCAGCACGTCGCCATCCAGCGTCAGCGCCTCCTGCCGGCGCGCCTGCCGCGTCCAGTGGTGATAGGTCGAGCGCGCGGGATAGCCCAGGATCAGCCGGCGCTGGTCCTCGTTGAGCTCCCACAGGTCCGCAATGGCGAGGAAGCTGCGCAAGCCCGGCCCGCTCAACCGCCGCCGGTTATCGGCCGCAAACCGGCTGGCATCGAGCACCAGCGGCCCCGGCTGAATGGCATCGGCAACATGGTGCACCTGCGGCATGGCAATTCTCCTTGCATCCACAAATAGTCCAATATTGGACAAAATGCAAGATTGAGCGTCTTCGCCGTAACCGCCCTCCCGCTTACCCCACCCACCGGCCCCCTCCCTCCCCCTTGTGGGGAGGGAAGCGAGATAGGGCTTGGCGCAGCCAAGTGCGTGATCGAGCAGGGTGGGGGAACGAGAGCCCCGATATCGTGGCCCCCACCCCCACCCTTGACCCCTCCCCACAAGGGGGAGGGAGACGACTGCGAGCCCCCCAAACAAAAATGCCCACGGACCGAAATCCGTGGGCACGATTGCGCTCGGGCAAAAACCCCGCCGCTACTCCGTCTTCCGCACCACTTCGGGCAGCAGGCCCTTGGGCGCATAGCGCAGGGCAATGGTGATGATGACGCCCAGCACGAAGACGCGCATCTGCAGGGCCCGCGAGTCGATTTCCGGAATCGCGCCCCAGCCGATCGACTGGCTCCAGGCCGACAGGTTCTGGAAGATCGCCTGCGCCATCGGGTCGGAGATCGCCCAGGCGATATAGATCAGGAAGGCCCCGAGCAGGGCGCCCCAGTTGTTGCCGGCCCCGCCCACGATCACCATCACCCACACCATGAAGGTGTGGTTGATCGGCTGGTAGCTGGAGGGGTCGAAGATCTGGTTGAACGAGGCGAGCATCGCCCCGCCAACGCCCATTAGCACCGAGCCGAGCACGAAGAGCTGCAGCTGGCGGCCCTTGATGTCCTTGCCCATCGAGCCGGCGGCAACATAGTTGTCGCGGATGGCGCGCATCATGCGGCCCCAGGGACCGGCATAGGCGCGCTGCACCAGGAAGAAGATCACCGCCACGATGGCCACCAGCAGCACCAGGAAGCCCAGGCGCGCCGCGACGAAGGATTCGGTGATGGCCATGCCCTCGGCCTGGTAGTGCTGCGGCAGCGGCACCGGCCAGGGCATGGGCGAGACGGTCTGGGTGCCGCGGGTCAGCCAGTCCATGTTCTTGACCAGCGCGCGCAGGATTTCGGAAATCCCGATGGTGGCAATGGCCAGATAGTCGCTGCGCAGCCCGAGGCTGATCTTGCCGACGATGAAGGCGATGATGGCCGCCACCAGCCCGCCCACGGCCCAGCCCAGGATCGGGTTGAGCCCCAGCCCGCCAACAAAGCCGGCATTGGCTTCGATATAGGCGGCAGCCGGGTCGATCTGGCT
This sequence comes from Devosia sp. T2-14, assembly GCF_055397495.1. Taxonomy (NCBI): domain Bacteria; kingdom Pseudomonadati; phylum Pseudomonadota; class Alphaproteobacteria; order Hyphomicrobiales; family Devosiaceae; genus Devosia; species Devosia sp. T2-14. Next base: position 914,087 of record NZ_AP027921.1, on the reverse strand, counting down.
GCGATAGAAGATATAGGCGGCAAACCATGCCACCACGATCAGCGCCGTCCGCCAGCCGCCGCGAATGCCGATGCGGTCGGAGCTGCGCGCGGCCATGACCAGCACCAGCCCGACGAGGAAGGCGCCCAGCGCCTTGGCCAGCAGGATCGGGCCCTCGCCATCCCAGAACACCTGGTTGACCGGGGCAGAAATGGTCACCACGGCCGCGCCGCCCACCATCATCAGGCCCATCACGGCGAAGTTGAACAGCCCGCCATAGCCCCACTGGATATTGAGCCCGAGCGCGATCAGCGCATAGGCGGTGGCCTGGGTCAGCAGCAGGGAAGTGTTGGCCGCGCCCTGCACCAGGCCGACCACCACGATCAGCCCGAACATGACGGCAAACAGCGTAATGGCGCGGGTCGTCGGATTGTTCATGTCAAACCGGCGCTCGCTTGCGGGTGTGCTCATGATGAGATTCCCTTGAAGATACCGGTGGGACGCGCCAGCAGCGTAATGACCAGGATCACGAAGGCCACGGTCAGCTTGTATTCGGTGGGCACCAGCGCCAGGTTGGCCGGCAGTTCGACTCCGATGGTCTCACCAAGCGGCCGCAGCACCGAGGTCCAGTTGAACACCGACAGCGTTTCGGCAAAGGCGATCAGGAAGCCGCCGACAATGGCGCCATAGACATGGCCGAGCCCGCCCACGATCGCCGCCGCGAAGATGGGCAGCACGATGTTGAAGGCCAGGTCAGGCATCAGCGCCACGTCGAGCGCCAGCATGGTGCCGGCGACGCAGGCCAGCGCACCGGCGATCAGCCAGGTCACCCGCACCACGAGAGCAGTATTGATGCCCGAAACCTGCGCCAGCGCCGCATTGTCTGACATGGCGCGCATCGCCTTGCCCAGCCGCGAGCGGGTCAGGAAATAGTGCAGGCCCAGCATCAGCACCACCGTCACCACGATCATCAGAACCTGCGGTTCGGTGATGGTGATGGGGCGGCTGCCGCCGAAGGCCGTCATGTCGATGCGGAAGATTTCCTTTTGCTCATTGGCAAAGAACGACTTGGTGCCCGAGCCGAAGATCAGGCGCACTAGGCCCTGGATCATCAGCGTCACGCCGATCGAGGCGATCATCAGGGTCACAGAAGGCACGCCGCGCCGGCGTAGCGGGGCATAAAAGCCCTTGTCGAGGCCCAGCGCGATCACGGCGGTGATGGCCATGGCGAAGGGCAGCACGACAAAGCCCATCGGGATGGGCGCGGTAATGCCCATTGCGGTGAAAATGCCGACCAGCACGAAGCCGATAAAGGCCCCCATGGTCATCATGTCGCCATGGGCAAAGTGGGCGAAGCGCAGGATGCCGAAGATCAGCGTGATGCCGATGGCGCCCAGCGCATAGATCGAGCCCAGCACGGTGCCCGAAATCAGCACACGGTTGATGAAAAAGATAAGCTCGTCCATGGCCTAGCCCCCCAGGAAACTTTTGGCCACTTCCGGGTCGGCGATCAGCTCGGGCCCGGTGCCTGTGAAGCGGTTCTGCCCTTGCGCGAGCACGAATCCCTTGGACGCGAAGGCCAAAGCCTGCCGCGCATTCTGCTCGACCATCAGGATGCCGACGCCTTCCTTGTTGACCCGCACGATGGTCTCAAAGATCTCGATCACATAGCGCGGCGACAGGCCCGCCGAGGGTTCGTCCAACATCAACAGGCGCGGCTTGCTCATCAGGGCGCGGCCCATGGCCACCATCTGGCGCTGCCCGCCCGACAATTCTCCCGCGGGCTGGCGGCGCTTTTCGGCCAGCACCGGGAACATTTCATAGACCCAGGCCATGGTGCCGGAGAAATCATCCCTGCGGATGAAGGCGCCCATTTCCAGGTTCTCTTCCACGCTCATCGAGGTGAAGACGTTCTTTTCCTGCGGCACGAAGCTCAGCCCCTTGGGCACCAGCTTGTCGGGCAGGGAATTGGCGATGTCCTCGCCGTCAAATTCGATGGCGCCGCCGGTCACCTTCAGCAGGCCGAAGATCGCCTTCAGCGTGGTCGACTTGCCAGCCCCGTTGGGCCCCACGATGACGCCGATATCGGACTGCTCGATGGCCATGTTGACGCCATTGAGGATCGGCGCGCCGCCGTAACCGCCGACGACGTGTTTCAGTTCTATCAGGGCCATTACGCCACCTCTGCCGGAGAGCCGAAATAGGCTTCCACAATTGCCGGATTGGCGCGGATTTCAGCCATCGGCCCCTCGGCGATCTTCTCGCCCTGGGCCATCACGATCACCGGGTCGCACAGCCGCGCGATCAGGTCCATGTCGTGTTCGATGACGAAGAATGTGTAGCCGAGCTCGCGGTTCATCCGCTCGATATTGCTGGCCAGGTCGTTGAGCAGGCTCTTGTTGACGCCGGCCGCCACTTCGTCGAGCAGCACCACCTTGGCGTCCACCATCATGGTGCGGCCCAGCTCGAGCAGTTTTTTCTGCCCGCCGCTGAGATTGCCGGCCAGCTCGTTGCGCACATGGCCGAGCTTGAGGAAGTCGATGACGTCGAGTGCCTTCTTGCGCACTTCACGCTCGCGCGAGCGCACCAGGCCCGGCCGGAACCAGGCATTGCCCAGGGACTCGCCGGGCTGGTCGCCGGGCACCATCATCAGGTTTTCCAGCGCCGTCATGTTGGAGAATTCATGCGCGATCTGGAAGGTGCGCAGCATGCCGGTGCGGAACAGCTGGTGGGGCTTGAGGCCCGTCACATCAGCGCCGTCAAAGATCACCGCGCCCTCATCGGGAACGATATTGCCGGCCACGATATTGAACAGCGTGGATTTGCCTGCCCCGTTCGGTCCGATCAGTCCTGTGACTGAGCCCCTCCGTACCGATAGCGAGCAGTTGTTGACGGCGGTCAGGCCGCCAAAACGTTTGCTGACGTTGCGAACGTCAATAACTAAGTCCGAAGACACCCGAAAGCCCGCTCCCTGAAGCCATATTTTTGCCCGGTTCAATCCAGGCTATTTTCAGGCATCTGTTCATAAGGCGCGCGGGCGGTCAACCGGAACCGCGCGCGCTAGAGATAGGCGAGCACCGCGTCAGCCGTGGACTTGTTGTTGGCGCAGGGGACGTCATAGAGCGTCGCCAGCCGGGTCAGCGCCTTGATATCCACGTCATGGGGCTGGGCCGAAAGCGGGTCGATGAAAAAGATCAGCATGTCGAGCCGCCCCTCGGCGATCATCGCCCCCAGCTGCTGGTCGCCGCCGAGGGGACCACTCTTGAGCAGCGTCACAGGCAGTCCCGTCGCCGCCATCACGCGGCCACCCGTGGTCCCGGTTCCGAACAGATCGTGCTGGCTCAGCTTGTCGCGATGCAGGCTCGCCCAGACGCACATCTCGTCCTTCTTGTCGTCATGCGCCACAAGTCCGATCCGCGCCATCACCACACTCCAACTGCCAGCAAGCCACAAGAAAATCGCAAGAAATCTGCCAGCATGCTGCAAGCAGACCGGCGGATTTCTTCAAGCATGCTTCAGGCAAAAAGGGCAATGGCTTCGCTGAGCAGGATGCCGATCAGGTCGACGGGAATGTCGTCGCCGGGCCGCAGGCGCAGGTAGCGGCCCTTCTTGAGGCCGTCGCCCTCGAGCAGACCCACGCCATTGCTGAGCATGCGCCCATTCTCGAAATAGAGCGAAACCCCATCCGCATTGGGAAAGACCGAGCAGACATGCCCGGCGTCGGGGTGGCGGAAATTGACGGCTTTCCAACCACTTACCACCTTGCCCGAGAGGCCGGGATAGGCCGCCACCAGTGCAATCAGCCGGCGCGTCAGCTCGCCCACGCTGCCCGGCAGCGGCGCGATCAGCTCGATCAAGGCAGGCGATTGTACGGGATCGACGGCAGAATTGAGCATTGGCGGCTCCGGGAGGAGTGGAGCCGCCAATGTGGGCGTCAGGTGCTGACAGCCCGTGTCAGCAGTCCCGCCGAACGACCCAAAGCGGGGTCGATTTCCGGCTAGAACTCATTCCAATCCTGCGCGATCGCCGCGCTGGTCATGGCGCGCAGGGCGGGTTTTGGCCGGGCCTGCGGGCGCATTGGCCTGACGGCCGGGGAGGCGCTATCTATCTTGAATACCTCAATAATCCGGTCGAGTTCGCTGGCCTGGGCTTCGGTCTGCTCGATGGCGGCATTGGTCTGTTCCACCAGCGCCGCATTGTGCTGGGTCATCTCGTCCATCTGCCGCACCGCCACCGAAACCTCGTCCAGCGCCGAGGCCTGTTCGCGGTTGGCCTGGGCGATGGAGTCGATCAGGGTCGAGCTTTCCTGGGCGCCACTGAGGATGGCGAGCAGCTTCTCCGATGCCTGGCCGACGAGGCGCGAGCCGTTCTTGACCTCGCTGGCACTGGCCTCGATCAGCACCTTGACCTCACTGGAGGCCTGCGCCGCCGATTGGGCCAGGCGACGGACTTCCACGGCCACGACGGCAAAGCCCTTGCCGGCATCGCCGGCGCGCGCCGCCTCGACCGAGGCATTGAGCGCTAACAGGTTGGTCTGAAAGGCAATATCGTCGATCAGCCCGATGATGTTGGAGATCTTGCCCGAGCTGGTCTCGATCGCCGCCATGGCCGAATTGGCCTCGTTCATCACCGTGCCGCCCTCGGTAGCGCTTAGGGAAACCGCCTGGGCTTTCTGGCTGGCGGTGGCGGCCCGCCCGGCATTGTCCTGCACGGCGGTCGAGAGCTGTTCCACGGCGGCGGAGGTCTCCTCGATCGTGGCTGCCTGCTTGGTGGTGCGCTCGCTCAAGTCATTGGCACCAGTGAGGATTTCACCGGTCGCGGTCTTGAGCGAACGTGACGTGGTTTGCAGGCCCGTCACGATATCGAGCAGCCGCCCCAGGGACTGGTTGAAGGCAATTCGCAGCTGCTCATATTGCCCGGTAAACTGCTTGTCGATCCGCCCGCTGAGGTCGCCATCGGCCATCTTGGCAAGGCTCGAGGTCAGCTCATCGATAATGCCCTCGGCGCGCTTGCGCTCGGTAATATCGGTGGCGAACTTGATCACCTTGACCGGCCGCCCCTGCGCATCAAGGATCGGATTGTAGGAGGCCTGGATCCACACTTCCGCGCCGCCCTTGCCGAAGCGCTGGAACTCGGTCGCCACATATTCGCCGCGCCGCAACCTGTCCCAGAAGGCCGCATAGTCGGCTCCGGCGGCATAGGCCGGGTCGCAGAACATGCGGTGATGCCGCCCGACAATCTCGTCGAGCCGGTAGTTGACGGTGTTGAGGAAATTCTCGTTGGCGGTTCGCACGGTGCCGTCGAGGTTGAACTCGATGACCGCCTGGACCCTGGAAATGGCCGCGATCTGGGCCTCATGGTCGGCAGCGTGGTTCATCTGTTCGGTGATATCGGTGGCGAACTTGACCACTTTGACCGGCTTGCCCGCCTTGTCTAGCACCGGATTGTAGCTGGCCTGGATCCAGATTTCGCGGCCGCCCTTGGCGATCCGCCGATAGGCCGCTGCCTGGTATTGGCCGGCGGCCAGACTGGCCCAGAACTGCTTGTAGGTGTCGGACTGGGCCTCTTCCGGGTCAACAAACATCCGGTGATGTTTGCCAGCCACTTCGGCAAGGGAATAGCCCAATGCCGCCAGGAAGTTCTCATTGGCGGTGATGATCGTTCCATCCAACTGGAACTCGATCACCGCCTGGCTGCGCATGATGGCCTCTAGCTTGGCCGTGTCGTCATTCTTCTTTCTGCCGAACATACCCATCGAGAAAGGCCCTCCAGCCCCCGTCGCTTTCCGACGCCCGAAACATGGTAAAATTGCTTGGATAAGTGGAGGTTTTAGAAGGGCTTGCGGTATCTACGCATCTGCCTACGTAGACCTGCTGCCCCGAGCCATGCGCGAGCGCACCGGCCAGCTGTTCGGGGCTGGTCCAACGGCGCGACAAGGGTGACGCTACCTGGTGCATGGCCGATCGTTCAAATGTCGTCCCGACCTCCGCCGGGAACGTGTGAGATTGATCTGCGGTCACGATCAGAGTGCGCCGAGGAAGTTAATGCCCGGCAAATTTGACCGGGCAACTGAAACGACAAAGGGCGCCAATCGGCGCCCTTTTAATAACACAGGTCTGGTCGCGTCCGAACGCTAGAAGTCGTTCCAGTCGCTCGCGATCGCCGCATTGCCGACCGTCTGGTGGCGCGCCGCAACCGGGCGGCTCACGGGACGGGCCACTGCTGGCGTCGCCTGGGTCTTGGTGATCTTGAACACGTCGACGATGCCGTCGAGCTCGTTGGCCTGCGCCTCGGTCTGCTCGATGGCGGCGTTGGTTTCCTCAACCAGCGCAGCGTTGTGCTGGGTCATCTCGTCCATCAGGCGGACGGCGACGGCCACTTCGGCCAGCGAAGAAGCCTGCTCCTTGTTGGCCCGGGCGATGGTGTCGATCAGGCCCGCGCTTTCCTGGGCACCGGCGAGGATTTCCAGCAGCGTTTCGGAGGCCTGCCCGACCAGCACGGTGCCATGGCGCACTTCCTTGGCGCTGGCCTCGATGAGGGTCTTGACCTCGGCCGACGCATTGGCGGCCGACTGGGCGAGCCGGCGCACTTCCACGGCCACCACGGCAAAGCCCTTGCCGGCGTCACCGGCGCGCGCCGCTTCCACCGAGGCGTTGAGCGCCAGCAGGTTGGTCTGGAACGAGATGTCATCGATCAGCCCGATAATGTTGGAGATCTTTGCCGAGCTGGATTCGATGGCGCTCATTGCGTCATTGGCTTCGCGCATCACGGCGCCGCCCTGCTTGGCATTCTGCGACACCGCCTGCGCCTTGCTGCTGGCAGTTGCAGCCCGCTGGGCGTTCTCGACCACGGCCGATGACAACTGTTCCACGGAAGCGGAGGTCTGCTCGATAGTCGCTGCCTGCTTGGTGGTGCGATCGCTGAGGTCGTTGGCGCCCGAGAGGATTTCGCTGGTCGCCGTCTTGATGGAGCGCGAGGTCTGCTGGAGCTGGCTGACAATGCCGCTCAGCCGGTCGGCCACGCTATTGGTGTCGTCCTTGATCTGGGTGAATTCGGGCTCGAAATCGGCGGTGACGCGGTTGGTCAGGTCGCCCTGCGCCATGCTCTTGAGCACTTCACCGGTCAGCGTGGCGGCGCGCTGCATGCTGGCCTTGGCCGCATCATCGGCCGCCTTGGCATCGCCCGTCAGCTTGTTGAAATAGGCGGTCACGCCGATGTCGATATCGAGCAGCGAGGACTTGAGCAGGCTGCCGACAACATCGGTCATGCTTTCGACCGAGGCCATGACTTCCTCAGCCGTGGCGGCGCGCTTGCCGAACCGGCCCGGACGGGGCTGGAGGGCTTCGGCCATCATGTCCCGGATCACGCCGGCCAGCAGGGTTTCAATGATCAGCGCATAGCCGCCAATGTGCCAGCGCGGCTCGAGGCCGATCTGGGCGTGGCGCAGGCCAATTCTGGTGCTGGAGTCAAAATAGGTGCCGTCGAGGTCGCCGGCGGCAATGGCGCCCCAATGGTCCAGCTGCTTGCCCTGGGCGCGATCCATCTGCGGGCGCCCGCTGAAGAACTTGGCCGCGGCGGGCACAGTCCTCAGTTTGTCGTAGAACAGCTCCAGTGCGATCGGCAGGTGCTTGTCGACATGGCGCTTCGCGGCGGCCTGACGCGCGCGGGCGGCGTCATCCAGACCGATGAAATCCAGTCGGGACTGCAGGTCTTCGCGACGCTTCAGGGGAGAGTTCATAAAAGGTAATCCAGCAATGTTTGGTTCGCTTTGCCAAGTTAATGGACGAGGGGCCGTGACCTAGATCAAGCCGTTCCATCGCCATCAGTTTTGGGTAAACGCCGGGTTAAGTTTACGCAGTGAGCAAGCAATATGGCCCGCGCGGCGCCCGCCCTGAGGGCAGCGCCGCGCGGTCAATTGTCAGAACTCGTTCCAGTCGGCGGCGACCGCGGCACTGCCCTGGCTGAGGTAGCTCTGGGCCGCGCGCTTGATCGCTGCGGGGCGGCTGACCGGGGCCGGCGCCTGGGCCGCAGGCGCGGCGTGCTCGCCACCCAGCTTGAACACCGCCACGACTTCGTCGAGCGCGCTGGCCTGGGTTTCGGTCTGCTCGATCGAGGCGTTGATTTCCTCGACCAGGGCCGCGTTGTGCTGGGTCATCTCGTCCATGGCGCGGACGGCGATGTTGACTTCCTTGATCGCCGAAGCCTGCTCATTGCTGTCCTTGGCGATGCCGTCCATCAGCGCATTGTTGGCGCGGGCTGCGTCCAGCATGGAGTTGAGGCGTGCCGCCGCGTCGGAGACGAGGCGCGAGCCGAGCCCGACTTCGCCAGCCGACTGCTCGATCAGCACCTTGACGTCGGCCGAGGCGCTGGCAGCAGACTGGGCGAGGCGCCGCACTTCCACGGCCACCACGGCAAAGCCCTTGCCGGCATCGCCGGCGCGCGCCGCTTCAACCGAGGCGTTGAGGGCGAGCAGGTTGGTCTGGAAGGCGATGTCATCGATCATGCCGATGATGTTGGAGATCTTGGCCGAGCTGGCTTCGATCGCCGACATGGCGGCATTGGCCTGACGCATCACCTGGCCGCCTTCTTCGGCGGTGCGGGTGACTTCGCCGGCATTGGCGCTGGCATCCTTGGCGCGCTGGGCGTTCTGCATGACGGTCGCCGACAGCTGTTCCATCGCCGCCGAGGTTTCCTCGATGGTAGCGGCCTGCTTGGTGGTGCGTTCGCTCAGGTCATTGGCGCCCGAGAGGATTTCGCCGGTCGCGTTCTTGAGTGTGCGCGAGGTCGAGCGCAGCTGGGTCGCCACGGCGCCGAGCTTGTCGCCCACGGCATTGGTATCGGCCTGCAGGCGCGCGAAGGCACCCTGATACTGACCCTTCATGCGCAGGGTCAGGTCGGTATTGGCGAGGGCCGTCAGCACCTGGCCGGTTTCATCGAGACCACGATCGACGGTGGCGACCAGGCTGTTGACGCTATCGGCCAGCCCATTGAGTTCGGGATCGGGGAATTCGGTTTCGACCCGCTTGGAGAAGTCGCCGGCAATGGCGGCATCGACCACCTGGCCGAAGGCACTTTGCAGGTCGCTCATCATGGCGCGGCGGTTCTGTTCGTCGGCGATGATGCGGGCGGCTTCGGCCTCGGTCATCTGGCTGACCTTGAGGCCGTTCTGGCGGAAGACTTCCACGGCCTTGGCCATGGAGCCGATTTCGTCGCCATTGTCGGCATAGGGCACGACGACGTCATATTCGCCCTTGGCCAGGCCGCCCATGATGCCAGTCATGCGGCGGATCGGCTTGGCGATTGCCTCGGCACCCAGCCAGACCAGAACCAGAACCAGAACCAGCAGGCCTGCCGAGGCGGCCAGCGCCATGGTGCGCATCTGGTCGACACCGGCAAAGATGGTGGCCGTCGGCACGTCCATCAGCATGGTCCACTTCTCGTCAACGCCATCGAAGGAGAGCGAGGTGGCGACGACGAACTGCTGCACGCCCTGGGCGTCGGTATAGTACATGCCCTTGCTCATCAGGTCGTCGTCGAGCAGCACGGCGGCAACTTCGGGCGCCAGCTTAGTGCCGACCAGGGCCGGATCGGTGCTGGAGATCCACTGGTCGTCATCGCTGATCAGCATGACATTGCCCACGTCGAACGGACGGAGCTGGCCAACCACGCTACCAATGGTGGCCAGGCTGAGGTCGGCGGTGACAACGCCCACCGGCTTGGCGTCCTTGTGCACCACGGAGACCACATTGGTCATCAGCACGCTCTTGCCGTTGACATTGTAGGCAAAGGGCGGAGTCAGCAGGTCGCTATCGGTGGCCATCGGCGCGTCGTACCAGGCGGCATTGTCGACCGCGGCGGACATGTCGAGCGTTTCGAGGGCGACCGAGCCGTCCGCCTGGTTGGTAAAGTAGGGCAAGAAGCGGCCAGTGGCGTCCGAATAGGGATGGCCGACGGCGAGATTGTCGAAGCCATCAAGCGCGTTGGGTTCAAACACCAGCGCCATGCCGATCAGCGCCGTGCGCGAGGCCGTCGCCGAGGTCATCAGGCGCCCGAGCTGGTCACGATCGACCGGGCCTTCCGCGATGACACCTTCCACCGACGCGGCGACGCCGCGGGTGAGCGAGATGATGCCGCTCAGCTGGCCCGAGACCTGCTGGCTATACTGCCCCAGCAGGGCGCGCGCCCGTGCTTCGGCTTCGTTGCCTGCCGTACCGTACATCATCGACGTGCCGGCAAGGACGATGCCGCAGATCGATGTCGCAAACATAACTCCCGCGCCGATCACCAGCTTTGTGCGGATCGACCAATTGGAGACCTTCATTCTGTAAACCCTACCAATATTGCCTCATTCGAGGCAGCTCCCCTGCCAGCTTCTGCTGGCTATGCCGGACACATCGCGTTGTCTTGAATTGTGACATCCAGGGACGTGGCGCGACCTCCCAGCTCCGGCCGAAACCGGGTCCAAATAGCCTGCCTGCCTGTTTGGAAAGACGCCACCGCTACCCCCGCGAGAAGCCTCGCGTTTAGTCAAATCCAAGTACAACTGCGTCCGACCTCACCTTCACCGGGCATGCTTAAGGCCGAGTTAAGCGTGATGGCCAAACGGGGACAGATGATGAAAAAAAGGGCACCTTGCGGTGCCCGATTTTCATTCGTCCTGGTCGGTCGTGATGCCTAGATCGTCTCGGCTTCCGCCGACGACGCGTCGGCCGCCTGATCGGGCGGGACGCAGGCATCGACCCATTGGTTGCCGCAGAGCTCGGCCAGCCGGTCGAGGCCGAGCCGGACCGAGGCGTGGGTATCCCCGCCGGCCGGGATCACCAGGTCATAAACCCGCAGCGAGGTATCGAGATAGATCGGCAGTGGGGCGGGCAGGCCGAAGGGGCAGACGCCGCCCACCTGATGGCTGGTGAGGCGCAGCACGTCCTCGGCGCCCAGCATGCGTGGGCGACCGCCAAAGGCAGCCTTGGATTTCTGGTTGTCGAGGCGCGCGTCGCCGCGCGTCACCAGCAGGAATTCCTCATCCTTGACGCGGATGCACAGGGTCTTGGCGATCTGGCCGGGCTCGACACCATGCACGGCGGCGGCCAGCGGTACGGTGGCCGTCGAGGCCGTGGTGACCTCCACAACCAGTTCGGGGGCGCGGGCGGCGAGGTCGGCTTGGACGGAAGACAGGCTCATGGCAACTCTCAGAACAGGCGGGCGAGGCGATTTTCGTAGTCGGCCCGCATCTTGTAGTGGACCGGCGCCGTCAGGGCACGGCGCAGGATATCGGGAGCGATTTCGCGCTGGCCATCAAAGGACATCAGGGTGGCAACAGTAAAGCGCTCACCGGCATAAGGTGTCACGGCAACGCTCATCCCTGCCGAAACGGCGCCGGGGCTCAGCACCCGGCAATAGGCGCCGGGGCGGCCGGCGCGGTGGAAGCGCTTGACCCATTTGGGATCGCCCATGCGGGCGGCGAATACCGAGCAGGGTGTGCGGTGGGAGGTGACTTCCAGCACGACCGGGCCGATGGTGAACCGGTCGCCCACGGCGACACTGGCCCCCTCGACGCCATCAATGGTGAGGTTCTCTCCGAACGTGCCGGGCTCGAGGGCCTGGTTCAGCTCGTGGCTCCAGAACCGGTAGTCGTCGGCGAAATAGATGTAGACCGCCTGATCGACCCCGCCATGGTGGCGGCGGTCGAGGATGGCGTCATCGCGCAGGCCCTGCGCATCGATCTCGACCGGGCCGGCGAGCGGGCGTTTGAAAATGCCGGTCAGCGCCGATTTGGCGGGGATCGGCTCGGGCTTGCCGCGATTGACGCTGAGCAGCTCGGCCATGGGTCAGCTTTCCCGGCTGGCGAAGTAGCTGGCGGTGGCGCGTAGCCCATCGGCCCGGGGGCCGAAGGTGCGCAGATAGACCTGCGCCTCGTTGACCATCTGGTCGAGGCGCGCGCGGGCGCCCTCGACGCCGAGCTGGGCGACCAGGGTCTGTTTGCCGAGAGCCGCATCCTTGCCGGTGGCCTTGCCCATGGCTTCGGCTGTCGCGGTGACGTCGAGAATGTCATCGGCGAGCTGGAAGGCCCGGCCGGCTGCTTCGCCATAGGCGGTGATGGCGGACAGGGCGCGTGCCGGAGCGCCGCCCAGAATGGCACCCATGCGCACGCTGGAGCGGATCAGCGCGCCGGTTTTCATCGCCTGCATGGTGAGGATTTCATCGGCGGACAGCCCGGCCTTTTCGCCCTCGATGTCGCGCATCTGCCCGCCCGCCATGCCGCCGGCCCCGGCACCGCTGGCCAGTTCGGCGACCAGCGCGATGCGCACCGATGGATCGGGATGGCAGGACGGTTCGGCGAGCAGGCCAAAGGCATGGGTCAGCAGTGCGTCGCCCGCGAGAATGGCGGTGGCGTCGTCATAGGCCTTGTGCACGGTGGGGCGGCCGCGGCGCAGGTCGTCATTGTCCATGGCGGGCAAATCGTCATGCACCAGCGAATAGCAATGGATCATCTCGACCGCGAGGCCGGCCATCAGAGACTGGGCGCTGGGCACATTGAAAATGGCGGCGGCCTGGCGCACCAGCAGCGGGCGCAGGCGCTTGCCGCCCTGCAGGCTGCCGTGGCGCATGGCCGCGACGAGGCGGTCCGCGGCGGGACCCGGGCCGGACAGGCGCCCGACATCGAGCTGTTTTTCCAGCGCGTTTTCCACGGCGCGGGCGCAATCGGCAATGTCGGAGGCAAAATCGTACATGGTGCTGTTGCTAGCCGTTTGGGACAGGAGCGGCAAGGGTGTGCGGGGCCCCGATAGCACCCCAATAAGTATGTGCGGCTATGGCGCCTTCCCGTCCCGGCGATGTTTGGGTATTGAGCCAGCATGACACAGCGACGCAAATCCACCGGCATCCGGCGCATGCTGCGCTGGCTCGGTGCCGTGCTGGCGGTGCTGGTTGCCGTTCCGCTCGTACTGACGCCGCTCTATCTGGTGATCGACCCGGTTTCGGTGCCGATGCTCGAACGCTATCTTACCGGTCGGCCGGTCGACCGGCAGTGGCGCGATATCGGCGATATTTCGGACCGGCTCAAAGCCTCGGTGATCCTGTCGGAAGACGGGCAGTTCTGCCGCCACCAGGGGGTGGATTTCGGCGCGCTGCGCGACGAGGTCGAAAAGTTCATGGCGGGCGAAGATGCGCGGGGCGCCTCGACCATCACCATGCAGGTGGCGCGGAACCTCTTCCTGTGGAACGGGCAGAGCGTGGTGCGCAAGGCGCTGGAAGTGCCGCTCGCACTCTATGTCGACTTGGTGATGCCCAAGAAGCGCATCATGGAAATCTATCTCAACATTGCCGAATGGGGCCCCGAAGGGCAGTTCGGCGTGGCGGCGGGGGCGCAGCGCGCCTTTGGCATCGAGCCGCAGAACCTCAACTGGCGCACTGCGACGCTGCTGGTGACGGCCCTGCCCAATCCCATGCTGCGCCAGCCGGGCAAGCCCAGTGCCGGGATGCAGCGGATTGCCCGGATCATCGAGGGGCGCGCCATCCAGTTCGGCGAGCGGGCGAGCTGCGTGGGGGAAAACGGCAAGCTTTCGCTTTAGGCGTCCGGTGCTTCGTCGGCTGCGAGCAGGGCGGCCAGGGCCATCAGCTGGCGGTCGCGAATGCCCAACTCCCCGAGGTGGCGGGCGGTATTGAGCACGTAGTCGATATTGCGGCCAGACAGGCCCACCCCGCTGCGCACCATGGCCAGCTGTTGCTCCAGCGAAAGGTGGCCGGCATATTGTTCGTGGCGCTCGTCGACGAGGAAGGACAGGGCGCTGACGACGCGCCCGTCGCCCAGATGCACCGGGCGCATGACATCGCGATAGACTGAGGTGACCTGTTCGCGCTCCTCAAGGTAGCGCCGCACCTCGGACCAATTGGCGGCGGCGACTTCAAACACCATGCCGCGGCAGGAGCCGCCGCGGGTCAGCCCGAACACAAGGCCGGGCCGCTCGACGGTGCCGCGATGATGGTGGGAAACGATGGACAGGCTGCGATGGGCGCCCTTGAGCAAGCCCTGCTGGGACGAGACATGGGCGAAGCCAGGATTCCAGATCAGGGATCCGTAGCCGAAAACCCAGTGCGTTGATGTTGTGTCGGTGTCGCGCATCGTCTTAACCTGATCAGAAACCTAGGCCTGCTCGCCCAGTGGAGCAATTGCCCTGTCTGATATTTGCTTGGGCAAAATAGGGCCACCCGGATTTACCGGTGATGAATGCTGGCCCAATCGATGGGCTTCTGTCGGCCAGTCGGCACGGGTAAGAGTTCCAGCCATGAAAAAACGAATCATCATTCTCGGCAGTGTCGTTCTGGCTGTGGTCGTCGCCTGGAGCGTCGCCTGGTATGTGCTGGCGGGCCTGGTCCGGCAAAATATCGAGGCGCTGGCGCAGAGCGACGGCGTCAGCGAGCCGCGCGTAACCTGCGATACGCTTAATGTCGGGGGCTTTCCCTTCCGCTTCGATCTCGATTGCGGCAATGCGCAGGTGGTCAGCGGCGATATCGTGGTCGACGTGGCGGCTGTGCGCGCCAGCATGCTGGTCTATTCGCCGACCCATGCGGTGGCGTCCCTGCAGGGGCCGGCAAAACTCACCGACAGCTTTACCGGTAGCCGCAATGACCTCGACTGGTCGTCGCTGGAAGCCAGCGTCAATCTCAACAGCTGGCGCATCGGCCGTGTCTCGGTTTCCGGCAAGGATGTGGTGTGGTCCGATGCGCTGTTCGGCAATGCGGTGATTGCCAGGAGTGCGCTGGTGGAGGGCCATCTGTTCGATATTCCCGAGCAGCATGATCCCGCGCGCGGCACGGCGGCGATCGCCGGCTATCTGCGCATGGTGGATGGGGCCTGGCCGGCGCTGACGCTCAACGATTCCAATGCCGAAGTGCAGGTGGAGCTGAGCGGGCTGCCCGACGATGTGCGCAACTGGGGCGATGCGAGCCTGCTGCTTCCGCAGATGCAGGCGAACGGGGCCAAGCTCAAGATCGTCGCCATCCGCGCCACCGATGGCGACGCAACGCTTGATGCCTCGGGTGAACTGGCGCTCGACGCCGAGCATCGCCCGGAAGGGCAGGTGACCATCACCTCGCACGGCGTGGAGCAGCGCATCGGCCCGGTGCTCGGCGAACCCTGGCGCTCGCTGGTGCTGGGTACGCCCACCCAGGATGGCGGGCACACCAACCTGATCAGCCTGCGCGCCGGGGCGGTCTTTGTGGGGCTCGTGCCCGTCGCGACGCTGACGCCGCTGTTTTGATGCATCAGTCGGCTCCCTCCCCCTTGTGGGGAGGGATCAAGGGTGGGGGTGGCCCCACGCATCGGACTCGCGGAAGGAAACCCCCACCCTGCTCGATGGACGGACTTAGCTGACGCTAAGTCCTATCTCGCTTCCCTCCGCACAGGGGGGAGGGACGGAGCCCGGTGGGTGGGACTGACAAAAACGGACGCTGGCAGATTGTCCGAGGTAAGCTAAGCGTCGTCCCCGCCGCCATGCTCGCGCACGAAGGGCACGTTGGGGGCGGGAGTTGGTTCGTGCGGGCGGCCGAAGTCGGGCGCCGCGGTTTCCTGGCCAGCGGAAATGATCGAGCGGCGGATGGCGCGGGTGCGGGTGAACATGGCCTCAAGCGCCGGGCCGTCGCCATTACGCACCGCGCGCTGCAGTACGCTCAGATCCTCGTTGAAGCGGCCGAGCATTTCGAGCACGGCGTCGCGATTGGTGAGGAACACGTCGCGCCACATCACAGGATCGGACGCGGCGATGCGGGTGAAGTCGCGGAAGCCCGAAGCCGAGAATTTGATGACCTCGGACTGGGTGGCGGTTTCGAGATCGGCCACCGTGCCCACGATATTATAGGCGACCAGGTGCGGAATGTGGCTGGTGATGGCCAGCACCATATCGTGGTGCGCGGCATCCATGGTTTCGACATGGCTGCCCATGGCGCGCCAGAATTCGGCGAGCTTTTCGGTCTTGGCCGGATCGACCTCGGGCCCGGGCGTCAGCACGCACCAGCGGCCCGAAAACAGCTCGGGGAAACCGGCGGAGGGGCCGGAGTGCTCCGTGCCGGCAATGGGATGGCCGGGGATGAAGCTTACGCCCTGAGGGACATGCGGGCCGACGACCTTGACCACATGCGCCTTGACCGAACCGACATCCGACAGGATGGCGCCGGGTTCGAGGGCGGGGGCGATGGTCTTGATGACGGCTTCATAAGCGCCGACGGGAGTGCAGAGAATGACGAGGTCAGCCCCGCGTACCGCTTCGGCGGCATCGAGCGTATAGATGTCACCCAGCTCAAGGTCGCGCGCTTCGTCGAGCGTTTCCTGCTTGCGGGTGGAAATGGCGATGACTTCGGCGAGGCCCTGACGGCGTGCCGCCAGGGCAATCGAGGATCCGATAAGGCCAATGCCGATCAGGGCGAGTTTGCGAAACTGGGTGCTCATGCGATTTTGACCAATGCTTTGATGATGCCCACGACGCCGCGCATCGCCTGTTCCGAGCCGATGGAAATGCGCAGGCCGTTTTCAATGCCATAGGATGGCCCGATCTCGCGCACGATCAGGCCGCGCTCGCGCAGAGTCTCGAAAGTCAGCGCCGCGTGTTCGGCATCGGGGAACAGCAGCATGACGAAGTTGGCCTGGCTGGGCAGGACGCGAATGTGGTTGGAGTTGAGCTCTTCGGTGAGGTAGTCGCGCCACTTGGCATTGTGCTCGCGCAGGCTCGCGGTGAAGGCGACGTCGCGGGTGGCGGCTGCGCCCGCCAGCTGAGCCGGCAGGTTGACGTTGAAAGGGCCACGAATGCGGTTGAGCGCGTCGACCACGGGCGCGGGGCCCACCATCCAGCCGATGCGGATGGCCGCGAGACCCATCTTGGAGAAGGTGCGGACCATGACGACGTTCTGCGCTTCGCGCACCAGGTCGAGCCCGACCGAATAGTCGGCCGCGGTGACATATTCGGCATAGGCGCTGTCGATGACCAGCAGGATATCGGGACGGAGCCCGGCATGCAGGCGCCGCACTTCGGCATCATTCAGATAGGTGCCAGTGGGATTGTTGGGATTGGCCAGCCAGACGACCTTGGTGCGCGGCGTCACCGCCGCGAGCAGCGCATCGACGTCGGCGGTGTAGTCGTCCTCTTCCACCATGATGATCTTGGCGCCGGCTGCCTTGGTGATGATCGGATAGACCGAAAAGCCGTAGCGGTTCATCACCGCTTCGTCGCCGTCGCCGAGATAGGTCTGGGCCAAGAGGTGCAGGATGTCGTCGGAGCCGTTGCCGCAGACGATCAGCTCGGGGTCGACGCCATGCACCTCGCCCAGCGCAGCGCGCAGGATCTTGGAGCTGCCCTCGGGATAGATCTCGAGATGGTCGGCGACCGAGCGGAATGCCTCCATCGCCTTGGGGCTGGCACCAAGCGGGCTTTCATTGGCCGACAGCTTGATGGCGTTGCTGCCCGGTGCGCCGGACTTGCCGGGCAGGTAGGGCGCGATGTCGAGGATGCCGGGCTGCGGCGTCGGGCGAAGGGCGTCGGTCATGATGGGTACGCTTGGCGGATAAAACCGCGCGGACCATAGTCAAACGAGGTGCGGAACGCAAAGGGAGTTGCGCATTTCGGCAGTCGGGGGAGGCGGACCTAACTGTGCCTTGCCGTCGCCGTGTTGAGGCCGGGGACGCGCACGAAGCGCTCGGCGCGGATGCGGCGGGGCACGGCGGGGAAGGCGGCCTTGCGGGCGCGCACGCAGATGACCCCGCTCATGGCAGGCGCAAACAGCCGTCCGGCCCCCTCGAACAGGCGGGTCGATTTCAGCACCAGCCCGTTTTCGATGGGCGGCAGGAACAGGCCATCGCGCCAGGCTTCGGGGATGAAGCTGTGGTCGCGCAGCAGCTGGTCGAGCTGGCCACCCGAATAGGGATTGCCCGAGCCGAAGGGGGTGTTGTCGCGCTGGGCCCAGATGCCGCGGCGGCGCGGCACCACCAGAATCAGCTCGCCATTGGGCGCGGTGATGCGCCAGAGCTCGCGCATCAGTTCCTCGGCGTCGGCAACGTGCTCAAGAGCATGGATGGCGATGGTGAGGTCGATCGCGGCATCGGGCAGCGGCATTTCCAGCGGATCGCAGAGCACCGTGTGCGACGGACCCTCGCGCGGCCAGGCCGAGGCGCCCTGCCGGGCAGGCATGAAGGCCAGCACGCGCTCCGCGCGATCGAGGGTGAACCGCATATAGGGCGTGGCAAAGCCCAGCCCCAATACGCGCTTGCCGGTGACGTCCTCGGCGAGGCCTGCGACCTGTTCACGCACCAGCGCACGGGAGATGCGGCCCAGCGGCGACTTGTAATAGGCAATGAGGCGGGTCACATCGACGGTCATGCGGGCAAGTCTGCCGGTTTCGCGCAGACTTGTCCAATTGGCCGGTTGTCATGTAGGGGCGGCCAACCTAGCTTTCACGCAGTCTTATTATTCAGGAGTAGTGCCATGGGTCTGATCGTCGATGTGTTCCCGGCGCGGAGCGACAATTTCGGCTATCTGGTTCACGACACCGCCACCGGCCGGACGGCCGCGATCGATGCGCCAGAAACCGCCGCCATCAAGAATGCCCTGGTGCATCGTGGCTGGAAGCTGACCGACATTTTCATCACCCACCACCATATCGACCACGTCGAGGCGATTGCCGACCTCAAGGCCGAGTTCGGGGTGCGCGTGGTGGGGCCACGCGCCGAAGCCGACAAGATCGAAGGGCTCGATGAGCTGGTGGCGGGTGGCGAGACCATCCAGCTTGGCGAAACCACGTTCGACGTGCTCGACGCGCCGGGCCACACGCTGGGCCATATCGTGTTCCACGACAAGGTGGGCAAGCACCTGTTCAGCGCCGACGCGCTGTTCTCGCTGGGTGTCGGCCGCATGTTCGAAGGCACGCCCGGGCCGATGTGGGAAGGCGTCAAGGCGCTGCGCGAGCTGCCCGACGACACGCTGGTCTATTGCGGCCACGAATATACCGCCGGCAATGCCAAGTTCGCGCTGTCGATCGATCCGGATAATGCGGCGCTGCAGAAGCGGGCCGCCGAGGTCGAGGCACTGCGCGCCGCCGGCAAGGCCACCATCCCCTTCTCGCTGGGCGAGGACAAGGCGGCAAACCCCTTCCTGCGCGCCGACGATCCGGTGCTGGCCAAGCATTATGGCCTTGAAGGCGCGGCGCCAGCCGATGTGTTCGCCGCCATCCGCAAGGGCAAGGACAACTTCTAGCCATGTCCGGCGCGCTGACCTTCAAGCCGGTAACGGACAAGACGGTCAGCGATTTCCAAACACTGTTCGGCGCGCGCGGTGCGCCGAACTATTGCTGGTGCATGACCTGGCGCGCCAGCAGCGCCGAACTCAAGGACACCAGGAGCGCCAGCCGCCAACGGCAAATGCTGGGGCGGATCGCTGCGGGCGAGCCGGTGGGGCTATTGGCCTATCTGGATGGCGAGCCGGTGGGCTGGGTGTCGGTGGCGCCCAAGGAGAGCTTTCGCGGCCTGGGCGGCCCCGACGATGCGCTCAAGGTGTGGTCGCTCACCTGCATGTATATTGCCAAGTCCCAGCGCAAGAGCGGGCTCAGTGCCGCGTTGATCGGGGCGGCGGCCAAGGCGGCGCGGCTGGCCGGAGCCGGGGTGCTCGAGGCCTATCCGGTCGACCCGCAATCTCCCAGCTATCGCTTCATGGGCTTCGTGCCTGCCTTCGAACGGCTGGGCTTTACCGCAGTTGGAACCGCCGGAAAGCGCCGCCATGTCATGCGGTTAACCCTCTGACCTACGAATCTGTCCACAGCTGCATCCAAATTACTAACAAATCGTTAGCGTATGGCACGCCGATTGCAGATATGTAGGGGTAGGGCAGATTAATCATCCCATATCGGGAAAAGCTGGCCTGCTTTGAGACAAGCGAGGCTGTAATGGCCGATTTTGACACGGTGCTGGAGAGCATCATGGTGCGGATCGTGGAGACCCGCACGCGGTCCACGTTGACCGTCCGCAATGAAACGACCGCAACCTTCATCAGCCAGGTGCTGGCAGAACGGCACAATCTGGCGCCCCAGCGCGCCAAGCAGCGCACCAGCCCCGAAGGGGCGGTCGGTGCCTATAGCACCGGCGCCAAGATTGCCGTGAAACGCATGCCGATGGGCTACCGCACGAGCATCGTCACCTAGAGCGAATCGGTATTCGGCTCGGCTCGAGGCGAATTCCGTTCTGCCTAGTTCATCGATACGTCGCGCTGCGCGCTGGTGATCGAAACGGTAAAGCCGGCCACGACGTCGATCAGGCTCATCACCATGAGCAGGAAGAAGACGGAGCTGGCGGCTGCACCGGCCAGCAAGAATTCGACCAGCATCGCCACGAAGATCACCATGGAGAGCATGTGCTCGGTGATCGAGGCGCGGCTACTGCGGGTGGATTTCAGCACTTCGAAGAACAGGCAGACAATGCCGATGACCAGCAGGAAGTCGCCGGCGCT
The DNA here is from genome assembly GCF_055397495.1 of Devosia sp. T2-14. Taxonomy (NCBI): domain Bacteria; kingdom Pseudomonadati; phylum Pseudomonadota; class Alphaproteobacteria; order Hyphomicrobiales; family Devosiaceae; genus Devosia; species Devosia sp. T2-14. Next base: position 893,625 of record NZ_AP027921.1, on the reverse strand, counting down.
GATCTGCCAGGCGGTGCCCGATGGCATGGGCAGGGCAAACATGCCCGCGGACCAATTGATCGGATTGCCGCCGAAAATGGTGAAGACCACCAGATTGTAGGCCAGGAAGGGAAAGACCAGCAGCGGCGGGATGAACCGACCGGGGCGCACTGGCTGCTGGCGGCCATTGGAGGGAATGTAGACAGTCTCGGTCATGCGGGGCTCCAATGGGGATTTCGTGGGAAGGTGATGACCAGCACGTGCGGCCAATTCCTCCTCTTGCTGGGGAAGTTAGGATGGGGAGGAGCACGAAATTGGGGCTCTCATCCCCCACCCTTGATCCCTCCCCGCCAGGGGGAGGGAGACGACTGAGAGATCTCAGTCAGGCAATCAGCTCTTCAGTTTGAGCGGGCCGACCATCTGTTCCGGCTTCACTTCGGCGTCGAACTCCTCGCCGGTGAGCAGGCCCAGTTCGATCGCCGTTTCGCGCAGCGTGCTGCCGTTCTTGTGCGCGGTCTTGGCGATCTTGGCGGCGTTGTCGTAGCCGATCTTGCGGTTGAGCGCGGTCACCAGCATCAGCGACTGATCGACCAGCTGCTTGATGCGCTTGCGGTCGGGCTCGATGCCAATAGCGCAGTTGTCGTTGAACGACTTGGCCGAGTCGGCCAGTAGGCGGATGGTCTGCAGGATGTTGTAGGCGATGACGGGCTTGAACACGTTCAACTCGAAATTGCCCTGGCTGGCGGCAAAGCCAATGGCCGCGTCATTGCCCATCACCTGGGCGACGACCATGGTCATGGCTTCGGACTGGGTCGGATTGACCTTGCCCGGCATGATCGAGGAGCCGGGCTCGTTTTCCGGAATGGTGATTTCGCCCAGGCCGGAACGGGGACCGGAAGCCAGCCAGCGCACGTCATTGGCGATCTTCATGAAGGCAACAGCCAGCTGCTTCAGCGCGCCGGACGTGCCGACAAAGGCGTCGTGGCCGGCCAGCAGGGCGAACTTGTTGGGGCCGGTGACGAAATCATGGCCGGTGAGGCCGGCGATTTCCCTGGCGACGGCGACGGCATAGTCGGGATGGGCATTGAGGCCCGTGCCGACAGCGGTGCCGCCCAGGGCCAGTTCCTTGAGCTGGGGCAGGGTCGCCTTGATGGCGGCGATGGCATAGTCGATCTGGGCAACCCAGCCGCTGATCTCCTGGCCCAGCGTCAGAGGCGTAGCGTCCTGCAGGTGGGTGCGGCCGATCTTGACCACATCCATGAATTCCTCAGCCTTGGCATCGAGCGTGTCGCGCAGCAGCTTTACGCGCGGAAACAGGTAGTTCTCGATCGCCTCGACGGTGGCGATGTGCATGGCCGTAGGGTAGGTGTCGTTGGACGACTGGCTCATGTTGACGTGGTCATTGGGGTGCACGGGCTTCTTGGAGCCCATGGTGCCGCCGGCCATCTCGATGGCGCGGTTGGAGATCACCTCGTTGACGTTCATGTTGGACTGGGTGCCCGAGCCGGTCTGCCACACAACGAGCGGGAAGTGGTCGTTGAGCTTACCGGCGATCACTTCGTCGGCGGCGGCAACGATCAGCTTGAGCGTCTCGGCATCGAGCAGGCCCAGCTTGTTATTGGCGAGCGCGGCGGCCTTCTTGAGCACGCCAAAGGCGTTGACGATTTCCTGCGGCATCTTCTCCCCGCCAATGTCGAAATTGGCAAGGCTTCGGGCCGTCTGCGCACCGTAGTACTTCTCGTTGGGTACTTCGATGGTGCCCATCGTGTCCGATTCAACGCGCACGCTCATGACAAACTCCAAGAATTGGCCGCTCCCCGGCGGCAGACAAAGCAAAACGACCGACCCCGGAAGGGATCGGCCGTCGGCATAACAGAAACGAGCGCAAGGCGCGCGCCGATTATTTCTTGACGTCGAGGATCTGACGACCGCGGTACATGCCGGTCTTGAGGTCGACGTGATGCGGACGGCGCAGCTCGCCCGAATCCTTGTCTTCGACATAGGATGCGCTGGCAAGGGCGTCGGCCGAACGGCGGAAGCCACGCTTCATCGGCGAGGTCTTACGTTTTGGCACTGCCATGGTCGGTACTCCGAATTCAATATCGTTGCGCCGCCAATTAGCGGCCCAGAGACATCATCTCTGAAAGGAATTGAGGGCTCTATAGAGCATGAGAAGGGGCTTGGCTAGGGGATTTTGCACAAGTGTCGCGCCACAAATCATGCGGTGGACAAGTTTGTCCACCGTTGCCTGCGGCGAGGTGCATCGCCCTCGGCAGCCCACGGCGTATTCGTCGCATGAACGGGCGGCAAAGCCAAGCCGGATGCGGCAGCGGAGGTCTGCTCAGCGGAAGGGGATTCAGGCGGCCTGGGCGCCGGGGGCCGGTTCGGCGCCCTCAAGGTCCCAGATCGTGGTGAGCCGTTCGCCGACAGTGCCAGGCGTCAGAACGCGCAACACGCGGTCGGCACAATCGAGCGCCAGCCGAAATCGGCTGCGGCTCAAGGGGTCGCCCACCAGCTCGTCGGTGGAGCCGACCCACAGCACATGGCTGCCCTTGGCTATGACATATAGATCGGCATCGCTCATGGCGAAACGGTCGAGATTTTCGCTGATCAGGTCATAGGCGCGGCCGGACCGGCCTTGCCAGTGGCTCTCGCGGCCGAAGCCATGAACCAGCACCTTCTGCTCTGCGCCGACCATCTTCACGCCATCCTCGTAGCGTTCAACGAACAAGAACAAAAATAGAACGAAATGCCAAACATGTCAAGCGACCCATCGCTTGATTTCTATATGTATGGTCTTGTTTGTCTTGTGCGTCAATATATGGTGGTTAGGCCGACGTGCGAGCCTTCCTGACCTCATCGAGGCGCTGACGCAGCTTGGGATCAATGGGGCGGGCAAGACCTTCGTCCTCAGCCTTGAGAATGAGGGCATCGGATTCTGATTCGATGGCTTTTTTGAGTCGGTCCATGAACACGTCGGGCGGCAGGCCGGGCTCGATCGGCGGCAGGAATTTGCCCTCGGCAGTGCCGGGCCAGATGACGAGGCTGTTGCGGCCCCAAAACAGCCCCGAATTGAGCGCTACCGGCACGACTGGCACGTTGAGTTCCATGTAGAGGCGAACGATGCCCTGGCGATAATCTGCGGGGGCCAGCGGGGCCTTGCGCGTGCCTTCGGGGAAAATGACGATGCGGCAGCCGCGTTCGATGGCGGCATGAGCCTGTTCCATCATCAGGGGCACGGCGGCCGCGCCCTGCTTGCGGTCGACTTCAATGCAATCGAGCGAGCGGGCGGCCCAACCGAAGAAGGGGATGCGCATAAGCTCCTTCTTGACGATGTAGGCGGGGCGGCCGGTATGGGGGAAGATGGCGAAGACGTCCCAGTCGCTCTGGTGCTTGGCCGCGATGATGCAGCCGCCTTCGGGAATGTTCTCGGCGCCGGTTACTTTGGTCTTGACCCCCGTAAGGGCGCGCAGAAACACTAGGTTGGAGCGGCACCAGTAGACTGCCAGCGCCCAGCTGAAGCGCGTGCGGCCACTGAACAAGGCAACGGTGCCGATAGTGATGGCGATGATGGCCGTCTGCCCAATGAAGATCAGATAGAACAGCGCGGTGCGCAGGGCCTGCAGAATAGCCATCAAAGTCTCCCACGGCCTCGCGCCGTCGCCAGCGTCATAGCGGGCAATTGGCAGGTTGGCGAGGCCGTTCGGGTGGTGTGACGGTCAGGAGGTTTCGCTGAGGTAGTGCCGTACGGTGATGCGCGAGGTGATTGCCGTCAGTGCCGCAATGACCGGCACCACGGCAAGAATGCCGATCATCCCGTCAAAGCCCAGGGCGAAACGGCCGAACAGAACACCCACCTGCGCCCCGGCTTCACTGGACAGCATATTGCCGGCCACGGTGCCCACGACGGTGAAGAATAGCAGCGCCGCGACCGCGCCCAGGAGGCCGCCTTGCAGGCCGAAGGACAGAAACCGCCCCTGGAACTCGCCGGCAATGAACTTGTTGGAGGCCCCGATATAGTGGAGCACGTCGACAATCTCGCGGTTGGTCGCCATGGCACCACGGGTGGCAAAGACAATGGCCAGCACGGTCGCCGCGCCGATCAGCAGCAGAACCAGCAGGCCGGACAGCACGACGGTTCCAGCCATGGTGTTGAGCTGCTGCCGCCAGGCGGCATGGGTATCGAGGCTCGCGCCCTTGATGACGCCGAGATTGCGCGCGAGGCCCTCGATATCGGCATCGGCAGGGTCGGACAGCTGAACGACGACGAGGCTGGGGACTTCGATCGCGGTCAGGTCGAGCCCGGCTCCGAGCCATGGCTCGAGCAGCTTCTGGCTTTCCTCGATGGTCAGGGCGCGCGCCGAGGCGACGCCGGGGGTCGATTCGGCCAAGGAAACGGCCGTGCGCAGATTGGAGGCCATGACCTCGCCCTCGACGGGGCGGATCTGGATGGTGACCTCGCGGCCGACATCGGCTGACCAGGCGATGGCCGACTTTTGCACCAGCACCACCCCGCCCAGCGTCACCGCGGAGAGGAAGCTCATGATGGTGATCAGCAGCAGAAGGGTGCGCCCGGCGACGCTTTTTTCCGGAACGATGGGCGCCGCGCCCTTGCGGGTGGGCAGGAAGGCCAGGATGCGTTCAATCATGGATCACCAGCTCGCCCTTGCTGAGCAGCATGCGCGGATAGTTGAACTGTTCCAGCAGCGGCAATTCGTGCGTGGCCAGGATGATGGTCATGCCCAGCGTACGATTGAGCTCGGCGAACAGGTGCACGAGTCGGCTCGACAGTTCGGGGTCGACATTGCCTGTCGGCTCGTCGGCCAGCAGCACTTTGGGGCGCGCGATGACGGCGCGGGCAATGGCAGCGCGCTGCTTTTCGCCGCCCGAAAGCAGCGAGGGCAGGGCGTTCATGCGCTCGCCAAGGCCAACCCATTCGAGCAGTTCGGTGACGTTGGGGCGGTATTCGCTTTCAGGCTGACCCAGGACCCGCAGCGGCAGGGCGACGTTCTCGAACGTGGTCAGGTGGTCGAGCAGGCGGAATTCCTGGAAGACGATGCCGATATGGCGGCGCATCTGCAGCAGGCGATCCTGAGTGAGATTGCCCACATCCTCGCCAAACATGGTGACGCGGCCGCGTGAGGGTTTGAGCGAGAGCAACAGCATGCGCAGCAGGCTGGTCTTGCCCGAACCGGAGGGGCCAGTGAGGAAATGAAACGAGCCCGGCTCGACCGAAAAGGTCAGGTCCCGCAGAATTTCCGGACCATTGCCGTAGCGTAGCCCGACATCGGAAAATTCGATCAAGTAGGCAGGCTCCCCAATTGCTCCGCCCGTCAGGCGAATCAGGTGTTGGCCGCATCATAACAGCCCTAGCCATTGCATGCGCCTCGGCCCGTCTGAGAGGGCACGAAAGGGGCACAAATGTGGTGGATTGCCAAAGCGAGGGAAGAGGTTTGAGGAGTTTTAACCCCCGCCCGCTAGGGTTGGCGTCGAGTAACTGCGTCCCGCGAACCGTCTGGCCCGATGATTATCACCTGTCCCCATTGCCAGACCAAGTATCAGGTGACCTACGAAGCCATCGGATCGGTGAGCCGCAAGGTGCAGTGCGCCCAGTGCCAGCAGGCCTGGGAACAGCGCGCCCCGGCCCGTCCGTCGTCGGCGCCGGACGACGGCAATCAGTTTGACGCACTGGCGGAAGACGCCATGGACGAGCTGCTGGCCAGCGAGGCCGAGTCTGCGACCACCGAAGACGAGCCCGCGCGCGAGGCGGCATCCCAGCCCACCCAGCTGGCCAACAAGAAGCTCGACCCGGCCATGCTGCGCCGTCAGCAAAAGGCCTTTACGCGCCGTCGCAGCGCCATGGAGGCCGAGCTGCCGCTGGCCCGGTTGCGCCGGACCCTGCGCATACTGGGTTTCCTGTCGCTGGGCGTGGTTCTGGTCGTTGGCTATTTCGGCCGCGTCCAGGTTGTCGAACGCTTCCCCGAAATGGCCGGGGCCTATGCCGCGGTGGGGCTCGGGGTGAATGTGGTGGGGCTCGACTTCACCAATGTCACCACCATGCGCACCAAGCGCGACGGCAGCGATGTGCTCCATGTTTCCGCCCAGATCGTGGGATTGATGCCGGACCCGGTCAAGGTGCCGGCGGTCGTCGTCACCCTGCTCGATGCCAACGGGCGGGGCATCTACGAGTGGAGCGTCACGCCATCGGTTCGCGACCTTATGGCCGGGGAGCGCTCGACCTTTGATACCCAGCTTACGCTGCCTCCGGGCGACGCTGCACGGGTCCGCCTGAGTTTTGCCGGGGGACATACGATTGCCGCTTCCGCCGGGAGTGCCGGCGAGGTGACCACCCTGCCGGCCCAGACACCAGAACAACCGGCGGCCGCCGCCGCATCCGACCACCCAAATCCGGAGCAACATTGATGGCCCGTATACTTGTTGCCGAAGACGATCCCTCGGTGCGCGCCTTTGTGGTCAGCGCCCTGACGATGAAAGGTCATGAGGTCGTTGCCGAAGAAGATGGCGGGCTTGCCGCCGAAACCGCCGACGCCGAAGAGGGGCGGTTCGACCTGATGCTGAGCGACATCAAGATGCCCATCATGGATGGCATCGGGCTGGCGCTGCATGTCGGGGCGAAATATCCCGACATCACCATCGTGCTGATGACCGGCTTTGCCGACCAGCGCGAGCGCGCCCATGGGCTCGATGCCCTGGTCTATGACGTCATCACCAAGCCGTTTTCCCTGGCCGACCTGCTGGCCAAGATCGATGACGCGCTAGAGGGCAAGCCGGTGGAAGTGCTGTCACTGGCCCGCCAGGCGATGCAGTAGGAATTTTGGAGGCCCTGGCCAGCCCTGTCGAGGACGGGCCAGGACTTCAAATCAGAGCCAGTCGGGGACGCTGTCGAGGGCGATCAGGTCGTCGATGGTCTTGCGCGGGCGGATGACGTGGAAACGGTCGCCATCCACCAAAACTTCTGGAATCAGAGCGCGCGAATTGTAGGTCGAAGCCATCACCGCGCCATAGGCGCCGGCGCTCATCACGGCCAGCAGATCGCCTTCCCGAACGCCAGGCATGGTGCGCGCCTTGGCGAGATAGTCGCCGGTTTCGCAGACCGGGCCGACGATATCGGCAGTGATCGGGGCAAGGTTCGAGTGGTTGACCGGCACGACGTCGTGGTGCGCTTCATAGAGCGTGGGGCGGATCAGATCGTTCATCGCCGCATCGACGATGACGAAATTGGTGCCGCCTTCCTTCACATATTCCACCTTGGTGACCAGGATGCCGGCATTGCCGACGAGCAGGCGCCCGGGTTCGATCACCAGCGTACAACCGAGCTGGCCCACCTTGTCGCGCACCACAGCGGCATAGGCCGCCGGCAAGGGCGGGGCAGCTTCGTCGGCATTGTAGGAAATGCCCAGCCCGCCGCCGACGTCGATATGCTCGATGGCGTGGCCGTCAGCCTTCAGCGCCTGGACCAGCTCGGCCAGCAGGGTGAAGGCATCGCGGAACGGCTCGAGATCGGTGATCTGGCTGCCGATATGCATGTCGACGCCCACTGCCCGAACATTGGGCAGGGTGGCGATATGGGCATAGACCTCGCGGGCCCGGGCATAAGCAATGCCGAACTTGTTCTCCGCCTTGCCGGTGGAGATCTTGGCGTGGGTGCGGGCGTCCACGTCGGGATTGACGCGCACCGAGACGCGGGCGGTCTTGCCCATGCTGGCGGCCACCATCGAGAGGCGTTCGAGTTCGGGCTCGCTCTCGACGTTGAAGCACTTGATCCCGACCTCGAGGCCCCGGCGCATTTCGGCGACGGTCTTGGCGACCCCTGAAAAGACGATCATCCAGGGTGCGATGCCTGCGGCCAGCGCACGCTCCAGTTCGCCCAGCGAGACCACGTCGGCGCCGGCGCCTTCGGCGGCCATCAACTTGAGCACGGCCTGGTTGGAATTGGCCTTCATGGCGTATGCGAGCAATGTCGGCATGCCCTCGAAGGCCGCCTTCACCGCGCGCACCTGCTGGCGCAGGGCGGCGCTGGAATAGACATAGAGGGGCGTGCCAACCGTGGCCGCGAGGTCGTTGAGGTTGACGTCCTCGGCGAACAGGGTGGTATCGCGGTGTTCGAAATGCAGGGCCAAGGCGGTCATCCTCAGGTTCGTGTCGCCCAGATGCCAGCCTGAAGGGGCCGGGGCCATGGCAGAGCGATGTGATGGTGCCCACAGCGGCGGCAGTAGCGGCCGGGGGCCGCGCTGTCACCGGAAGTGGTGAAAGGGTTCGCGAAAATCCCTAGAGCACTGCGATCAAAAACAAAAGCACGACTTAGCGCTGAACCCCATGGGTCGCTTCGATGCGCGCCGCCGTCAGCTCCTGCAGGCGCCACAGATGGTGGTCGCGGATGCCCAATTGCTCGAGGTGAGAGACGGTGGCGTAGAGATACTCCGCCATCGAGCCGCCTGGGCCGGTCGCGGTGGCCAGCACGTCGGCGATCTGGTTCTCGCTCAAGCCCGATACATAGCGTCCGCTGTGGCGGTCGACACAGAAGGTCAGTGCCCGCACTGCGCGTTCGCCTGATCGCACGGTGACCCAGCGCGGCGGGAAGGGCGTTGGCCGCCACCCCATTTCGCGTTCGAACAGCCGGATCAGGTTGGATTCCACGGCGTCCGGCGGCAGGCGGTAGAGCGCGCCGTGGCAGGACCCGCCGCGATCGAGTGCCAGCATCAGGCCGGGATGGGCGGGGTTGCCGCGGAAGGTTTCGTTCCAGCCCAGGCAAAAGGACCGGCGCCAGCCATGCAACAGGCCGGTGCGCAGTTCCACGAATTCGCAGGCGGGTTTCCAGATCAGCGATCCATAGGCAAAGAACCAGACCTCTTCGCCGGGCTCATGCCCGGCAAAGAGCCGTTCGATGGTCGCGTGATGATCCGCCGTGGTCGCCGCTGCAGTGTCGGCCGGCGGCACCGGCGTGCCGGCGAGGGCTTCGCCGGGATCGAGCAAGGCAACATGCTGCTCGGTGAGACGCATCTGACGGGCGGCGTGCGGACGTTGGGGCATGCCGCCAGAGTGAGCTATCGGCTCGCCCTATTCAATGCCGCCATCGCCATGGCCGCCATGCTTTTTCTTGCCGAGCGGGCGCGGCTCATGCTGCTCACCGGTCAGCTCGCTCTTCCAGCGGGCAGCCTGCATCAGCACATTGGCGGGCGCGGTGCCGCCATAGGACTTGCGGGCGGCGACCGAGGCCTCGACGGTCAGCACCTTGTGAATGCGGCTGTCGATGCGGGCATCGATCTGCTTGAAATCCTCGATGGTGAGGCCTTCGAGACCGGTATTCTTCTGCTCGGCAAGGGCCACGATCTGGCCGGTAATGTGGTGGGCGTCGCGGAACGGAATGTTGAGCTCGCGCACCAGCCAGTCGGCAACGTCGGTGGCGGTGGAGAAGCCAGCGGCAGCCGAGGTGCGCATGCGCTCGCGGTTGGGCATCATGTCGCCCACCATGCCGGTCATGGCGGCCAGCGACAGCGAGAGGGCGTCGAGGGCGTCGAAGGCGACTTCCTTGTCTTCCTGCATGTCCTTGGAATAGGCGAGTGGAAGGCCTTTCATGACGACGAGCAAGCTGGTCAGCGCGCCCAGGATACGCCCGATCTTGGCGCGCACCAGCTCGGCGGCGTCCGGATTGCGCTTCTGCGGCATGATTGAGGAGCCGGTGGTGAACTTGTCGCTGAGCTTGATGAAGCCGAACTGGGCGGAGCTCCAGATCACCATCTCCTCGGCAAAGCGGCTGAGATGCATGGCGCAGATCGACGCGGCAGCCAGCGTTTCGAGGATGAAGTCGCGGTCCGAAACGGCATCAAGCGAATTGGCCGTCGGGCGATCAAAGCCGAGCTTTTCGGCCGTCATGTCGCGATTGATCGGGTAGGGCGTGCCGGCCAGTGCGGCCGAGCCGAGGGGGCTTTCATTGAGGCGCTTGCGGGCGTCGAGCAGACGACCGGCATCGCGGCCGAGCATTTCGACATAGGCCAGCAAATGGTGGCCAAAGGTCACCGGCTGGGCGCTCTGCAGGTGGGTGAAGCCGGGCATGATGGTTTCGGCTTCGTCCTCGGCGCGGGTGACCAGTCCCAGTTGCAAGGTGCGGATCTGGACCACCAGCGTATCGATGGTGTCGCGGACATAGAGCTTGAAATCGGTCGCGACCTGGTCGTTGCGCGAGCGCGCAGTGTGCAATCTTCCGGCAGCATCGCCGATCTTTTCTCGCAGTTTGCTTTCGACATTCATGTGAATGTCTTCCAGTGCCCGCGAGAACGTGAAGGAGCCGCCCTCGATTTCAGCGAGCACCTCGGTTAGACCGGCGATGATGGCGTCGCGATCCTCATGCGTCAGTATGCCCGTCTCGGCGAGCATGGTGGCATGGGCTATCGATCCGGCAATGTCCTGGGGGTAGAGGCGCTGATCGAAACCGATCGAAGCGTTGATTTCCTCCATGATGGCGTCTGGGCCGGTGGCGAACCGGCCGCCCCACATCTTGTTGCTCATCGAATACCTCGGAGATTGCTTTTATGACCGATACGCACGCGCCCCGCCCCGGAGCTACGAGCCGCGTCCGGCTGTGGATCATCCTGGGGTTGGCGGGATTGGCGCTAGCTATAGCCGCGTGGTTCTGGCTCGGCAATGCCAGTGTGGCCAAGGAATGTCCGGTGCAGCAAGGCGCCGCAGCAGCCATTGCCGAGGCGGCAAAGGGCGAATTGGCAGCGCTCAACGGCACGGGTGAAGGGCGCGGCTATGCCAGCATGGCCTTCAAGGATGCCGCCGGAACCCCGATGAGCATTGCCGATTTCAAGGGCAAGGCACTGCTGGTCAACTTCTGGGCCAGCTGGTGCGTGCCGTGCCGCGAGGAAATGCCGGCGCTCGACGCGCTGGCGACGAAGTACAATTCCGATGACTTCATGGTGCTGCCGATCAACCTCGATATCGGCGAGGGCGGCAATGCCAAGGCGCAGACTTTCCTCAACGAGGGCAAGTTCGCCAACTTGCCGCTTTATGCCGACAACACCTTTGCCGCCTTTGAACGGCTGAAGCAGGAAGCTGTGGCCATCGGCCTGCCGGCGACGCTGCTGCTTGATGAGAGCGGGTGTGAACTGGCCGTGCTGCAGGGCCCGGCAGAGTGGAACACGCCGGACGGGGAAGCCGTGATCGAGGCCCTGCTGGCGCTCAAGGACTAGATCAGGCGGTCGACTTCGGCACCGGAAGCGGGCGGAACGGCGTCCGCTTCACCCGTCGGACTGGCATCGGCCGCCTTGGCGGCCTCCTCATCCACCGCAATCATCAAGGCCATGCGCAATTCGGCGACCTTGGCCAGATTGGTTGTGGCTGAGGTGCCTGATTGGTGCGCGAGGCGATTGATCATGACAGCCGGGCCGATTCCGAGAGCGTTGCTCATCGCGAAATCTCCCTATGCGAGCTTGTCGACCTTGGTGCCCTGACCGGGCGGGGGCGCAGACAATGCCGTCTGCATCAGGGTGTCGAGCAGCTCGGTCTGCATCTCGTGGGACTTCTTGAACACGGCGATCTGCATGCTGTTCTGCAGTTTGGCCGAATTCATCGCGATCATCTGCATGGATAGGTCGGTATTCATGACGGACCTCCCTGTGCTGAATGTCCAGAACCGACCCTAATCGCTGCCGGTAAACAAAAGCTTGGGCCAGCGCGCCAATTTGGTGCGAATTGCATGGGATCAGCGGCGCCCGCCCCAGAGCGGGACGTCGCGGCGGCGCAGCAGCGCGGCCAGCACCATACCGGCCACAAAGCCCCCCAGATGCGCCCACCAGGACACCGGCTCGTCCGAGCCGATCAGGACAAAGAAGAGCTGGGTACCGATCCAGAAGCCGAGCATCCAGAATGCCGGGATGGGCAGGGGAATGGGAATGACAATGCGCGCCAGCACGAACACCCGCGCATGGGGATAGAGCAGGATATAGGCGCCCATGACCCCGGCGACAGCGCCCGAGGCGCCGACCAGGGGCCCGTTGTAGTCCCAGTTGGCAAGCAGATGCGCCAGCGCCGCCAGCACCGCGCAGGCGATGTAGAAAACCAGGAATTTGAAGTGGCCGAGGGCGTCTTCGATATTGTCGCCGAACACCCACAGGAACAGCATGTTGCTCAACAGATGCAGCCAACTGGCATGCAGGAACATGTAGGTGACCAGCGTTGCCCAATCGGGCAGCCAGGGGACTGGCTGCGGATAGAGGTTGCGCACGACGATGGGGATCATGCCGAAGTCGATGGTGGCCTGCTCGAAGGCCCGTGGCGGCAGCGCCGACTGGAAGGCGAAGGACAGGATGGTCACCGCCATCAGCCCATAGGTCACATAGGGGAAGCGCACATGGCGGATGGGATTTCTGTCATGCAGGGGCAGGAACAAACATCCATCCTTGGGGCGTCAGTCGCCCTTTTTGAGATCGCCATGATTGCCGGGGACCCACAGGACGTCCTTGCCGCCATTGTTGTTCGCAACGCGGGAGAGCACAAAGAACAGGTCCGAAAGTCGGTTGAGGTAGCGCACGGCCTCCGGGTTGGTGTCGGGTTCGGCGGCCACCAGTTCGACCGTGATGCGCTCGGCGCGGCGGGTCACGGTGCGCGCGACATGGAGTGCGGCTGACAACGCGGTCCCACCGGGCAGGACAAAGCTCTTGAGGGGAGCGAGATCGGCGTTGAAGTGATCGATCTGCTTTTCGAGGAAAGCCGTTTGAACCGGGCGGATGCGGAGAGAGGGATATTCGGCACCCGGGTCGTCGGCGCCGGGCGTCGCCAGATCCGAGCCGACATCGAACAGGTCGTTCTGGATGCGGCCCAGCAGCATGTCGATCTTGGGCAGCGCGGCGGTGTGGATGCGGGCCATGCCCACGGCGGCATTGGCCTCGTCCACGGTGCCATAGGCCTCAACGCGCAGGTCATACTTGGGTCGACGCGGCCCGCGCACCAGCCCGGTGGTGCCGTCGTCGCCGGTCTTGGTATAGATGCGGTTGAGTTTGACCATGGCTAGCGCGCGCCGAAGAAGACCAGTGCCGCCAGCAGCAGCACCAGAGCAACGGCCTGGCCGATGACGCGCAGGCGCATCAGGCGCTGGCTGGTATTGCCCGAGCCGCCACGGAGCATGTTCCAAAGGCCCATGCCCAGCACTACGACGACGAAAAGCAGCACGAGGGCGATGGCAATATTGAGAACGTCTTGCATGGCAATCCTACCGATTGGGCGACTGGCCGCTGAGATAGGTCAACAGGCCGTCTGCCAGTGCGTCATAGATGGCACGAATCCGATGTGAGGTGAACAATTCCCTGTGCGTGGTGAGCCAGACCTCGAGCGGCGGAATCGCCAGATCGAGCTGCAAAGCCACGAGGTCCGGATTGGCCTTCACCAGATTTTCCTGCGCGAAACCGATGCCCAAGCCAGCCCTGATCATCTCCCACATCAGGGGCTGATCGTCCGCGCGGAGCTGGAAATTCTCGCGTGTCAGCGGGAAGCCCAGCCGACGCGCATGGGCGATGATGGCATCCGACCGGTCGAGCCCGATCAGGTCGTGATCGGCCAGCTGGGCGATAGTTGCGGGCGTGCCGCGGCGGTCCAGATAGCGGCGATGTGCCGCCGCTACGATCGGCAGATTGCCCAGGTGGCGGGTGATCAATTCAAGCTGTGTGGGGCGAAACATGCGGATGGCGATGTCGGCTTCGCGCAGGAGCAGGTTCTCGGCCGAATCAGAGGGGACGATTTCGAGGGCGATGCGGGGATATTGTTCGCGGACCGGCAGCAGCAGTTCGGGCAGCACGTAATTGGAAATGACGGCGCTGGCGGTGATGCGCACCGTGCCGCCCAGATCGTCCTGCGCGCCCTCGGCCAGCATGGCCGCCTCTGCCAGGGCAGCCTGGGCCTGCGCCACCGGCTCATGGATACGCAGGGCAGTGGTGTTGGGCTTGAGGCCGGTGAGGCTGCGCTCGAATAGCGGCAGGCCGAGATCGGCTTCCAGCGTCTCGATATGGCGGCCCACCGTGGGCTGGCTGATGCCCAGCTCGCGCGCCGCCGCTGACAGCGACCCATTGGTGATGACGGCAGAGAAACTGCGCCACAGCGCCCAGTCCGGCTCTCTATTCATAATTGAATGTTCGGTGTGCGAATTTCGAGAATGTCGCAACGATAATGAATGGGGGATGCTCTGTCCAGGCACCAAGGAGAGAGCAAATGAGCAAGGGCAGTGTCACGGTTCTGGGCAGCAACGGGCATATCGGCTACGAGGCGGCGCGGGCCTTTCACGCAGCGGGATATGGGGTGAGCGGCTTTGGCCGCACCAACCGGCGACCGCTGGAGGGCGTCGGTTTCATCAAGGGCGATGCGGCCAATCTTGATGACGTGCGGGCGGCCATTAGCGGCGCCGATATCGTCGTCAATGCGCTGAACCTGCCCTATGACAAATGGGACAAGGGGCGCGCCGAAGCGCAGCTGGCGACTGTGATCGCCGCCATGGGCGAGAGCAGCAAGACGCTGCTTTATCCCGGCAATATCTACAATTATGCCGCCACCGATCGACGCATCGCGCCGTCGACGACCCAGTATCCGCAAACCCCGCGCGGAGCCATCAGGGTCCGGCAGGAAGACATGCTGCGGGCCGCCAGCGCGGCCGGAAAATTCCAGACCATCATCATTCGCGCCGGCGACTTTTATGCGCCGCATATGACAGGCGACTGGTTCGACCAGCTGATGATGATGGATGCGGCCAAGGGCAAGGTCTACCACATGGCCGATCTCGACCTTGGGCATGCCTGGGCCTATCTGCCGGACCTGAGCCGGGCCTTCGTCGCCGTGGCCGACAAGCGCAATGAGCTGAGCGGTTTCGAGACCTTTCACTTTGCCGGGCATTATCGGACCCATCGCCAGCTGCTGCAGGCGATCCAGGCGGGGTGGCCCCAGCCGCTTCGTCCGGTACCGGCGCCGTGGCTGCTGCTGCAGGCCATGGGACTGGCCAATGGCGTTATCCGCGAGATCGTCAAGATGCGCTACCTGTGGAACAACCCGATGGAGCTGGTCGATCCGCGGCTCGACGCGCTTCTCGGGCCCGATTTCGGTACGCCGTTCGAGCAGGCGGTGGCGGAGCGGGTGAGCTCGATGCGGGGACAGAAGGCCGCCTAGAGCGGCAGGCCCACGGCGCGCCTGACATCGTCGGGCGTCCACCCCTTGGCGCGCAGGTCGGCGAGGCTCTCCGAACCCTTCGACTTGGCGAGCTTCCGGCCGGCATCATCCAGGATCAGGCGGTGGAAGTGATAGATCGGTGCGGGCAGGCCCAGCAGCATTTGCAGCAGCGCATGCATATCGGTCGCTGCTTCCATGTCCCGGCCACGCGTAACGTGGGTGATGCCCTGGGCGGCGTCATCCACTACGACGCTGAGGTGATAGCTGGTGGGCGTGCCTTTGCGCTGCAACACCACATCGCCCCAGCGCTCGGGACGGGCATGACGGATCTGCGGCCGGTCGGCCATGGTGGGGCCGATGACGGTGTAGGTCAGCAGGCCCACTTGATCCAGCGCGCTGGCTGTGTCGAGCCGGAACTGCACGGGATCGCCGCGCTCCAGCCGCTCGATCTGCACGCCGCGATCGAGGTGGCGGCAGGTGCCGGGATAGAGTGGGGCTTCATCGGGATCGGTCTGTGTGGCGGCGGCGGCAATTTCGCTGCGCGAGCAGAAACAGGGGTAGAGAAGGCCCCGGTCTCGCAGCACATTGCCGGCTTCGGCATAGACATCCATCCGTTCGGACTGCCGCATGACCGGTTCGGGCCATTCAAGACCCAGCCAGTGCAGATCGTTGAGGATCGCGGCGGCAAATTCGGGTTTACTGCGTTCTTCGTCGATGTCTTCGATGCGCAACAGGGCGACACCACCCAGCGCCTTGGCAGCGTTCCAGGTACAGAGCGCCGAATAGGCGTGCCCGAGGTGGAGCAGGCCATTGGGGCTGGGGGCGAAACGAAGGACGGGGCGGGATGAATTCTGCGACACAAGGCGCTTCTACATGACTGAACTGCTTTCGTCACCGCGCCTCGACAGCGTCGCCGCCATCGCCGGGCATATCGAGGAGCTGACGCGCATCGACCCCAGGCTTGCCGCCGTGCGCGATTTTGCCGGGCCGGTGCAGCCGCGAATCACCCAGCCGGGGTTTTTCGGCATTGCCAAGGTGATCTGTGGCCAGCAATTGTCGGTGGCTAGTGCTGGGGCCATCTGGGCCAGGTTTGAGCAATTGCCGGGCGCGCTCGATCCGCAGACCTATCTGTCGCTGAGCGAAGAGCAGGTGCGGGCCACCGGGTTTTCAGGCGGCAAGTATCGCACCGTGCGGGTGATCGCCGAGGCCATGGTCGCCGGGGCGCTGGATTTCGACCATCTCGAGACGCTGCCGGCCGAAGAGGCGGTGCGGTATCTGGTGGCACATAAGGGGATCGGTCCGTGGACGGCCGAGGTGTACCTGATGTTCTGCGCCGGACACCCGGATGTGTTTCCGGCGGGCGATCTGGCGCTGCTCAAGGCGGTGCAGCATGGGCTTGGGCTTGACGCCCGCCCGACCATCAAGGAGATGATCACCCTGGCCGCCGGCTGGACGCCGCATCGCTCCGCCGCCGCACTGCTGTTCTGGCGCTATTTTGCCGTGATGCGCGACCGTGAAGGAATATTGTTGTGACCAAGCTCTCCGGACCCATGCTGCTGCCGATTTCGGGCGCCCCGGCCAAGCAGGCCGTCGTGCTGCTGCATGGTTATGGCAGCGATGGCAATGACCTGATCGGGCTGGCGCCGCATTGGCAGTCCACCCTGCCGGATGCGCTGTTCGTCGCGCCCAATGGCCCGGCACAATGCGATGGCTTCGCCGGTGGCTACCAGTGGTTCGAGATTGACTTCGCAGGCGATCGCCTCGCGAGTCGGCAGACCGGCGTCATCAATGCCAGGCCGATCCTCGAACAGTTTCTGAAGGATATGTGGGCCCAGACCGGCATTCTGCCCGAAAACACCATTCTGGCCGGGTTCAGCCAGGGCGCGATGATGTCGCTGCATGTCGGGCTGGGGCTCGAGACGCCCCTGATGGGCATTATCGCCTTTTCCGGAGCTTTCCTGCCGCCGGGCAATTTTGCCGACCCGGCACATCCCAAAACGCCGGTCTGCCTCATCCATGGCGATATGGACGACGTGGTCAGCCCCGAACTCAGCGCCGAGGCCAATGAAGCTCTGGTCAAGGCGGGCTATGACGTCAGCTATCACGTCAGCCACGGCACGTCGCATGGCATCGCACCAGACGGCCTAGAATTCGCGACCAAGTTCATCGCGAATATTTCAAGAAAATAAAGACAGCGCCCCCCGCTTCACAGCCCTGACACAAAGGGATTATTATATCGGGGCTATGGACTTACACGATTCCCGATCCGGGAGACTCTTGTGACCATCCACGTGTCGCCTGAGGCCTGTCCCGCGCTTGTGCTGAACGCCGATTTTCGGCCTCTCAGCTATTATCCACTCTCGCTGTGGTCCTGGCAGGACGCCATCAAGGCGGTGTGCCTGGAGCGAGTGAATATTGTTTCCCAGTATGACACGGTTATCCACTCGCCCAGCTTCGAGATGCGGCTGCCGAGCGTGGTGTCGCTCAAGGATTATGTAAAACCGGCGCGTTATCCCGCCTTTACCCGGTTCAACGTATTCCTGCGCGACCGCTTCCAGTGCCAGTATTGCGGCGGCAAGGATGATCTGACCTTCGATCACGTGATCCCGCGCTCAAAGGGCGGGCAGACAACCTGGGAAAACGTTGTTGCGGCCTGCGCGCCCTGCAATCTCAGGAAGGCCAACCGGATGCCGAGCGAAATCCGGATGTTTCCCCACCAGACGCCATATCATCCGACGGTGCATGACCTGCACAATAATGGCCGGGCGTTTCCGCCCAACCATTTGCACCGCAGCTGGCTCGACTATCTTTACTGGGATATCGAGCTGGAACCCTAGATCAGGCGCGCTTGTTGTGGCGCATCTGCGCCACAATGGCGACGATCAGCAGAACGACGATGGCAAGCGACACCAGAGCGTTGTAGCCGGCCAGCGAAATGCCCAGGAACCGGAACTGCACGACGTCACAGCCGATGACCGGGGTGAGGTTGCTCAGAGCGCTGAAATCCATGGTTTCGCCAACGCCGGTGCAGGCTGTCGGGCCAGGCCAGAAGCCCCATTCCACGCCAGCATGGAAGGTGCCCATATAGGTGCCCCAGGCAAAGATGGCGGTGACGATGGCCATGCCTGCATACCAGACCGGCAGCGGCAGGCGGTTCCACAGCAACAGGATCAGGAACAGCAGCGGCAGGCCCCAGTAATAGGACAGTCGCTGTTCCAGGCACAATTCGCACGGTACCAGTCCGCCAAACAGCTGCGAGGCCCATGCCAGCAGGATCGCGGCCAGACCGAGCACGAAGGCAAGGCCCGCCGACTTCTTGTCGAGCGGTTGGAAAATCGATGCGGCCATTTGGGGATCTCTCAGTGACGCTGTGATGAAGCTGGATAGACCGCCATTGCGGCAAATTCCAGCAGGGAAACAGGCTTGTGATCAATCACCCGGCAGGGAGATGCCGAGCGCCTGACGCAGGGCGATGGCATTGGCGGGGGCGTGCAATTTGTCCTCATGCACGAAATAGGCGAACACATCGCGACCGGCTTCGGCCCAGCCTTTCGCCACCTCGGCCCATTCAACAATGTCGTCCGGTGTGTAACCATTGGCACCGGGATGGGCCGGCCCCTGCAGGCGGCAATAGGCAAAGTCGGCGGTCAGTTCGCGCGATGGGTTTTCCGCGGTGTCGGCAATGACGCGGGCGACATTGTGCGCAGCGAGCAGCGCGTTGACCTCCGGGTCATCAAAACTGGCATGGCGCATTTCAACGGCGTGGCGGATCGGCCCGACACCATCGGTGGTGAGAAAAGGGGGCGATTTCAGCTGCCCGTCGGCCTTGCTGGCGAAGGCGACATAATCGGCGCTGGTACGGGGCAGCAGCGCCAGAAAGCCCTCAAGCACGTCGCGGTGATAGGTCTGGTTGGGCGGCAGTTGCCAGATGAAGGGGCCAAGTTTGCTGCCCAGCGCCAGCGGTCCCGAAGCGAAGAAATTGGCGAGTTCGGACTCGCAGTTCTTGAGCCGCTTGATGTGGGTTACGAGTTGTGGTCCCTTGATGGAAAAGACAAACCCGTCGCGCGCCTCGCCCGCCCATTTGGCAAAGCTCTCCGGCTTCTGGTTGGCGCGGAAGGTGGCGTTGATCTCGATGCTGCCGAGGCGCGAGCTGGCATAGGCCAGCTCCTTTTTCTGCACGAGGCCATCGGGATAGAAAGTGCCGCGCCAGGGCTCAAAGACCCAGCCCGCCGTTCCGGTGCGCACCGCGCCCACTGTGGTCATGACATTCTCTCCCCGGATGACTGCTGGCGAGCCTAACCAAATCGTCCCATCCCCGCCAGAGCGGCGCTGGTTCGAGGGCCTTGCCATGAGAAAAGGGGCCGGCCGAAGCCAACCCCTTCCTACTGCATGGGACGTAAGGACGGCTGACTAGAACTTGTAGTTGATACCGGCGCGGACGACGCTGAAGCGCTGGCTTGAGTCGATATTGCCGATACCAACGGGCAGGCCGTTATAGGTCTGGGTGCCGAGGTCGACGTAGAGATACTCGGCCTTGAAGGTGATGTTCTCGGTGGCCTGGGCTTCCAGACCCGCGCCGATGGTCCAGCCCATGTGGGTGGCCGACTGCGAGGTCACGACATTGGCCGGATCGGTGAGGCTGGCAGAACCGCGGCCTGCGGCGACGCCGGCGGTCACATAGGGCATCACCTGGCCAAAGGCCATGCCGGCGCGACCGCGAAGGGTGCCGAAGAAATCGACGCTCGACTTGAAGCTGCCGGTGCCGGGAATGTCCTGGGTGTGGCTGATGCCCGACCACTGCAGGTCTGCTTCGGCGCCAAGCACGAAGCCGCCCATATCCATGTTGTAGCCGACCTGGCCGCCGAGCGTGGCGCCGCCGGTATTGTTTTCGACCTTGGCGCCGCCGCCGGCAGGCTGGCGGGTCAGGGTGCCCCAGCCATAGCCGGCGTTGAGACCAGCGTAGAAGCCAGACCAGCTGGCGGCGGGGGTGGGGGAGTAGACCGGGCTGGGCCCGCTGTTCCAGCCGAGATCGGCAGCCTGGGTCGCGGTGCTCATCAGCAGGATGGCGGAGAGCATGATGCCAATGCGCTTCATGGAAATCCTCGTCGTGAATAAGGGGCTAACAATTTCCCGCAAAATGCGACCGAAAAAATTAACACCACGGTAAGGAACAGGGTTAACGCCATGCAGGAGAGCATGGCAGGCGATCACAAATGCGCTGGGCGCAATTGTGCTGCCTTGGTGCTGCCACAATGCAGTCCCGCCGGGGCTTTTTTGGCGCTGAAGGCGCCGTTGCTAGCGGTAGAAATCGGGGCGCGGGCGCGGGAAGGGGTTAGCCGAAACGACCGCGGCCGGTAGGCCCGGGCGCAGGTCGGTGCCGAGTGAGGCCTCGGTGGTCGGCAGCGTGAACACTGGCGCGTGATACGGGCGCGGGCGCGGCAAGTTGATCCCGACCGCGATGCGGCCGAGGTCGGTCGCCACATAGGGTGACGACGCGATGGTGTCGGTAAGGTAGCTCGGCTGGTCCTTGAGCCCCATCGGGAAGGCGGCCTGCTGGGCGGCGGTGTAGGTGGCGGCGTCCTTGCCGCAGATCAGGGCACGCATGTCGACGGGAGGCGTGCCGACCTTGTTGGTGAGCGCCAGCACGGACTGGCCTGTTGGGGTGGCGCCGCCGGAAAGCCCCTTTAGCACAAGCTCGGCGGCGCGTTCATTGCGCTCGCGGGCCGATGATGCGCCCATGATGACAGCCATCATGTTGCGGCCATTGCGCTGGACGGTGGCCACCATGTTGAGGCCCGAGGCGCAGACAAAGCCCGTCTTCATGCCGGTGGTGCCGGCGAACTTGCCCAGCAGCTTGTTTTCCGACTCCAGCTTCTTGCCGTTGAGCACTACCGTGTCGGTGCCGAAAATGGGCATGTATTGGGGGAAGCTCTGGCGGATATAGAGCGAGAGCACGGCCATGTCGCGGGCCGAGGTGACCTGGCCGATATCGTGCAGGCCATGCGGGTTCACGTAGTGCGTGGCCGTCAGCCCCATGCGGCTGGCGGCATTGTTCATCAGCGCGATGAAGCCGGCTTCGTCGCCGCCCACCGTTTCGGCAATGGAAAGGGCGATGTCGTTGGCCGACTTGACCAGCATCAGATAGAGCGCGTCCTGCAGGCTGACGGCGCTGCCCACCGGCAGGCCGGACTTGGAGGGCGCAAGAGCTACAGCCTTCTTGGAGACGATGACCGGGGTATCTAGACTTACCTTGCCCAGGGCGATCTGCTCGAAGGTGACAAAGGCGGTCATCATCTTGGTCAGTGACGCCGGGTGCCAGGGCTGGCCGGCGTCCTGTGCATACAACACATCGAAATTGTCCATATCCACCAGCAGCATCGGGTTGGCGCGCGCAGGTGCCAGGCTCAACACAGCGAGCATGAGGACGAGAACAAGACGACGGGCAAATAGCACGGGAGAGAATTCCGATCCGGCAGGTGGGGGCAGGCGGGCCCCTCTTAGCAAAAACACCGCTTTTGCTCAATGCGGGGAGGTCACCCTGACATCCTTTTGAACTCCGCATCCTACTGCCAGCTTCTGACAGCGGTACCCTTCACGGTGCGTGCAGACAAATTAGGAGGCTGCATTGACGACGATTGTGACCATTTTGAGCGAGGGCTATGCCGACTGGGAGACGGCCCTGCTCAATGCCGGAGCAAAGCAGTATTTCGGCATCACCACGCAGTTTGCGACGCCCGGCGGGCAGGTGGTGACCTCGGCCGGCGGGCTGCGGGTTATGCCCGATCTGGCGGTCGAGGATATCGATGTCTCCGTCATCGACGCACTGGTGGTGAATGGCGGTACGGCCTGGAGCCGCGAAGATGCGCCTGACGTCAGCGCGGTCCTGGTGGCGGCGCGCGATGCCGGCAAGACCGTGGCTGCCATTTGCGATGCGACGCTGGCTTTGGCGCGCGCCGGCCTGCTCGACGATGTGGCGCATACGTCCAATCACAGCGAGAACCTGACGCCGACGGGCTATCGCGGCGCGGCGCATTATCTCGACCAGCCCCAGGCGGTGGTCGATGGACGGATCGTCACCGCGGCCGGAACGGCCCCGGTGAGCTTCATGGGCGGGGTGCTCGAGTCCCTTGGCCTGCGCACAGGCGATCTCGATTATTATCTGGGCATGTATGGCGCCGAGCATAAGGCGGGGTGATCCGACCTCTCCCGGAGGGAGAAGTCGGTACAGCTGGGGGCAGTATCAGCGGGCGGTGATCGGCGCCTTGCGGGTGCGGCCCCAGACCACCAGCAGCGACAGCGCCAGCAACACGAGGTTCATCGGCAGGGACGTGGCGGTCTCGCCCAGCGAGGCATGGACGCCAATGGCCAGCACCTGGATGATGGCAAAGCCGAGCGCGGCGAGCGGCGTCAGCCAGGGCAGAATGCGGGTCAGGGCGGGCAGGATGACACCGAGGGCGCCGAGGACCTCAACGATACCGATGAAACGCACCAGCAGTTCGGGCGAGTGGCCCACCCAGGCCATCATGGCGGCAAGGGCATCGATGGGCTGGACGGTTTTCATCAGGCCAGCCGATCCAAAGACCAGAGCCAACAAAATCTGGGCGGTCCACAGGCCAATGCTCCACCAATTACGGCTGGCGGTGCCGTTCGTCGTGTCAGTCATACCTCATCGCTCCCTTAATGCCCCCTTGCGACAATCGCTCCCTAGGCACAGAAGAGAACTACCTCTATATTAGTGCCTAGGTTCTCAACAAGAAGGCACAGAAATGTCACTGCACGACACTTCCAAATCTTCCAACTGCCACGCCATGTCGGATGTGCTCAATCGCATTGGCGACAAGTGGAGCGTGATGGTGGTGGGCATGCTCGGACGCAATGGCACGCTGCGGTTCAACGAGCTCAAGCGCATGATCAATGGCGTGAGCCAGCGCATGCTGACGCTGACGCTGCGCAATCTGGAGCGCGATGGTCTGGTTACCCGCACCATCTATCCAGAAGTGCCGCCGCGGGTTGAGTACAGCCTCACCGAAATGGGCAAGACGCTGGAAGTCCCGATCAGCAAGCTGTGGGACTGGTCGGCCGAACACCACACGGCCATCCTCGAAGCCCGCGAGATCTATGACTCGCGCGAGAATGCCGTCGCGGCCGCCGAGCCTCGCAAGGTCGCCTACGTCCGCGGCTGATCATGCCGCCTCCCTGGACGCGCCAAAAGCTGGCCGAACACTGCGCCGCCCTGGGCCTCGGCCCGGGCGATGCGGTGCTCGTCCATGCGGGGCTGCGCGCCGTGGGGCCGATCCTGGGCGGACCCGATGCGCTTATCGCGGCCTTGCGCGACGCGGTCGGTCCCGATGGCACCATCCTGGCCTATTGCGACTGGCAGTTGGAAACGACCGACGATCCCTCGCTGCGCGCGCATATTCCGGCCTTCGATCCGCTCGCGTCCCGCGCCATTCGCGATAATGGCGCGTTTCCCGAACTATTGCGCACCACGCCCGGCGCCTTGCGCAGCGGCAGCCCCGGGGCATCCTGTGCTGCCTTGGGCGGGCGCGCGGCATGGTTCGTTGCCGATCATGCGCTCGACTATGGCTACGGCCCACACTCGTCGTTCGGCAAGTTGGTTGACGCTGGTGGCAAGACGCTGATGTTGGGCGCCCCGCTCGATACCATGACTTTGTTGCACCATGCCGAGCACCTGGCCCGGATTCCCGGCAAGCGCGTGCTGCGCTATGCGGCGCCTATCCGG
The DNA here is from genome assembly GCF_055397495.1 of Devosia sp. T2-14. NCBI lineage: Bacteria > Pseudomonadati > Pseudomonadota > Alphaproteobacteria > Hyphomicrobiales > Devosiaceae > Devosia > Devosia sp. T2-14. The sequence goes on along the minus strand of NZ_AP027921.1, from coordinate 869,735 downwards.
TTGGATGGCAAAACCGTGTGGCGCGACTTCGAGGAGTTCGATACGGGCCAGCCGGTGGTGGCGGGACTGGACGAGGACTATTTCGAAGAGGTGGTGGAGGATTTTCTGGCCACCGGAGCAGGCCGTCGCGGGCTGATTGGCCACGCGCCATCGGTGCTGGTCGATGCTGCGGCGATTGTCGATTTCGGGACTGCCTGGCTGGAACGACGTTTTGGGAGCCATCCATGAAAAAGGCCCGGGACAGTGCCCGGGCCTCGTTTCGTATCAGATCAGCGCCTTGATCTTCTTCTTGGTCCAGAAGAACCAGTAGTAGATGCCCTGGAACAGGAACATAGCGGAGAAGTTGATCGCCAGTGCCCACCAGATGCCGCTCAACCCGAGGGCGCCCTGGCTCAGGAAATAGGCCAGCGGCAGTTCCACGAGGATGATGCAGCCCAGCGAGATCAGCATCGGCACCAGCACGGTGCCGCTGGCACGCATGATGCCCGCCAGGATGCCGCTCCAGCCAAACACCAGCGCGCTCCACAGCACGATGTGCAGCAGGTGCAGGGTCATGTCGACGACCTTGGGGTCGGTAATGAACAGGGCAACCAGGTGTTCGGAGAACAGATAGGCCAGCAGAACCAGCGCGCCGGTGAGGATTAGGTTCAGCATCATCGCCGTGCGCGAAATGGCCCGCAGCTGGTCGAACTGGCCCGCGCCGATGGCCTGCGCACCCAGAATCGAGCCGGCAATGCCGATCGACATGGCCGGGAACTGCACATAGCTGGTCACCTGGTTGACCGCGCCATAAGCGGCGGTGGCGTCGGAACCGAACCGGTTGACGATGCCCACGATCACGATGGCGGCAACTGAAACCACGATCATCTGCACGCCCGCCGGAATACCCAGCTTGAGGATCAGCCCGAGCAGCTTGGGATTGATCCGCAGATATTTCAGCAGCGTCAGGTCGGGGGCCAGCGGGTGCTTGACGGCGCGCATGTAGAAAAACAGGAAGAGCAGCACCGACATGAAGCCGCAAATGGTGGCGACTGCCGCTGCCATCACGCCGATCTGTGGCAGGCCGAACCAGCCCAGGATCAGCGCCGGCGTCACGACGAGACCGACGACCAGCGAGCCGGCCAGCGCATAGAGCGGGGTCATGGTGTCGCCCACGCCGCGCAGCACCGAGGTGACCATCATGAACAGGAACAGCCCGGGCATGCCGATGAGCATGACGCGGCCATACTGGATGGAAATGTCGAGCACGTTTGCGGGTGCGCCGAGCACGGTCATCATCTGGGGCGCAAACATCGCGCCCACCACGGCGACGATCACGCCGAGCGTGAAGGTCACCGTGATGGTGGTGCCGGTGATTTCCTTGACCTTGTCGACATTCTTTGCGCCCCAGGCCTGCCCGATCAGCACCGTGGCCCCGGCCGACAGCCCGATGATGAACGCAATCAGCAGCATCATGATCGGGAAGAAGGTCGATACCGCCGCCAGCGCCTCAACGCCGATCAACTGGCCGATATAGATGTTGTTGATAGTGCCCGACAGCGACTGCAGGATATTGGCGACCATCAAGGGCACGAGGAAAATAAGAAACCGCCGCCAAAGCGGCTGAGTAGTGGGGTTCATCTGAACGCTCCGAAAGGCCTCAACAAGTTCGCATCACATCACGGGCCCCGAAAACAGCGGGGGCGCTGAATAAGGTTCAGGCCGCTGCAGGGACCGATTCGCACCCCGAAATATGAGGCGCTGGCTGGACGGGCGTTGGAGGCAGGGAATGATACGTCTGCCTCTCTACGCCCCCGCCATGGGAGCGTCAATCGGCTCCATCACTTGCCCGAATAGGCTGCATCACCAATTGTCATTGTGGTTGAACCGAATAACAGGTGCGTCCCCCGCTTTCCCTCGCTACTACTCCGCCATGTCCATTTCCATACCAGCCCCGCAGTCAGTTTCCGACCAGTTCTACGCTGGGGCGCGCGCCTGCATTCCCGTGGTGATCTCGGTGGCAGCCTATGGCGTGGTCTGGGGCGTGTTGGCGCGTGGTGCAGGGCTCAGCCTGCTCGAAGCGGCAATGATGAGTGCGCTGGTCTTTGCCGGCTCTGCCCAGTTCGTGGCGCTCGACCTCTGGACCACAACGCCCTCGACCCTGCCGATCGGTCCGTTGATCCTGGCCGCCCTGATCGTCAATCTGCGTTATCTGCTGCTCACTGCCACCCTGCGCCCGCTGTTCGGAGCGCATGAACAGACCAAGGGCGCGCTCAGCATGGCTTTGGTCTCGGACGAAACCTGGGCCGTGACGATCGGCGAGATGGCAAAGGGGCGCGGCTCCTATGCCTTCCTCATGGGTGGCGCCGTGTTTGCCTATGTCTGCTGGCAGGCCACGACGCTGATTGGCTACAGCCTGGGCTCGGCGATCGATGACCCGGCCAAGTACGGCCTCGACTTTGCCTTCACCGCCACCTTCCTGGCCCTGCTTCTGGGCATGTGGAAGGGCAAGGGCGATCTCATTCCCTGGCTCGTCGGCGGGCTCTCGGCCATCATCGCGGCCAAGCTCATTCCGGGGAGCTGGTATATCCTGGTCGGCGGGATTGTCGGCAGCTTTGCCGGCGCCCTGGCAGAAAGGCTCCGCAATGTTCAGCACTAGTCCGGAAGCCCTGATCGCCATTCTGGGCATGGCCCTGGTGAGCTTTGCGGTCAAGGCCGGCGGCCTGTTGCTGGCCAACCGCCTGCCTACTGATGGCTTCGCCGCCGCATGGCTGCGCCATATTCCGGGGGCCGTTCTGGCCGCTCTGGTCGCGCCGGCGCTGGTGACTGGCAGCCCGGCCGAAATCATCGCCGCTGCCGCGACGGCCCTTGTTTACGTGGTGACGCGAAACCTGCTCGCGGCGATGGCTGCCGGGGTGCTGGTGGTCTATTTCGCGCGGATGTGGCTCGTCGGTTAAAGCTGCAACAGGCAGTTGCGGCGCAACCCGAGCTAGGCTAGAGACTTTTCCCGTGCCCCTCTGGCGGAATGGTAGACGCAGAGGACTCAAAATCCTCCGCCGCGAGGCGTGCCGGTTCGAGTCCGGCGGGGGGCACCACTTTCCTACCCTTTGATGATCGTAAACTGCATCACCCCGCCCTCGGTGCTGGTCGTGCAGGCATGGGCATTCTGCTGGCAGTGCAGAGGAATGTCGATTTTGGCCATGGGATCGGTGGCGAGCACGCGCAGCGTCGCGCCGGGCGGCAGGGCCGCCAGACGTTTTTCCATCTTGAGGACAGGCAGCGGGCATTTCAGCCCGCGCGCGTCGATGACTTCCGGCTCAGTTGCCAAGGACGAGAACCCAGTGAATGCCGTAGCTTGAGCTGGGGTTGAAGCTGACTGCCACGCCGGCCTTGGTGGCATTGGCACGCAGACCCGCGGCATCGTCCGGGTTATTGCGCCAGCCCGAGAAGGTTTCGGCAAAAGTGGCATAGCCGGCGCTGAGCTTCATGGTGGCCAGACCCTGAGGGGTCTTGGGCGGCGTGCCGGTCTGAGAATACTGGGTGGCGAGTGCCTGGGCGGTGCCATCGAGGGCGGGGTCCGAGATCAACGCTGGCAGCCCATTGGTGGCCCGATAGGCATTGACGAGGCCGATGGCCTGAGCCCGGTCGAGGCTGGCGCCCGGCTGGTCCATGCGGGCCGATAGGCCCGGCGACAGGGCGATGGCAGTGCTGCTGCCGCCGCCGCCGACCATGCTGCAGGCCGCCACAGTCATGGCCGCCGCGATGGCTGCGATCGGCAGGAGCGCCGGCTTTAAGAAACGCATGGTGGTCATGGACTGATCCTGAAGTGAGTGACGCTCGCCCCCTAGGAGGACAGCAAGGCCAAAAGATGGTTTGGCCTTCAGTAGCATCACAGCGCTGACCACGAGCTTAACGCGGAGTGAACGAGCGAGCGGTGCCAAACGCCGTCCGAAGTGAACGACCAGCCGTGCCGCGCGTTACCTGACGAGCGATTTGGCCGGGAGGATCGACATGTGCATTGCCTGCAACGGCGGACTTGCCGCCTACACGTCACTCTTAGCGCGCCGTGCCAGCGAGGTCGGCGGTGGCGGATTTGCATACACTGGCTTCCCGACACGGCAATCACCCATCCGCCCCCCCAGCAGTGGTGGCGCGGAAATTCTCTTCCAGGGTGGCACCGTGCTGACCATGGACCCCAGTCGGCCACGTGCCGAAACCGTGGCCGTTTCGGGGGGCAGGATTATCGCGGTGGGCTCGGTCTCCGATTTGGAGGGCCTACGCACGCCGCAGACCAAAATGGTGGATCTGGACGGCGGAACCTTGCTGCCCGGCCTGATCGATCCACACATGCACACCGCGTTTGTCTCTTTCGAAGACTGGATCGACGTGGGTCCCTTCGTGGTCAGGAACCTTGACGAGGTGATTGGCAAGCTGCGCGACGCGGCGGGCAGGGCGGCGCCCGGTGCGTGGGTCCGGGCCTGGCAGTTCGATCCCTCGATCACGCCGGGTCAGGTGCGCATCGAGCGTGGCCTGCTCGATCAGATCGCTCCCGATAATCCGCTCTATGTCTTCGAATCCAATGGGCACATCGCCTATGTGAATTCCCGTGCGCTGGACGTTGCCGGCGTCACACGGGATACGCCCGATCCGCCGCAGGCCCGCTACGTTCGCGATTCCAACGGCGAGCTGACCGGGCGGCTGGAGGAACAGGCGGCCATGGGCCCGTTCATCCTGAAGATGCCGCTGCCGACAGCCGATGAAACCGTGAGTGCGATCAGCCGGTTGTTCGATCTGGCCGCAAGCCGCGGTTGCACCGGTCTGTTCGATTGCAGCCTTGGCGCCCAGGGCCTTGGTGACCTCACCATCCTGCGCGAGGTCATGGCGCTGGACCCGCCGATCCGCTTTGGCGGCGCGCTGGTTTCGACCGGCATGCAAGCCTGGCGAGAGGCTGGCTTCAAGCCGGGAATGGGGGATGACCGGTTCCGGATCGGGGCGGTGAAAGCCTGGAGCGATGGATCAAACCAGGGACGGAGCGGCTACCTGCGCCAACCCTATCTCAACTCGGACGCCCGAGGCTCGCTAAACTACACCCTTGAGCAGCTGACCGCTGCCATCCGCGAGGCCCATGACGATGGTTGGCAGGTCTGCGTGCATGCCAATGGGGACGCGGCCATTGATGTGGCGCTGGATGCCTATCAGACGGTTCTCAAGGACAAGCCTCGCAGTGACCACCGACACAGGATCGAACATTGCTCGATCCTTCATGACGATCAGATCGCGCGGATGAAGGACATGGACCTGTCGCCTTCGTTTTTGATCGGCCATGTTCACTATTGGGGCCGGGCCTTCCGCGACGAGATCCTGGGGCCGGAGCGGGCGGGACGTCTCGATCCCTGTGCATCAGCGCTGCGGGCCGGTTTGCGGCCGACGCTTCATTCTGACTGGAACGTGACGGAGATCGAGCCGTTGCGCATGGTCGAAAACGCCGTGACCCGCACCATGCGCGATGGCGGCAAGGTCCTCAACTCGGCAGAGCGGATTCCGGTCGAGGCGGCCCTGAGAATGGCTACTGCCGACGCGGCGTGGCAGTGCCAGCGCGACTTTACCGGGTCGCTTGAACCCGGCAAGGCGGCGGACCTGGTCGTGCTCGATCAGGATCCCACGCGGGTCGATCCGTCGGCCCTGCGCAGCATTGCCGTGCGGGAAACCTGGCTGGATGGCGAACGGCGATATGTGGGTTAGCCCGCTATTGCGTGAGATCGACGGTCTGGTCATCGGCGAACTGGGGGAGCGTTGAATAGACGTATCCGTCCGGCGTGGTTTCGACCGTGATCACCGAGCGGATATGCAGCTCCAGCTCCTGCCCCACGGCTGCGTTCAGTGCCGTCTGCAGTTGTCCGGTCTGTTCGGGCGAGAGCGCCTGGGGGGTGCGCACCACGACCCAGGCCTTGGGGTGATCCTGCGCCGGGTCGATGGTCACGTTTACCAGGCGGGCGCCGGGATACTGCCGGAGTTGATCTTCCAGGACTCGGTGAACGCCCAGCCGGAGCTCTTCAAGGCCAAAAGTGGAGCGGAAGGAACCATAGAGATAGGAGGCCAGCAGCGCTCCGATGATCAGGTAAACCGCCCCGATCAGCACCAGGCCATAGCGGCGGACCTCTCGATAGGGTGCCGGCCGAAATCCGGCCACCAGGAACACCACCATGGCAGCGAGAGCGATGGCGACAAAGTTGGTGAGGAAGTTGAGAAATGCCCCCACGGCGGGTCCGCTCAAGCCGCGCACGGCGAGCACGGCGCATGAGGTCAGTGGCGGCACAAGCGCGGTCGAAATGGCGATGCCCACCATGGCGCCGCTTAGGCGCTTGGAAACCGACGCGTATCCCGCGGCCGCACCGCCCGCGAGGGCCACGCAGAGATCGAGGATGGTCGGCTGGGTCCGGCCGAGGATCTCGCTGCCGATCGGCAAATTGCGAAACAACAGGCCAACCGCGGCAGCGCAGCTCATCACCAGGATCACCCCGATCAACTCGCTGCGAAAGGCTTTCCAGAAGCCCTCGATATCGGCTTCGGCCAGGGACAGGGCAATCCCCAGGATCGGCCCCATCAGCATGGCGATGAGCATGGCACCGATAATGACCGCGGGCGAGTTCTGGAACAGGCCAAAGCCAGCGATCAGTGTCGCCGCGGCGTTCATCAGCAGATAGCCCGGGGTAACCTGCGCGTTGCCCCAGACTTCGGCCCGCACTTCGCTCATGCGGGCGCCGGTCAAACTCCAGCGAGCCTGGGTCTTGTTAGGTTCGTCGACCATTCAAAACGCCGCTCCCAATAACCATTTCGTATTGCAGGCATTCGGGAGGCCTGCGCCCCGTCCGGAACGGGCGGGGCGCCAAGCCTACATGGCCGAGGCCATGAACTTGCCTTCGTCGCAAAGGGCGACGGTGAGCTTGGTGACATCGATCTTGGATCCGTCTTCCATCCACCCTGCGGTGGTCGATGGCGTTGCGGCGGGGGCAGCTGCAGCCGCCGGTTCCGCCTTCCTGAGTTCATCGCATTTGGCCTGAACCTCGGTCACCTGATCCGCCGGCACCGCTTTGCCACTGATCATGTGCTCCTCTTGCGCAAAGGCGTAGCCAGAAAATGCCATTGAAGACACGATGGCAGCGACAGACAGAACTGATCTGACATTCATTGCACTTCTCCTCAAATCGTCCGCGTTTGCGGAACGTATTGTAACGGCGGTCCGCACGAACGGTTGCGACGGCCGAAAAATGTGAACAGGGCCTGCCCTCCCGGCGGTGCAACTGCGGCCGCGGTGAGGAGTTTACTTCACGGACCTATGTGGGGCGGCAACAGGAGGCGAGCATGCCCCAAGGCGACAAATCGGCCTACACAGACAAGCAAAAGCGCAGGGCCGAGCACATCGAGGATAGCTACGAAAGTCGCGGCGTGTCTTCCGATGAGGCGGAGCGGCGCGCCTGGGCCACCGTCAACAAGCAGGATGGCGGTGGCCAGAAGTCGGGCTCGGGGCGCAAGGCCAGCAAGAAGTAGGTCGCTGCCCTGTCAGGATGGAGAGATTATCATGGTGTATCCAATTGACCCCGCCATGCGAGAGCCCAAAGGCGATCACAATCGCCGCCTCGCGCTTGGCATGGATATCGAAGCCTTTGCCAGCGAGGCCGGACTGACCCGCGATCAGGTCTACGCGTATGAAATGACCAGCCCTGACCACGACTTCGATCTGGCAGTGGCGCAAAACTACGGCATCGCGCTCGAAAGACTGGAAGCGCATCCCCCGTCATCGCAGGTGGTCAGAAACATCTAAAGGTCAAAGCAGGAAGCAGGAGGAAAAAATGTCCGACTTGGAACACACCGGGATGGAATTTATCGAACCGTTCTTTTTGTTCGCGGCTTTCCTATGGGTGCTGGGCGCCCTGTTCTTCATATCCATGGCCGCGATGGGGTCCGCCGCTTTCTAGGGTAGATCCCGGTAGATCCCCATCAGCCAATCCAGCGTAATACAAAGTGGTGATCTCGACGGGATTCGAACCCATGACCCCCGGATTAGGAATCCGGTGCTCTATCCTGCTGAGCTACGAGACCACAGGGCGTGGATAGCAAATGTGCGGGGCCAGCGAAACCCTTTACGCGTCCAACAGCTTGGCCCTGTGCATGCCGGTTGCCGACAGACAAAAGGGCACGGCTGGCGAGCCGTGCCCTTCGAGTGCCCTTGGTGCTGGAAGCCTAGGCTTCCTGGATGGCCGAAAGCTGCCAGTCGCCGCCGCGCAGGCGCACGAAGGTCCACAGTTCGGTGGATTCGCTTGGGATCTCGGCATTGCCTTCGATAACGGCGCCGGTCGTGCGGTCACGGTTGATGTCGATGGCCGAGTAGCGCATCGCGACGGTGGCGTATTCCGAGCTGCCCTCGCGCCAGCTTTCGGCAAGGTCGCCCTGCAGCAGGCGGACGTCGGAGACGTCGTTGCGCAGGCCGCGCGCGGCGTTGTCGTCGAGTTCTTCGCCCAGGTAGGAGACGACTTCGGCCGTTGCGAGCTGGCTCAGTGCGACGCGATCCTCGCGCGAGAATGCGGCCTGCACGTCGGTCAGCATGCGCTCGAAGACCTGCAGGTCTTCAAGGCCCAGGCCGAGGTCATTGGAGTCTTCGGCCGAGCGGGCGCGCGGCTTGCCGCCGAAACCACCAAGGCCACCAAAGCTGCCGCCAAGTCCGCCGAGCGGATTGTTATTGGAGGCAGGTTCGTGCGCCGTCCGGTTCATGCCACCCGCATTGGCGCCGGCCATGGCCGGCTGGGCCGGTGAGCGCGACTTCATCATGCGCATCACGAGGTAAATCGCTCCGCCGATCAGGGCGACCTGGACCAACATGCCGAACATGCCCGCAAGTCCGCCAAAGCCGCCGCCGAACAGCAGGCCGAGCAGGCCGCCCAGCATCACGCCGCGCAGCATGGCGCCGCCGAAGCCGCCCATGAAGCCGCCGCGCTGCTGCGCCGTTGCAGCGCCGGGATTGGTCGAGGCGTTGTTGGGTGCGGTGGTGCGCTGCACGGGAGCGGTGGGCGCGGGGGCAGTGTTGGTGGTCGGTGCGGTCTGGAACGTGCGGGTGCCTCGATTGCCGAAGCTACCGCCCTTGCGCGCCTGTGCCTCGTCCACTGAAACCACTGAGAATGCCACGACAATGCAGGCGAAAAGGCTGGCGAGCCGGAAGCCCCGGGAAGCAAACATGAATATCAGGCCTGTGTTCAAATAGAGTGCGGGGCCGATATAGGGCAGGCCGCGCCGGATTATTAGTGGCGGGCGTGCGTTTTTTGCGCGGCTGATATGCGCAGGGTCTCGCGTGGACGAAAGCCATGTTCCGGCGTCGGCCGGTTTGGGCTAGGCTTTTGCTGCGGCCTCCATTTGCCGTCCTGTCTTGCGCGCTGATTCGTCGCGCCCCTGCATCCCTGGAGTTGAGATGAGCGAAACGGCTACTGCCGCGATCGTTGAGGAAACGGCTGTGCCGCCGCCGGTGGTGCGGACGGAGCACCGCCCCCTGCTCGGCGTGCTGCTGCTGCTGGGCGCGACGGCGCTCTTTGCCATCAACGACGCCACCAACAAATACCTGGTGGCCTCCTATGACGTGCCGCTGGTGGCGGCCATTCGCTACATCAACCACACGCTGCTGATGCTGGTTTTTCTCGGCGCCGCCCACAGCAAGGACATGTTGGTCACTAGGCGCCCGGTGCTGGTGGTGGTGCGCGGCCTGGCCCTTGTGGTGGGGTCGCTATTTGCGGGGCTGGCGCTGCAGCGCATGCCGATCGCCGAGACCACGTCGATCATCTATCTCGCGCCGATCTTGGTCGTGCTGCTGGCCCGGCCGGTTTTGGGCGAAAATATCGGCCTGCTGGGGTGGCTGGCCGCTCTGGCCGGGTTCACCGGCGTTCTCCTGATCGCACGGCCGGGGGCCGGGCTCGATCCGGCAGGCGTGGTGTTCGCCCTGTGCAACGTGGTTGCCACGGTCGCCTATTATCTGTTGTCGCGGGTGCTGGCGCGCACTGAAAAGACGCTGGCGCTGCTGTTTTACTCGGCGCTGGTGGGGGCGATCTGCTTCGGGCTAGCCATGCCATGGTACTGGTTTGGCTCGGTGCCAAGCGCGCTTGAGCTTGGCCTGTTTGTCAGCCTCGGGGTGACGGCCGGGCTCGGTCACTATTGCTTCACGGCGGCCAACCGCTATGCGCAGGCCTCGGTGCTGGCGCCCATGGCCTATATGCACCTTCTCTGGGCCGGCATTCTGGGCTGGCTGGTCTTCGGTCAATTGCCCGATCAGCTCGGCCTCGCCGGGATGGCCATCATCGCCGTTGCGGGCGTGATGGTGGCGCTGCGGACGCGCAAGGCGAGCAGTTAGCGGCAAATCGTGCAACTGCCGGGTTGTTCATGATTTTTTGCCGTATTTGGATGCATGGTGAACGAAGTCTTTCCGGGGCGCCCTGTGTTCAAGTCTAGTTTGGTTCGTCTTGCCACGCTTGCTTCGCTGTCTTCGGTGTCGGTTGCCGCAATGGCCTGCGAGCAATTGCGCATGGCCGACGGGGGCCTCGTCACGTCGGTCACGGACGGAGATACCGTGGTGCTGGCCGATGGGCGCGTGGTGCGAATGATCGGCACCCAGGCTCCCAAGCTGCCGCTGGATCGCCCCGATTTTGAAACCTGGCCGCTGGCGCCCGAGGCCAAGGCCGCGCTTGAGGCGCTGGCCCTCAACAAGCCGGTGCGGCTGGGCTTTGGCGGCGAGGAAATGGATCGCTACGGGCGGGTTCTGGCCCATGTCTTTGTCGAGGACGAGGCGGGGGCGATCTGGGCTCAGCAGGCCATGATCGCCAAGGGACTGGCACGGGTCTATTCGTTCCCCGATAATCGCGCCTGTCTCGAATTGTTGTTTGCTGCAGAAGGGCGCGCGCGCCTCGCCGGGCTTGGCATCTGGGGCGATCCCTATTACAGCGTTCGTGCGGCGGACGCGCCCGGCGACCTCCTCGTCCGGGCCGGCCATTATGAACTTGTCGAAGGCAGAATTCTGCTCGCCGAGAAAAGCGGCGGGCGGGTCTATCTCAATTTCGGCCGGTTCTGGAAAGAAGACTTCACCGCTGTGATCGAGGCGTCGGCCCTGCGCGTATTCGCCAAGGCCGAGTTTGATCCGCTGGTGCTGACCAATGCGCTGGTGCGTATCCGTGGATGGGTGGACGATCGGGATGGTCCGCGCATCGAAGTGACCCATCCCGAACAGATCGAGGTTCTGGCGACACGATGATTGGCAAGGGGCAGATCGCCAAGGGAATGCGTATCGGCGTGCTGGCAGCTTCGTTGCTGGCGCTGAGCGCCTGCACGAGTCTGACCGGCTCCAACATTGCCGTCAGCCAGATCGGTGACAACCGGGCGCCCACCGTGGTGCCGCAGGGCACGGATCCCGATGACGTAGTGATCGGCCGGCGCGAGCATCCGCGTATTGTTGCGGCCTATGGCGGGGTCTATTCCGACCGCCCGGCCGAAATCATGGTCGCACGCATCGTCGGGCGCCTGCTCGCCGCTGCCAACCAGCCCAATGCCCAGTTCCAGGTCACCATTCTCGACAGTTCCGAGGTCAACGCCTTCGCGCTGCCGGGCGGCTATATTTATGTGACGCGCGGCATTCTCGCGCTTGCCTCCGACACGAGCGAACTGGCCGCCGTGCTGGCGCACGAAATTGCGCACGTGACGCTGCGCCATGCGCGCGCGCGTACCGATCGCACCCGCACGACCGAGATCGTCGATCGCGTCATTACCGGCGTCTTTGGTGGCGATACGTCAACTGACGCCACGGCCAACCGTACGCGCCAGTCGATGGCCGCCTTCAGCCAGAACCAGGAACTGGAAGCTGACCGCGAGGGCATCAAGTTTGCCGGCAAGGGCGGTTACGATCCGCAGGCCGCCGCGCGCTTTCTCGGCGTCATGAGCCGTTTCGCCAGCTTCTCGGCCGGTACCAACGGGGGCGAAGGGTTCCTGTCGTCGCATCCGACGACGCCGGCCCGTATCCAGAAGGCGCTCGATACCGCGCGCACCATGTTCGGCCAGACCGCTCTGGGCGAGACCGATCGCGATGGCTACCTCGCCTCGATCTCTGGCCTGACCTTCGGTGACAGCCCGGCGCAGGGCTCCATCGTCGGACGGCGCTTTATTCACCCCGCCTCCAAATTCACCTTCACGGTGCCGAACGGCTATAGCCTGCAGAATTCGCAAAGTGCGGTGGTGGGCGTGGCCGGCGATGGCGAGGCGGTGCGTTTCGACAGCGCCGATGTGCAGTCCAACGTCGCGCTGACCGATTATCTCAAGTCGGGCTGGATCGCCGGGCTCAAGGCCGACAGCGTCAAGAGCCAGAGCTTCAACGGCATCGAGATGGCGTCGGGCGTGGCGCAGACCGACCAGTGGTTCTTCCGGGTCTCGGTGATGCGGCTTGATGGGCAGGTCTATCGCTTCATCTTCGCCGCCAAGTCCGACAGCGCGCGCTTTGCGCAGGGTGCAGAAGCAACTCTCAAGAGCTTCCGCCGCACCGATGCGTCCGACCTCAACCAGGTGCGCAAGGTGTCGGTGCGGATCATCACCACCAAGGCAGGCGATACGGCAACCTCTCTCGCCCGGCAGATGGCCGGATTTGATCGCGGCGCCGAGCTTTTCTACATCATCAACGACCTCTATCCCGGCGACGCGGTGGTCCCGGGCGAGAAGTACAAGATGGTCGTGCTTCAGTAGTCTTTCGCGGGCAGGCCTGATGCCTGCCCGACATCTCCATTGCTAGAGCAGGTCGCACAAGGCTGCGATGAGCGGTTCATCCGCGGGCGGCATGGGATAGTCGCGCAGATTTTGTGGTCGCACCCATTTCAGCGCCTGATGTTCGCGCAGCTGGGGTTCGCCCTGCCACTTCCGGCAGACATATAGCGGCATCAGCAGATGAAAGCCCTCATAGGCGTGGCTGGCAAAGGATGCCGGGGCCAGGCATGCGGTCTTGGTGGAGACACCAAGTTCTTCTTCCAGTTCGCGGATGAGCGCGTCCTCAGGGCTTTCCCCGGGCTCGACCTTGCCGCCAGGAAACTCCCACAGCCCGGCCAGGGATTTTCCCTCGGGGCGCTGGGCGATCAGCACGCGCCGGTCGGCATCGACCAAGGCGCAAGCAACGACGAGAAGCAACTTGTTCTGGCTCATGCTTGTCCCGGAATGCGATAGGAATAGTCGTATTGGTATTGATAGCCGAGCGAGGAATAGAGTGCCTGTGCGGCCACATTGTCGGCCCCGACATTGAGCGCGGCAAACTTCGCGCCTTCGCGTTTGGCCCAGGCGAGGCCAGAGCGCATCATCGCCGCGCCGAGCCCCTGACGACGGCGAGTGCCATCGGTCACAACATTGCCGGTGATGACGATTCCATTGGCGATAGACATGATCGACGACGCGACGGGCTCACCATCGCGCGCCAGCACCACGCCGGTCGCGGGCACTTTGAGGGCACCGAGGAGGTTCTTGAGCCCCGTCATGGTTGCGTCGTCGTAGCCCTGCAGTTTCTGCGCCGCCGCGAGAAACTTTGGGTCAAGCACGGGGAGGAATTCGGCTTCCTTGTCGGCCTCGTGCTCACCCAGTTCCATGGCCAGCAGCTGACTGTCTTCGATATGGCGCCAGCCTGACTCATCGAGCGTCGCGTTCAACTCCGGGCTCGACAGGGGCGTGATGCGAAACACCGGCTTGATGCCGCGAATGACCATCCAGGTGCTGGCCGAAATGACCCGGATATCGGCGTCTTCGAAGTCATCCGGGTCAAAGCATTGTGTGGAATTGGCGCGCTTGGTGTAGCCGCCTGCGGCGCGGCGCACCCAGTTTCCATCCCATTTGACTTCAATGCCGGGCCAGGCCTCTAGGCCCGCCCGCTCAAACGCTTCGACGTCCGGAAATGCCATCTCAGCTCCGATAGTCGCCATTGATGGTGATGTAGCCATGGGTGAGGTCGCAGGTATAGACCGTGGCCTTGCCCTCGCCGAGGCCGAGCGAGACGGTCAGTTCGAGGTCTTCGCCCTTCATGTAGGCCGATGTCGCTGCTTCGTCATAGACGGCAGCGCGCTCGCCGTCCTTGGCGACCAGCAGGTCCCCGAAGCGGATGGCGAGGCGGTCGCGGTCGGCGGGTTCACCCGCCTTGCCCACGGCCATCACCACGCGGCCCCAATTGGCGTCTTCGCCGGCAATGGCGGTCTTGACCAGCGGGCTGTCGGCGATCGCCTTGGCAATGCGGAAGGCCGAAGCGTCAGACGTCGCGCCCTCGACATTGATGGAAACCTGCTTGGTGGCGCCTTCGCCGTCGCGCACCACCTGGATGGCGAGATCGAACAGCACATCGCGCAGCGCTTCGCCAAAGATCTCGGCGCGCGGATCATCGAGGCTGGTGATTGGGTCAACGGCGACCTTGCCGGTGGCAAAGGCGAGCAGGGTGTCGGAAGTCGAGGTGTCGCTGTCGACGGTGATGGCATTGAAGCTGGTCTGCACGTGCCGGGTCAGCAATGCCTGCAGTACTGGGGCGGCGATGGGCATGTCCGTGACGACAAAGCTCAGCATGGTCGCCATGTCGGGAGCAATCATGCCCGAGCCCTTGGCAATGCCGTTGATCTTGACCTCGGTGCCGTCAAGATCGACCACGGCGCCGCTGAGCTTTGCAAACGTGTCGGTGGTCATGATGGCCTTGGCCGGGTCCATCCAGGGCTGATCGACGAGGCGCGTCGCCAGGTTGTCGAGCACGCCATCGAACTTGGCTGCATCCAGCGGTTCGCCGATGACGCCGGTCGAGGCGAGGAAGATTTCGCTCGGCGAACAGCCCAGGGCCCTGGCGGCGATATCTGCGGTCAGCGCGACGCTCTGCTTGCCCTTGAGGCCGGTAAAGGCATTGGCATTGCCCGAATTGACCACCAGCCCGCGCGCCACGCCGCCCGGCAGGTTGGCCTTGCACCAGTCGACGGCAGCGGAGGAGCACTTGGACTTGGTCACGACGCCAGCGGCCGTGGTGCCTTCGTCAAATGCCATCAGCAGCACGTCAGTGCGGTTCTTGTACTTGATCCCGGCTTCGGCCGTGGCAAAGCGCACGCCCGCAATGGCCGGCAGATCCGGATAGGATTTGGGAGCGAGGGGTGAAACCGGGATGGCAGCCATGGCGTGAAACTCCGAACTTGGTTGTTCGGATGTGCCTTAAACTCCTGCGGTTCGCAAGGCCGTCGAAAAGGCGCGGGCCGGGGATTTGCGGGCGAGCCAACAGGCGCGCCGGGTGGTCCAGGGGCTCATGGCCCCCGGACCGTATTTGGGCTTACTGGGCGCCAGTCTCGGACTGGGCGTCGACGGCTGCCTTGAGGGCGGCGTCGGGGATGTCGACAGTCACGCCGTCCATCAGCTTCTCGACCGTCTCGTCAAAGGTGCGCATCAGCAACTGCTGCTGCAACTGACCGGCGACCTGCTCGAAAGCCGGCGGGGTCGACTTGCGCTTTTCTTCAAGCTTGATGACGTGCCAGCCGAACTGGGACTCAACGGGGTCGGAAATCTGGCCCGGCTCGGTCATGGCAAAAGCCACAGCCTCGAACGGGGCAACCATCATGCCCTTGCTGAAGAAGCCGAGATCGCCGCCATTGGCAGCACCCGGATCGATCGACTTTTCCTTGGCGACGGTAGCGAAATCGGCGCCGCCATCGAGCTGGGTCTTGACGGCCTTGGCTTCCTCTTCGGTGGGAACCAGGATGTGGCTGGCGCGGATTTCGTCGGCCGGCACGAAGTCGGCAACGAACTTGTCATAGTCGGCGCGCACGGCGGCTTCCGTCACAGCACCGCCAATGGTCTCGGCGAAGAAGGCGCGACGCAGGGCGCGGTCCTTCAGGTAATTCAGGCGCTGCTGGAACAGCGGGGTGTCGGCCATGCCGGCATCCTGGCCAGCCTTGGCCATCACCTTCATGTCGATCAGCACGCGCAGCAGGAACGGCTTGCGCTGTTCGGGAGGCATCTGCTGAAGTTCCTGGGTCAGGTCTTCGGCGGCAAAGCTGAGGTCGGCTTCGGTGATCGGCTCGCCGCCAACGGTGGCAACGACGGTATCGGGAGAGATGGTTACTTCTTCAACGGCCGGCGCTGCATCCTGCGCGACCACCGGGGCAATGGCACCAGCGGTCAGCATGAGTGCGACGACACTCACAGTCCGGGCAAGGCGCGAGGGGGATAAAATCATCAGGACGGTCTCCTTGGCAGGCGCGTTTTGGGCGTCCTGGCTCGTTGGTGGTCGGCATCGTGCACGCCGTGGTACGGTCTGGCACCGCGATCGGGGGCCTGCCTCACACGTCATCGCGGCCAAAATGTGCCGCGCCGCATTGCGTGAACAACCAGCCCTCGCAACCACACGCTGCGGCCGGGGGCAGGCAGATGTCGCTGATTTCTGCAACGTTGACAAGACAAGGGTGCGCTCTTACATCTCACCCGCTTTTCCTCCGCATGGCGGAACATCAGAAATTCAAAGCCGGAAAGGCTTTCTCATCGCCTCGCTGCGGCCGAACGGGCCTATCCGCACTCCCAACCGGCGCGATGATAATAAAAGGACCTGACATATGGCACTTGCTGCGCTAGCCCGGCGGATCTTCGGGTCTCCGTCCGACAGGCATGTCAAGCGGTTCCAGGGCAAGGTAGCCCAGATCAACGCGCTGGAAGCCGAGTACGAAAAGCTCAGCGACGAGCAGCTGCGGGCCAAGACCGCCGAGTTCAAGGCGCAGCTGGCCAAGGGCACGCCCCTCGATGACCTGATCGTTCCCGCCTTCGCGACGGTGCGTGAAGCGTCAAAGCGCGTATTGGGCATGCGTCACTTCGATGTGCAGCTCATCGGCGGCATGGTGCTGAACGATCGCTCGATCGCCGAGATGCGCACCGGTGAAGGCAAGACGCTGGTGGCAACGCTGGCCGTCTACCTCAATGCCCTTACGGGCGAGGGCGTGCACGTCGTCACGGTGAACGACTACCTGGCGCGTCGCGACGCCGGCTGGATGGGCCAGATCTACAACTTCCTCGGCATGAGCTATGGCATCATCGTCCATGGCCTCAACGACGAAGAGCGCAAGGCTGCCTACGCCGCGGACATCACCTACGGCACCAACAACGAATTCGGCTTCGATTATCTCCGCGACAACATGAAGTATACGCGCGCCCAGATGGCGCAGCGCGGTCATGCTTTCGCAATCGTCGACGAAGTCGACTCGATCCTGATCGACGAGGCCCGCACGCCGTTGATCATTTCGGGTCCGTCCGACGACCGCTCCGATCTCTACATGAAGATCGACGCGCTGATGCCGATCATCGAGGAAGGCGACTTCGAACTCGAGGAAAAGCACCGCTCCGCAACCTTCACCGATCAGGGTATCGAAAAGCTCGAAGCCAAGCTCGCCGAAGAGGGCCTGCTCAAGACCGGTTCGCTCTACGACGTGGAAAACGTCGCGCTGGTGCACCACGCCAACTCGGCGCTGCGCGCCCACAAGCTTTTCCGCCGCGACAAGGATTACATCGTCCGCAACGACGAAGTCGTGATCATCGACGAGTTCTCTGGTCGCATGATGCCGGGCCGCCGCTATTCGGAAGGCCTGCACCAGGCGCTGGAAGCCAAGGAACGGGTCAAGATCCAGCCGGAAAACCAGACGCTAGCGTCGATCACCTTCCAGAACTACTTCCGCCTCTACAAGAAGCTGGCCGGCATGACCGGTACGGCAGCGACGGAAGCCGAAGAATTCGCCGACATCTACAAGCTCGAAGTCGTCACCGTGCCGACCAACGTGCCGGTGCAGCGTATCGACGACGAAGATGCGATCTACCGCACCGCCGCCGAAAAGTTCGACGCCATTGCCGACATCATCAAGCAGTGCCAGGAGCGCGGTCAGCCCGTGCTGGTGGGCACCACTTCGATTGAAAAGTCGGAAATGCTGGCCGAACTGCTGCGGGCCAAGAACGTTGGCCAGATGAACGTGCTCAATGCCCGTCACCACGAGCAGGAAGCCTTCATCGTCGCCGACGCCGGCCTGCCGGGTGCGATCACCATCGCCACCAACATGGCTGGCCGTGGTACCGACATTCAGCTGGGCGGCAACCTCGAAATGCGCGTCCAGAAGGAAGCCGCAGGCCTCGAGGGCGCGGAGCGCGAAGCCAAGATCGAAGAGATCAAGCGCACCATCGCCGAAGACAAGGCCAAGGCATTGGCTGCAGGCGGCCTGATGGTCATCGGCACCGAGCGCCACGAAAGCCGCCGCATCGACAACCAGTTGCGCGGCCGTTCCGGCCGTCAGGGCGACCCGGGCCATTCGGCCTTCTTCCTAAGCCTTCAGGACGACCTGATGCGCATCTTCCCGGTCGACAGCATGGATTCCATGCTCGGCAAGCTGGGGCTGGAACAGGGCGAGTCGATCACCCATCCGTGGGTCACCAAGGCGATCGAACGCGCTCAGGGCAAGGTCGAAGCGCGCAACTTCGATATCCGCAAGAACATCCTGAAATACGACGACGTGATGAACGATCAGCGCAAGGTGATCTTCGAACAGCGTCTGGAAATGATGGACGCTGAAGACGTCAGCGAGACCGTCATCGACATGCGCCACGATGTCGTCGAGAACATCATCAACAAGGCCATTCCGCCACGCTCCTATCCGGAGCAGTGGAATGTCGAGCAGCTCGAAGCTGCGGCCAAGACCTACCTTAACATCGAAATTCCGATCAAGGATTGGGCGGCCGAGGAAGGCATCGACGCCGAGATCGTGACCGAGCGGCTGATTGCCGCGGTCGACGAGCAGGCCAGGGCCAAGGAAGAGCGCACCATCGCCGCCATGGCCGCTGCCGGTTCGCCGAACCCCACCATCATGCGTCAGGTCGAGAAGTCGATCCTGCTGCAGTCGATCGATGGGCTCTGGCGCGAGCACCTGGTTACGCTCGATCACCTCTCCAAGGTGGTCGGCTGGCGCGGCGTTGCCCAGCGCGATCCGCTGAACGAATACAAGCAGGAAGCCTACGAGCTGTTCCAGAGTCTGCTGGTCAACCTGCGCGAGCTGGTGACCACCCAGCTCAGCCATGTCGAGCTGCAGCCGCGCCCGGTGGCGCCGCCGATGCCCGACCTCAGCCGCCTGCAGCAAACTCATATCGATCCGCTCACCGGCGAGAATGATGCCGACGAGGGCGATGCGAGCAATGCAGGAGCGCTGGGCGCCACCGGTGGTGATCCATCGCTCAAGCCGATCGACCCGGCCCTGCTGGTTGGCGTGTCGCGCAACGCGCCCTGCCCATGCGGCTCGGGCAAGAAGTTCAAGCACTGCCATGGCGCCTTCTAGGCACCGTTGATCCCAAAAAGAAAGGCCCGGAATGATCCGGGCCTTTTTTTGCCTGTGCGATGGCGTGCTGGCCTTAGCAGGTCACCTTGATCTCGGCATAGCCCGTCATGGCGTCTTCGCCGGCCGACACCACGCCGATCATGCAGGCGGTGCCCGGCAGGCCGATATTGCCGCCGGAGGCGATCACCGTGCCATCCGCGAGCGAAATGAAGCCGTTGTCCACCGAGCCGATCTCTACGCTCCCGGCCACGCCGCAGATGGGGTAGCGGTCGCCCGCTGTCACGAGGAAGCGTGTGCCGGTGGGCAGGCAGTCACCCAGATTGGCACTGGGTTGGGTGTTGGCTTGTGCCGCGGCCGGGGCGGGGAGCGCGGCCGTTGCCGCGCTCGGGGGCGCATTGCGCCAATTGTCTTCCAGGATCGCGATACGGTTGGAGAGATCCTGCAGGCTCGCGTCGTCGGTGCCCGAGGGCGTGCCCAGCTGGCGGCCGAACAGTTCGAGGCTCAGGCGGAACTGCGCGATGTCGGTGGAAAGCCGGTTGATGTCGCGCTGGGTCTGGGTGAACACCCAGGCACTGCTGGCGAGAGCGGCGACACCCACCAGCCCGACAACAATGCTCAGCACCGTGCCCATAGGCATGCGCGCGGACGCATTGGCGGGCGCTGGCCGGGGGTCCGGTTTGATGTCCACGGTTACCGAATCTTCCAAGGCGCTCGTCTCCATCCTGGATGCCAGCCTAGCAGATCGCCGCAGAATACGCCCTCAATAGGGTGGTCGCCAGCTAACCCCGTCTAAATCCTTCAGGCGGCGCGGCCGTCTCAGCGCTGCAGGGCCGGCTGCGGTGTAGGAGCGGGCTGGCCAGACATTACGGGCGCGACATTGGCGTCCTTGCCGCCGAAGAGGCCTCCAATGAAGCCGGAGATGGCTTGTCCCCGCTCCTTGGCGGCCGCAGCCTCGCGGGCGGCGCGTTCAGCGTCGGCCGCTAGCCGGGTAGCCTTCTGCGCTTCGCTCTCGACGGCGGCGGCATATGCGATCTCGTCAGCCTTCTGCTGGGCTGCCTGATCGGCGGTCAGCGTCACAGCCGGGCAGGCCCCCATGGGGTTGAGCGCGCCGCCGCCGCTGGCGTTGAAGATGTAGCGGCGTTCGCACACGTCCCAGGCCGGGGGCGCCTTGCTCACTTCGAACAGGTCATAGCCGGTCTTGATGTTCTTCCAGAAGCCGATGTGCTCGCTGCCGGCATGCTTGGCCAAGTTTCCGGCGGTCATGCGGAACGGAAAGATCTGCAGCTGGAAGCTCGGATTGCCGCCCTTGAAGGTTTCGCGCGCCAGCGAATAGATTTCGGCAATGCCCTCGTCGGTCATGGCGTAGCAGCCGCGCGACGAGCAGTCGCCATGCACCATCAGGTCGCTGCCGGTCCGGCCATGGGCGCGGTCGAACTTGTTGGGAAAGCCGGTGTTGAACGAGAGGTAATAGCTCGACTTGGGATTCATCAGGCCGGGCGTGATCGTATAGAAGCCCTCTGGGCTCTGGCGGTCGCCTTCGCGGATCTTGGGACCAAGGTCGCCCGAATAGGCGCAAATCTCATAGGTCTTGAACAGACGGAACTGGCCGGTATTGGTGCGCTTCCACACTTCCAGCGCCTGCTCCTGCTTGAAGATGCGGATCACCATGGCTTCCCCGGGCGAGGATCCCATGTTGCGCAGGCCCGCCTGGGTCACGCCCGACAGGGGCTGGTTGTGACGATTGTCGCTCGACTTGGGCAGGAAGCCGCCACAGGCGGCAAGGCCGAAAGCAACCCACACCAGGATCACAGCCGAACACAGTTTGCGAAGCAGAGTAGCGGTCACGATTTGCGGCCCGAAAGACGAGAATTGGAGCGGTGACCCATAGGGCCGTTTGGTTACCGCAGCATGAGTTTTGCTGGTGAAGGAAGCCTTACCACGGCGCAAAAAGCCGAGATAGCGGGCAAAAATCACGCAGATGTGTGGGGATTGTTGTGGCGCGCATCCGGTCCATCAAAACGCCATTCCCGCGCAGACGGGAATCCCCCATCTTTTGATGAGGGAGATTCTCACTTGCGCGGGAATAATGCCGAGTTTGGTCCGGTTTGGCGCCTAGAGCGTCGTGCCGATGGCGAGGAACTTTTCGCGACGGTGCTCGCGCGTTTCCAGGCGGCCCTTGCCGGCGAATTCTGCGAGGAAGCCGGCAATGACATTGCGCGTCGAATCCATGATCACGTCATGGTGGCGATGGGCGCCGCCGGCCGGTTCGGCGATGATGGAGTCGATCACGCCAAGGCCAAGCAGGTCCTGCGCGGTTATCTTCTGGGCCGTCGCCATGTCCTGCGCGCGCGCGGCGTCGCGGAACAGGATCGAGGCACCTGCTTCGGGCGAAATTACCGAATAAATCGAGTTCTCGAGCATGATCACGCGGTTGGCCACGGCGATGGCGATTGCGCCACCCGAGCCGCCTTCGCCGATGACGATGGCGATGTTGGGCACGCCCAGTTCAAGGCACTTTTCGGTTGAACGGGCGATGGCTTCAGCCTGGCCGCGCTCCTCGGCGCCGATGCCGGGATAGGCGCCGGCGGTATCGACGAACGAGATCAGCGGAACATTGAAGCGGTCGGCCATTTCCATGACCCGCACGGCCTTGCGATAGCCTTCCGGGCTCGCCATGCCGAAATTGTGCTTGAGGCGGGTCTCGGTAGAATTGCCCTTTTCCTGGCCCAGAATGGCGACCGATTGCCCGTTGAAGCGGCCGAAGCCGGCTTGCAGGGCCGGATCTTCTCGATATTTGCGGTCACCGGCCAGCGGCGTCCATTCGGTGATCAGCTTGCTGACATAGTCCGAGAAATGCGGACGCTGCGGGTGGCGTGCCACCTGCGTCTTCTGCCACGGGGTCAGGCGCTTGTAGATTTCCACCAGCGCCTCGTCGGCGCGGCTGGAGAGCCGGTTGACCTCTTCGTCGATGGACACGGCATGATCGGTTGCTGCCATCGCCTTGAGTTCGGCGATCTTGCCTTCAAGATCGGCCACCGGCTTTTCGAAATCCAAATAAGACTGCATCCCACCCGCCTGCTCGGGCCCGCGCGCTTGGTATTCCAAACGGCCGACCCACTGGTTTCGTTGTCGCGAAAAGTTGTTTCCGCGCCTTGCGTAATCTGGCCGCTGCTGTTGCGCCCTAAAGTGGCCGGAAAGTGACGATGGCGCAATGCCGAGTCAAGACTTGAGGGGCAATCTGTGCGGTTATGAGGCAGCAAAGCTAACAGCTTGCTGACACGGACCGTGCCCACGCTACTCCGCCAGCGGGTGATGGGTCTCCACCAGCGTGCGCAGTTTCTCATCGAGCACGTGGGTATAGATCTGGGTGGTCGAGATATCCGCGTGTCCCAGCAACATCTGTACCACGCGCAGGTCGGCGCCTCCCGCCAGCAGGTGGCTGGCAAAGGCGTGCCGCAACACGTGCGGGGCGATCCGGGCCGAGCTGATGCCGGCGCGCGCGGCCAGGCTCTTGAGATCGCGAGCAAAGACCTGACGGGTGAGATAACCATCGGCTCCGCTGGCCGGGAACAGGTAGGGGCCGGGCTCAAGCGTTTTCAGGTAGGCCTTGATCGCGTCGCGGGCCCGATCGTTGAGCGGCACCACCCGATCCTTGTTGCCCTTGCCGGTGACCGTCAGATAGCTGGTGTCGCGCATCACGGCGGTGCGGCGCAAGCTCACCAGCTCGCTGACGCGCAGCCCGGTGGCGTAGAGCAGTTCGAGCAGCACATAGAGCCGCACCGCGCCGGCCTGCTTCTGCGGCGACATCGGGGCATTGGCTTCCGCCTCGGCGGTGCTGAGCAGGCGATCCACCTCGGCGATGGAAAGCACCTTGGGCAAGGCACGGCGGCTTCTCGGGCTGGCGACGATCCGGGTCGGGTCGTCCCCGCGCAGAGCATCGGCGCAGAGAAAGCGGTGAAACTGGCGGATGGCCGACAGGCGCCGGGCTGCTGATGAGGCCGATAGCCCCTCGCTGTGCAGGCGGTCGAGGTAGGCGGTTACGGTTTCGCGGCCCACATCGAGCAGGGTCTGCTGCCGTCCCGCGACAAAACCCGAATAGTCAGCAAGGTCCCGTCGATAGGCAGCGATCGTATTCTTGGCTGCGCCGCGTTCGGCGCTCATCATTTCAAGGAAGGCGTCGATCAGATGGCCGCCGCCACTCATTGCGCGGGCGTCGCTATTGGGGCCGATGCCGGTTCTTCCGCCGGAGCTTCCTGTCCGGGCAAAGTGGGTTGCCCGCCGGCCAGTAGGTCGCGTGAGGGGATGCGAATCGTCACTTCCTTGGGCGTCGGCTCGACAAAGGCCACCAGCGCGAACATGCCGGCATAGACCAGTCCGGCCAGGAAAAGCAGTGTGATGACAAGGCGGATCAGAGTGGGCATGGCAGTCCGTCTGGCGATTTTGCGACAAATTGCCAGTAAAAGGTTTCGTTTCCGTAGGCATAGTGGGATGAGACGGCGACGGCTGCAAGTTCTTGACAGTCGGGGTGTGGACGGCTTGATAGCGGCTGATTGACTGGAGTGCCCACTTGAACCGACCCGACGCGGTATCGCGGCAGGCCCGCGCCGAACAACTTGCCGAGCGGCTCGGCGGCAAGCCGCTCGTGCTCATCGGTATGATGGGCGCTGGCAAAACCACGGTCGGCCGGCGACTCGCCGCCCGACTCAACCGGCAATTTCTCGACAGCGATGAGGAAATCGAGCGCGCCGCGCAGATGACCATCCCCGAGATTTTTGAGCAGCGGGGCGAACCTGAGTTTCGCGCCGGTGAAACGCGGGTGATTTCCCGCGTGCTCAAGGATCAGGGCGTCGTGCTGGCCACGGGGGGCGGGGCTTTCGTCAATGGCGAGACCCGCGCCCTGGTCAAGGCCGAGGCGATCTCGATCTGGCTCAAGGCTGATCTGGATGTGCTGTTCGAGCGCGTTTCGCGCCGCAGCAACCGGCCCTTGCTCCGCACCAGCAACCCGCGCGCCACGCTCGAAAAGCTGATCGAGGATCGCTATCCCATCTATGCCGAAGCCGATGTCACTGTGTATTCGCGCGACGTTCCGCAGGACGTGGTGGCGAGCGACGTGATCGACGCCGTACTTGCTTATCTCAAACGCCAGGACTGATCGCATGGCCGATATTGCCCACAAGGTTCACGTTGCGCTGGGCGAGCGGGCCTATGACATCCTGATTGGCGATCACCTGCTCGATGATGCTGGGGCGATCCTGGCTGAGCGCTTTCCTGGCCGGCGCTACGGTATCATCACCGATGACATGGTGGCCGCGGCGCAATTGCCGCGCCTGCTGGCCTCGCTCGACGCGGCGGGATTGTCGCATACCGAGATCATCCTGCCGGCTGGCGAATCGACCAAGTCCTGGGCTCTGTTGGGAGAGGCTGTCGAGGGCATCCTCGCGGCTCGGCTGGAGCGCGGCGATCTGGTAATCGCGCTGGGTGGCGGGGTGATCGGCGACCTCGCCGGCTTTGCCGCCTCCATTGCGCGGCGCGGCATGGATTTCGTGCAGATGCCGACGACACTACTCGCGCAGGTCGATAGCTCGGTCGGTGGTAAGACCGGCATCAACTCGCCGCATGGCAAGAACCTCATCGGCGCCTTCCACCAGCCCAAGCTGGTGCTGGCCGACCTGTCGACCCTTGATACGCTGAGTCCCCGCCAGTTCGCCTCGGGCTATGCCGAGGTGGTCAAGTACGGGCTCATCGACGATGAGCAGTTCTTCTTCTGGCTCGAGGAAAAGCAGCCCGAGATTTTCGCCGGCGGACCGGCGCGCGGCGAGGCGATTGCCCGCTGCTGCGCCCACAAGGCGCGCGTCGTCATCGAGGACGAGAAGGAGCTCGGCGTTCGTGCGCTGCTCAATCTCGGCCACACCTTTGGCCATGCGCTCGAAAAGGATACGGGCTATTCCGACCGCCTGCTGCATGGCGAGGGCGTCGCCATCGGCATGGTTCTGGCGCATGGATTTTCCGCACGGCTGGGCCTGGCGCCCAGCCAGGATAGCGGCCGCATCGCCGCGCACTTGAAGCGGGCCGGCCTGCCCACCACTTTGTCAGATATCCCCGGCACGCTGGGCTCGACGGATATCCTGATGGCCGCCATCGCGCAGGACAAGAAAGTCTCACGCGGGGCGCTGACATTCATCCTCACCCGCGGTATCGGCCAGGCCTTTATCGAAAGGGGCGTTGATCCGCAGGCCGTGGGTCATTATCTCGACGAGATGCGCAAGTAGACACCACGTCATCCCCGCCTGGGCGGGAATGGCGACCTGGGCTGGGTGACTACCCCTCTATGGCGGGGAACGGCCCATTCGCCGGCAAAACCTCGATGGCGAGGGCATGGACAGGGTTGTCCATCAACTCGGCCAGCACATCGTGAATGGCGCGGTGTTGCGCCACGCGGTTCATGCCGTCAAAATGGCGGGTCGCGATTCTGACACGAAAATGGGTTTCACCACCCTCGCGCCAGCCCGCATGTCCGAAGTGCTTGTTCGATTCGTCGATCACATCGAGGAAAGCGGGGGTAAATTTGTCGGTGAGCTTGGCGGCAATGATGTCTCTGGCACTCATGGCGTTGGGTCTCTAGTAGGTGGTTTAGGCTCGTAACTAGGCGTAATGAAACTGCAATCCAAGATATTCGATTCAATCCGCATCAAACCGCGTCGGGAAGAAAAGCCGGCGCCAGTCGAACACGTTTGCGATTGGGACGGCTGTGAAGCCGCCGGCGAATATCGCGCGCCCAAGGGCCATCGCAACGAGGGGGAGTATCACCACTTCTGCCTCGAGCATGTTCGCCACTACAATACCTCGTTCAATTTCTTCTCCGACATGGACAAGGACGAGCTCGACGAAGCCCTGCACGCGCCGCCCAAAGCCGAGTCGCGTTCAAGCTTCGCCACCGGCAATCCGGGTGTGCGCGGGGCCCGCAAGGCTGCCGAGTCGCTGCGCCCGGGTGATCGCTATGGCGATCCGTTCGGTGTCTTTGCCAAGTATCGTCACCGCCAGAGCCAGAAGCCTGCTGCCGAGCGAGTAAAGCCGCTGCACGAACCGGACCGGCGCGCGCTGGAAACCCTGGGTATTGTCGGCCACGCCAAGTCCGACGAGATCAAGGCGGCCTACAAGACCCTGGTCAAGATCCACCACCCCGATGCCAATGGGGGCGATAAATCCTCCGAGGACCGTCTGCGCGCGATCATCGCCGCCTATTCCCATCTCAAGAAAGCGGGCTTCGTCGCGAAGTAGCGTTGCCGTTGTGGTGGCTACCGCCACCGTCACAATGCTGCTATAGAGCCCGCGTCTTTTCTGCCCCCGCCTCGATTTCCCTGCCAAGAGCATTGTCATGACTGAGTACACCAATCTGCCCGATACCGAATATTCGGCCCGGGAGTTGTTCGGCATCGATACGGACATGAAGGTGATGGGCTACAAGGAAGCCAATAGCCACGTGCCGCCGGTCGACCCGGACTATCTGTTCGATCGCAACACCACTTTGGCCATCCTTGCTGGCTTCCAGCACAATCGTCGCGTGATGGTGCAGGGCTATCACGGTACGGGCAAATCCACCCATATCGAGCAGGTCGCGGCGCGCCTCAACTGGCCGCTGGTCCGCGTTAACCTCGACAGCCACGTGTCGCGTATCGACCTCGTCGGCAAGGACGCGATCGTGCTCAAGGACGGCAAGCAGGTCACCGAATTCCGTGACGGCATCCTGCCATGGGCCGTGCAGAACAACGTTGCCCTGGTGTTTGACGAATATGACGCCGGTCGCCCCGACGTGATGTTCGTGATCCAGCGCGTGCTCGAAGTGGCGGGTCGCCTGACCCTGCTCGACCAGAACCGCGTGATCACGCCCCATCCGGCATTCCGTCTGTTCTCGACCACCAACACGATTGGTCTGGGCGATACGTCGGGCCTCTATCACGGCACCCAGCAGATCAACCAGGGTCAGATGGACCGCTGGAGCTTGGTCACCACGCTGAACTACCTGCCGCACGACAAGGAAGTCGGCATCGTTCTGGCCAAGAACAAGTCGTATGGCGAGACCGAAAAGGGCAAGAAGCTGATCGCCAACATGGTGCGTCTGGCTGACCTCACCCGTTCGGCCTTCATCAATGGCGACCTCTCGACCGTCATGTCGCCGCGCGCGGTGATCACCTGGGCCGAGAACGCCCAGATCTTCGGCGGCGACGTCGGCTTTGCCTTCCGCCTGACCTTCCTCAACAAGTGCGATGAGCTCGAACGCCCCGTGGTTGCCGAGTTCTACCAGCGCGTGTTCGGCGAAGATCTGCCGGAATCCTCGGCCAATCTGGCTGTCACGGCTTAAGGAACTCCCTTCCGGCTTCGCCGGAAGGCCCCTCATCGGGCCCTGCGGGCCACCTTCTCCCGAAGGGTGAAGGAAACGCGGTGGCCCTCCATGCTCCGACGCAGCCCTCTCCCCAAAGGGGGAGGGTTGGCGTGAGGGGTCATCTGGATCGAACGATCATGGCACAACCACCACGCAGCAAAGCCAACAAGCCCGACCAGACCCAGCTGTTCAAGTCAGCCATGGGCGCAACGGTCCGCGCCATCGGTGGCAAGCCTGATCTCGAGGTGACCTTCACGGCCGACCGGCCGCTGTTGACCTCGGACAAGGCTCGCCTGGCCAATCTGCCGCGCCTGCCGTCGCGCCGCGATATCGCCATTGCCCGCGGGCAGGGCGATGCCATGGCGATGCGGCTGGCCAGCCACGACCCGGAAACCCACCGCAAGCGCTCGCCGATGGATCCCGTCGCTCGCGCAGCCTTTGACGCGTTGGAGCAGGCTCGTGTCGAGGCGCTGGGCTGTGTGCGCATGCCCGGCATGGTCGGCAATATCGGCGAGATGCTGGAAGACCGGCTGTTCCGCGCCAATTTCGCCGAAGTCAGCGATAAGGGCGATGCCCCGATCGCCGAGGCGCTTGGGTTGCTGCTACGCGAAAAGCTGGCCGGCGTGCCGGTGCCCCCTTCGGGCCATGCGCTGGTCGATCTGTGGCGCAAGGAAATCGAAGACAAGGGCGGCAAGTCGCTCGACGACCTGCTC
This sequence comes from Devosia sp. T2-14, assembly GCF_055397495.1. Classification (NCBI taxonomy): domain Bacteria; kingdom Pseudomonadati; phylum Pseudomonadota; class Alphaproteobacteria; order Hyphomicrobiales; family Devosiaceae; genus Devosia; species Devosia sp. T2-14. The sequence continues at coordinate 841,299 of NZ_AP027921.1, read as the reverse complement.
GATGTTTATGAGGACCAGGAAGAGTTTTCGCGCGCCGCCAAGGCCCTGCTGCGCGATCTCAACCTCGTTCCCGAAAGCGATATGGACGATCCCGATTCCTCCGATGAGGAAGACGGCGAGCAGGACCCCGATCAGGGCGATAATTCCGAGCAGTCGCCCGAACAGGGCGAAGGCGAGAACGACAGCCAGGATTCCAGCCAGGACGAGCAGGCCGGCGACAGCGAGGAAACTGGCGACGTCGACGGCATGGAATCGGACATGGCCGATACCGATGAGGACGCGGCCGCCGAAGCGGGCGAAGACGCGCCCATGCCACCCCCGGCCAAGGATGGCGGCGAGCGGCTGACCAACCAGTTCCAGTACAAGGTGTTCACCACCAAGTTCGACGAAATCGTCAAGGCGGCTGAACTCTGCCCGCCCGACGAGCTCGACCAGCTCCGCGCGCTGCTTGACAAGCAGCTGGAGAACCTCGCCGGTGCCGTGGCCCGGCTGGCCAACAAGCTGCAGCGTCGCCTGATGGCCAAGCAGAATCGCAGCTGGCAGTTCGATCTCGAAGAGGGCCTGCTCGATACTGCCCGGCTCACCCGCGTCGTGACCGACCCGATGCAGGCCCTCAGCTTCAAGGTCGAGAACGACACCGATTTCCGCGACACTGTGGTGACGCTGCTGATCGACAATTCCGGTTCGATGCGCGGCCGTCCGATCACCATTGCGGCCATCTGCGGCGATATCCTCGCCCGTACGCTGGAGCGCTGCGGCGTCAAGGTCGAGATCCTGGGCTTCACCACGCGCGCCTGGAAGGGCGGCAAGAGCCGTGAAGCCTGGCTTGAAGCAGGGCGCCCGGCCAATCCGGGCCGCGTCAACGACGTGCGCCACATCATCTACAAGGCCGCCGACGAGCCCTGGCGCCATGCAAGGCGCAATCTGGGCCTGATGATGCGTGAAGGCCTGCTCAAGGAGAACATCGACGGCGAGGCCCTGGAATGGGCGCGCAAGCGCCTAATGTCGCGCCCCGAAGCGCGGCGCATCCTGATGGTGATTTCCGATGGCGCGCCGGTCGATGACAGCACGCAGTCGGTCAATGCCGGCAATTATCTCGAAGCCCACCTTCGCCAGGTGATCGAGGATATCGAAACGCGCTCGCCGATCCAGCTGGTGGCGGTGGGTATCGGCCATGACGTGACGCGCTACTACCGTCGCGCCGTGACCCTGCTTGATGCCGAGGAACTGGCCGGCGCGCTCACCGATGAGCTGGCCGCGCTGTTCGATGAGGAAATGCCGGGTCCGGCACGGCGCCGGGGGCGGGGATGACCCGTCGGCTCGCCGCAATCGCTGCGGCGTTGCTGGCGGGCCTCATGCCCGTTTCAGGGGTTGAGGTGAGCGTCACCGCTTCCCCGGTCACCCATTTCAAGGACGTAACGGTCGGCCAGAAGGTCGACGGGCTGATCTTTCGCGGCGGCATTGCCCTTGTCAGCCAGGATGACACGTTTGGCGGCCTGTCCGGTCTCACCATGACCGGGCCAGACCAGCAGGTGGTGTTTGTCAGCGATCGCGGCAATTTCGTTTCCGGCAAGCTGGTCTATGACGATGCGGGACAGCTCTTCGGCCTTATCGGGGTCCGGGTTGAGCCGATGCGCAATTCCAAGGGCGAGGTACTGCCCCGCCAATATGCGCGCGACGCCGAAAGCGTCGATACCGTCTATCGCGATGGCGAGCCGGTGGCGGTTCGCGTCGGGTTTGAAAACCTCACCCGCGTCGCCGATTTCGCGCTGACCGATGGCTTGCCTGGCGGCCCAGCCCGCGAGGTCGCCATTCCCGACTGGCTGAGCGATCTGCGCACCAATGAAACGCTAGAATCGGTCTGCATTGCGCCCCCGGCGTCCCCGATCGCGGGCTCGACCTTGCTCCTGACCGAAGAAGCCCTCGACGAGAACGGCAATCATCGCGGCTGGCTCCTGGGGCAGAACGACAAGGGTCCCATCGCCTATCAGAATAGCCCGGTGGTCAATCCGACCGAATGTGCGTTCCTGCCCAATGGCGACCTGCTGGTCCTGGAGCGCGGCGTTTCGATGCTGAGCTTCGTGATGAATCTGCGCCGCGTCCCGGCGGCCGAAGTGCGGCCCGACAACCTGATGGTCGGCGAGCTGCTGCTCTCGGCGACTGGGGGTACTATCGACAATATGGAGTCGATGACCGTTCACACCGCGCCCGACGGCGAGCTGCGCATCCTCATCGGCTCGGACAACAATTTCAACGACTGGCAGCGCAGCCTGTTGCTGGAATTCGCCCTGCCAGCGGCCCCATAGGCGCTAGCGCCCGGGCGCAGAAATGCCCGCGGACTGGATCCGCGGGCAGATAATGTGATCGGACAAAACTAGGCGCGCGCCCCAATCGGGGGCAGCGGCATGATCCTGCCCATCAGGGCGCGATAGGGCGCCAGCAGCAGCAGGGCTGCAAGGAACTTCACCATGAAATCGCCGGTGGCCAGCGAGGTCCAGAGTGGCACGTCCGGGCCGACGCCCAGCCAGGGGGCGGGGAAGCCGAGCGAGCCGTCTTCCAGGCCGAACAGCGCATCAATCCCGGCCAGAGCGGGCGCAAAGGCTACGGTGAAGAAGATCGTCGTATCGATGATCGACCCGAACAGCGATCCGGCAAGCGGGGGCAGGAACCAGGACTTGTTGGCCCGCAGGCGCGAGAACACCGCGATATCGAGCAATTGGCCGGTAAGGAATGCCGCAGCGGAGGCCAGCGCAATTCTCTGGGTCGTCGCCGGACCGCCCTCGGGGTTCCAGGGCAGGGGATTGTAGCTCAGGTAGAAGGACAGCCCCAGGCCGACGAGAAAGCCCACCAGCACGACCAGCCGGGCATTACGCGGGCCGTCATAGCGGTTGGTCAGGTCGGTGATGAGAAAGGCAAAGGGGAAGGTGAAGGCGCCCCAGGTCAGCAGGTCGGCCAGACTAACTGAGCCAAGGTGTGCCTGCAGCGGGTAGAGCACCAGGATATTGGACGCGGCAACAACCACGACCATGGCGGCAAGGGCCGCCATGAAACGAGCAAGCATCAGAATGCACCTCTATGTACCCGCGGCCCGGCATCAGACCGGCGCGGAAATCTAGTCTAGCAAGCCGGCTCCCGCAGGGCCAGCCAGTGGATTGTCGGGCGCGGGGTAATCCCGCTCCGTCGGTGTGCCGTCGGCAGCCTGGCCACCGCGATACCAAAGGAAAACCGCGTGGAGAGAACTCCACGCGGTTGAAATCTAAATCAGCGTCCGGTCGCTTAGGCAGCGAGGGCGGCGCGGATTTCCTTCTTGATGCCTGCGGCCAGCGGCGACAGGGTGTCGTCGCTCTGCTTGAGCAGGAAGGCATCGAGACCGCCGCGGTGCTCGACCGTGCGCAGGGCTGCAGCCGAAACGCGCAGCTTGATGGTGCGGTTCAGCGCATCGGAGATGAGCGAAACGGTAACCAGATTCGGGAGAAACCGGCGACGGGTGCGGTTAAGAGCGTGCGAAACGTTGTTGCCAACCATTACGCCCTTGCCAGTCAGTTCACAGCGACGTGCCATTATTCGATATCCTATTTGTGTAAAGGTCCTGCGTGGCGGACAATTCCGCGACGGGCCTCGATTGTTATGAATTCTGGCGTGTCTCTAGAGAAAATGGGTGCTCCCGTCAACCCGAAGCGGTCTCAAAGGGCCGCGAGCGCCTTGCATGGGCCATATCGGGCAGGCAGTTTTGCCTGATCACCTGATTCGTTCCGCCCTTCGCAGAGACCTTACGCCCTTGAACCCGTTCCGCCTTGCCCCGCTGGCCGCGCTGGCCCTGTTTATCAGCCATCCGGCGACCGCAGCCGAGGTCGATGCGACGGCCAGCTATGTGATGACCCTGGGTGGCATCAATATTGCCGCCATGAAGGTCGACCTCAAGGACGACGGCAGCCGGTATAGCCTGGATCTGTCGGCCAATGTGGCGGGGCTGGGCACGTTCGTTGCCAGCGGCACTGCCAAGGCCAGTTCCAGCGGCCGCTCTTCGGGCGATGGTCTGGCCGCCCAGAAATTCGATCTTCAGACCAAGGCCAATGGCGAAACCTTCTCGGTCGACGTCACGTTTGCCGGGCGCGATGTGTCCGCCTTCAAGGTCGAGCCGCCTATTCTCGACAATTATGATCGCGTCCCGCTGGAGCGCCGTCACCTGACCGGGGTGGGCGATTTCCTCTCGGCCTTCGTGCTCAAGGGCAAGGCGCTCGACAAGAACCTCTGCCAGCGCAAGGCCAATATCTTTACCGGGGTCGAGCGCTTCAACATCGCCATGACCTATGCCGGCGAAGACAAGGCAACCTCGCCGCGAACCGGCTATCAGGGGCCGGTCGTGCTCTGCACCGTCAACTACGATCCAATCTCGGGCCATTTTGCGAGTTCGGAGATCACCACCTACCTCGCCGAGAGTGAGCGCATCATCGTCTGGTACGCGCCACTGGGCGAAACCGGTTACTACATCCCCTATCGCGTGCTGCTGGGCACCAATATGGGCGATCTGTCGATGATCCTGACCGGCCTCAAATCCTGATCGCGCCGTCCCGCTTCGGGACGGTCAACGGGTTTTTCGTTAGGATAGGCTTTCCAAGGCCCCGCGCCGCCTGTGCCGGGGCCTTAATTGTGTCTGGGTGTTCGCGCTTTTGTGCGCAACGCTCTGGTCACACTTCCCACAAACCCGCCGGAATTAACCGCGCGATAACCAAGCTGAACGGGTTTCGGCCGCGGGCGCGTGCGTTCGGCTATCACGGCGCAGCGCTTGTGGCTCCCAGCGCAGGGCCGCCACCATCTATCGTGGTGAACAAAGCGGCATTGGGCGAAATGCCCCGATTCTGCCCCTGTTCGTTCCGGGTTTGGGCTGTGTATGAACTCCTTGGCGGCATTTGAGCTAAATTTGTGCCAATCTGAGACGTTGCCGTTCTGATCTCGTTGGGAGCACCGTCCGGGCCTGGTCCCCACGGCCGGCCGGCTGATGCTGTGTCCCAGTTTGGGGCGGTCAATCGGTGATTTCGTCAATTTGTGCGCTGCAGCCCCAGGCATGCCGGGCCATTGCGAATAAATCTGCAAAAAACACCATGGGGCCAGCCCTTTACCTTCCGTTGAGGATTGGCGCTTTCCATCGAAAATTAACCCGTCATTAGCGATGTTGAAGGGCCGGAGGCTGTTTTGGCCAGTTGCGACGGGCCGGGTGTGCTCTCTGGTGGCATGGCCATGCCGCACCCACCATCCCTAGCCGTGAACGAATCCAGATTCAGCGATTCACACCGATTCGGTTCCGTTTCGTTCTCTTTGTGTTCTGCGCGTTAAGCTCGGTGACAAAACCGTGGCAATCCTCGTCCTTTCTTGGGACAATGCGCGCCACCTCTCGCATCGCCGGTTTCGACGTCCTACATTGCGCCAAATGACTTTCGCGCCCCCCCAATCGGTCAAGGCGATCCTTGGCCCCACCAATACCGGCAAGACCTACTTTGCCATCGAGCGCATGCTGGCCCATCCCACGGGGATGATTGGCCTGCCGCTGCGTCTGCTGGCGCGGGAGGTCTATCAGCGCTGCGTCGAGCGGGTCGGCGTGCAGGCGGTAGCCCTGGTGACCGGCGAGGAGCGCATTGTTCCGCCCAAGCCGCGCTATTGGGTGTGTACGGTGGAAGCAATGCCCACCGATATCCGTGTCGATTGCGTCGCCATCGACGAAATCCAGACGGCGATCGATTTCGACCGCGGCCATGTGTTCACCGATCGCATCCTCAATGCGCGGGGCAGCAGCGAGACCCTGCTACTGGGGGCCGCCACCATGGCTCCGGTGATCCGGAAGCTCCTGCCCCATACCGATATCGTCGACCGGCCGCGCTTCTCCCAGCTGACCTATTCCGGGTCCAAGAAGATTTCGCGCCAGCCGCCGCGCTCGGCCATCGTCGCCTTCTCGGCGCGGCAGGTCTACGCGATCGCCGAACTGATCCGCCGCGAACGGGGCGGGGCGGCCGTGGTGATGGGCGCGCTGTCGCCGCGCACCCGCAATGCCCAGGTCGATCTCTACCAGAATGGCGATGTCGATTTCCTGGTCGCCACCGACGCCATCGGAATGGGTCTGAACCTCGATATCCATCACGTGGCCTTCGCCGATGACAGCAAGTTCGATGGCCATACCAGTCGTCCGCTGACGCCGGCCGAGCTGGGCCAGATCGCCGGCCGGGCCGGCCGGCATGCCCACAATGGCACCTTTGGCGTCACCGGCGGCACCGAGGGATTCGATGAAGAAATGGTCGTTGCGCTCGAAACGCACGACTTCGAGCCGCTGAAAGTGCTGCAATGGCGCAACAATCAGCTGGATTTCTCTTCCATCAATGCCTTGCGCAACAGCCTTGAAGTGGCCCCCGAGCACCGCAGTCTCACCCGGGTCCCGATAGCGACTGACCAGCATGCCCTGGAGTTCGTGGCGCGCAATGAAGCGGGGGCCCTGGCACGGGGGCTTGATGGCGCGCGCCTGCTCTGGGAGTGCTGCCAAATCCCGGATTACCAAGGAATTTCGCCTGCCAATCACGGCGAAATCGTCACGCGGATTTACTCGGACTTAGTCAAGCGGGGCAAGGTCAACGAGGACTGGATTGCCGAGCAGGTTCGCTTTTGCGACAATGCGAGCGGCGATATTGACACTTTGAGCAACCGGATCAAGCAGATCCGGACTTGGACCTTTGTCGCGAACCGCAAAAACTGGCTTGCAGACCCTTCACATTGGCGCGAAAAGACCCGAGACATTGAAGACCGCCTGAGCGACGCTTTGCATGAGCGTCTCACACAGCGGTTCGTCGACCGGCGCACCAGTGTGCTGCTTCGTCACCTGAAAGACAAACGTATGGCATCTCCCGAGATCAATGAGCGCGGCGAAGTACGGCTGGAAGGCCACCTCATCGGCACGCTTGAAGGCTTCCGATTCACTCTGGCGCGCAATGATGGTGATGCCGATATCCGGGGCCTGCGGGCGGCGGCCGATCAGGTCGTCGCGCCGGAGATCCACAACCGGGCCGACCGGCTGGCTGGTGCCCCCAATGAAGAATTCGTACTGGCCACTGACGGCCGCATGCGCTGGAAGGGCGATATCGTCGCCGAACTGATCGAGGGCGATGCCCTTTATCGTCCGCGCATCCTGATCCTGGCCGACGAGTCCCTCACCGGCACCGATCTCGAACGCGTGCAGGATCGCCTCAATCTCTGGCTGCGCCACCATATCAATACCGTGCTTGAGCCCATCATGGCGCTCGAAGCGCCAGCCGATCTCGACGGCGCGGCACGCGGCATTGCCTTCCAGCTGTTTGAGCATCTGGGCCTGCTGCCACGCAGCCAGGTCGCCGATGAGGTCAAGGGCCTCGACCAGGACGTGCGCGGCAAGATGCGCAAGCTTGGCATCAAGTTCGGCGCCTATCACATCTACCTGCCGCTCAGCCTCAAGCCCGCCCCGCGCGAGCTGGCGCTGATTCTGTTTGCGCTCAAGCATGGCGGCGTGCGCCAGGCCGGCGTCACCGATATCCCGCACATCGTGCTGTCGGGCCGGACCAGCTTTGTGGTCGATCCCGAAGTCGATACGCGCCTCTATGAAGTTGCCGGCTTCAAGGTCGCCGGCAAGCGTGCCGTGCGCGTCGACATCCTCGAGCGCCTGGCCGATATCATCCGTCCGTTGATCGCGCTCGATCCGACCCGCCATCAGGGCGAGCTGCCGGCTGGCGCGGCTGAGGGCAATGGCTTCCGCGTCACCGTGGAAATGACCTCGCTGCTGGGCTGCTCGGGCGAAGATTTCGCCTCGATCCTCAATTCGCTCGGCTATCGCGTCAAGCGCATCCCCAAGGTGGCGGCCCCCGCCGCCGAGGCAAGCGCTGAAGCCCCGGCGCTGGAAGAAGTGCTGTCGGAGAACCCGGCCGCCGTCGAACCCGCTGCGGAAGCCGCCACGGTTGAGGCAGAGGTTGTGCTGCAGGATGCCGTGCCCGCCACCACCATCGTGGAAGCTGCACCGGCAGATGCCGCCGCAGAACCCGAATTCGACGAAATCTGGTCGCCTGCCGGCAAGCGTCCCGATGCGCGGCGTAATGAGCATCGCCGTCGTCCCGAAGGCGAAGTTCAGGCCAAGCGTCCTGAACGCCACCAGCGCCCGCAGGCGCCGCGCCGACCCGAGGGTGAAGTGCAGGACCTGTCCAAGGCCCAGCATCTGCGTCCCAAGAACGACAATCGCGGCCGCAACGACAACCGCCGTCCTGCCGACCAGCAGGGCGAGCGCGCCAAATTCGAGCGGCCCCGCGAAGAGCGCAAGGAAAAGGCTTTCGATCCCGATAGCCCCTTTGCCAAGCTGATGGCGCTCAAGGCGCCGGCTGGCAACAAGTCCGGCCAGTAAGCGATTGAGCGAACCTGTCGAACCGACCCGCAAGGAGCGGCTCGACAGGTTTCTGTTCTTTTCGCGCGCTATCAAGTCCCGCACCCTGGCGCAAAAGATCATCGAAACCGGCGCGGTTCGCGTCAATTCGGAACGCACGGATCGCTCCGACCACAAGGTCGGGGCGGGCGACGTGCTGACCATGAGCCTGCATGGGCGCATCGTGGTCTGGCGCATCATTGACTGCGGCACGCGTCGCGGTCCCGCCACCGAAGCCCAGGGGCTCTACGAAGACCTCTCGCCCCCGCCGCTCCCCAAGGCCGAGCAATCTCCATATGACGCTGTCGTCGCCCCGCGCGGCGAGGGGGCGGGCCGCCCTACCAAGAAGCAACGTCGCGAGACAGATCGCCTTCGCGGCGGCGGCGACGAGGATTAACGAGGGGCGACATGGCCGACATCCCAACGATCACCACTGAACGGCTGACGCTGCGCGCCCCCACCCTGGCTGATTTCGATCCCTTGGCCGCATTGCTCGCCTCGCCGCGCTCGATAGGCGTTGGCGGCCCCTATAACCGATTTGCCGCCTGGGGCCTGTTCTGCCATGACCTTGCCTGCTGGCAGCTCTTTGATCACGGGGCGCTGATGATCGATCTCAGCGCCACCGGAGAATGCGTCGGCCAGATCGGTATCAACCATGGTCCACTATTCCCCGAAAAAGAACTCGGCTGGATGCTCTATGAGGGTCACGAAGGGCATGGCTATGCCCTTGAGGCTGCCGCGGCGATGCGCGACTGGGCCTTTGCCGAACGGGGCTTTGACTCGCTGGTAAGCTATTGCGATCCCGCCAATACCCGCTCGGTTGCCGTCGCCAGGCGTCTTGGCGCTGTGCTCGATCCCGACGCCCCCAGGCAAGACCCCGAAGACCTGGTGTTCCGCCACCTCCGCCACGCGCCGCGCTGAGTCTCGGCGGCGCCGGAGGCATGGCTTTCCAAGGGCAGGGCCCCCTGCGCCAATCCATCCCCTGCCGCAGCCTTGCAGCGGGCGGCAAAAGGGTTTAGCACCGGACCGTTGAGACCCTGCCGGACTGCCGCCCGAGATGACCTACATCGTCACCGACAATTGCATTGCCTGTAAGTACACCGACTGCGTGGAAGTGTGTCCCGTGGACTGCTTCTATGAAGGCGAGAACATGCTGGTGATCCACCCGGACGAGTGCATTGACTGCGGCGTCTGCGAGCCGGAATGCCCGGCCGAAGCCATCAAGCCCGATACCGAGAGCGGGCTGGACGAATGGCTGGTGCTCAACACGAAATATGCTGCCATCTGGCCCAACCTGACCGAGCGGCGTGATCCGTTGCCCGACGCCAAGGACAAGGACGGCGAAGACGGCAAGCTGGCCAAGTATTTCTCGGAAGCGCCGGGCGAGGGCGACTGATACTCGCCGGTTCGGGCTGCTTGCCCGAACCCAACCCGTTGGTCGGCGAGTGGCCGCAGGCGGGATTCCCCAGCAGGCATGCCCCTGCTGTGGATAGGTTGTGGATGACGACTGGCATGGGCATTTGCCACGACATTGCCCCATTGAACGGTGTGCTCGGCACGCCGGACTTTGTGCTGATTCGTATTTTTTGATTTTGCTGAAATTTTGTGCTACGGTGCTTGCAGTTGCAGTAGAGCCCGTCACCAGCCCGTGCCTTAAGGCACGATTTTTTTGACAACATCACCCGATGCCTGGACTTCCGGAGAAAGCGGACCGGATGGCCATGGGGCTTGCGCTGCGCGCGGCGTCCCGTCTGGACGCAGGTAAAAGAGTATACGTGGACGGTCTTTCCCGCGAGGAACTGTCCATCTGGGGCGTCAACAAGGAGTTCCACGACTATGGTAGCCAAGAAGTCACAGCAGCGGCTGGGGTTCAAGACGGGCGAGTATGTTGTCTATCCGGCGCATGGCGTCGGCGTGATCGTCTCGATCGAGGAACAAGAAGTCGCCGGCCTGACCCTTGAGTTGTTCGTCATCAGCTTCGAACAGGACAAGCTGACCCTTCGCGTGCCCGTCGCCAAGATCAAGTCCGTCGGCATGCGCAAGCTCGCCGAGGAAGATCTGGTTACCCAGGCGCTCACCACCGTCACCGGTCGCGCCCGCGTCAAGCGGACCATGTGGTCGCGCCGTGCGCAGGAATATGAAGCCAAGATCAATTCCGGCGACCTGATCGCCATCTCCGAGGTCGTGCGTGACCTCTACCGTTCTGAAGAGCAGCCCGAGCAGTCTTACTCGGAACGCCAGCTGTTCGAGCAGGCGATGGATCGCATGAGCCGCGAAATCGGCGCCGTCAACAAGCTCACGCTGACCGAAGCCGTGCAGCTGATCGAAAAGAATCTGGCCAAGTCGCCCAAGCGCACCAAGGCCGACGCTGCCGAAGCCGACGAAGAAGCTGCATAAGCGCGACGTCGCAATCAGTATTATGGGGCCGGTGGCAACACCGGCCCTTTTTGTTTGCGCGCTACTGCGGCGTTTTTCCTAGCACGTCGCCGAGCCGGGTCGTGGCGCTCCCCGGGCGGAGGGGCTTTTGCTGGCTTTCGTGTGGCACCCAGCCTGAAAGCCAAATGATTTCAAGCGTCGCGCGAATGCGCCCATCGGGGTCGCTGTCCCGCTCGGCATAGGCCGCGGCGGCTGCGGCCAGCAGCGCTGGCGTCGCCAGCCGCCGCGGCCGGTCAGCCAGTGGGTTGGAGGCGCCGAGGGCTTTCAGTTCCACCATCAGGGCGATCGGATTGCCATAGCGCACGACGTGGGTTTCCACATCGGCCACTGGCAGCGCCAGCCCGGCGCGTTGCAGCAGTGCCCCGGCGTCACGCACCTGGATCATCGGCGCCACCCGGGCCGAGGCGCCCCCAAATACCTCGGCGTCGGCTGCCAGAAAGGCTTCGCGCAATTCGGTGAGGGTCTCGCCACCCAGCGCGGCGACCATTAGCAGGCCATCGGGCACCAGAAGCGCGCGCAGCCGGGCGAGATAGCCGGGCACGTCGTTGATCGCCTGCAGTTGCAGCACCGAGACGATGAGGTTGTAGTCGCTGCCGATGCCGTCCGGCAGGTCATCGTCGGGGCAGAAGGCGGCCACCCGTTCGAAGGCAAATTGCGCGCTGGCGGTCTGGCCGCGGGCCGGGAGCCTCTCGACATCCGGCCCGATGATCAGGGCTTTGGGGAAGTCGCGGATCAGCGCGCCGAGGCGATCCTCGAGATCGCTCAGCACCAGGTCGGTGACGAAATCGGCGGCTTCTGTCCGCCGCGCCAGATGGCGGGCGATCAGGGCGGTATCGAATATGGCGGGTGGTTGGCTCATGGACTTGCGCCGGGTTCCGGACATGGCACTATGCGCCTTATGGAGAGTGCTGGGGAGCTTGTCAAAAGAGGGTTCTGGCGCTAGTGGCTCGTTGCGGGCGCGCGACGGCTCGGCGATGCCGTGCTCGATCTGGCCTATCCCCCGGTTTGCCTGGCCTGCGAGGCGCCGACCGACATGGCCGATACGCTCTGTGCCGGTTGCTTCAAGCAGATGCGCCCGATCACCGCGCCGCTCTGCCCCCGGCTTGGCCTGCCCTTCGAGGTGGCTTTGGGCCCCGATGCCCTTTCCGCCGAAGCCCTTGCCGATCCGCCTCCCTTTGGCCGCGCCCGCAGTGCGGTGATCTATAACGCGCTGGCCCGCACCATGGTATCGCGCCTCAAATATGGCGACCGGCCCGAACTGGCCCGCTTCTGCGCGCGGCTGATGGCCGGGGCCGGCCACGAGCTCTGGGGACCCGATGCCCTGCTGGTGCCGGTGCCGCTCCATCCCGCCCGCCATCGTGCGCGGCGTTACAACCAGTCGGGCGAACTGGCCAACGCCCTGGGGCGCCTCACCGGTGTGCCGGTTGATGCCCAACTCGTTCGGCGCGGCCGCATGACCCGCCAGCAGGTGGGGCTCAGCGGCAGCGCGCGGCAGCGCAACGTGGCGGGAGCCTTTACGGTCCATCCCGATATTCTGGTCCGGGCGCGAGGCAAAAGGGTGGTGCTGGTCGACGATGTGTATACGACCGGTGCAACGCTCAAGGCGCTTACCCGCACCCTGATCCGGGCCGGGGTGGAGCAAGTCGACGCGGTCAGTTTCGCTCGCGTTGTCATCGGCGCGGACTTACCCATATAAGGAACAAACGCCTTGTCTCGATTGAGAAAAGTTTGATGGCCAGAATCGAAATCTACACCACCCCGACCTGCCCCTATTGCCACGCCGCCAAGTCGCTGCTGGCCGACAAGGGGGTCGAGTACACCGAGATCAGCGCGCTGGATCCGGAAGTGCGCGAAGCCATGACCGTGCGCGCCCATGGCCGCCGCACCGTGCCGCAGATCTTCATCAATGACGCCCATGTCGGCGGTTATGACGATATGGCGGCGCTTGATCGCAGTGGCGGGCTCGATCCGCTGCTGGCGCAATAGGAAAGCCCGATGAAGATCGCCGCCATCCAGATGCGGTCGGGGCTCGACCCCGCAGCCAATCTTGCCGCGCTGGAGCCCATGCTGGCCGAAGCCGCCGCTGCGGGTGCGGAATATGTGCTGACGCCCGAAGTCACGATGATCTTTCCCGAAAGCCGGGAACAGCTGACCAGCGTCGCCGCTCCGTTCGAAGGCCACCCGCAACTGGCCCGGATTGGCGAACTGGCGCGCGAGCATGGCATGCATGTTCACATCGGATCGCTGGCTGTGCCGCTGCCCGACGGGCGCTTCGCTAACCGCTCCGTGTTGTTCGGGCCCGATGGCGCCATTGCTGCCACCTATGACAAGATCCATCTGTTTGATGCCGATATTGCCGGGCTCAACGCCTATCGCGAAAGCGCCACCTATGCGGGTGGCGAGGCGGCGGTGATTGCCCCGCTTGGTGGTTTCACCCTGGGCATGAGCATCTGCTACGACATGCGCTTCCCCAAGCTCTACAATGCGCTGGCCAATGCCGGCGCCAACCTGATCGCCGTGCCGGCCGCCTTCACCGTGCCAACGGGGCAGGCGCACTGGCATGTGCTGCTGCGGGCGCGGGCCATCGAAACGGGGTCCTATGTGATTGCCGCGGCGCAGGGAGGCCAGCATCCCAATGGCCGGGCGACCTATGGGCATTCGCTGGTGATCGATCCTTGGGGCCGCATCATCGCCGAGCTCGATCACGACGAGCCGGGTGTGCTGATGGCCGAGATCAAGCCCGAGCTGGTTGTCGAAGCGCGCGATCGCATTCCGGCGCTGGCCAATGCGCGCAGCTTTGCGCTGCCCGAGGTTTCGCCGTGATCCAGTATTCACTTCATTGCTCCAAGGGTCACCAATTTGACGCCTGGTTCAAGAATGCTGCCGCCTATGACGACCAGCAGGCGCGGGGCATAGTGACCTGCGCCGTGTGCGGGGACGGGGCAGTTGAGAAGGCCCCCATGGCCCCCGCCGTGGCCCGGACCGATGGCGACAAGCCGTCGATGGGTGCCGTCAATCCGGACGCCGCCCGTTTCCGGGAACTGCTGCGCGCCTATCGCAACAGGATCACCAAGGACGCCGACTATGTGGGCGACAAGTTCGCCGAAGAGGCCCGCAAGATCCATTTCGAGGAAGTGGAAGCGCGCGGCATCTATGGCGAAGCGACCCGCGACGACGTCATGGGACTGCTGGATGACGGCATCGACTTCGTCCCCCTGCCGGACCTGCCTGAAGAGCATAACTAACCCGCGGCCCTTGGCGTAGCCTGTGCCGGATTGCGCGAGGCCCGCGGATCAAGTCCGCGGGCAGCGCCGGTGGTATGGGCTCGCTAGACCACGGCGACACGAATGGCGGTTCCCCAGGGGTCGGCCGCGATGAGTTCACCTTCATTTTGTTCGATCGCATGCCCGGCGGCGGCGAGGCGTGCCCGCATGTCTTCGATCAGCCGGGCTTCCGTCACCGCCAGGGTGAATTGGGCGAGGCCTGTTGCATCGGGGTCGCGCATGCCGGCTCCGGCGCTTTGCCAAGTGTTGAGTGCCACATGGTGGTGGTAGCGCCCTGACGACAGGAACACCGCGTCTTCGCGGCCGCTGGTGATGTCGAGGCCGAGCGCAGCATTGTAGAAGGCGCGGGCCGCTTCGATGGCGCCGGCGCGCAGATGGATGTGGCCGATGCGCAAGCCCTTGGGCGCGGCGGGATAGGTGTCGATGTCGTTGCGCACCAGTCCGAGCAGGCTGTCGAAGTCGATGGCTTCGGAGCCCATCACTACGGTGTCGCCGTTCCAGCTCCACAGCTCGGATGCCCGGTCGGCGTAGACTTCGATGCCATTGCCCTCGGGGTCATCGAGATAGATCGCCTCGCTGACGCGATGGTCGGCGAAGCCCGAGAACTGGACCTGCAGCATGGCGGCATGCACGAGCCAGGCGGCGAGATCGCTGCGCGAGGGCATGAGGAAAGCGGTGTGATAAAGCCCGGCCTCGGTGGGCGCGCCAAAGGGCGCGTCGGGGCGGTGGTCGAGGGTCAGTAGCGTGACGCCATCAACGCCAAGCCGGGTCGAGGTGGCGGAGCTGTCGAGCACGGCAAAGCCCAGTACCTGCACATAGAAATTCGTCATCAGCGCCATGTCGCGCACGCGCAGGGTCACGTCGCGGACATGGAGCGGGGTATTGGTGGCAAACATTTCGCCGGTGCTGGGCGGCAGCAGCGACCAGCCGCCTTCGGCCCGCACCGCACCGGCCAGGGCCGCAGAGGCGCTCGCGGCGCCGGCAAGGGCAAGCAGGGTGCGGCGGGTGATAAAGGAGGTCATGGCACGGCTCGCGCTGGTATCGGTGGCAAACCGCTAGCATGGCCGCGGCGTGGCGCGCGCCACAAAAGCCCGTGTAGGGACGGGGTCTCAAGCGAACGCGGTGTTCGCTGTCACAGTACAATCATGTCGGGGGAGGGGGATAAGGTCGGTTCGATAGGGAGGGTGGAATCCCCGCTATCGAACCTAACCCAACAGCAGCCTTGGCAGACCGCTGAGAGGCTGGCCGTGCGAATAGCACCAGCCAGCCGTCATGTCACGTTCATATTCCCGTCAAAGCGATCAGGAATCGAGTTTCCCCAGATCGCGCACGGCGCCACGGGCGGCGGAGGTCACGAAAGCCGCATAGGCCTTGAGTGCCTGGGTGACGTTGCGCTGGCGGGGATGCGCCGGCTTCCAGCCCAGGCGATCCTGATCGTGACGGCGCTGCACCAGCTCGTCATCGGTCACCAGCAGCGTGATGGTGCGGTTGGGGATGTCGATCTCGATCGTATCGCCTTCGCGAACCAGGCCGATCGTGCCGCCTTCGGCCGCTTCGGGTGAAACGTGGCCGATGGAGAGGCCCGAAGTGCCGCCCGAGAAGCGCCCGTCGGTCAGCAGGGCACAGGCTTTGCCGAGGCCCTTGGACTTGAGGTAGCTGGTTGGGTAGAGCATTTCCTGCATGCCGGGGCCGCCGCGCGGACCTTCGTAGCGGATGACCAGCACGTCGCCTTCCTTGATCTGGTTGGCGAGAATGGCGCGCACGGTATCGTCCTGGCTCTCGAAGACGCGGGCCGGGCCGGTGAACTTCAGGATCGAGTCATCGACGCCGGCCGTCTTCACGATGCAGCCATCGATGGCGATATTGCCCTTGAGCACGGCCAGGCCGCCATCCTTGGAGAAGGCGTATTCGGACGAGCGGATGGCGCCGTCCTTGCGGTCGGTGTCGAGCTCGGTCCAGCGGTTGGACTGGCTGAAGGCCTGCGTGGTGCGCACGCCGCCGGGTGCCGCCATGTAGAAATTGCGCACTTCTTCGGAATTGGTGCGGGAAATGTCCCACTTGTCGATGGCATCGCCCAGGGTTGGAGCATGCACGGTAGGCTCGGCGCGGTTGAGCAGGTTGGCGCGATCGAGCTGGCCCAGGATCGACATGATGCCGCCGGCGCGGTGCACGTCTTCCATGTGAACGTCGTTCTTGGCAGGGGCGACCTTGCACAGCACCGGAACCTTGCGGCTCAGCTTGTCGATGTCGTCCATGGTGAAATCGACGCCGCCCTCATGGGCCGCGGCCAGAATGTGCAGCACGGTATTGGTCGAGCCGCCCATGGCGATATCGAGTGCCATGGCGTTTTCGAAGGCCGCCTTGGTGGCGATGGAGCGCGGGAGCACCGAGGCGTCGTCCTGCTCGTACCAGCGCTTGGTGATCTCGACGATGGTGCGGCCGGCTTCCTCGAACAGGCGCTTGCGATCGGAGTGAGTGGCCAGGGTCGAGCCGTTGCCGGGCAGGCTGAGGCCGAGCGCTTCGGTGAGGCAGTTCATCGAATTGGCGGTGAACATGCCCGAGCAGGAGCCGCAGGTGGGGCAGGCGGCTTCTTCGACGGCCTGCACTTCTTCGTCGGTATAGTGATCGTCGGCGGCCATCACCATGGCGTCAACCAGGTCGAGAGCCTGCAGCTTGCCCTTGAGCATGGCCTTGCCGGCTTCCATCGGGCCGCCCGAGACGAAGATCACTGGGATGTTGATGCGCATGGCGGCATTGAGCATGCCGGGGGTGATCTTGTCGCAGTTGGAAATGCAGACCATGGCGTCTGCGCAGTGCGCGTTGACCATGTATTCGACCGAGTCGGCGATCAGGTCGCGGCTGGGCAGCGAATAGAGCATCCCGTCATGGCCCATGGCGATGCCGTCATCGACCGCGATGGTGTTGAATTCCTTGGCGACGCCGCCGGCCGCCTCGATTTCGCGTGCGACCAGCTGGCCGAGATCCTTGAGGTGGACGTGGCCGGGCACGAACTGGGTGAAGGAATTGACCACGGCGATGATCGGCTTGCCGAAATCGCTGTTCTTCATGCCCGTTGCGCGCCAGAGGCCACGCGCGCCCGCCATGTTGCGGCCATGAGTGGTGGTGCGGGAACGATATGCTGGCATAGAAATGTCCTCGAAACGCGATGCGCATTGATGTGGCGCTGTTAGCTTCTTTCTTAGACCCATTCCAATCCAGTATCAATCAAAACGTACCGTACCGTACGGTACTGTTTGGGTGGTGGTCGACGGGATTGTACGAGCGGAGCCCCGAGGCGGTCATCGCCTCTGGAGGGAGGAAATAGTGAGACGAGGATCGCCTCGGGGCGTCGGGATTTCTGGTGGGCGGACTCTCTGGTGGCGAACCACCTTCCGCGGACCCAGGGTGAAGCGCGACCTCACCCCTCCCGGCAGTCTTGCCGGACACCGGTCGCTGCAGCGCCGCTCGCATCCCGGTAAGATGAGGGGAGTATAGGGCACGGTGATGGGGCGGGGATAAGATGGGTAAGTGGGCGCCCCATGGTTCGAGGCTCGCGGCGCCGCACCATGAGGGCTATTGGGGTGACAGCGGCTAGTCTCAGGCGGCGGACTTTTTGGCCATGATCATGTAGTTGATGCCCATGTCGCGGGAGCGGCGCCACTCGTCGGCCAGGGGGTGGAACACCACCCCGGTTTCGGCAGTGACGGTCAGCCCGTTGCGCGTCAGCAGCGCCTTGATCTCGTCGGGGGTGAGGAACTTGTTCCAGTCATGGGTGCCCACCGGCAGCCAGCGCAGCACGCGCTCGGCGCCGACCACGGCTAGCGCATAGGCGCGGGCGGTGCGGTTGATGGTGGCGGTCAGCGTCAGCCCGCCCAGCTTCACCAGGTCGGCGCAGCTCTTCATGTAGAGCGGCACATTGTCGACATGCTCCACCACTTCCATGTTGAGCACCATATCATATTGCTCGCCGGCGGCGGCCAGCGCCTCGCTGGTGGTGGCGCGGTAATCGATGGCGAGGCCGGTCTGCTCGGCATGCAGGCGCGCGATGGCGATATTGCGCTCGGCCGCATCAATGCCGGTGACGGTGGCGCCAAGCCGGGTCAGCGGTTCGCAGAGCAGGCCGCCGCCGCAGCCGACATCGAGAATGGTCAGGCCCTCGAACGGGCGCATGGCGCCGCCATCACGGCCGAAATGGGCGAGCAGGTGCTCGCGGATATAGCCCAGGCGCACCGGGTTGAACTTGTGCAGCGGCTTGAACTTGCCCTTGGGGTCCCACCACTCCTCCGCCATCGCGGTGAATTTGGCGATTTCGGCGTCGTTGATGGTGGTGGCGGTCATGATGGCGCTCGCGGCTGGCTCTGTTTGGCGCATATGAGCCGGAGCAGGGGGGGGAGGCAAGCCAATGCTCGGTGAAGGGGCATGCAATCCTGATTTGTCCGTGGGCGGCGAACGGGTTAAATCATTTTAAAGCATTGATTCGATGGAGCTATGGCGCGCTGCGCTGTCGCTGGGGGGACAGAATGAAGACGAAGCGGTTCGCGGCCCTGCCAGCGATAGTGGTGATGGCTGTTGTGGCGCATCCGGCCCAGGCGACGGACACGGCCATTGTGAGCGGGCAGACCGAAACCACAACGCAGATCCTGCCCGGGTCCGGCGATACGCTGTCAGTCGAGGGCGGCGGCAAGGTCTCGGTCAGCGGCAATGGCGTCGAGATGAATGCGGCCAGTCAGTTGCTGACCAACCGGGGTGTCGTCGAGGCCCTGGGCGGGGCCGGGCATGGCGTGGTGGTCAATGGCGCGGCCGCGCGCATCCGCAACCACGGCACCATCTCGACCAATGGCCTTTCGTCCTATGGCATTCACTCGACCGCTCTCAATACTGAGCTGGTCAATTTCGGCGGCATCATCACCTATGCCGACTGCGCCTATGGCGTTTATGCCGTTGCCGACTATTTCTCGATCACCAATAACGGCACGATTTCAACCAGGGCGAACAACTCCTCCTATGGCGTCTATGTGGAGAACGCCAATCATGCCGTTGTCGTCAATAACGGCCTGATCGACACGGCCGGCACCACGGCCAATGGCATCACCCTGTGGGGTTCGCAGACTTCCATCACCAATAGCGGCACCCTGACGACCAGCGGCGCGGGCGCCATCGGCATTTATGCCTGGTACGGCGCCGGACTCGACAGCAGGAACGTCGTGACCAATAGCGGGACCATCCGCACCAGCGGCACCGGCGCGCAGGCCATTTATGCCAATGCCCGCGGGATGACCGTGATCAATAGCGGCACGGTGGCCAGCCAGCAGGCCGAAGCCATCTATATGGGACAGGCCGATCAGACACTGACGCTGCTGGCGGGCTCGGTCGTCGAGGGCGGCATCCGCTTTGATCAGGCGGCGTCGGCGACGCTCAATATCGGCCCGGGCCTGAATGCCAGGCTGACGCTCACCGGGGTTCCCGGAGTCATCAACACCAATGGGCAGGCTTATAACGTCGCCGGCAATGTGCTTGTGGTGGTCTCGGCCGAGGCGACTGGCGCCGGCGGCACTGCGGCAGCGGCCGCTAACGGGGCCGTTGCCGGTACGGTGCGTGGTCATGTCGACGGACGTCGCGCGGGCCTTTCCGGCGGCAGCGGCCTGCCCCTGGCCTATGCGCCCACACCAGCTGCGCCGGATTTCCCCGACTTTGCCCCGAACGAGGATTTCGGCGCCTGGGTCAGCGCCTATGGCGGTGCGACTGCGCCCGGCAATGGCAAGGCCGGCGTGCAGAGCAGCCAGGGCGGCGGGCTCATGGGCTTTGATGCGCGTCTGTCCGAGGACAGCCTGGCGGGGCTGTTCGCCGGCTTGGGCGGTGGCGTCGTACGCTTGAGCGGCGGCTCCAGCGTGGAGACTACGACCCTGGTAGGTGGCGGCTATGGTGCGGTCCAGTTCGGCTCGGCCTTCGTCGACGCCACTGCCTCAATCGGCGCAACCTTCAACCGCAGCGCGCGCCAGGTCATCAACAACATGGTGGCCGGTGGCGTGGAAACGGCAAATGGCCAGTATTCGGGTGTCTTTGTCAGCCCGTCGGTGACGTTGGGCTTCGATCACGATCTCGGACCAGCCCGGCTGACGCCGAGCATTTCGGTGCTCTATGCGGGCATCTATCAGGGCGGTTACGCCGAAACCAATTCGGCCAGCAACCTGACGCTGGGGTCCCAGCTGACCCATGTGCTCAATGCGCGCGGAGAAATCGAACTGGGTACACTCAAGCTCGATGACATGCCCGGCGGCTGGCGCGCGGGCGTCAAGGTTGGTGCGGAAGGCACGATCACAGAGGGCGGCGCGGTGAGCGCAGCGCTGCCGGGCGGGACCATTACGCTCGCGGGCAACTCGTCCACCGAGGCGCGCGGTTTTATCGGCGCGAGCCTGGGCTTCACGCAGGGTGGCTATGATTTCTCCGCCAAGGGCGAAGTGGGCTACAGCACGTCCGGCATGGCATCCGCCAGTATCCAGGGCGCCATCGGCGTGCGGTTCTAGGCTCTGCTTGTGGGGCGATGCCGCAAGGCGTCGACGATGACCTGAAAGGCCGGCGATTGCTGGCGGCGGCTGGGATAATAGAGATGAAAGCCCGGGATCAGTGGGCACCACTCGTCCAGCAGTGCCACGAGCTCGCCCCTGACGATAGCGGGGGTTGCCGCCTCCTCGGGGACAAAGGCAATGCCGTAGCCCCTGACGGCGGCATCGATGGACAGGGAGATCGAGGTGAAGGTCAGCTGCCCGTCGACGCGAACGCGCAGGGGGTGGCCGTCGCGTTCAAACTCCCATGCATAAAGGGCTCCGCTGCCGACGAGGCGCAGGTTGATGCAGTTGTGCTCGACCAGATCCTGCGGCCTTATGGGCGTGGCGTGCGCCGCGAGATAGGCCGGTGAGGCCACCGGGATCAGTCTCCCATCGGGCCCGATGCGCACCGCGATCATGTCCTTTTCGACGCTTTCCCCGAGTCGCACGCCGGCATCGAGGCCCTGCGCGGCAATATCGACAAAGCCATTGTCGCTGACGATTTCGACCTTGATGTCGGGATAGTCGCGCAGCGCCGCGGCGAGCTTGGGCCAGAGCGCGGTTTCGGCGGCGTATTCGCTGGCGGTGATGCGGACAGTGCCAGCGGGGCGGGAGCGCAGCGCGCCCAGGGCGATCAGTTCGGACTCGATCTCGTCGAGCCGCGGCCCGACGCTGACGAGCAGGCGCTGTCCCGCCTCGGTCGGCGAGACGATGCGCGTCGTGCGGGTGAGGAGGCGCACCCCGATTTGCTCCTCCAACCGGCGCACCGTGCGGCTCAGCGACGACTGCGACATGCCCAGCCGCGCGGCCGCCTGGGTAAAACTGCGGTCGGTGGCGACGGCAACGAAGGCCAGCAGGTCGTTGATATTCTCCCGCATTGATTATTGCTCCAGGCGCATAAGCTCATGCCGATTATATCGGATTATCGCATCAGCACGCCGGGAATAAATTGGTGGCATCCTCCACGGGAGAATCCCTGCATGTCCGTCCCCTCACTCACTCTCAACAATGGCGTCCAGATGCCGGCGCTCGGCTATGGCGTGTTCCAGACCCCGCCCGACCAGACGCGTTCGGCCGTGGCTGAAGCGCTGCGCGTCGGCTACCGCCACATCGATACTGCCGCCGCCTATGGCAATGAACGCGGCGTGGGCGAGGCGATTGCCCGTTCGGGCCTGGCGCGCGGGGATGTGTTCATCGAGACCAAGATCTGGATCAATGATTACGGCTATGACGAAACCCTGCACGGCTTCGAAAAGGGCCGGGCCAAGCTCGGCGTCGAGCAGTTGGACCTGTTGATCCTGCACCAGCCGCTGGCCCCCGATTTCGAGCGGACGCGCGGCGCCTATCGCGCCCTCGAAACGCTGCTTGGCGAGGGCAAGGTGCGGGCGATCGGCGTCAGCAATTTCATGCCGCATCACCTCGAACAGCTGCTGGACAAGGCCCAGGTGGTGCCGGCCGTGAACCAGATCGAACTGCATCCGTACTTCCAGCAGCCCGAAGTGGAACGCCTGCACCACCAGATGGGCATCCTCACCCAGGCCTGGTCGCCGATTGGCGGCATTACTTTCTACCGGGGCGGCGAAAAGAGCACGCTCGCCGATCCGGCCATTCTCGAAATCGCCGCGGCGCATGGCAAGAGCGCGGCGCAGGTGATGTTGCGTTGGGGACTGCAGCATGGCCGGTCGGTGATCCCGAAATCGGTGACACCGTCCCGCATTGCCGAGAATTTCGCGGTGTTCGATTTCGTGCTGACGCCCCAGCAGATGGCCGAGATCGACGCCCTCGACACCGGTCTCCGCGGCGGCCCCGACCCCGACATGATCAGCCTCGCCAATTTCAGCCGAGATATTCCGGAGGCGGAGCCATGGCGGGGCTGAGGCGGCAGGCCGCTAGGCGGCGTGTTCGGCACGGCGCGGTTCAACACGATCCGGCCCCGGCTGCGCCAGCGTGAAGGATTGTACCACTTCATCAAGCTCGGCGGCCTGCTCGCCTGTTTGCGCCAGAGCGGTATTGAGCTGCTCCACGAGAGCGGCATTGCGATGGGTCATATCGTCGATTGTAGCTACGGCGTGGCCTGCCTCTTCGAGGGCAAAGGCCTGTTCGCCGCTGGCGACGGCGATCTGCTTCATCTGGGCAGCGCTGTGGGTCAGGCTCGACTGGACCTCCAGCAGGCTGGTGGCAGCGGCCGAGACCAGGCGCGTGCCATTGGTGATTTCCCTGACGCTGGTTTCGATCAGTGTTTTGATATCGGCGGAGGCGGCAGCAGATGACTGCGCCAGGCGCCGCACCTCGATGGCGACAACCGCGAAGCCCTTGCCCGCTTCTCCGGCCCTGGCCGCTTCAACCGAGGCGTTGAGCGCCAGCAGATTGGTCTGGAACGCGATGTCGTCGATCATGCCGATGATGCTGACGATTCGCGTCGAGACATCGGTGATCCGCTGCATGGCGCCATTGGCCTGCTGCATCGCGGCACCCCCGTCGGCGGCAATCCGGGCCACGGCTTCGACATCGGCGTTGAGGTCGCGCGCTTGGGCGGCGTTCTGCTGCACGGTTTGCGACAGGTGACGCATGGTGGTCGAGGTTTCTTCGACGGCCAGGGCCTGACGCGACGTTCGGTTTGCCAGATCGGTGGCGCCGGAGAGGAGCTCCTCGCTGGCGGTCTTGAGTGAAAGCGATGTGATGCGCAAATCCTGCATGATGTGTGACAGGCGGTCGGCCACGCCGTTGGTGCTCCGCTTGAGCACGGCAAAATCGCCTTCATAGTCGTCGGTGACGCGTTGTGTCAGGTCGGCATCGGCGACGGCCGCTAGCACGGAGGATGTCTCGGCAAGTCCGCGCTGGATGGTGTACAGCAGTTGATTGATGCTGGCCGCGACTGGGGCAAGTTCGGCAAGGGCAAAGTCGCCGGGCAGGCGTTGCCGCAAATCGCCCCGGGCGGCGGCATGGGCCAGATCGGCGAGAGCGCGCTGGAAGCGGGCCAGTTCCTCCTGCCGCACACGCTGGCTGGCCAGTTCCTCGGCCCGTGCTTCCTGCTCGACCTGCAAGGCGCGCCCATTCGTGCCAAAGATCTGGAGGGCCTGGGCGATCCGGCCCAGCTCATTGCGCGGGTCGGCCTGAGGCAGCGTGACGGAAAAGTCGCCTTCGGCCAGCCGCTCAGTCGCCGACGCCAGTTGCCGGATGGTGCGCGACAGCCAGCGGGCGATCAGGAAGGCCAGAGCTCCACCAATGGCCAGCGATAGAAAGCCCGTCACCAAAACCCAGGCTTGGACGGCGTCCGAGTTCGCTGCCGCAACAGTCTCACTCTCGGCCTGCCGCGCCGCGTTGAGGTCCGATGCCGCCGCAGAGGCCTGCTCCAACACCAGTTCAAGGTCTGCAAGGGCAGTGCGCAGCGTTTCGCGTTCGGTCAGGCGCGCGAAGACGGCCTGCACCTCTGAACCATAGGCAGCAAGTGCCGCCGATACTGAATCGACGCTCGCCAGGTCTTCGGTTCTAAAAAATGTGGCACGCAGATCGACCAATGCAGCGGCGGACGCGTCCGCGGAAGCAAGAGCCGCGGCCAGTTGCGCCGCCTGCGGAGACTTGATCAGGTCGGCGACGCCCAGACGCAATTGCAACAGGTTCTGCATCGCAAGGCCTGCCAGCGCGGCAGCCTTGGCATTGAGATTGGCGGACTGGGAGGACTGGCCGATCATCGCGCTCAGCGTCTGGGTCGCAGAAATGCCGGCGGCGTCAAGCTCGACCAGTTGAACGGCAAGCGCGTTGTCGAGGGCAATCAGCGTGGCCGCTTCGGCACCATAGGCAACAATATCCGGCGCCATGTCGCTGTTGGCCCCCAGAGCGGTCAAGCCGGCAATGCTCTGGCTGGCCAGTTCCGCGCTGGCGGGGCTGGGGGCAGCCGCATAGTTCTGCACCGCCAGACGGGCGCTGGTCAGCGTCGTGGTCAGGCTGCGCACATGGGTGGCTTCGTCGGTCGCGGCGCGAAAGCCGTCAAGCGTGCCTGCAATGGTCTGCACGCCGGCAACGGCCAGAAATGTCAGGATAGCCAGCAGGCCGATCATCACGGCAAAAGAAGCATAGATCCGGCCGGCAATGGTGACTTTCGAGAAGAGCATAATGCACCCCGAGAACACATTCAGCTCGGGCAATAGAGAGGCGGGCGTAAATGAGTTGCAAACGGGATTGTCTTGCAGTTGTCACAATCCCTGCAAACTACCGCAGGGCCGGGCATTGCCGGGGGTGTATGAAATTTGCATGACATTTCATTCAGTTGGCCAGATGCTGAGTGCTACTCAAGGACTTTCAAGGGCTGGAGTGCCCGTCCGTGACGTCGCAGTCCGTGCGTGTCGACGGTGTGGACGTGGTTTGGCAGAACGACTGCTCGAAGAGTTCTTTCTTAGGGACTCAACGCTGGTGGCAGCTGGTGATGCTGGAAGGTCAGAGGCAACTCCTCGAGTTGTCTGAAGCTTCCCCCGGGCAGTGGCGATCCGGACTTTGATATGAAACGAGTGAAAATCGGCGATATCGTTGAGATACCCACCAAGAAGGGTCTCTCCTATGCTCAGTTCACGCACAAACATGTGCAGTACGGCGCGTTGCTGAGAATATTCGGTGAGCACCACGCCTCGCGACCGATCAAATTCGATGCGATAGTACGCTCTCGGCCGGCGTTCATGATTTTCTTCCCGCTCGGTGCTGCGGTTAACCGAGGTATTCTTTCGGTGGCGGCCAATGTAGCCGTGCCGCCCCACGCGCAGCCCTTCCCCACGTTTCGTTGTGCTGGTCTCCAGGACCCCGTGACCGGCAAAGTAGATGCGTGGTGGTTATGGGATGGAGAAAAGGAGTGGCGGGTCGGAGAACTCACGAAGGAGCAGCGAAGTCTTTCCATCCGCGGCGTCTGCAATGATACGCTGCTGATTGAGCGAATTGATGCTGGATGGACCCCAGAGATGGACCCCAGGTAGCTCCACGTTGACTACTAGCTCTCCGGACATCCCATTCGAAGAAGAGTTATCTTACCCGATGCCAGTCTGCTTACCAATTGACCCCGGCATTTCCGACGGGCGTCTGGCTGTCGTACTGCCCACATGTGGTGGGTGTCGGATTCGTGCTCCTCAAGCCGGTACCCTGTCCAACCAGTTCTCGATACGAGCCATTACTTCGTGCGTCAGAGGAAATGCGAACTGCATATCTTCTTCCCATTCGGACGTTACTAGTTCGTGAGTGAGTGATCCGAGTTCGCGCCTTAGATTCTCTGGTAGGCTTTCCAATGCACTCGCGTGGCTCTCAAGCGAGTCTTCCGCTTCCAATGTGCTGATTTTTCGACTTCTTAGCGAAGCAACGACCTCACGCATTCGGCCGACTATCGACGCGTTTGACACGGCAGGCTCCATCTCGAGGCTTGCCCCATTGGTGCTTCGCACCACTGCTGACGAACCGCGCCGGGAACCGCTCCTGTTAGGCTCTCAGATGCGAGGATAGAGGCCGAAGCGCCCGGGTTGGCGATTCCATATATGTCCGCCACCTACCCTTGGAAGTCCAGAAGCTGCCCTTCTGCTCCCCACCCCCCCAAAAAAAAATGTCAGCAGCCCACCCCAGTTCGGCCGTTTGAACTGACGCCCGCCTAAGCTCCAAAACTGACGCTACATAATTTGGACTAATTGCTTGGCCGTCTATGCGGGAGGGATGGAGGGACTGTCATGGACAACTCGAAGGTCGAAATCACCGCAGACCTCATTGCTGGCTTGCTTCGCCAGCAACATCCCGATCTTGCCGGATTGCCGCTAACGCTGGGCGCACTGGGTTGGGATAATCAATTGTGGAGGTTGGGCGCGGACCTTGCCGTACGATTGCCATGGGCTACTGACGATGCGGACGACCTGCTGCTGAAAGAGTACAATTTGCTGCCCGGCCTGGCATCGCGCCTGCCGTTGACAATACCAGTCCCGAAAAGGCTCGGTCAGCCGTCTGACGTGTTCCCGCGCAGCTGGATTGTCACCTCTTGGGTTCCTGGCGAGCCCGCCGATAGAATGCCAGTTACCGACGGTTTTGCAGCGGCAGACGCACTGGCCGGCTTCCTGTCGGCTCTTCATAAGCCCGCACCATCAACGGCACCTGTTGGGCGCCATGGACGCGGTGGGTCACTGTCGGCCTCTGCTGACGGAATGACCCAATTTCTCGATATGGCGACTGAACGTGGGCTGATCGAGAATTCCGACAAGGTGCGAAATGTTTGGGAGGATGCAGCGACTGCTTCCGAATGGAACGGTCCGGCAACGTGGATACACGCGGACCTGCATCCCGCGAACGTGCTGGTCAAGGATGGCCGCCTTTGCGGCGTTGTCGACTTTGGCGACCTGTGCGCGGGGGACCCTGCCTGTGATCTTGGTGCAGCGTGGCTATTGCTGCCAGATGGGGCGAGCGATCGGTTCTATGAGCGATACGTTCATGGCGCCGACGAACCGATGATGCGGCGCGCACGAGGGTGGGCGCTTCTCAAAGCCCTGGTTTGTTTGATTATCGGCGACGATGGGAGCCACGGACGGCCCGGCGGCAAGGCAACGTGGGGGCCGCCCGCCTTGGCCGCTATTGACCGGCTCACCCGGACCGTCGCCTAAGACGCTGCTTGACGCTCGAGGCGGCCAGCTTCCCCCATCCCCGCATGCGACATCGCAGGCGCGGCACCATCGGCGTTGATTGTGCTTTGCATCTGTCGTATGTCGTCGCCTGAATTAGCGTACCGCCGGGTTCGGTGGTTTCTCGGGGGACAAATTGGCCCGTATCGTCGTCAAGTTTGGAGGCACGTCCGTCGCCTCCGTCGAACGTATCCGCCAGGCGGCACGTCACGTTAAGCGTGAAGTCGAAGCCGGCAACGAGGTTGTCGTTGTCGTCTCCGCCATGTCGGGCAAAACCAACGAGCTCGTTGGCTGGGTCAATGAAGCCAGCGCACTGCATGACGCCCGCGAATATGATGCGGTTGTCGCATCGGGCGAGCAGGTTACCGCGGGCCTCATGGCCATCGTGCTCAGCGAAATGGGCGTGCAGTCGCGCTCGTTCTCGGGCTGGCAGGTGCCGATCCATACCGACGATGCCCATGGCGCCGCCCGTATCGTCGATATCGATCCGACCGAACTCAACAAGCGTCTCAAGGACGGCTGGGTGCCCGTGATTACCGGTTTCCAGGGCATCTCGCCCCATGGCCGCGTGACGACTCTGGGCCGCGGTGGTTCGGATACGTCGGCCGTCGCCGTGGCGGCCGCCATTGGCGCCGATCGCTGCGATATCTATACGGATGTGGACGGCGTTTACACGACTGACCCGCGCATCGTGCCCAAGGCGCAGCGCCTGACCCGGATTTCCTTCGAGGAAATGCTGGAAATGGCCTCGCTCGGCGCCAAGGTGCTGATGATCCGCTCGGTCGAAATGGCCATGGCGCACAAGGTGCGCCTGACCGTGCGTTCAAGTTTTGCTGACCCCGATGCGCCGCAGGTGGCGCCCGACGGGACCCCCGGCGTTCCGGGTACACTGGTTTGCGATGAGGAAGAGATCGTGGAAAAGCAGATCGTTTCGGGCGTGACGCTCGCCAAGGCAGAGGCCAAGATCACCCTGCGCGACGTCAAGGACAATCCCGGTGTGGCGGCCGCCATCTTTGGCACGCTGGCCGACCAGGGCATCATCGTTGACATGATCGTGCAGAATATTGCCGATGATGGCGCGACCACCGACATCACCTTCACTGTCCCCGACAGCGAATATGACAAGGCCATCAAGACGCTGCAGAATGCCGGCGATCGCATTGAATATGCGCGTCTCAGCGGCTCCAAGGGCGGGGCAAAGGTCTCGGTTGTGGGCGTGGGCATGCGTAGCCATGCAGGCGTTGCATCCTCGATGTTCAAGGCCCTGGCCGACAAGGGCATCAACATCCAGCTGATCACCACCAGCGAAATCAAGACCTCGGTTTTGATTGATGAACAGTATGCCGAGCTTGCGGTTCGCGCTCTGCATACCTATTACGGGTTGGACAAGAAGGACGACTGAGCTCCCGCCGAGGGAATGGAGCCGCGTCCAGTCAAGGGGGGCGGCTCTGCGGGTCGTCAAATGAGGTCATGGTCACGTCCATAGGCGGCCCACGGGTGCTGCTGCGGCAGCTGCGCGAGACGATGGCGGAGCCGCTGGCTTCGCAGGATCGGCTCGACAAGATCGTGGGCCTGATCGCCGACAATATGCGGGCCGATGTTTGCTCGTTCTATGTGCTGCGCGACGACGGCGCACTCGAACTGTTCGCGACCAAAGGCCTTGCCGCCGAGTCGGTGCATATGACCACGCTGCGGTTGGGCGAAGGGCTGGTTGGCCTGATCGCCGCCGAAGCCGAGCCGCTCAGCCTGGAAGACGCCCCCAGCCATCCCGCCTTTGCCTATCGCCCGGAGACCGGCGAGGAGCGTTACAACGCCTTTCTTGGGGTGCCTGTGCTGCGGGCCGGCCAGACGCTGGGCGTGCTCGTGGTGCAGAATGCCGAACGCCGCCATTTTGGCGAGGATGAAACCGAGGCGATGCTGACTACGGCCACAATCCTGGCCGAAATGATCGCCACCTCCGATTTTGACAATCTCATCAAGCCGGGGTCCGATATCGATCTCAGGCGTCCCCGTATGTATTCCGGCGTAGGCTTCACTGATGGCATCGCGCTGGGCAAGGTCGTGCTGCACGACCCGCGCGTGGTGGTTTCCAACTTCATCGCCGAGGATACCGACGCCGAAAAGGTGCGGCTCGAGGCAGCGCTGGAAAAGATGCGCGTCTCGATCGACGTGA
Source organism: Devosia sp. T2-14 (assembly GCF_055397495.1). NCBI lineage: Bacteria > Pseudomonadati > Pseudomonadota > Alphaproteobacteria > Hyphomicrobiales > Devosiaceae > Devosia > Devosia sp. T2-14. Next base: position 811,807 of record NZ_AP027921.1, on the reverse strand, counting down.
TGCTCGACCATGGCGACATGCAGTCGACCTCCGATCACCGCGAAATCCTCGAAACCTACCGCATGTTCGCCAATGACCGCGGCTGGTGAACCGGCTGACGGAAGCCATCGAGAACGGCCTCTCTGCCGAGGCGGCGGTCGAGCGGGTGCAGAACGACACCCGCGCCCGCATGCTGCGCCAGACCGATCCCTATATTCGCGACCGCCTGCACGATCTCGATGACCTGGCCAATCGCCTGCTGCGCATGCTGACCGGCAATGGCCAGACGCTCGGGCATGAGGAATTGCCCGACAACGCCATTCTTGTGGCGCGCAATATGGGCCCGGCCGAACTGCTGGAATATGATCGCACCAAGGTGCGCGGCATCGTGCTCGAAGAGGGCGGGGCCACGGCGCACGTCGCCATCGTCGCCCGGTCGCTGGGCATGGTGGCGGTGGGGCAGGCGCAGTCGATCGTCTCGATGAGCGAAAGCGGCGATGACATCATCATCGATGGCAATGCCGGCATCGTGCATGTCCGCCCGACGCCCGATATCGTCCAGACCTATGTCGACAAGGTGCGGGTAACGGCCAAGCGCCGTGCCCATTATGCCGCGCTGCGCGACAAGCCCAGCGTCACCAAGGACGGCACGGCGATCACGCTGCTGCACAATTCGGGGCTCGTCGCCGACCTGCCGATGCTCGAGGATACCGGCGCTTCCGGCGTCGGGCTGTTCCGCACCGAATTGCAGTTCATGATTGCCAGCAAGCTCCCTAAGCTGAGCGAGCAGCAGGAACTCTATACCGAGGCGATGAGCATTGTCGGGGATCGCCCCATCGTGTTCCGCCTGCTCGATATCGGCGGCGACAAGGTGCTGCCCTATCAGCGTTCGATGACGGAGGAGAACCCCGCCATGGGGTTCCGCTCAATCCGGCTGGGACTCGAGCGGCCCGGCCTGCTGCGCACCCAGATCCGGGCGCTGCTGCTGGCGGCCAATGGGCGCCCGCTCAAGATCCTCGTGCCCATGGTCACGGAGACCTTCGAGTTCACCGAGACGCGCAAGGTCGTGGACAAGGAAGTCGAACGGCTGCGCCGCCAGGGCAAGCCGCTGCCATCCAAGCTCGAACTGGGCGTGATGGTGGAAGTGCCCTCGCTGCTGTTCGAACTCGACCAGCTGCTGCCTGAGGCCGATTTCGTCTCTATCGGCAGCAATGACCTCGTGCAGTTCCTGACGGCCTCGGACCGCGCCAATCCGCGCGTCGCCAAGCAGTATGATCCGATCGGCATGCCGCGCCTGCGCGCCATCCGACTCGTGGTCGATGCCGCAAAGCGCTACAATGTGCCGATCACCATGTGCGGTGAGCTGGCCGGCAAGCCGCTCGAAGCGCTGGCGCTGATGGCGGTAGGCATGACGCGCCTGTCGATGGGCCCGGCGTCGATCGGGCCGATCAAGGAGCTGGTGCTCAATCTCGATCTGCAGCCGATCCAGGCGGCGGTCGGGGCAGCGCTGAGCGAGGGCGCGGATGGCGTTTCCATTCGTGCGCTGTTGCAGGAATGGATCGAAAAGCAGAACCTGCCGGTGTAAGGCAGGCGCTTGCGGTGTGGCGCTGCACGCATTAAACGCACCACGTTATCCCGGTTCCGGCCGGGATCCATGTTGTGAACCATCCGCACCATCCAGAGCCGGGACTGTCCCGCGCATGGATTCCGGCCTCCGCCGGAATGACCCGGTGGTTTCTATAGGACGGTAGAATGGCATCTCTCCCCCAGGACAAGCTCGACGCACTCGAAGTCCGCTTCCAATATGTCGAAGCGGCGCTGTCGGGCGGAGCCGGGCCGGACGAATTCGTCAAGTTTTCGCGCGAGCATGCCGAACTGGCGCCGGTCGTCGGTGAAATCCGCGCCTACAAGAAGGCCCTGAGCGATCGGGCCGAAGCCGAGGAACTGCTGAAAAGCGGCGACAAGGACCTCGCGGAAATGGCCGAGGCCGAGATCGCCGAGCTGGACGAGAAGATCGAGGCCCTGTTCCAGTCGATCCGCGTGCTGCTGCTGCCCAAGGATGAAGCGGACGAGAAGTCCATTATCCTTGAAATCCGCGGTGGTACCGGGGGCGACGAAGCTGCGCTGTTCGCAGGCGACCTGTTCCGCATGTATGAGCGCTACGCCGCCAACCACGGCTGGAGGGTGACGGTGATGGAAGAAAGCCCCGGCGAAATGGGGGGCTTCAAGGAAATCATCGTCAACGTTTCGGGCAAGGGCGTTTATGCCCGCATGAAGTTTGAATCGGGCGTGCATCGCGTGCAGCGCGTGCCGGCGACCGAAACGCAGGGGCGCATCCATACCTCGGCGGCCACCGTGGCGGTGCTGCCGGAGGTGGAAGACATCGACATCGAAATCCGCAACGAGGATATCCGCATCGATACGATGCGCGCTTCGGGCGCGGGCGGCCAGCACGTCAACACCACCGACTCGGCGGTGCGCATTACCCACCTGCCCACCGGGCTGGTGGTGACCTCGGCGATGAAGAGCCAGCACCAGAACCGCGCGCAGGCGATGATCGTGCTGCGCTCGCGGCTCTATGAACTGCAGCGCGAAGAGCGCGACAGCGCCCGCTCGGCCGAGCGCAAGGGGCAGGTGGGGTCGGGCGATCGCTCCGAGCGCATCCGCACCTACAATTTCCCGCAGGGCCGGGTGACCGACCATCGCATCAACCTGACGCTCTACAAGCTCGACAAGGTCATGACCGGCGAAGCGCTGGATGAACTGATCGAGGCGCTGATCACCACCAGCCAAGCCGAGCAACTGGCCGCGATGGAGACGGTCAACTGACCGACACGCCAACCATTGGCGCGCTGTGGCGCGGCTGGCGCGACGTGCTGGCGCGGCTCGGATTTGACAGCGCGGCGCTCGATGCAAAATTGCTGACCGGACACGGGCTGGGGCTTGGCGCGCTGGAACTGGCGACGCAGGAGCACCGCCCCGTCGATGGGGGGGGCGCGGCGCGGGTTGCGGCACTGATCCAGCGCCGCATGAGTGGGGAATCGGTGGCCCGCATCATCGGAGAGCGCGAATTCTACGGGCTGGCCTTCGGGCTCAACGAGGCAACGCTCGAGCCGCGGCCCGAGACCGAATTGCTGGTCGAGATGGCCCTGGGTGCGTTGCCGGTGGGTGGACATCTGCTCGACCTCGGGACGGGCACCGGCTGCATTCCCATCGCCATTCTCGCAAACCAATCCGATGCCACGGCCGTGGCGGTGGATCTGAGCGAGCTGGCGCTGCAGGCGGCGCGGGACAATGCGGTGCGCCATGGGGTCGATGGACGGCTTGAGCTTGTGCAGAGTAACTGGTTCGCGGCGTTGGCCGGCCGGTCCGATGACGGATTGTTGTTCGACCTCATCGTCTCAAATCCGCCCTATATCGCTTCGGCTGTGGTCGAGACGCTATCGGCCGAAGTGCGCGATTTTGATCCGCGCCTGGCGCTCGATGGCGGACCCGACGGGCTCGCGCCCTATCGCCTGATCGCGGCAGAGGCCGACCAGTGGCTCAAGCTCAACGGGCGGGTTCTGGTCGAGATCGGCTATGATCAGGGGGCAGCGGTGAGCGCGCTCTTTCTCGAAGCCGGGTTCGAGGCGGTAAGTGTGCACCGTGATCTAAACGGTCTTGACCGTGTGGTTCTGGCGCACCACATCTAGCGATATGAAGGGGCAAGCGAGGCGCCGCCTGCAATTAATGCTGGCAAAGTCGCCTCGAACGATATAGTTTGATTTTGCTGTCAACGGTGCTTCATGAGCGCCACGGCGACTAGACACCCGACAATTCCATTGGCTGCCAAGGCAGCGCGGTTCCTGCAAGGGCGGGAGCGACGCAGGATAGGTTCGGATCGCTGTCTGACGGTTTCGGTCTTCATGAAGCCAGGTAGAGCCGGTGTGAGAAGCGCAAGAGCTTCGCTCCGGGATTGGCCAGACTAGGCAGTGTGCCAGTCCGCCAGCAGTGTGACGCTTAATTTTCTAGAGTTAGATAAAGCGACCAGATGAGACCCAACAACCAGAATAACAAGAACCGGCAGCGCAGCCGGAACGGCGGACGCAAGCACGTCAACCCGTTGTCCCGTAATTTTGAGAGCAACGGTCCGGATGTGAAGGTGCGCGGCAACGCGGCCCATATCGCCGAAAAATACCTTCAGCTGGCGCGCGATGCGCAGTCGAGCGGGGATTCGGTGATGGCGGAGAATTATCTCCAGCACGCCGAACACTATTTCCGCATCGTTTCCAGCGCGCAGCAGGCCCAGAACGGCCAGCGGCCGGAAGGTCAGGGCGACGACGATTTCGACGACGACATGCCCGACATGAACTCGCGTTTCGCCTCGCCGCAGCCGCCCCAGCAGCAGTTCGTGCAGGCTGAAGGCGACGAGCAGGGCGAAGGCGAACAGCCGCGCCAGCAGCAGAACGAACAGCGTGGCGAAGGCGAGCGCCCGCAGCGCGGCGACCGTCGCGATCGCCAGCGTGGCCGGGAACGCTTCCGCCCCGAAGGCGAAGTGCAGCAACCGGTTGCTATCGAGCAGGCCCAGCCTGCTGCCGCCGAAGCCGCCGTGTCCGAGGCGCCCGCCGAAGCTCCGGCTGAAGCCGCTGCCGAAGGCGAGGCCCGCAAGCCGCGTGAGCGCCGCCCGCGCCGCCGCCGTGTCGCCGAAGGCGACCTGGCTGGCGCCGATCAGCCCGATGTCGGCGAACTGCCGGCCTTCCTCACCGCCGGTACATCCAGCGCTGCGGAGTAGCAGCGACCAGAAAATCAAAAAGGCCGGGCAGCGATGCCCGGCCTTTTCGTTTGCTGAGCAGGCCGTGCGGCGCAGCGCCCTAAAGCCAAATTAACGCCGGGCCAGTAGCTTCCGTTCGCATTTGAGTGGGGGTGAAATGCCAGATCAGGACAAACGCGTTTATGCATGGATGCTGACTGTTGCTGCAGCTTTCTGCATGGCGGCAGTCGCGCTGCGCTTCCCCCAATTGATCGGCATCGAAGGCATCGCCTATCCCGATGGACGGGTCGTTGGCGGCGACTTTATCAATCTCTGGTCGGCGGGAAGGCTGCTGCTCGAGCAACGTGTCGACGAGATCTACCGGTCGGCGGCGTTGCAAGCCTATCAGGAGTCGATGGCCGGATTGGGCATCGGGCTGCGGCTGTGGGTCTACCCGCCCTATTCGCTATTCCTAGCGGCGCCCTTCGGGCTCCTCGACTACTATCCTGCCCTCGTGCTGTGGACGGTCATGGGACTTGGCATGCTCTATTTCGGGGCGCGCCATTTTGGCTTCAGCCAGTTCGAAACGCTGGTCATTCTGGTATCGCCCGCAACGCAGTTGTGCATCGACAATGGGCAGACCGGCAATTTTGCCGCCGGGCTGCTGCTGCTATGTCTGGCACCGGCGCGACGCGGTCTCCTGGCGCCGCTGGCGGCAGGCGTCCTGACGATCAAGCCCCAACTGGGCATATTGTTGCCGCTATACTGGCTGCTGCAGCGGCGTTGGCGCGATATCGTTTTCACCGGGCTTTTCGTGGTCGGGGTGGTGGCGCTGTCGCTGCTGGTCTGGTCTCCGTCGCTCTGGGTCGACTATCTGCACGACACATTGGCAACGCTCAGCACGTTGGAACGGCACGGCACCGGGCCATTCATGCGGATGATCCCCTCGGTATTCATGTCGATGCGGATTGCCCTTGCTGATCCCGAACTTGCCCTGCTGATCCATGCCGGATGGGCCGTAGTGGTGGGTATAGTGCTGCTTTGGCGACTCGTCAGGGTCAAGGATGCAACGCGCCGTGCCGGGCTGGTGCTTGTCGGGACGGTGTTGCTCACGCCCTACATCCACAATTACGATCTCAACTTGCTGACTTGTGGGGCGTTGCTGGCGTTGCGGCAGGTGCGGGCTGACGGAACGCGGGTACAATACCGGGAGCCGCTCGTCGTCGTTGCCTACATCGTTCCGATTTTGGTTCTGGGGCTGAATGCGATTGGCCTGCCGATTTCGCCGTTACTGATCCTGCCGTTGATCGTGATGCTGTAGCGCCGCCCTTTTCATCGCCGAAACTGCCCCCATATATCTCTTCGTGATGGAGCAGCGCTGCCGGGCAGGCGTTTCATCATTCGACGCTTCCGACGTGTGTTCAGGCGCCTTGATGGGCTTGGCGACGGGCGAGACAAGGAGAGTTGCATGAATATCGAGAAGTACACCGAACGTGCTCGGGGCTTCATTCAGAGCGCGCAGACGACCGCGCTGGGCAAGGGGCACCAGCAGTTCGCGCCGATCCACCTGCTGAAGGTTCTGCTTGATGACGATCAGGGCATGGCCAATGGGTTGATCGAGCGAGCCGGAGGGGATCCGAAGGCCGCACGGGCCGCCGTCGAGGCCGCCCTTACCAAAATTCCATCGGTTTCCGGCGACGGATCGCAGCTCTATCTGAGCCGCGAACTGGCGCGGGTATTCGACACCGCTGAATCGGCAGCGCAAAAGGCGGGCGACTCCTATGTCACCGTCGAGCGGCTGCTTTTGGCGCTGGTGGTCGAGAAGGACACCGATGCCGGCAAGATCCTGTCTTCGGCCGGGGTGACGCCGCAGGCGCTGAACGGCGCCATCGAAGCCATTCGCAAAGGGCGCAGCGCCGACTCGGCGACGGCCGAAAACAGCTACGACGCGCTCAAGAAATATGCGCGCGACCTGACCGCCGACGTGCGCGAAGGTCGGCTCGACCCGGTGATCGGGCGCGACGAGGAAATCCGTCGCACCATCCAGGTGCTCAGCCGCCGCACCAAGAACAACCCGGTGCTGATCGGCGAACCCGGCGTGGGCAAGACCGCCATCGCCGAGGGGCTGGCCATCCGCATCGTCAATGGCGACGTTCCGGAGAGCCTCAAGAACAAGAGCCTGCTCTCGCTCGATATGGGCGCCTTGATTGCCGGCGCGAAATATCGCGGCGAGTTCGAGGAGCGGCTCAAGGCCGTGCTCTCGGAGGTGACCGCTGCCGAAGGCAAGATCATCCTGTTCATCGACGAAATGCACACGCTGGTTGGCGCCGGCAAGGCGGACGGGGCGATGGACGCCTCCAACCTGCTCAAGCCCGCTTTGGCGCGCGGCGAACTGCACTGCGTTGGCGCGACCACGCTGGATGAATACCGCAAGCATGTCGAGAAGGACCCGGCGCTGGCCCGTCGCTTCCAGCCGGTATTTGTCGACGAGCCGACGGTGGAAGACACCATCTCGATCCTGCGCGGGCTCAAGGAAAAGTACGAGCTGCACCACGGCATCCGCATTTCGGATTCGGCGCTGGTGAGTGCGGCGACGCTGTCCAACCGCTACATCACCGACCGGTTCCTGCCCGACAAGGCCATCGACCTGATGGACGAAGCGGCGGCGCGGCTGCGCATGGCCGTCGACAGCAAGCCTGAAGCTCTTGATGAACTTGATCGCCGCATCATGCAGCTCAAGATCGAGCGCGAAGCCTTGCGCAAGGAAGATGACGAGGGCTCCAAGACCCGGCTCGGCCGTCTGGAAACCGAACTGGCGGATCTGGAAGAGCAGGCCCAGGGGCTCAGCGCCAAGTGGCTTGCCGAAAAGGAACGCCTGCAGGGCAGCCAGAAGCTCAAGGAAGAGCTGGACACGGCACGCTCGCAGCTCGAAATCGCGCAGCGCCAGGGTGACCTGGCCAAGGCCGGCGAGCTGGCCTATGGCGTCATCCCCGATCTTGAAAAGCGCATCAAGGCCGCCGAAGGCGCCAATGCCGACGGTAAGGCCGATGCGGTGATGGCCGCCGAAGTGGTGACCCCGAGCGACATAGCCGCAGTGGTCAGCCGCTGGACCGGCATTCCCGTCGACCGCATGCTGGAAGGCGAGCGCGAGAAGCTGCTGCATATGGAAGACTCGATCGGCGCGCGCGTCATCGGGCAGTCCGAGGCGGTGGCCGCCGTGGCAAAGGCTGTGCGGCGTTCGCGGGCGGGTCTGCAGGATCCCAACCGGCCAATCGGCTCGTTCATGTTCCTCGGGCCAACCGGCGTGGGCAAGACCGAGCTGACCAAGTCGCTGGCGCAGTTCCTGTTCGATGACGAGACCGCAATGGTGCGTCTGGACATGAGCGAGTTTATGGAAAAGCACTCAGTCGCCCGGCTGATCGGCGCGCCTCCGGGCTATGTCGGCTACGATGAAGGCGGTGTGCTCACCGAAGCCGTGCGGCGGCGGCCCTATCAGGTCGTGCTGTTCGACGAGATCGAGAAGGCCCATCCGGATGTGTTCAACGTGCTGCTGCAGGTGCTCGATGATGGCCGCCTGACGGACGGGCAGGGCCGCACGGTCGACTTCCGCAATACGGTGATCATCCTCACCTCCAACCTGGGCGCCGAGTATCTGGTCGAGCTCAAGGACGGGGAGTCGGTCGAGCTGGTGCGCGGCAAGGTGCTTGATATGGTCAAGTCGGCGTTCCGCCCGGAATTTCTCAACCGTATCGACGAGATCCTGCTGTTCCACCGGCTGGGCCGCGAGCATATGGGTGCGATTGTCGATATCCAGTTCAAGCGGCTGACCAACCTGCTGCGGGATCGCGACATCACCCTGGAGCTGACGCCCAAGGCCCGCGAATGGCTGGGCAATGAGGGCTATGATCCGGCCTATGGCGCGCGTCCGCTAAAGCGGGTGATCCAGCGCTCGGTCCAGGATGGACTGGCCGAGGAAATCCTGGCCGGACGGATCAGCGATGGCAGCCGCGTGGTGGTAGATGCCGATGACGACGGCATCGTGCTGCGCTCCGGCACGGACCTGGCCGCCGACGCCGCCGAATAAGATCAAGGGGGCCGGTCGCAAAGACCGGCCCCTTTTTTCGTGGCAGGCGCGCGAACCGGCATTGCTCTCCGCTCAAATCCATTCTAGAACAAACAGAGAACTTAGGAGCAATGCCATGGCCGACAAGATAGATTATCTGGAGTTCCCTTCGCGCGATCGCGCCGCAACGAGCGCGTTTTTCCAGACGGCATTTGGCTGGGGCATTACCAGTTATGGTCCCGACTACGACGGGCTGGAACAGGCCGGCATCGATGGCGGCGTCGATCAGGCCGAGGGCAAGGTCGCCGCGACGATGGCGATCGTGCGGACCGACGATCTCGACGCAGCCGAGCAGCGCGTGCGCGCCGCCGGCGGCACCATTACCCGGGCCCAGTTTGATTTTCCCGGCGGCCGGCGCTTTCACTTCCGCGAGCCCGGCGGAAATGAGTTGGCGGTCTGGATCGCGCGGGAATAAGCTCCCAAAACCTAACCCCGTTCCCCTTACACCGGACCTGGCATGAGCACCGACATAGCCGCCCCGCAGAGCCGACGCTTTGTATTGATGGCGGCTATTCTCGCCTCCGGGATGGGCTTTATCGACGGCTCGGTGATCTCCATCGCCATCCCGGCCATCCGCGCCGATCTCGGAGCGACGCTGGCAGAGGCGCAGTGGGTCAATAATGGCTATCTGCTGCTGCTGTCGGCGCTGATCCTGCTGGGTGGCGCCGCGGGCGACAGCTTTGGGCTGCGCAAGATGTTCGGCATTGGCATCGCTGTCTTCGTCGGCGCATCGATGATCTGCGCCATTTCACCAAACCCGCTGGTGCTCATCATTGCGCGCGTCGTGCAGGGAGCGGGGGCTGCCTTCATGGTGCCGGGGAGCCTGGCCATGATCGCCAAGGCCTATCCGCGCGAGGAGCGCGGCAAGGCCATCGGCACGTGGGCCGCCGCGTCTTCGCTCACCACCATTGCCGGGCCGATTATTGGCGGCTTCCTGCTGACGGCTCTGGGTGACTGGAGCTGGCGGCTGGTCTTTGCCATCAACCTGCCGCTGGGACTTGCGGCGCTGGCCATGCTGTGGTTCCGCGTCGCGCCCGATCGCCCCGAGGCGGGGCGCAAACTCGATGTGGTCGGGGCCGTGCTGGCGACGCTGGCGCTATTGCTGATCGCCTATGGAGTGACGGGTGATGGCAGCGCCAGCACGCCGATGATCTCCCATACCGTGATCTATTGCGGTTTGGGCCTTATTCTCGCCGTGCTGTTCCTAGTGTGGGAGCGGCGCACGCCGACGCCCATGCTGCCGCTGCGCCTGTTTGCCAATGTCAGTTTCGCGGGGGCCAACGGGCTGACTTTCGCGCTCTATTTCGCGCTGGCCGGCATCATGTTCTTCCTGCCGATGACCATGATCGGCGGCTGGGGTGAAACCCCGGCAACGGTCTCCTTCGCCCTGTTGCCGCTCGGCGTCATCCTGACGGCCCTCTCCTCCTTCAGCGGAAAATGGGCCGACCGGTTCGGGCCTGCTCCGTTGATTGCGCTGGGCTCGTTGATCGTGGCGCTGGCCTTCACCATGCTTGGAGTGACCGCGCCGCTGCACAATGTGTGGTTTGCCGTGCTGCCGTCGATCGGCCTGCTTGGGCTCGGCATGGGGCTGGTGGTTTCGCCGCTGTCGACCGCGGTGATGACATCGCTCGATGACAGCGATACCGGCGTCGCCTCGGGCGTCAACAATGCGGTGGCGCGCGTGGCGGGCCTGCTGGCGGTGGCGCTGCTCGGGGCGGTGGTGGCCTTCGTGTTCGAGCGATCGCTGGGTTCGTCCGCCGAAAGGCCAATCTTTTTCGGCCTGCCGGCCAGCGGGTTGAGCGCGGAAGAAGACGCCATGAGGCTGGCGGCGACCGACGCCGCCTTCGCCACGATTGCCTATATCACCGCGGCCCTCAGCGTCGTGTCGGCCATTGTCGCCTGGCTGACCCTCGAGCGCAAAAGCGGCTAGGCCTATTGGGCCTGGGCCACCGTCACGGGGGCCGGATCGCGCGTCATCAGATCGTTGATCTGCGAAATCGTCTGCTGAAAGGCGACTTCGTAATTCTGCGGCAGCACGCTGTCCTTGGGAAGCTTGACGCTCAGCGGATCGACGAGGTTGCCATTGATCTTGATCTCGAAATGCAGGTGCGGGCCGGTCGACTGGCCGGTGGAGCCGACATAGCCCACCACCTGGCCCTGGCGCACATGGCTGCCAACGCCCAGCCCATCGGCAAAGCGCGACATGTGTCCATAGGCCGTCTCATAGCCGTTCACATGCTGGATCTCGACCTTGTTGCCGTAGCCGGACTGCCATTTGTAATACTGGATCACGCCGTCGCCCGCCGCGTAGATCGGGGTGCCACTGCGCGCTGCCAGGTCGACGCCGGTATGCAGCTTGCGCGTCTTGAAAATCGGGTGGATGCGATAGCCGAAGCGCGAGCGCAGCGTGCCGCCGCCCTCAAGCGGGCGGCGCGTCAGGAAGCGTTTGCCCGTTTCGCCATCGGGATCATAGAAGTCGATCACCCCGTCATCGGTGGCAAAGCGGTAGAGCTGGCGCGTGGTGCTGCCCAACTTGAGGCCGACATAGAGCAGCTCGGTGCGCCCTTCGGTGTCGGGCGCGCTTTGCAGCAGCTCGATCGTGTCGCCGGCGGCGATCTTCTTGGTCATGTCGACGTCATAGGCAAACATGCCGATGATCCGCTCGATCGTCTCGTCGTCGAGATCGTGCTTGCGGCCGGTTTCCCAAATCGAGCGGTAGATGCTCGGCAGGTTGGCGACGTTGACCTCTTCGGTGTCTTCCTCGGGGAAGGTGATCTCGGCGGGCGCCAGGCCCAGCACATATTGCCCCTTGTCGGTCAAGGCGACCGTGGCGCGATGCACGTCGAGATTGCTGCCATTGTCATGCAGATAGATGCTCATGCGATAGGGCACGAGCGTATTGGAGGTGCGCGAGGGCCCGAACAGAATGCGCAGGCGCGCCCCTTCCGGCAGTTCCGTCGATGGGAAGACGTTCTG
>NZ_AP027921.1:0-795000 GCF_055397495.1 Devosia sp. T2-14 | reverse complement strand
CCGTCGTCAAAAGGGAAACAGCCCTAACCTACAGCTAAGGTCCCCAAGTCATAGTTAAGTGGGAAAGCATGTGGGAATGCTTAGACAACCAGGAGGTTGGCTTAGAAGCAGCCATCCTTTAAAGATAGCGTAACAGCTCACTGGTCAAGCGTTCCTGCGGCGAAGATGTACCGGGTCTAAAACTATGCACCGAAGCTTAGGGTTTGCACGTTTACGTGCAAGCGGTAGCGGAGCGTTCCGTAAGCCTGTGAAGCGGTACCTGTGAGGGGCCGTGGAGGTATCGGAAGTGCGAATGATGACATGAGTAGCGACAAAAAGTGTGAGAGACACTTTCGCCGAAAGTCCAAGGGTTCCTGCGCAATGCTAATCAGCGCAGGGTTAGCCGGCCCCTAAGGTGAGGCAGAAATGCGTAGCCGATGGGAACCACGTTAATATTCGTGGGCCAGGTGGTAGTGACGGATCGCGCAGGTTCGTATCCCCTTATTGGATTGGGGGTGCGATGAGCCGGTTCCAGGAAATAGCTCCACCAACATTGACCGTACCCTAAACCGACACAGGTGGACTGGTAGAGTATACCAAGGCGCTTGAGAGAACTATACTGAAGGAACTCGGCAAATTGCATGCGTAACTTCGGGATAAGCATGACCTCTGTTCAGGCAACTGGGCAGGGGTGGCACAAAAGAGGGGGTGGCGACTGTTTACTAAAAACACAGGGCTCTGCGAAGTTGCAAAACGACGTATAGGGTCTGACGCCTGCCCGGTGCCGGAAGGTTAAAAGGAGAGGTTAACGCCTTGAATTGAAGCCCCGGTAAACGGCGGCCGTAACTATAACGGTCCTAAGGTAGCGAAATTCCTTGTCGGGTAAGTTCCGACCTGCACGAATGGCGTAACGACTTCCCCACTGTCTCCAGTATAGACTCAGCGAAATTGAATTCCCCGTGAAGATGCGGGGTTCCTGCGGTCAGACGGAAAGACCCCATGCACCTTTACTATAGCTTTACGCTGGCATTTGTGTCGGCATGTGCAGGATAGGTGGTAGGCTTTGAAGCAGGGACGCCAGTCTCTGTGGAGCCGCAAGATGAGATACCACCCTTATCGTCATAGATGTCTAACCGCGGCATAACAGTGTCCGGGACAGCGTATGGTGGGTAGTTTGACTGGGGCGGTCGCCTCCCAAAGAGTAACGGAGGCGCGCGATGGTAGGCTCAGAACGGTCGGAAATCGTTCCTCGAGTGCAATGGCATAAGCCTGCCTGACTGCGAGACTGACAAGTCGAGCAGAGACGAAAGTCGGTCATAGTGATCCGGTGGTCCCGCGTGGAAGGGCCATCGCTCAACGAATAAAAGGTACGCTGGGGATAACAGGCTGATAATGCCCAAGAGTCCATATCGACGGCATTGTTTGGCACCTCGATGTCGGCTCATCACATCCTGGGGCTGGAGCAGGTCCCAAGGGTATGGCTGTTCGCCATTTAAAGTGGTACGTGAGCTGGGTTTAGAACGTCGTGAGACAGTTCGGTCCCTATCTGCCGTGGGTGTAGGAATATTGAGAAGAGCTGACCCTAGTACGAGAGGACCGGGTTGGACGAACCTCTGGTGGACCTGTTGTGGCGCCAGCCGCATTGCAGGGTAGCTAAGTTCGGACGGGATAACTGCTGAAAGCATCTAAGCAGGAAGCCTCCTTCAAAACTAGTATTCCCTTGAGAGCCGTGGAAGACCACCACGTCGATAGGCCGGGTGTGGAAGCGCAGCAATGTGTGAAGCTTACCGGTACTAATAGCTCGATTGGCTTGATCGTTCTCATTAATCTATGTCCGCATAGTGTGAGTTTGATCGGTACAAATAATACACCAGACATTGCCTCTTGCATGGGAAGGCAATGTCCAAATCAGAACCAAAACCAGAATTCACCCATACGTTTTTCGCTGACCTTGTGGTTTTTGCGAGGAGCCCAAGACCCGATCCCATCCCGAACTCGACCGTCAAATTCCTCTGCGCCAATGGTACTAAGTCTCAAGGCTTGGGAGAGTAGGTCGCTGCAAGGTCTGCCAAAAACGTATGGTCTCATTACGATCTCGAAACACATAAAACCCCAGTCAGAAATGACTGGGGTTTTTGCGTTTGAAACGCACACACCAAGGGGGGCGGACCAGCTTTTGCACCCCAATCCCCAATCCCGCCAAAACAACTCCTTGATCAAACGCTAGAGACAGACGAATCTTCCTGCGTCTGAAACTGCGGAGCGATCAATGCGTTATCTCGTGCTTGTCCTGGCCTTCCTGTTCACCACGGTGGGGGCGATGGCGCAGGGAACCGGAGCGGCCGCATCCGTCGGCAATGACGAGATCGACGCGCTGATCCGGATCATCGAGAATGACGAGAGCCGCAGCGCGCTGATCGAGCGACTGCGCCAAAGTGGAGCAGGGGAGGGGCTGGAGGCCCCACCAGCCGATCTCAGCTTTGCCCGTCAGCTGGCCGAGTATACCCGCTCAGTGGCCGAAGGGACCTCGGCGACACTCCGCACCCTTGGCAGTGTGTTCGTAGACCTGCAGCAGGGTGTCACCGGCACGGCCAACGCCGACTTCAATGCCTTTGCTGATGTGGTGGTCGGGGTGTTCCTGGTTGCGTTGGGGATCTTCGGCAGCTTCCTGATCCTGCGCTTCGCCATGTTGTGGGCGCAGCGGCGCATCGCAGCCGATGCCGTGGGGCGCAAGTTCGTCCCCCGCCTGCTGGCCGCACTCGGCGCCGCCCTGGTCGATCTTGCCGTGGTTCTGGGGGCCTGGGCGGCGGGCAATGCCGTGGCCGTGCTGACCGGCTATGTTGGCGTCATGGGCATCAATCAGTCCCTGCTGCTCAACGCGTTCCTGCTGATCGAGCTCTGCAAGCTGGTGGTTCGGGCGGTGCTGGCGCCGCGTTTCGCCAGCCTGCGTCTGATCCCGATCAATGACGATAATGCGGCCTATTGGTCGTTCTGGATCTCGCGCATCATTTCTCTGCTCGGCTACACGTTCCTGCTGGTCACGCCGATCCTGTCCACGAACCTGTCGGTGGGCGTGGCGACGGCGGTGCAGGTTCTGGTGATGGCGACGGCCGTGACCATCGGCATCGTCATCGTGCTGCAGAACAAGGACGACGTGCGGCACTGGTTGGAGCGCATTGCCAAGAAGCGCGGCAATGATGGCTATGGGCAGCTGCTGGTGCTGCTCGGGCAGCACTGGCATGCGCTGGCCATCGTCTATCTCCTCGCTCTGCTGGTCGTGTGGCTGGTCAATCCGGCCGAAGCGTTGCCCTTCATGCTGGGGGCTACGGTGCAATCGCTGATCGCCATCCTGGCAGGTGCGGTGATTGTCGGGTTCATCACGCGCGGCGTCAGTGCCGGGCTGCAACTATCCGATGACATCAAGACGCGCCTGCCGCTGCTCGAGGCGCGGCTGCATGCCTTTGTGCCGCGCGTCATCCAGGTGGTGCGCTGGATCGTTATCGCTGCGGTCGTAATCGCCATTGCGCAGGCCTGGGCGCTGTTCGACTTTGTTGGCTGGATCGGGACGGAAGCCGGGCAACACGCCGCTGGTTCGCTGATCTCGGCGACGCTGATCATCGTGGTCTGCATCGTGGCCCATGTCGTGGTGGCGTCCTGGGTCGAGTACCAGCTCAATACCGATATCGGCAAAACGCCAACGCCGCGCGAAAAGACCCTGCTGGGCCTGTTCAAGAATGCCTTCACCAGCGCCCTGGTGCTGTTCGGCGTGATGCTGGCTCTGGCGCAGATCGGCGTGAATATTGCACCGCTGCTCGCCGGTGCCGGTGTCATCGGTCTGGCCATCGGTTTTGGCGCGCAGAAGCTGGTGCAGGATGTGATCACCGGCATCTTCATCCAGTTCGAGAATGTGATGAACGAGGGTGACGTGGTGGCGCTGGGCGACAAGACCGGGACGGTCGAAAAGCTCACCATTCGCTCGGTGACCATTCGTGATCTCACCGGCACGGTGCACCTGATCCCGTTCTCCTCGGTCGATCAGGTGTCCAACATGGTGCGGGGCTTCTCGTTCCACGTCGCGGAAATTCGTGCCTCCTATGACAGCGATATCGGCCAGATCAAGCTGGCGATGCAGGAGGCGTTCGATCGCCTGCTGCAAACCGAGTTTGCCGCCGATATCATCGACGTGCTCGATATGCATGGGGTGACCGGCTTCACCGAGTCCGCGGTGACCGTGCGGGCGCGCATCAAGACCAAGCCGGGCAAGCACTGGGCGGCGGGCCGCGCCTATAGCGAATTGATCAAGCAGGTGTTCGACGAGCGCGGGCTCAAAGTGCCCTATCCGCAGATCAATTATGTGGCTGGTGGCCGCGGCAAGTCGGGCGAAATGCTACCGCCACCCATGATGGGTGAGATGGGGACCTGAGGCAGCCGAGCAAAGGTGTGGGTTAAATCCTTTGTGATCGCCGCGCCGGTTTGCCTTAAGGGCATCTTAATTTGATGAGTTAAAATTGTGATACGCGCCAGTTGCGGCACAGCCGGTGCATTGCTTGTACTTGTATTCGCGTATCACGAGGCCTCGTCATGTTTCGCTCCATCGGCAGGGCCCGCGCCCTGCGCAGCCTCACCGCCATTGCCCTGGTGTCTGCCTTCAGTTTGAGCGCCGTGGCGCCGTCGCTGGCCAATAGCGCCGATTTCGTGCGGGGCCTGTGGCCAATGGCCAAGGCGCGCGGCGTCAGCCAGTCGGCATTCGAGGCGTCGTTCGCGGGCTACAATTACCTGCCCAAGGTGATGGAGCTGACCAAGAAGCAGCCCGAGTTTAGCCAGACCGTGCAGCAATATATCGATCGCCGCGTCACTGCCGCCCAGGCGCAGAAGGGCAAGGCGATGCGGGGTGAGTGGAACCAGACGCTGACTGGGGCGCAGCAGCGCTGGGGCGTGCAGCCCGAAGTGGTGCTGGCCATCTGGGGCATGGAAACCAATTTCGGCGGCTTCATGGGGGGCGAGAACACCATTCACGCCCTGGCGACGCTGACCGAGGGCGGCTACCGCGCCGACTTCTTCCGCGACGAGCTGCTGACCGCGCTGCGCATTGTCACCGATGGGCATGTCAGCCCCAAGAATATGGTCGGCTCCTGGGCCGGGGCCATGGGCCACACCCAGTTCATGCCCTCGAGCTTCATGCGCTATGCCGTCGACTATAATGGCGATGGCCGCAAGGATATCTGGAACTCGGTGCAGGATGCGCTGGGCTCGACCGCCAACTATCTCAACAGCCACAAGTGGCGCCCGGGTGAAACCTGGGGCTATGAGGTCAAGCTCCCCAACGGGTTCGATTTTGCCGCGGCGCGGCAGATGGAGCGGGCGCCACTGAGCCAGTGGCAGGCCATGGGCATCCAGCGCGTGTCGGGACGCCCGTTCCCGCGCACCAGCGATATCGGGCGGCTCTATATGCCGGCCGGCGCCTCGGGCCCGACCTTCCTCGTGCTGCCGAACTTCGATGTAATCAAGCGTTACAATAATTCAGACAGCTATGCGCTGGCCGTGGGCCATCTGGCCGACCGCATCATCGGTGGCGGCAGCTTTGTCACGCCCTGGCCGGCGGGCGATTATGCACTGACCAAGGCGCAGCGCGCCGAGTTGCAGACGCTGCTCAACCGGGCCGGATTTGACGTCGGTTCGCCCGATGGCGTCATCGGACCCAAGACCCGCGCTGCCGTCGTGGCCTATCAATCCCGGGCCGGACTGCCGGCCGATGGTCACATTTCCGGGCGCCTGCTCGACAGGCTCAAACGTTAAGCATCTGTTAACTGTTTAGAGTCAACTTTATCGGGCTTAAGTAGAGGGCAGGCACGTCTCCTAACGTTCGAGGCGCCTGCCCTCGCCCATTTCCGGGCGTCATACTATCCCCGGAATTGCCCCCTAGCTTCCGCGCCTTCCCAACAGTGATCGTCACGTTCATGCCCAGTCTGCCCCTGTCGTTTCGTCGTGCCTTCGCGGTCATCCTGCTGCTGGTCTGCCTGCCGGCACCGACTTTTGCCCTCTCGGTCATGGACCCGTTCAATCTGCCCTCGGCAATGGATGGCGGCACGGCCAAGGTGGGCGATGGCATCGCCTATGCCGATGGCGTCAGGCACAAGCTCGACGTCTATGCGCCCGAGGCGCGCGGTGCTGCAGCGCCCGTGGTGTTCTTCATCTATGGCGGCGGCTGGAACCGGGGCGAACGCAGCGATTATCAGTTCGTCGGCCGGGCGCTGGCGGCCCGTGGCTTCGTGACGGTGATTGCCGATTATCGTCTCGTGCCCGAGGTCAAGTATCCCGAATTTCTCGAAGACAATGCCAGCGCCCTGCGTTGGGTGCAGGACAATATCGCCAATTATGGCGGCGACCCCAGCCGGCTGTTCCTCGCCGGCCACTCGGCAGGCGCCTATAATGCGGTGATGCTGGCTCTCGATCCGTCTTTCCTGCGCGAATATGGCTTTGACCTGCCCATCCGGGGCGTTGCGGCGCTGTCGGGGCCCTATGACTTCTACCCGTTCGAATATGGAGAAGTGCAGAACGCCTTTGGTTCTGCGCCCAATCCCGAGGGCACCCAGCCTATCAATCTGGTCACCGCCGACGCGCCGCCCATGTATCTGGCGACCGGCACGACCGACCCCATCGTGCGCATGCAGAATACCGAACGCTTCGCGCAAAAGCTCAAGGATAGCGGCATCTGGGTCACCACCCGTTACTACGAGGGTTTTGGCCACATGGAGCCGGTGATTGCCATGGGCGCCATGTGGCGCTGGCGCATGCCGGTACTCGACGACATGGTGGCGTTCTTCCAGATGTTCGGTGCCTTCCCGAGCGGGGTACCCTATGTTGCCATCGCCCCCGAACCGCCGGAGCAGTTGCCGGAATCCATCGCGCCGATGGACCAGATCATCCAGCAGATGAACTCGATGTTCCAGCCGATCGAGAAGTGACGGTTCGCCAAGCGGACCTCTTTCTGAACTTGTCGAAGGGCGAGGGCGTGGCAAGATGGCGACAACATCTCTTGCCATGAGGGCCATCGGGGAGTGTTCGTTTGCAGGATCATTTGAGGTTCGCTGGAGCGGAGCCGACGGTACAACGCGACGCGCT
This sequence comes from Devosia sp. T2-14, assembly GCF_055397495.1. Taxonomy (NCBI): domain Bacteria; kingdom Pseudomonadati; phylum Pseudomonadota; class Alphaproteobacteria; order Hyphomicrobiales; family Devosiaceae; genus Devosia; species Devosia sp. T2-14. The sequence continues at coordinate 787,899 of NZ_AP027921.1, read as the reverse complement.
TGAAACCATTATCCGGGACGATCCGGTGTTGATGGATATCCTGGTGCGCCTGCGAGCGCTGGATCTGCCCGATCCTCTTCTGGGTTCGGGGGCGATCTACAATACGGTTTGGAACGTCCTGACGGGACGCCCGCGCCTTACCGGCATAAAAGACGCAGACGTGGTCTACTTCGACGGCACCGACACTTCCTGGGAGGCGGAAGATGCCGTCATCCAGCGGGCGGCGCTATGGTTCGCAGGCGTCCCGATACCCGTCGAGGTGCGCAACCAGGCACGGGTCCATTTGTGGTTTCCGAAAAAGTTCGGCGTGCCCTATCCGCAATTGCACTCCAGCGCCGACATGATGCTGAACTTTGCCTCGCGCACCCATGCCGTCGCCGTGCGGCTCGAACCAGACGGGCGCCTAGTAACTCATGCGCCTTTCGGACTCGACGATATCTTCTCGTTCCGGGTCACGCCCAACACGCGGCTGAACAATAGGATTACTCACACCATCAAGGCCGAGCGGGCGCGAGCCGTGTGGCCCGAGCTCAGCGTGGTGCCCTGGCCCGACTGATTGGGCATTTGCGTGCCCAAGGTAAAAAAACAGAAATCCCCGCTCGCGCGGGGATTTTGTATTTGGCTGCCGTATTGGCGCGGCCTATTCGGCTTCGTCGGCGGATGCCGAATTGAGCTGGCCGTATTTCTCGATGCCGATCTTGTCGAGCAGGTCGAGCTGGGTTTCGAGGAAGTCGATATGGCCTTCCTCATCGGCCAGCAGGGCCTCGAACAGGTTCTTGGAGACATAGTCGCCAAGCTGCTCGCAGAGCTCGCGGCTTGCCTTGTAGGCGGCGCGGGCGTCATACTCACCAGCCAGGTCGGCTTCGAGGACTTCCTTGATGGTCTGGCCGATGCGCAAGGGCGCAACACGCTGCAGGTTGGGATGGCCCTCGAGGAAAATGATGCGCTCGATCAACCGATCGGCGTGGTGCATTTCCTCGATGGATTCTGCGCGTTCCTTGGCAGCCAGCTTCTTGTAGCCCCAGTCGTCCAGGAGACGAAAGTGGACCCAATACTGGTTGACTGCACCGAGTTCGAGAAAGAGGGCTTCGTTAAGCCGCTCGATGACCTGCGCTTCGCCTTTCACGACGTACTCCACTCCGTAGCTTCTTGAGCTTCTCAAGACCGGTCGGGAGAGCGAGAACCTCACCCGACTGCTGGGCTTGCTGTGAGTGATAGTTTTCCGTGACGCGAACGATAATGTCCACCACATTCGGTACGCAGCCGCCGCATTTGGCACGACGGCTGAGTTCGCTGTAGACCATGGCCGGAACCACCAGCTGCCAGGGATCGGCGCGCAGCAAATCGAGGACGATGCTCTCGATTTCCTTGCTGGTGATCATGTTGCACTGGCAGACGAGCATGGACGTGGGGTCCGGGTGGTTACGACGGCCGCATAAAGCGACTCGATTAGCTGAATGTCAATGTCAGAATTTGTCGCTGGTGAACGCCGGGGCTTAGCCCTTGCGTTCCTGCTGGCGCCGCGCCGCGATGACGGCGGCCGATGCAGCGGTGCGGTGCGCCGAGGAGAAGAACTCGCGATGCGCCAGGATGATGATCGTGGCCAAGCACGCCGCCAGCGGCAGCCATTCCGAGACGAACCAGGCGACGGTGGCGACCGAGAAATAGTAGGCGCGGATGCCGCTGTTGAAGTTGCGGGCGCCCAGGGCATTCATCGCCGTAATGGCGTCGATTTCGTCCTCGGTCAGCGGGGTATCGTGGTCGATGGCGCCCAGCATGATGCAGAAGTGATTGAACTGGCGCAGCGACAGGGTGAAGGCGAAGAAGGCCAGCACGAACATGGCCAGCATCACGACAAGGTGCAGCTGCACGTCGAGCGCCGTATAGGTCCGTTCCAGCGACAGTTCGCCCAGCGTCGTCATCAGGGCGGGGACCTGTCCGAACACGGCAAAGATCGCCAGAATAAGCAGCACGGCGGTCGATGCGAGAAAGCTCACCGACCCCATGATGTTGCCGGAGAGGATGGCGTCGAACGGCGATTCCCGGCGCGAGGCATTGGCCACCCAGCGGCGGCGCTGCATGTTCATGATCGAGGACAGTGAGGGCCGCACCTTTTCGATCTGCGGCACGATGATGTTGTACGCCAGATAGCAGAGCAGCGGCAGGATGGTGGAGAACAGCGTCGTCGACAAGATTTGCCCCGCAGGCGTTGTGGTTCGTGATGCGCCGACGGCAGGGGTGACGCCTGCCGCCGGCGCGCCGATCCTAGATCGGACGAGGATAGCGCCGATGGATGGCGTCGATCTCGACCAGAAGCTCGGGCGACAGCGTCAGATTATGGGCGCCAATGGCATTGCGCAATTGGTCCGTGCTGGTGGCGCCGATGATGACGGAGGACGTGAAGGGCCGGGTCATCGCAAAGGCGATGGCCATCTGCGACACGTCCAGGCCCCAGCGGTTGGCCAGCTCAAGATACGCCTTGCCGGCGGTTTCGGAATGCTCGCTCAGACGCCAGAAGGCTTTCTGATAATGCGCGCGGCTGCCCTCGGGCATCTGCCCGTCAAAGTATTTCCCGGTGATCAGCCCGGCAGCCAGCGGGGAATAGGCCAAGAGGCCCACATCCTCGTGATGGCTAAGTTCGGCCAGGTCGAGATCGAAGTGGCGGCGCAGCAGGTTGTATTCGTTCTGCACCGAAACCAGGCGCGGCAGGCCCCGGGCTTCGGCGATGCGGAGCCACTGGGCGATGCCCCAGGTGGTCTCGTTGGACACACCGATATGGCGCAGCTTGCCCTCGGCTACCAGTTCGCCCAGCGTTTCGAGCATTTCCTCGATATGGGCCAGGGTGTCGGCCGAATCCTGCTTGTGCGGCGCGTAGGTCCAGGCGCCGTCGAAATTGTAGCTGCCGCGGCTGGCCCAGTGGATCTGGTAAAGGTCGACATAGTCGGTCTTGAGACGGCGGAGGCTCTCTTCGAGCGCGGTGCGAATCGAGATGCGGTCGGGGCGCGCGCCGTCGCGGAGGAAGGCGTTGCCGCCGCCGCCGATCTTGGAAGCGATGATCCACTGGTCGCGCTTGCCGGTGCGCGTCACCCAGCTGCCGATGATTTCCTCGGTGCGGCCGGAGGTTTCGGCGCTGCCTGGCACGGCATAAAGTTCGGCCGTATCCATGAAGTTGATGCCGGCCTCGAGCGCCATATCGATCTGGGCATGGCCCTCAGCCTCGGTATTCTGGCTGCCCCAGGTCATGGTGCCCAGGCAAAGTTCGGTGACCCGCAGGTCAGTGCGGCCAAGCGTCTTCAGTTTCATCAAGCAATCCGGCGGTAATTCTGAGGTGCGTGCACACTAGCCCAAGCTGCCGCGATTGCCAGACTTGGGAGCCCAGAAAAAGGCCTGCGTCAAAAAAGCTTCACACGGCATCGCTTTAGGGGTTGAGCAATCAGAAACTACCCCCTATATACCCCTCACACCGCGAGCAACGCGGTAGAGATAACCGCTTCCAAGCATTGTTATCGAAGATTGACGCGGGATGGAGCAGCCCGGTAGCTCGTCAGGCTCATAACCTGAAGGTCGTAGGTTCAAATCCTACTCCCGCAACCAACAAGCCCAGCAAACTCAACGAGTTTGCTGGGCTTTTCCTTTTCCGGATCTTCAGCAGGCCACCACATTCACGGCGAGGCCGGCGAGACTGGTTTCCTTGTAGCGTTCGCTCATGTCGAGGCCGGTCTGGCGCATGGTCTCGATGCAGGCGTCGAGCGGCACGGCATGAGTGCCGTCGCCCTTGAGGGCGAGCGAAGCTGCGGTGACGGCCTTGACCGCGCCAAAGGCGTTGCGCTCGATGCAAGGGATCTGCACGAGCCCGCCGACCGGGTCGCAGGTCATGCCCAGATGGTGCTCCAGCGCGATCTCGGCGGCGTTTTCCACCTGGGTTGGCGTGCCGCCCATGATGGCGCAGAGCCCGGCGGCGGCCATGGCCGAGGCCGAGCCTACTTCGCCCTGGCAGCCCACTTCGGCACCCGAAATCGAGGCATTGTGCTTGATAATGCCGCCGACCGCCGCAGCCGTCAGCAGGTAGTCGCGGATATCGCTGTCGCCAGCAGCGGCGTTGAACTTGAGATAGTATTGCATCACCGCCGGAATGACCCCGGCCGCGCCGTTGGTCGGGGCGGTGACGACGCGGCCCCCCGCGGCGTTCTCTTCGTTGACAGCCATGGCGTAGAGGCTCAGCCAGTCATTGGCCATCAGCGGGGTCATCTCGTTGCGCTGCCATTGCGCATCGAGCTGGAGGAAGATGTTGCGCGCCCGGCGCTTGACGTTGAGACCGCCGGGCATGATGCCCTCCTGATCCAGCCCGCGCCGGATGCAGTTGTGCATCACCGACCAGATTTCATCGATGCCGCGATCGAGCGCAACGCGGCTGCGCGTCACTTCCTCATTGGCCCGCTTCATGCCGGCAATCGACAGGCCCGAGCGGGCCGCCATGTCGAGCATGTCCCTGGCATTGGCGAAGGGATAGGGCACGTCGGCCTGTTCGGGCGAGGCGCCCTTGATCGCCTCCAGCTCCTCGGCGGTGACGACAAAGCCGCCCCCGATGGAGAAATAGGCGCGACGCAACAACAGCTGGCCGTCTTCGTCATGGGCGGCAAACTGCAACCCATTGGGATGGCCAGGCAGGGCGTTCTTCTTGTCGAAGACCAGATCGACCGCCGGGCGGAAGCGATAGGGCGAATGGCCGGGCGGCTGCACCATGCCGCGGCCCTCGACCTCGGCAATCATGCCATCCATCGCGTCGGGATCGACCGTCTTGGGGTCCTGCCCGCACAGGCCCAGGATGACGGCACGGCCGCTGCCATGGCCGATGCCGGTAAAGGCTAGCGAGCCATGCAGGCTGGCGCTCAGCGCTGCGGGACGCGCGCTATGGGCACGGGGCCAGTTATTGGTTTGTAGCTCGTCGAGAAAGCGCCGCGCCGCGGTCATCGGCCCCATCGTGTGGGAACTCGAAGGTCCGATCCCGATCTTGAAGACGTCGAAAACCGATAGAAACATGGGCGTATTCTGCATGAAAGCAGCCGGTCAGCAATCGCAATCGACTGGGCCATTGTTGCCGATTTGGCAACAGTGCGTGGCTGTAGGGTCGATTGTGCGGGGTGGTCGGGTGGCCCTATGTATGGGTAACAAATTCAGGAGACTTCCATGGCCAGCTATCACTATCGCGAGGCACCGGGCGCCGATCCCTCGGCACCGCTCTTTGTGGTCTTCCACGGCACCGGCGGCGACGAAAACCAGTTTTTCGACCTGGCGGGGCAATTGCTGCCCGGCGCGCGGGTTATCGCCCCGCGGGGTGGTATCAGCGAGGGCGGGGCGCTGCGCTATTTCCGGCGTACCGGCGAGGGCGTCTATGACATGGACGATCTGGCCCTGCGCACAAGGCAGATGGTCGATTTCGTCGCCGAGCGCAAAGCCGAAGGCCAGCCGCGCCGCGTTGTTGGTCTGGGCTATTCCAATGGGGCCAACATTCTGGCCTCGATGCAGTTTGCTGCCCCGGACCTGTTCGATGCGACGGTGCTTATGCACCCGCTGATCCCCTTTGCGCCGCCGGCCACCGATTTCTCCGGCCGGCATGTGCTGATCACGGCGGGGCGGCGCGATCCCATCTGCCCGGCGCCCGCATCGCAGGCGCTCGGTGATTACTTCCAGGGCAACGGGGCCGCAACAACCCTGTTCTGGCACGACGGCGGTCATGAACTGCGGCCGGCCGAGTTGCAGGAAACCCAGCGCTTCCTCGCAACGCTGGGCTAGCCGTTTCAGAGCAGGCCGTGCTCCTGCATGGCCTGGTCTTCGTCCGGCGTCACATAGGCGAAGATCTTGGGCGTGCCCTGGGCGATGGTCACGAAGTAGAGGTTGGTGAAGGTGACATGGCCACTTTTGCCGGCCTTGTCGACATAGGCGAAATCCCAATCCACGTCGGCGACGCCATGCATGCGATCCAGTTCCGTCACTTTCAGACCCTTGATCGTCATGTGCTTGCCGCCCACGTCGCGATACCGGGCAAACCCCGAGGGGATCATGTTTCGGAACCGGTCATTGTTGGCGCCGCCCATTACCCCCTTGGGACTGGATTCAACGAAATAGGGTGCGAAGGCGCCGACCACGCCGTCGATATCCAGTTTTGGCGGGTCTTGCAGGGCATCGTCGGACCGTTTCCCATAGGCGTCGAAGAGGGCGCGGATCTTGGTTTCCAGCGGACTCATTGGTGACCTCCTTGCTCGTCGCTGAGACAACGCCCGGCGCGCCACAGAGTTCACCTGTCCGGGCGGATAAGCCCAGCTTTAACCAAACCTAGACTAGTAGCCGCTACATCTGGAGCTCCAGTCCCCACGGGGCAGACCGGATGGACGTTAGGCGCCAAATCACCGGGCTTCGAGCCAAGATCGCCAGCAGCCTGCGTGTTCGCGTGCTGATCCTGGTGGTTTTCGGCTTTGCGGTGGTGGCTGTGCCGGCCTATCTGGCCTTCAACTGGCTGGTTGCTTCTACCGTTGTGCAGCTGGGCACGCTGTTCGCTGAAAAACAGGTGCTCTACGACCGCTACCGGGGTCTGCAGGCACTGATGCGCGAAGTGTCGCTGGCCGAAACCCTGGCGGGATCGCAATCGATCCGCGATTGGGCCAATGACGAAACCAATCAGGATGCCAAGCGGCGCGGTCTCGCCGAGCTCGAGCATTTCCGCCAGTCCTTTGCCGATCACAGCTACTTCTTCGTCATCGGCGCCTCGGGCAATTACTACTTCAACGACGCCTCCAACGCCTATGCCGGCGCGCAATTCCGCTACACGGTCGATGCCGACAATCCGCGCGACAACTGGTATTTCGCCACTGCGGCGCTGGGCGATGGCTGTCACCTCAATGTCGATAACGACGCCAATCTGCGCGTCACCAAGGTGTGGATGAACTGCGTCATCCGCGAGGGCAGGCGGGTGCTGGGCGTGCTGGGTACCGGCATTGATCTCACCGCCTTCATTCAGGACGTGGTCAACGTTCCCCAGGTCGGCATTACCTCGATGTTCGTCGACCGGCAGGGCGCGGTGCAGGCCCATCGCGATCCCGACATGGTCGATCTGCGCAGCCTCACCCGGGAAATGAGCGCCAAGCGCACGGTCTTCTCGCTGGTCGATCGCCCCGAGGATCAGCAGGCCCTGCGCGAACTGATGGCCCAAGTGACTGGGGGCGACGTCATTGCGCAATCGCGCTTCATGCGGGTTGGCGGCAAGCAGACGCTTGTGGGCGTTGGCTATCTCGACCGGCTTGGCTGGTTCAACGTCACCATGATGGATATTGACGCCATCATCGACAAGCGCCTGTTTCTGCCCATCGGCCTGTTGCTGGGGTCGGTGATGGGGCTGGTGACCATCATGCTGGGGCTGGTCTTCAAGCGGCAGGTGCTCGATCGTCTTACCCGGCTCGAGTTCATGGTTCGCCGGGCCCGGGAAGGCGATTACGGCCCGGCGCTTTCGATGGGCGATCAGCCGCGCGACGAAGTGGGGCGGTTATCGACCGCCTTTGCCGAAATGGCGGTGGCGGTGACCGACAATACGCGGCTACTGGAGGCCCGCGTGCGCGAGCGCACCGAAGAGCTGCAAACCCTGGCTTTCCGCGATGGCCCGACGGGCCTCGCCAACCGGCGCGGCTTCATGGAGGCCTTCGTCGACAGCACCGGGGACCAGCGCAATGGCCTGCTGCTCATCGATATCGACCACTTCAAGGCAATCAACGACCGTTATGGCCACGCCGCCGGCGACAGCGTGATTGCCGAACTCGCCCGCCGCATCGCTGCCAGTATCGGCGATGGCAATGTCGCGGCGCGCTGGGGCGGCGACGAGTATCTGGTGCTGCTGCAGAACAGCGCCCCGCACCTGCTACGTTCCGCCGCGTTCGGCGTGATGGCGGCCATCAGCGACAAGCCGGTTATCCTGTCCGACGGGTGCCCGGTCGCGGTCAGCGTCAGCGTCGGCGCGTGCCTGCTCGACGCTGGCGACAGCATCGAGGTGGCGACTGAAATGGCCGACACCGCGCTCTACATGGCCAAGGACGATGGCCGCAACCGCGTCATCATTTTCGATGGCGATCGCCCCGATGGCGCGTCAGCCCGCGCGAACAGTTGATACCCAAAAGCAAGGAATCCACATGGTCATGATCCGCACTCTCGCGCCGGTTTTCGCGCTGGCCTTGCTGTCCGCGTCGGCCGCTGCCGCCAGCTTTGACTGCGCCAAGGCCAGCACGCCCTTCGAAAAGGCGATCTGCGACAATCCCGACCTGTCCAAGGCCGATGACCGCCTCGCCAAGACCTTTGCCACCGCGACTGGCGGGCTGTCGCCGGCGGCGCTCACCCTGGCACGCAACGATCAGCGCGGCTGGCTCGATTTTGCCCGGCGCACCTGCACCGACGACGCCAAGCCCTTGACCCGTGGCAGCTATGACGAGGATGGCGCGGCGTGCCTCGTCGCCACGTTCAACACCCGCAGCACGGCGCTCGAAAGCAGCCGCATGCTGGGCGGACTGCGCTTTTTCGTGCAATCGCATTACGACGTGCTGCCGGACCCCGATGAAGTGGGTAATCCCGATTCCTACTGGAAGCTGGCCAGCCATGTCGTGAACTACCCCCAGCTTGACGGCGACGATCCGCTGGCGGCTGGGTTCAACGCGGTGGTGCGCGCCAGCGCCGCAGAACTGGCGCCGTCGCTTGGCGAAGGCGGCAATAAGACCGATGTCGACGCCTCAGCGGATTCCACGGTCACCCTGGCAATCAAGGAAGTGGTCGGGGCCAACCGCATCACGCTCGATACCAGCACCTACTGGTATGGGCATGGCGCCGCGCATGGCAATTCGTCCGTCGGCTTCCTGCACTACTACGTGCCCGAGCAGCGCGCGCTGGAGGCCAGCGACGTGTTCGCGGGCAAAACCTGGAAGAAGGTGCTGACCGATGCGGCCTGGGACCAGCTGCAGGCCCAGCACGGCGAATGGCTGCAGGTTGATGATCGCAGCGAGATCGTCGAGGCGGTCACCGATCCCACCCGCTGGGACCTCTCCAATGCCTATGGTCTGGTGATCCAGTTCCAGCCCTACGAGGTGGCCGCCTATGCCTATGGCGCGCCCACCATCACCGTTCCCTGGGAAACGCTCGAAGCCATCAAGGCCGATAGCCAGGACAGCGTGCGCTATGGCTGGTAATCATGCGCGCAGGTCGGCCCATTCGGGGTGGCGGCGGAATTGCGCCACCACATAGGAGCAGACCGGGGTGATCTTGAAACCCTCGGCGCGGGCATCGGCGATGGCCTGATTGACCAGCCTGGCGGCGATGCCGCGGCCCTCATATTCGCGGGGCACGCCGGTATGGTCGATGATGATGGTGCCGTTCTCGCCCTTGCGGAACGTCATCTCGGCCTCGTATCCCGGCGCCAGATGGATGACGTAGCGGCCACGCGTGGCGCCATCTTCGCGCGTCACCGTGAGTTCAGTCTCGATCATGTGATTGCTCTCAAACTTGCTGCACCAGCCAATGTGGTCACAGCAGACCCCGCACGCAAGGCAGGGTCAAGGCTCAGATTGACTTGAAGCTTTCCAGCTCGGGGAACAGTGCCCGCTCGACGAGGAACGGATGGATGGCCAATGCCGCCACCATGTCCTTGAGCGCCAGATCGAGCTTGCCCTGGTTGCGGTAGATCACCGCGCGCCCCACCAGCGCACCGAAATGGCGCGGCTCCAGCGCGAGCACCTTGTCGATATCCTCCAGCGACTGCTCGTAGTTGGAGAGCAGGTAATTGATGGTGGCGCGCTGGTTCCAGCCTTCGGCATAATCGGGAAAGTCGGTGACAATGCCATCGAGCAGGGTCATTACGGCGGTGAAGTCGGCGCTCTGGCGCATCGCCATCACCTCGGCCATCCGGGCGGCGAGGGCGGCATCGGTCGGGGTGGTCCAGATCAGCCAGATTTCATTAGTGAGGGTTCGCGCAGTGGCGGCGTCGGGCGCCACGCGCAGCCGGGCAAACAGGGTATCGAGGGCGTCTTCGCGCGGTCCGCTCTGGGCAAAGGCTGGCCCTACGGTGACGGCATTGACCGCCAGCGGGCCCATCAGTGCAGCAGCTATGATCCCGGCAGATATCGAGCGGCGCATGATCGGGCGAGGTTGATCCTCTTTGCGCCGCTCCGCAAGCCCTCTTTCCGGCTTAGCGCGCGTGGTCCTGGTTGCCCCAGCGGGTCTGCAGCGAGCGGCCAAAGCCGCCCATCCAGGGTGCAAAGAACAGAAGGATGCGGCGGTGGTAGTGCAGCAGCACGAATAGCCCCGCCAGGATCAGCGTGCCGACCACGATGACCAGTTCGAGCGACAGGCCGATGGATTTCAGCCAGGCCGTCAGCAGCATGCCGGGCAGGATATGGGCTGCCGCCCAGGCAAAGGCCGAGGTGACGTTGATCAGGGTGAAATGGCCGTAACGCATGCCCATGATGCCGGCGACGCCGGGAATAACGGCTTTGACGCCCGGAATGAACCGGCCGATGAACACCGCCTTGCCGCCATGGCGGGCAAAGAACACCTCGCCCCGCGCGATCAGGTCCTTGTGGTGCTTGAAGGGCCAGACTTCCTTGATGGAATCCTTGAGGAAATGCCCGATCGTATAGGAGAGGGCGTCGCCGATAATGGCGCCGGTCACCGCGGCGAAATAGACCTCCCAGAAGGGCAGGCGCCCCTCGGCAATGATCCCGCCTGCCATCAGCAGCACAGGGGTCGAAGGCACGAACAGTCCGAGGATGAACACGGCCTCGCCGATGGCCACCGCGAAGATGAACCAGAAGGTCAGCCAGAAATTGCCCGAAATGGCGGCGAGAAAACTCTCGAGATAGGCAGAGACAGTATGGAAGACATCGAACATATCAGGCTCGGCCCCGGTCTGCTTGGGGCGTCATAAGCCACCAGCCGTTGACTTATGGCGTTCGGCACGACGATGCTCAAGCATTATCACGCAAGAGTTTTCGATGAGCCAGCTTCTCCACCACATGATCTCGGCCGGCCCGCGCCCGGTCGCCCCGTTTTCTCATGCCGTCGAAGCCGATGGCTTCGTGTTCGTCACGGGCCAGATGCCGACCAATCCGGCGGCCCCCGACGCACCGCTCCCGGCCGGCATCGAAGCGCAGACCCGGCGCGTGGTGGATAATCTGAAGCTGGTTCTGGGCGGCATCGGGCTGGGTCTTGAGCACGTCACCATGGCGCGCATCTACCTCACCGAATTCGAGCGCGATTATTCGGGTCTCAACGCGATCTGGCCAAGCTTCTTCGAGCCCGGAAAACTCCCCGCCCGCACCACAATCGGCGTCACCGCCCTCGCGGTGGGCGCCCTGGTCGAAATCGACCTGATCGCCCGGCGGCCGTAGCCCCAAGCTCGGTGTCACCCCGGCTCAAGGCCGGGATGACAGCGCGTATGCTTAGAGAGCTGTGCGTCCCGGGAATGTTGGGAGCCACCCTCCCTCCCCCTTGTGGGGAGGGAAGCGAGATAGGGCTTGGCGTCAGCCAAGTCCGTTCATCGAGCAGGGTGGGGGGTATGGGAGCCCCGATATCGCGACTGCGCGGGGTAAATTCTCGCCACCCACCGGCCGCTGCCCGCGGACTTGATCCGCGGGCCACTATCAGCACGGCACGGCGCTGCCCACGGATCAAGTCCGTGGGCAGCGCCGTGCGTGGCGGACCTTCGCGGTCCCAAGCGTCACTTAAGCCTGATAGGCCTTCACGTTCTGGGTCTGCTCGCCCATGCCCTCGATGCCGAGGCGCATGACGTTGCCGGGCTTGAGCCAGACCGGCTCGGGCTTGATGCCCATGCCGACGCCCGGCGGGGTGCCGGTGGAGATGATGTCGCCCGGCTGCAGGCTCATGAACTGGCTGACATAGCTTACCACATGGGCCACGCCGAAGATCATCGTCTTGGTCGAGCCGTTCTGGTAGCGCTTGCCGTCAACCTCGAGCCACATGCTCAGGTTCTGCGGGTCGGCAACTTCGTCGCGCGTCACCAGCCAGGGGCCGATCGGGCCGAAGGTGTCGCTGCCCTTGCCCTTGTCCCAGGTGCCGCCGCGCTCGATCTGGAAATGGCGCTCGCTGACGTCGTTGATGACGCAATAGCCGGCCACATAGTCCATGGCGTCGGCCTCGTCGACGTAGCGGGCTTCCTTGCCGATGACTACGCCCAGCTCGACTTCCCAGTCCGGCTTGATCGAGTTCTTGGGAATGATCACGTCGTCATTGGGGCCGATGATGGCGCTGGTGGCCTTCATGAAGATGATCGGCTCGGCCGGGATCGCAGCGCCGGTTTCGGCGGCATGGTCGGCATAGTTGAGGCCGATGCAGATGAACTTGCCGACATTGGCGACGCAGGGGCCGATGCGCTGGCCGGCATCGAGCTTGGGCAGCGCGTTGATGTCGGTTGCGGCGATCTTGGAGAGACCTTCGGCAGACAGCGTTGCGCCACCGATATCGGCAACCACGCCCGAAAGGTCGCGGATCGAGCCGTCTTCAGCCAGGATTGCGGGCTTTTCGGCGCCCTTGTTGCCAATACGAAGCAGTTTCATGTGGTGCGGTTCCCTCTTGCGGTTGCCCAAGGCCATAGAGCTAACATGTTAGCCTGTCGAGGGCGACGTTGGTCCCATGCGTTCGCCTGAAGCAATATTTAGGCGTCGGGGCGGATGACGCCCTTCTTCAGCAGGATATTGCCGTAGAGCCGCCGTTCGCCGGTCTGGATGATGGCGTAGCCGGTCTTGACGCGGGCGTAGAAGGCAAAGCGTTCCATCGAGGACAGGCCCATGGCCGGTTCATGCTGGCGGATAATGGCGTCGAAAGCATCCATCACCGGCTCGCGCTTGCCGGCGTCGCCCACCACCTGCATGCAGATGGCGGCCTCCTCGACGAAATCGTCGAGCGGCATCACGGTGAGGATCGCGTCGAGCACATCCGTGGCGCTGACACCGTCGAGCCGCACCAGCACCGGTCCGGCGGAATCGGCTGGATAGTTGGCGTCCACGATGGCGATTTCGTCGCCATGGCCCATGGCACGCAGAATGGCCAACAGGTCCGGGCCCAGAATGGGCGGGATATTCTTGAGCATGTTTCCTCCTCAGCTCGATCTTGGTGTGAAGGCGGTGGCCAGGCTAGCCGAAGGGGAAGGAATCGTCGTCCGAGCCCAGCGTAGCGCCGTCGGCAAAGGGGGCGGGATATTCGCGCGCAAACGCGAACAGCTCCACCATCACCGCGTCGATATGGGCACGGATGGCCCGCGCCGCCTGGTTCTGGTCGGCGGCCAGAATGCCGTCAAAGATCGCCTGGTGCTCGGCAATGGTCAGCGCCAGCCGGCGTGGGGTGATGATCAGCCGGCGTGCGCGATCGAGATTGGCGCGGGCGGAATCGATGATGCTCTTGATCCGGGTGAAGCCGAGCGAGCGATAGATGATGTCGTGGAATTCCACGTCGATGCGGTGGAAGTTTTCGGCGTCGTCGTGCTCGGCGGCTTCGCGCTGTGCGGCCAGGTTGGCGCGCAAGGCCTCGATCAAGTCAGCGTCGTGGCTGCCGATCAAGACGCGCAGGGCTTCCGATTCGAGCCCTTTGCGGATCAGCATATATTCGCGCACATCGGCGATGCGGATCAGCGAGACGGTCGAGCCGCGTTGCGGGGCGATGTCGACCAGCCCCTCGATCTGCAGGCGCGCCAGCGCCTCGCTCACTGGGAAGCGCGATACGCCGATTTCGGCGCAGATCAGCGACTTGTCGATGGCGCTGCCGGGGGGCAGGGCCAAGGTCACGATCGCATCGCGGATAATATTGGTCACTTCGGTCGTGACCGAGCCACGCGCCAGCGTCGCCGGGCGGACCATAAATGAATAGGGACTTGCTGCGGATGTCATGCTAACATGTTAGTTAGTGCCGTGCTGCTTTACAACGCCCGTCGCTGCCAATTGCGCGGCAATCTGGCGGCAAATGGGCTGGAGGTAAAGCGCCGGCCAGACCCGAGTTGCGAAAGTCCCCTGATCAATGTCCGAAACGATGACCCGCCCGCAGGCCAAGACCCTTGTGCTCAATGCAGCCGATAATATCGGAGTGGCCCTGGCCAACCTTGATGTCGGCACTGATACGCCGCAGGGCGTGGCCATTGTCCGGCGCGTGCCGCGCGGCCACAAGTTTGCCACTCGGCCGATCGCGGCGGGCGAGGCCATCATCAAGTTCGGGCAGATCATCGGCTTTGCCAAGGATGCGATCGTCCCCGGCGACTGGGTGCATGAGCACAATTGCGGCATGGGGGGCGCCGACGGATCGCTGACCCATGACTATGCCTTCACTGAGGGCGCCATCGCGCCCGACATGGTGCCGTTACCAGAGCGCGCCACCTTCGAGGGCTATCGCCGCGCCAATGGCAAGGTGGGCACCCGCAACTATATCGGCATCCTCACTTCGGTGAACTGCTCGGCCACCGTCGCCAAGTTCATGGCCGAGGCGATCACCCGCTCGGGCATTCTCGACGAATATCCCGACATCGATGGCGTCATTCCCTTCGTGCATGGCACGGGCTGCGCCATGGACCTGACCGGCGAAGGCTACCAGATTTTCCGCCGCACCCAGTGGGGCTATACCGCCAATCCCAATCTTGGCGCGGCATTGCTGGTGGGGCTGGGCTGCGAGGCCTTCCAGATCGACAAGATGAAGGAAACCTACGGCCTCAGCGAAACCGACACCTTCCAGACCATGACCATCCAGGAAATTGGCGGCACGCGGAAGATGATCGATTGGGGCGTCGAGCGCATCAAGGAGATGCTGCCGGTGGCCGCTCGCGCCCGCCGCGAAACCGTCGATGCGTCGGAACTGACGCTTGCGCTGCAATGCGGTGGCTCCGATGGCTATTCGGGCATCACCGCCAATCCGGCGCTCGGCGTCGCGGCCGATATTCTGGTGCGCCAGGGCGGCACGGCCGTCCTCAGCGAGACGCCCGAAGTCTATGGCGCCGAACACATGCTGACCCGCCGCGCCGTGTCGCGTGAAGTGGGCGAAAAGCTGATCGAGCGCATCCACTGGTGGGAAAACTACACCCAGCGCAACAACGGCGAGATGAACAACAATCCATCCCCCGGCAACAAGCTGGGCGGGCTGACCACCATTCTCGAAAAGTCGCTGGGCGCGACGGCCAAGGGCGGCACGACGCCGCTGACCGCCGTCTACGAATATGCAGAGCCGATCACCGAAAAGGGCTTCGTGTTCATGGACACGCCCGGCTTCGATCCGGTTTCGGCGACGGGGCAGGTGGCCGGCGGCGCCAATATCCTGGCCTTCACCACCGGGCGCGGCTCGGCCTATGGCTGCAAGCCCGTGCCCTCGATCAAGCTGGCCACCAATTCGGACATGTATGCGCGCATGTCCGAGGACATGGATATCAACTGCGGCGATATCGTCGAGGGCGTCTCCATCGAGGCCAAGGGCCAGGAGATTTTCGACCTGCTGCTGACCGTGGCCTCGGGCGCCCAGACCAAGTCGGAAGCGCTGGGCTATGGCGACAACGAATTCGTGCCGTGGCAGGTAGGGGCGGTGATGTGAGCACCCAGCAGGGCACAGTCGACTACATCCTTGAACAGAGCGCGGCGGCCGGCACGGTCACCGCGCGCAAGATGTTTGGCGAATTTGGCCTCTATTGCGACGGTAAGATCATGGCGCTGGTCTGCGACGACCAGCTGTTCATCAAGCCCACCGAGGCCGGCCACGCCTATCTCGGCACGGTCACCGAGGGCGAGCCCTATCCCGGCGCAAAACCCTATTTCCAGATCGATGGCGACCTTTGGGACGATGCCGACTGGCTGGCGGGCCTCGTGCGGGTAACGGCGGCGGAGCTGCCGCTGCCCAAGCCGAAAAAGCCGAAGAAGTGACGTCATGCGCGGCGCCCACGCCATCATAACCGGTCGGGTGCAGGGGGTGGGCTTCCGCTATTGGGTCGAGGCCGAAGCCGTTTCGCGCGGGCTCGGCGGCTGGGTGCGCAACCGGCGCGACGGGTCCGTCGAAGCGGTCTTTTCCGGTGAGCCTGCCGCCGTCGAGGCGATGCTCGAAGCATGCTGGGATGGCCCCGGTGCCGCGCTGGTCAGCGGCGTGCTGGTTTCGGACAGCGATGAAACCCACGGCGGCTTCGCAATCCGCGCCACTCTCTAGCCTGCGCGCAGCCGATAGACTGACCCCACCCGGCCCGCCTTTTCCCGCGCATCCCCCACGTCGCCCACGGGATAGGACGCCACCAGTTCCAGCCGCTCCAGCGGCAGGTCGCGCCGGTTGGGATCGCCGATCAGCACCGCGATCCCCGCTGCTCGGCACCGCTCGAGAAATGGCAGCATGCGCGCCGCCACTTCGGAATTGTAGAACACGTCGCCCGCCGCGATCAGCTCGATATCAGCCGGTGGTGGCCCGTCGATATCGACATCGACCAGCGCCACAGCTACATTATTGGCCGTCGCGTTGAGCATGATGGCCGCCCGCCCATTGGGGTCGATCTCCGCGGCTTCAACCATCGCTCCGGCTTTGGCCGCGACAATCCCCACCAGCCCTGATCCGGCGCCTAGATCGAGCAGACGCCGGCCCGCCACCAGCGCCGGATGGCTCTCGAAATGCCGCGCCAGCGCCATGCCGCCCGCCCACGGATAGGCCCAATACGGCGCCGGCGGATCGGGGTCATCCTCGCCCGCCAGCTGCGACAGCCGGCTGCCCGGATGGGCGGCATAGAGCACGGTGCCGGGCAGCCCGGGCACCGGGTCGAGCCGCAAATGCCGCCTGATGAAGTCGGATCGATCCAATATCTGCCTCCGCGCCCGGTTCGGGCGCTATCGTGATAACCACCAAAGGAGGGACAGTCACGTGTCCGCACCCGTCAACACAACCACACCCCGCTTCGTCATCCTTTCCGGTTGTTCGGGCGGCGGGAAGTCCACGCTCCTGGCCGAATTGGGCCGACGCGGCTATCCCAGCGTGCCCGAGCCCGGCCGCCGCATCGTGGCCGAAGAACTGGCCACAGGCGGCGCCGCCTTGCCGTGGGTGGATCCCGCCGCCTTCCTGCACCGCGCCATCGCCATGGCGCAAGCCGACTATACAGCCGCCGATCGTGCGGGTTGGGTGTTCTTCGATCGCGCCCTGGTCGATGCCGCTGCCGGGCTGGCCCATCTCGCCGGGCAACCCGTGCCCGCCGAATTGCCGCGGTATCATCACCAGGTGTTCCTGACCCCGCCCTGGCCCGAAATCTACGTTAGGGATGGCGAGCGCCAGCATGGGCTCGATGCCGCCATCGCCGAGTATGAGCGTCTGTTGCAGGACTATCCGGCGCTCGGTTACGCGGTCACCATCGTGCCGCGTCTGCCGGTAGCCGAACGCGCCGATTTCGTGCTGGCCGAGCTGGGCCTTTAGGGGCGTTGCAAGCCGGTCGCGTTGACATAGGTTGCCATCAGATACTCGCTGGCGGTGATGAACAGCCGGTTCCGCCGCGGTCCGCCAAACACCACATTGCTGGTCTTGGCCCCGGTCCTGATGCGGCCGAGCAGGTCTCCGGCCGGGTCGTAGACATTCACCCCCAGCCCGGCGCTGGTCCATACATTGCCCTCGGTATCGAGCCGGAAGCCGTCGGGCAGGCCGGAGTCGATATCAGCGAACACCGTACCATTGCGCAGCTGCGCTCCCGCCACGTCGAAGCGGCGGATATGAGCAGGCCAGTCCGGATCATGGCTTTGCCCGGTGTCGGAGACATAGAGCATGGATTCATCGGGCGAAAAGGCCAGCCCATTGGGCTTGGCGAAATCGTCGGCGACGACGCGCAGCGATCCGTCGGCCGGGTCAAATCGGTAGACGAAACACCCCGCCTGTTCCTGATCGGATTTGTAGCCTTCATAGTCCGACAGAATGCCGTAGCTGGGGTCGGTGAACCAGATCGTGCCGTCCGACTTGACCACAACGTCATTGGGCGAGTTGAGCCGCCGACCCTCGAAACGGTCGACCAGCGTGGTGACGCTGCCGTCCCATTCGGTACGCAGCACGGCCCGCGCACCATGCGAGCACGAAATCAGCCGCCCCTCCCGGTCGCGGGTATTGCCGTTGACATAGTTGGAGGGGCTGCGGAACACGGTAACGCCCAGCTCGGGCACCCATTTCAGCATGCGATTATTGGGAATATCGCTCCAGATCAGGTGGTTGGCGTCGCCAAACCACACCGGCCCTTCTGCCCAGCGGCACTGGTCATACAGCACTTCGAGTGCAGCATTGCCGATGGTCAGGGCATGGAATTTCCTGTCGATATACTCAAGCGCGTCGCCGCCAATAGCCATGTGCTCCTCCGTCGCCACGCATTGGAGATCATGCCCGCCCCCGTTGCAAGCGGCGCGCACCTATCCCGCCACCATGCTCACCGAGTCACCCGGCACCGAGCCGGGTGCAGCCCCCTGCTTATTCATCTTGTCCCCGCCCCAAACGCCCGTGCGACACTCCCCCCATCAGCCATGCGGGGATGGAGTTGCAACGATCAACTGCATGGCGACGGCCGGGAGGGCTGGGGATCGTTACCCGGCCTGGGTCCGCGGAAGGTGGCAAGCCACCAGAGAGTCCGCCCGCCAGAAATCCCGGCGCCCCGGGGCGAGTTGCGCCTCACTAAAATACCAAACCAGGGGCGAAACCCGCCTCGGGGCACCATCTCCTCGACCCGCAACCGCGTCCGGCGGCGCCTGCGCACGTCTCATTGACGACTAACATGTTAGTTGCTAGGCAGGCGTAAATCCGGAGTTTCAGCATGGCCGCGCTCGACAAGATCCTCACTGTTGATGAGATGAAGACCAAGGCGCGCCGCAGCGTGCCCAAGATGTTCTTCGAATATGCCGATAGCGGCAGCTATACCGAGGGCACCTATCGCGACAACGAGAGCGACTTTAACAAGATCAAGCTGCGCCAGAAGGTGGCGGTCAATCTGGAAGGGCGCAATCTCAAGACATCAATGCTGGGCAAGCAGATCACCATGCCGGTGGCCATTGCCCCGGCGGCAACCGGCGGCATGCAGGTGGCCGATGGAGAGATCAAGGCCGCCAAGGCCGCCGAGAAATACGGCATTCCCTTCACGCTTTCGACCATGGCCGTGTGTTCGATCGAGGATATTGCCGAGAACACCACGGCCCCATTCTGGTTCCAGCTCTACGTGATGCGCGATCGCGGCTTCATCGAGCGGCTGATCGACCGCGCCAAGGCGGCCAAGTGCTCGGCGCTGGTGCTCACCATGGATCTGCAGATCCTGGGCCAGCGCCACAAGGATATCCATAACGGGCTCTCCACTCCGCCCAAGTTCAACGCCTATTCAGTCTGGCAGATGATGCAGCACCCGCTGTGGTGCGCGCGCATGCTGGGCACCAAGCGCCACACCTTCCGCAACATTGTCGGCCATGTAAGCGGTGATCACGATCTGGCATCGCTGTCGGCCTGGACGGCCAGCCAGTTTGATCCCACGCTCAACTGGGCCGATATCGCCTGGGTCAAGAAGCGCTTTGGCGGCCCGGTCATCGTCAAGGGCGTGCTCGATCCCGACGATGCGCGCCTGGCGTTGCAGCACGGGGCCGATGCCATCATCGTGTCCAACCATGGCGGCCGCCAGCTCGATGGCGCCCCATCGACCATTCGCGTGCTGCCCGAGATCATTGATGCGGTGGGCGACAAGACCGAGGTCTATCTCGATAGCGGCATTCGCTCGGGGCAGGACGTGCTCAAGGCCATGGCCTATGGCGCCAAGGGCACCTTTATCGGCCGCCCCATGCTCTATGGCCTGGGGGCCGGGGGCGAAGCTGGGGTGACGCGCGTGCTCGATATCATCCGCAAGGAGCTCGACACCACGATGGCGCTGTGTGGCGAACGCGACATTCTCAATGTCGGCCTGCACAACATCTATTCCAACGACCTGCCGCCCCGGAACCCGCCGGTGGCGCGGGCCTAGTCCGGGCCAGCTGACTTATCCCCGATAGGGCCGGCTGGCGGTAACATCACCTTCGGTCAATTGCCGGTAGACGGCCTGCGACAGCACTTTCATCCGGTCAGCCGGCAGGGTGCCGACCACCGTGCAGGTGATGCGGGCATTGGCCCAGTAGAAGGCTTCGGCGCCGTCGTAATTGGTGAACTGATAGGCCGGCTGGCCATCGGGCAGGGCGGCGGTCACATAGATGGTGATGCGCTCCTTGGCCGGGCTTTCATACATCAGCTGGGCAGCGCGCCCCCCGGCATGTTCGGCCCCCGGCAGCAGGCGCCCGCCCAGCAGGGTAAAGCCTTCGGGCACGAGATCGGGCATGCCCAGCCGAGTATCGAGGCGGTTGGATAGCCAGGTGCTCAGATGCTCGGAATCGTCGCTCCCCACTTCGACGGCGTGGCGGTTCTCGGCGACATAGACATTGTGGGCGTTGACCGCATCGGCAATCAGCACGGCGCTGGCCGGCGGGGTATCGAACAGGGGGCGGACGAGCCACCCGGCGCCCAGCCCGAGCCCCACCAGCACGACGGCCGCAGCCCCCCAGCCCCAGGCGCGGTTGCGCCGCTGGCGCAGTTCGGCGGCGATGCGGCGGGGCCTCAGCCGGGCGGGCACGGCCTCGGCGCCGGCCGGGTCGAACAGCGCCTTGATCGCGCCGTTCTGGCGCGCAATCAGCGCGACCTCCGCTGCGGCTTCCGGATTTGACTGCAGATGGGCGTCGACGGCCTCACGCTCGGCATCGCTCAATTGCCCGTCGGCATAGGCCATCAGCATGTCGCGGGTGATGTCACTCATTTGACCGTCCTCAGATAGGGCTCGGAGGGGGTGCCGGTCAGCACCCTCAGGGCGGCGCGGGCCCGGCCGATGCGGCTCATCAGCGTACCCAGGGGAATGTTCAGAATGTCGGCAGCCTCCTTGTAGGCCAGCCCTTCCAGCGCCACGAGCAGCAGGGCTTCCTTCTGCTCCAGCGGCAGCGTGTCGATGGCGCGGGCCATTTCGGCAAGGGCAATGTGACCCGGCTGTGTCGCCGGGGTCGAGGGTTCGGGCACGAGGTCGATATCGACAATCTGCCCCCGCCGCTGCGAGCTGCGCAGCGCATTGCGGTGCAGATTGAGCAGAATCGTGAAGAGCCAGGCGCGGACCGGCCCGGTGGGACGAAACAGGCCGCGTCTGGAGATTGCGCGTTCCAGGCAATCCTGCACGAGGTCATCGGCCAGGTCGGCACTGCGCGTCAGGGCCCTGGCATAGCGCCGCAAGGCCGGCACGCAGGCTTCGATCTGGTCGATGAGGTCGTCCACGGATTGCCTCGGGTCTATTCGATGGCAAGATGCCAGACGCCGCCGACGCCGTCGCCGGTAATATCGCCGGGCGCCTTGTCGTCCTTCCACAGATAGAGCGGCAGGCCCTTATAGGCCCACATCTTGGTGCCGTCGGTGCGGTCCACCAGGGTGAACTCACCATCGGCCTTTGCAGAGGCATCGGCCATCAGCGGCGGCCAGTTGATGGCGCATTGCTCATAGCAATTGGTCACGCCGGGCGCGTCCTTGTCGAAGATATAGAGGGTCATGCCATTGGCATCGGTGAGCACCATCTTGCCGCCGATATCGGCGGATTTGACGGCTCCACCGACATAGTCCTCGGCCAGGGCAGGGGCGGCCAGCAAGGCGATGGCCGCTACACCGGCCAGGATCGAACGAAACTTCATACCATGTTCCCTTCCAAATTCGGGGCCGCCTCGCGGCCCGCAGAAGGGTAAACACCGCAGGCGCATGTTTAATCCCGATCATCACCGAACATTCGTCTCAAGTTGTCGGCAAGCGATCTACTTGCTGTTGCAGCAACCTGCTGGACAGAACTGTTGTGGACTGCTTGTTTACTTCACCGATTGGCGCTGGTCAGGGAGAGGCGGGAGCCGATCGGCATCGCATGCAGCGTGCATGCGACAAGGGAGAGAGTGTATGAAGAGACGTGAATTCTTCAAAACGGCTTCGGTTGCCACGATTGGCGCCGCTGCGGCCACCTCGCTGGCCGCACCCGCTATCGCACAGGGCACCATCAACTGGCGCATGGTCACCACGTGGCCCAAGAATTTCCCCGGCCTCGGCGTGGGTGCGCAGAATTTTGCCGATCGCGTGGGTCGCGCGTCCGGTGGGCGCCTGAATATCCAGGTCTATGCAGCTGGCGAGATGGTGCCCGGCCTGCAGGCGCTGGATGCAGTGATCGACGGCTCGGCCGAACTCAGCCACGGCACCCCCTATTACTGGCAGAACAAGAGCCAGGGCCTCAGCTTCTTCACCGGCGTGCCCTTCGGCATGACCAGCCGCGAACTAACCGCCTGGGTTCGCCACCTGGGCGGCCAGGAAATCTGGGACGAAATCTATGACGGATTTGGCCTGCAGGGGTTCCTGTCGGGCGATACCGGCACGCAGGCTGGCGGCTGGTTCCGCAATGAACTGACCGGCGTTGCCGACGTTCAGGGTCTGCGTTTCCGTACCCCCGGGCTTGGCGGGCAGGTCTGGGGCAAGCTCGGCGCCTCGGTGACCAACCTGGCCGCGGGCGAGATTTTCGCCGCGCTGCAGTCGGGCACGCTCGATGCCGCCGAATTCGTCGGCCCCTATAACGATCTGGCACTGGGCTTTTATCAGATCGCCAAGAACTACTATTTCCCGAGCTTCGTCGAGCCGGGTCTTGCGACTGAAATCGCGGTCGACAAGGCCAAGTTCCAGGAGCTGCCGGAAGACCTGCAGGAAGTCGTGCGCTACTGCGCCCAGGCGTCCTATGATGACGTCGCCGCCGACATGTATGCCAATGACCCGCGCTCGCTGCGGGTTCTGGCCAATGACCATGGCGTTGCCATCCGCCGTTTCCCCGAGGAAATTCTGGAGGCCGGTGCAAAGGCATCAATGGAACTGATCGCTGAAATCCGCGAAGGCGGCGATGCGATGACCAAAAAGACGGCCGAAAGCTTCGTTACAGCGTTCAACCTGTTGCGCGAACGCACCGAGGGCACCGACATGCCCTATCTGGCGGCCCGCGAAAAGTACGTGAAGTACACCTGATCGGGCCTGGCCTGAAAACAGGAAGCCCGGGTGTCATGCACCCGGGCTTTTTTGTTGGCTTGGCGATCCAGGCTTACTTGTAGATCAGGCTGGGCAGCCAGGTGACCAGTTCGGGGAAGATGAAGAGGATGGCCAGCCCCGTCAGCTGCAGCAGCACGAAGGGAATGACGCCCTTGTAGATCATGCCGGTGGTGATCGAAGCCGGCGCGACCCCGCGCAGGTAGAACAGCGAGAAGCCGAAGGGCGGCGTCAGGAAGCTGGTCTGCAGGTTCACGCCCACCGCCACGCCCAGCCAGACAGGGTCGACGCCCAGTGCGAGCAGGATCGGCGCGGTGATCGGGATCACGATGAAGATGATCTCGAACGTGTCGAGGATGAAGCCGAGCAGGAACATGATCGCCATGACGATGATCGTGGCGCCGATGGCCCCGCCCGGCATGTTCGAGAGCAGTTCATGCACGAGGTTGTCGCCGCCCATGACGCGGAACACCACCGAGAACACCGCCGCGCCAAACAGGATGATGAACACCATCGAGGTAATGGTGGCGGTGGAGATCACGGCTTCGCGCAGCACCCGGAAGTTGAGCTGGCGCGACAGCAGGGCCAGCAGCATGGCGCCCACCGAGCCGACCGAGGCGGCCTCGGTCGGGGTGGCGATGCCGCCCAGGATCGAACCGAGCACGGCAACGATCAGCAGCAGCGGCGGCACCAGGGCGACGGCGACTTCCTTGAGCAGGCCCTCTTTTTCCGCCTCGGGAACCGGCGTTGCCGGGCACGATTTGGGATCGGTCACCGCCTTGAAGATCACCCAGAGCGCATAGAGCGCGACCAGCACCATGCCTGGGATGAAGGCCCCGGCGAACAGCGACCCCACCGAAACCGGCTCGGGGGCGAAATTGCCCTTTTCCATCTGCACCTGGGCATTGATGCCCGAGAGCATGTCGCCCATGAAGATCAGCACGGTGGAGGGCGGAATGATTTGGCCCAGCGTGCCCGAGGCGCAGATGACGCCGGTGGCCAGCTTGGGATCATAGCCAGCGCGCATCATGGCCGGCAGGGAGATCAGCCCCATCGTGACCACTGTCGCGCCCACGACGCCCGTCGAAGCGGCCAGCAATGCGCCCACCAGAATGACCGAGAGGCCCAGCCCGCCGCGCATATTGCCGAACAGCTTGCCCATGGTCAGCAGCAGGCGCTCGGCAATGCCGGTGCGTTCCAGCATCACGCCCATGAAGATGAAGAGCGGCACGGCGACCAGCACTTCATTGGTCATGTTGCCGATGAAGCGCGAGGCCAGGAAGCCCAGGTTGGAGGGGTCGAAGACCCCCAGCATAAAGCCGACCAGGCCAAAGATCAGGGCGGTGCCGGCGAGGCTGAAGGCGACGGGAAAGCCCAGCATCAACACGCCGATGATGCCGAAGAACATCAGGCCGGAGAGGATTTCTCCGAGGAGTTTTGGATCCATCAGCCGTGCCCCTTCTCGGCTTCGTAGCGCAGGTTGGGTGGAAGCAGGTCTTGCTTGTTGTTCAGCACGAGAATGGACCGTGCTGCCATGGCCAGACCCTGCAAGGTGACCAGCGCGGCGAAGACGAGAATGAAGCTCTTGAGAACGAACAGGCCCGGCATGCCGCCGATATTGGCGGAGCCCTCCCAGATGCGCCACGAGCGCTGCACATAGGGCAGACCGAACGAGATCACGACATACATGAAGGGCAGTAGGAACAGCACGACGCCGATGAGGTCGGCGGTAGCCTTCCAGCGCAGCGATGCGGGCCTATAGAAAATGTCCACCCGGACGTGGTCCTGCCGCAGCAGGGCAAACCCGGCAACGCCGGTGAACATGGCGCCGTTCACCCACACATAGAGGTCCTGCATCCACAGGTGACTGGTGTGAAAGAAGTAGCGCTGGATGACGACGGTAAAGCACACAAGCACACAGGCAAGGGCCAGCCAGGACAGGGTTTCCCCCACAACCCTGTTCAGGGTGCTGACCCCTTTGATGAAGCCGACAAGCAATCTCAAGTGGTTCCTCCTTCTGACTGGCAGGCGGGGTATCCCCTTGTCCTTCCAATCAATCTCCCTGGCGTTGATTGAACAGGAACAATGGTCGACGTCAACAAAGACTGCGGAAATCCAAGGTGGATGAAGAGCCTTTATTGCAGGTCGACGGGTCTATACTCTGGCGGCGCGTCGGGTAGGTGCATTGGAGGAGTAAAGCCATGATTGATCCTGGCAAACAGGTCATTGTCGATATCGCGATCACCGCTCCGATGGAGGTTGTGTGGGCGGCGATCACCGATCCCGCGCAGATTGCCACCTGGTTTGGCTGGGATGCCCCTTCGCTGGCCGACGAGATCCAGTTCATCTTTGTCGATGGCAGCACCAGCGACCCCGCGGCCCATCGGGTACAGTTCGGCGAGTGGGAGGGGTCGTCCTATGCCATCGAGCTCAGCGCGGCCGGGGCGCAGACCCGCCTGCGTGTGCTGCGCTCGGCGCCAGAACCGCTCGACTGGGCCGGCACCTATGATGCGATCGCCGAAGGCTGGGTGACGTTCTTCCAGCAATTGAAGCTGGCGCTGGAGCAGCATCGCGGTGATACGCGCCGCACCATCTTTCTCTCCGGCGCGACCCGGCCGGGCGGGCAGGCGCCCTCGGTTGCGCTTGGCCTTGCCAATGCGACCAACCGGGCCGTCACCGCCGACTATGCCGCCGAGCTGGGCATGGGCGACACGATTTCGGGCGCGGTCTGGTACCGCACGCATTTCCAGACCGGGCTCACCGTGGCGCAATGGGGCAATGGCCTGCTGGCGGTCACCGATATGGGCGTCTCGCCCGAGCGTCCCGACGGCGGAGGATCGGTGGTGCTTACCACCTATGGCCTCAGCGACGCCGATTTTGCGGCGCTCGAGCAGCGCTGGACCGACTGGTGGACGGAGCGGTACGCGCCCAAGGGCTGAGCATTCGCTCGCGCCGCTGGCGAAAGCGGTACCAATAATGCTATGCCGCTGGCGCTTGCGCCGGGCCGGCGCATCTATCGCCTGGGAGGGCATTGCATGTTCGTGGTTGGTGGGGAAAGCCTGATTGATCTCAAGGCCGAGGTAATTCTGGCCGATGGTTCGGCCATTGGCCGGGACGGCGCCAACCAGATCGTGATGACGGCCCATCCGGGCGGCTCGCCCTATAACTGCGCGATTGCGCTGAGCAAGCTGGGCAATCCCACCGGCTTCCTCTGCCCCATCTCCGCCGACGCTTTTGGTGATTATCTGCTGGGTCCGCTGGCCGAGGCCGGGGTCACCCCGCTGCTGCCCGAGCGCGTTGCCGAATATACCACGCTGGCGGTGATCAATTTCGATGCCAACCACAATGCGCGCTACGGTTTCTATCGGTCCGCCGATGGCGCCATCAATGCCGACAAGGCCATCGCGGCCTTGCCTGAAAAGCTCGATCTCTACCAGATCGGCGGCTTCTGCCCGATCAAGCCCGATGAGTCCACGGCCTGGCACCAAGTCGTGCAGGCGGCAATCTCTCGCGGCGCGACGATTTCCATCGACCCCAATGTGCGGCCGAGCTTGGTCGATGATTTTGAGGGCTACAAGCAGCGCCTGTCCGGCTTTCTTGACCTTGCCCATGTGGTCAAGGTCAGCGAGGAAGACCTCGAGGCGCTGGACAAGTCCATGAGCATCGAAGCGCACGCCGCAGAAATGCTGGCGCGACCAAACTGTGAACTGTTCGTCGTAACGCTCGGCGACAAGGGCTCGCGCGCCTTCACCCGTTCAGGCACGGCGCAGGCGGCCATCTACGCGCCACCGGTCTTCGGTGACACGGTGGGCGCGGGCGACAGCCTGATGGCGGGCATCCTGTCCTGGCTGCACGAGCGCGGCCTGCTCAAGGCGGGCAAGCTCGATGCGCTCGGCGACGGTGCCCTGTCCGACATGCTGCGCTTTGGCGCGGTGGTGGCCGGCATCAATTGCGGCCGCAAGGGTTGCAAGCCCCCGACGCGGGCCGAAGTCGACGCGGTGCTGCTGGCCTAAGCTAAGCGTCCGCCCGGATCGCCAGGGCTTCGGCCAGCGTCATGGTCGTGTGGTGCTCCCAGTTGATGTCGTCGGTTGCCGGGAAGTCGGTGCGGAAATGGCCGCCGCGGCTTTCGGTGCGCTTGAGCGCGGCCGCCGCCACCAGCGTCGCCGAGGTGGTCATGTTGAGATAGGCGCTGGTGACGTGCTCGGCATTGGCTTCGAGGTCGGCGATGTCGCGCAGGGCCTGGTTGAGTCCGGCCGCATTGCGCTCGACGCCCACGAGGTCGGTCATGATGCGGCGCAGGTTCTGCACGGCGGGCAGGTTGCGCAGCACCTGTTCGGCGCGTTCGCCTTCCGCCTCGTTCCAGCCGATGCCCTTGAACGGGGCGAGATCGCCGGCCGGTTCGAGGCCGCCAATGTCCTCGGCGATGCGCGCGCCATAGACGGTGGCTTCCAGCAGCGAGTTGGACGCGAGGCGATTGGCGCCGTGCAGGCCGGTGCAGCTGGCTTCCCCGCACACCCAGAGACCGGGCAGGGATGAGCGACCGCGCTCGTCGACCTTGACGCCGCCCATATGGAAATGCGCCGCCGGGGTCACCGGGATCATCTGCGTCACCGGGTCGATGCCGGCATCAAGGCAATACTTGGCGACGGTAGGAAAGCGGGTCAGGATTTCGGCGCCCAGCACCTGGCGGGTATCAAGAAAAACCTTCCGGCCCGCCTGGATCTGGCGGAAGTTGGCGCGCGCCACCACGTCGCGCGGTGCCAGCTCGGCATCGGGGTGGATGGCCGGCATGAAGCGCTCGCCCAGATCATTGACCAGGATGGCGCCCTCGCCGCGCAGGGCCTCGGTGGCCAGCGGGGCCGGGTCGGCGCCGGTCGCAATCGCGGTGGGGTGGAACTGCACGAATTCGGCGTCGGCGATCAGCGCTCCGGCCCGGGCCGCCATGCCCATGGCGTGGCCCCTGACGCCGGGCGGATTGGTGGTAACGGCATAGAGCCCGCCCAGTCCCCCTGCGGCCAGCACGGTGGCGCGGGCGCGGATGAAGACGGGTTCGGAATAGCGATCGCCCAGGCGCCGGCAGAACACGCCGACGATGCGGCCATTGTCCCGCGCCAGGCTGAGCGCGGTGATCCCCTCCACGACCCGGATCGAGGGCGTGCGCCGCACTTCGGCGATGATGGCCTGCATGATGGCCCAGCCTGCCCGGTCGCCCTCGACCCTGACGATGCGGTTGGCCGAGTGGGCGGCCTCGCGGCCCAGTTCGAAATTGCCGAAATCGTCGCGATCGAACGGAGTGCCCCAGCGCGCCAGGTCTTCGATGCGGGCGGCCGCCTCGGCGGTCACGCTTTCGGCGGTGCCGTGATCGACGATGCCGGCCCCCGCCATTTCGGTATCGACCGCATGGGCATGGCTGCTGTCACCCGCGCCCACGGCTGCGGCGACCCCGCCCTGCGCCCAGGCCGAGGAGGCGCCGGTACCCAGCAGCTTGGGCGACAGCACGGTCACCGGCCGCGGCGCCAGCTTGAGGGCGGTGAACAGCCCCGCCAGCCCGGCCCCCACGATCAGTGCGCCATCGGCATAAAGGGTGTTGTCGAAGGTGGTCATCGCGGTTTTCCTTGCGAGGCCTGGGGTTCTACGTAAGGTAACGCCCGCAGGGGCGAGGGCGGGCAATGGTCGGAACCGATGACGACGGTCTGGGCGAAGAGGCGCAGCGCGGCTTTGCCGCCGATCACTCGATCAATGCCCATACCGATCTCCACGCGATCGTGTTGCTCACCTATGGTTATCGCTGCGCGCTGACCGGAGCGCAATTCGATCGTCCGGTGCTGCATCTGCATCGCGACCTCGACGTGGTGGCGATCCAGCCGCGCGACCAGGGCGGGCCCCTGGCCATCAACAATTACCTGCCCATGCTCTACGCGCTGGTGCGGCCGTTTCGCGATGGCCTGATCACCATCGAAGACGACTATCGCATCACTGCGCCGCATCCCGACCTGCTCGATCGCAGCGTACTGACGGCATTGCGACAGGGCCTCGTGCTGGTCGAGGAGCCGTTCCGGCCCGCCCGCGCACATCTGGCCCATCACCGGCGCTATGCCCTGGGCCGTTAATCGCCCTTCCGGCTCATCTCGATCATGCGCTCCACGGCCAGCCGTGCGGGCGGGATGGTGTCTTCGGGCACCGTGACTTCCTCGGTCATGGTGTGCAGGCTCCACAGCACGTTTTCGAGGTTGATGCGCTTCATGTGCGGGCAGATGTTGCAGCCGCGCAGGAAGTCGACGCCGGTGGTTTCGCTGGCCACATTGTCCGACATCGAGCATTCGGTCACCATCACCACGCGCGGCGGCTTGGTGGTCTTGACCCAGTCGATCATGGCGGCAGTGGAGCCGGCAAAGTCGACCGCGTCGATCACCTCGGGCGGGCATTCGGGATGGGCGATGATCTTGGCCGTCGGATAGGCGTGCCGCAGTTCCGAGATATCCTCGGCGGTAAAGGTCTCGTGCACCTCGCAGGCGCCGGCCCAGGTGATCACCTTCTTGCCGGTCTTCTTGGCGGTGTTCTGCGCCAGATACTGGTCGGGGATCATGATGACGGTATCGCCGTCGACGCGATTGACGATATCGAGCGCGTTGGACGAGGTGCAGCACACATCGGTCACCGCCTTCACGGCGGCAGACGTGTTCACATAGGTCACCACCGGCACGCCCGGATACATTTCGCGCATGGCAATGACGTCCTCGGCGGTGATCGAGGAGGCCAGCGAGCAGCCGGCACGGCTATCGGGGATGAGCACCGTCTTTTCCGGGTTCAGCAGCTTGCTGGTCTCGGCCATGAAGTGCACGCCGCACTGCACAATCACCTGCTGGCGCACCTTGGTCGCCTCAATGGCCAGCTGCAGGCTGTCGCCCACGATATCGGCCACGCCGTGATAGATCTGCGGGGTCTGGTAATTGTGGGCGAGGATGACGGCATCCTTCTCCTTCTTGAGCCGGTTGATCTGGAAGATCAGCGGCGCATAGAAGGCCCATTCGATTTCGGGAATCTGGTGACGGACGCGCTCAAACACCTTTTCGGTGGCGCGTTCGACGGCCTTGGAAAATTTCAGGTCGAAGTGCCCGGACAGGATGGCGCGCGCCTCATCGAGCGGGGTAATCGCGTTGATTGTCTGCACCATGACGTGGTCCTCCGAAGTCGAGGCGGAACCTAAGGATTATTTCCTGTCTTTTCAATGAACGGGGTTGCGGGAATATCGCCAAGCTCCTAACCGTTCCACAGCTCTAACGATGAGGTCTATCCATGCCGCAAGACGCCGCCGCCATTCGTTCCATTCTTTCGCTGGCTCCGGTTGTTCCTGTCATCATTCTCGATGATGTCAGTAAAGCGCGGCCGCTGGCCGAGGCGCTGGTCGCGGGCGGTCTGCCGATCCTGGAAGTGACCCTGCGTACTCCCAACGCGCTCAAGGTCATGGAAGAGATGGGCAAGGTCACCGGCGCCATTGTCGGCTCGGGCACCGTGCGCAACGGCCTGCACATGAAGCAGTCGGTGGATGCCGGTTGCCGCTTCATGGTGTCGCCTGGCATTTCCCCGCGCATCCTCGACGCCGCCGACGATATCGGCATTCCGCTGCTGCCGGGCATCGGCACCACCAGCGAAGCCATGACGGCGGCCGAGCGCGGCTACAGCTTCCTCAAGTTCTTCCCGGCCGAAGCGCTGGGCGGCGCACCGGTGCTCAAGGCCTTTGCCTCGCCGCTGCCCGACATCACCTTCTGCCCCACCGGCGGCATCGATCCGGCCAAGGCCAAGGTCTATCTCGGCCTGCCCAACGTCATCTGCGTCGGTGGCAGCTGGATCATGCCGGCTGATGCACTGGCCGCCAATGACTGGGGCCGCATCGAAGCGCTGGCCCGCGAAGCCTCCCAGCTGCGCGGCTAACGCCATGGCGGGGGTGCCCAGCGACGGTCTCTCCCATCTCAGGGTCACGCTGAGCGAAACGGCCTATATCGGCCCCGGTCGAGCCGACCTGCTGGAACTGATTGCCAGCACCGGCTCGATTTCGGCCGCCGGCAAGGCCATGGGCATGAGCTACAAACGCGCTTGGGGGCTGGTTCAGGCCCTCAATGAGGGCTTTGGAACGCTCTTGGTCGAATCCAGCCGCGGCGGCGCCGCGCAGGGTGGCGCGCAGCTGACCGAGGCCGGCCGCACTGTGCTCGCGCATTATCGTGACATGCAGCGCAAGACCCGTGATGCCATCGCCGATGACGTCACCGCCTTGCGTCGCTTCTTCGATATATCCCAACGGAAATAGCGCTTGCGCCGATGAGGCTGCTGGATATGTTCGTCGGAACATATCGGAGGTCTCCATTCATGCGCGTGCTTTTCGTCGGAACCGTCTTTGCCAGCCTGCTCATGAGCGGGGCGGGCCATGCCGACAGCGTCAATGTCGCTGTCGCGGCCAATTTCACCAAAGTGGCCGAAGAGCTGGCGCCGCTGTTCAAGGCCGAGACCGGTCACGACGTGGTCTATAGCTTTGGCGCCACCGGCCAGCTCTACACCCAGATTTCGCAGGGCGCGCCCTTTGAGGTGCTGCTCGCCGCCGATGACGAGCGCCCCACCAAGGCGGTCGCCGAGGGGCTGGGCGTCGAGGGCTCGGTTTTCACCTATGCCATCGGGGCGCTGGCGCTCTACAGCACCACGCTCGATCTCGCCGATGGCAAGGCCGTGCTCGAGGGCCTTGCCTATGACAAGCTCGCCATCGCCGACCCCACCACCGCGCCCTATGGCCGCGCCGCCGAGGAAACCCTTGCCGCTCTGGACCTGACCGACGCGGTGGCCGGCAAGCTGGTCACCGGCGAAAACATCAGCCAGACCCTGCAGTTCATCGAGACGGGCAACGCCGAGCTGGGCTTTGTCGCGGCCAGCCAGGTGGTCGGCAAATCAAGCGTGTGGCTGGTGCCGGCCGAGCTGTTCGAGCCGATCCGCCAGGACGCCGTCCTGCTCAAGACCGGCGAGGCCAATCCCGCCGCCGCGGCCTATGTCGATTTCCTCAAAGGCGAAAAAGCCGTGGCCGTGATTACGGCGGCAGGCTACGTGGTGGAGTAACGCCGGCCTCGCAGTCGGGCTCCCTCCCCCTTGTGGGGAGGGGAGCGAGATCGGACTTGGCTTTTGCCAAGTCCGTCGAATCGAGCAGGGTGGGGGTGTGGGAGCCCCGGTATCCGGGCCAATCCACCCCCACCCTTGATCCCTCCCCACAAGGGGGAGGGAGACGACTGAGAGGATCGCGCAAGACCATGGGTGCCCAAAGGTGAACCTGGGTGACATCTGGCCTGCCATCAGCCTGACGCTGGCCCTGGCCGCCATCAACACCGTCATATTGCTTGTGGTCGGCACGCCCATCGCCTGGTGGCTGGCGCGCAGCAAGTCGCGCTTTCGCGAGGTCGTCGGCGCGGTGGTGGCCATGCCCTTGGTGCTGCCGCCCACCGTGCTGGGCTTTTACCTGCTGCTGGCACTTGGCCCCAATGGCCCCGGCGGGTGGATTGCGGGCCTCTGGGGCGGGCGCACGCTGGCCTTTTCCTTCACCGGCCTCATCATCGGTTCGTTCTTCTATTCGCTGCCCTTCATGGTGCAGCCGCTGCGCAACGCCT
Organism: Devosia sp. T2-14; assembly: GCF_055397495.1. Taxonomy (NCBI): domain Bacteria; kingdom Pseudomonadati; phylum Pseudomonadota; class Alphaproteobacteria; order Hyphomicrobiales; family Devosiaceae; genus Devosia; species Devosia sp. T2-14. Next base: position 755,158 of record NZ_AP027921.1, on the reverse strand, counting down.
TTGCCGCCATCGGCGACGATCCGCTCGAAGCGGCCCTGTCGCTGGGCGCCAGCTACCGGCAGCGTTTCCTCCGCGTCGCCCTGCCGCTGGCGCGGCCCGGCTATATTACCGGCGCGGTCATGACCTTCGCCCATACGGTGGGGGAATTTGGCGTCGTGCTGATGATCGGCGGCAATATTCCCGGCCAGACCAAGGTTATCGCCATCGCGCTCTACGACTATGTCGAGCGTCTGCAATGGGGCGAGGCCCATGTCGTGGCGCTGGGCATGGTGATCTTTGCCTTCGTGGTGATCGCGGTCACGCTGACCATCGAACGGCGCGTCAATGTCCCTATGCCCTAGACGCCATCGCACCGCGGCTCCGGCATCACTACATATTAGGGGTGCGGCCGCGCGATGTTTCTGCGCGTGCAGACATTGCGTGCCCGCCGGTGCCTCAATATTGTTCGGCCCATGAAGACCAAGGGAGAATCGGCGATGGATTTGTTTGACGGCTTTGCGCTCGACGGCCTGAGCATCACTTTGATCGGCCTTGGCATTCTGCTGATCCTGGTGCTGTTCGCCGGCGCCAAGACGGTGCCGCAGGGCTACAATTTCACCGTCGAGCGTTTCGGCAAATACACGCGGACCCTCAAGCCAGGGCTTAACCTGATCGTGCCGTTCATCGACAGCATCGGCAAGAAGATCAACGTTATGGAGCAGGTGCTCGACGTGCCCCACCAGGAAGTGATCACGCGCGACAACGCTTCCATCACCGCCAATGGCGTGACCTTCTTCCAGATCCTCGATGCAGCCGCAGCGGCCTATGAGGTGTCCAACCTCGAAAACGCCATCCTCAACCTGACCATGACCAATATCCGTACGGTGATGGGCTCGATGGATCTCGATGAGCTGCTGTCCAATCGCGACGAGATCAATCACCGCCTGCTCAAGGTGGTCGATACGGCCGTCTCGCCCTGGGGCGTCAAGATCACCCGCATCGAGATCAAGGACATCGATCCGCCCAAGGACCTGGTGGATTCGATGGGCCGCCAGATGAAGGCCGAGCGCGAAAAGCGCGCCACTATCCTTGAGGCCGAGGGCCGCCGCCAGTCGGCGATCCTGCAGGCGGAAGGTGCCAAGCAGGCGCAGGTTCTCGAAGCCGAAGGCCGCCGCGAGGCTGCATTCCGCGACGCCGAAGCGCGCGAGCGGTCGGCCGAAGCCGAAGCCAAGGCCACCCAGATGGTGTCCGACGCCATTGCCTCGGGCAATGTGCAGGCCATCAACTATTTCGTCGCCAACAACTACATCAAGGCGCTTGAGGGCATTGCCACTTCGCCCAACCAGAAAATCCTGATGCTGCCGGTGGAAGCCGCCAGCGTCATCGGCGCCATCGGCGGCATTGCCGAAATCGCCAAGGAAACCTTTGGTGGTGGCGCACCCGCGCCGGTGCGCTCCAGCCGTCCCCCCTCAGCCGGCCAGCAGTAACGGGAGCAGGCGATGCAGGTCATCGATTTCGTCGCCAGCAACGGCCCCTGGGCCTGGATTGTCGCCGGTCTGATCCTGCTGGCGCTCGAGCTGGTCGTGCCCGGCGGGTTCCTGCTGTGGATGGGCATTTCGGGCATCGTGACCGGGGCGCTGGCCTTTGCGATGCCCAGCATTGGCTGGCCGCTGCAATGGCTGATCTTCGGCGCCCTGTCGCTGGTCAGCATCGTGCTCTGGTTGCGCTGGACTCGTGGCCGCTCCCCAAAGTCCGATCGCCCTTATCTCAACCGACGCGCCGAGCGCTTCATCGGCCAGGATGTCGTCCTGGAACAGGCGATCGAGCAGGGTTTTGGTCGGGTGGTGCTGGGCGATACGGTCTGGCGCGTATCGGGGCCCGACCTGCCCGTCGGGCATCGCGTGCGGGTTATCGGCAGCGAGGGCAACGTCCTCAAGGTCCAACCCCTGAGCTAAGGCTTCATTAACCATAAGCTGGAAGGATCGGCCGGACCCCGCAGTGCTTCGCTGCGGGACAATCCTGTTTGGCGGAGAATGGTTTGCCTTTGCGGTGGCGGCACACAATAGCGGGAGCGGGCGCTGGCGCGCTGTGCTCATTGTGCCTGACCCTGTCCGCACAGGCCGGTTCGCTCGGCGACGGTTCCGGCGCTGACAATGACCGGCTAGAGGCTAATGTCTTTCCCACCAGCCCGGTGCTGGCCAGCGGGGCCGGGGTTGCCGAACCCTATGACCCGTTCTTCGATATCGACTGGTCGGTTGGCCTGCGCGGCAGCTACACCAAATCGACTTCAGGCGAACGCTTCGACATCCGGGTCGTGCCCCAGGTGGGCTTCGAGCATATCGGCTCGCGCTCGGCGATCAGCTTTGATGCTGATGCCGAGATTGGCCGCCCCAGCGATAGCGGCGCCATCGACATTTCGGCGCTGCGCCTGGGCCTCAAGTCCGGCTACAACCTCGATAGCGTCACCCGCCTCACCGCCAATGGCAACCTGTCGCTGACGCAGGCCATTGCGGGTTCACCGGGTCTGGCCAGCAATGTCGCTATCGCTCCGCAGACGCTATCCAGCGGCTTCGACGTCGGGGTCACCCGGCAGTTTGGCAAGTTCAATGTCGGCCTGACCGGCGGCGCCGAACGCAAGATCTATGGCGCGACCACGCTCACCGATGGCAGCGTCACGCAGAATTCCGACAGCAATTACTGGGCTCTGGATACCGGCCTGCGCGTTGGCTTCGCGGCGACACCGATCTTCGAGGTCTTCGCCGAAGCCGGCCTCGGCCGCGATATCTTCGATCACCCGGCGGTCCAGTCCAATGCCACCGATGCCACGCTCAGGGGCGGCGTCACTGGGCGCTGGAACGACAGGCTCGAGGCAACGGCCTCGGCAGGTCTGGGCCTGCGCCGCTTCGATACGGCGGGCCTACCCGACGTCGTTACCCAGCTTTACGACGCAAAGGTCAGTTTCACGCCCGATTCCACCTGGCGCATGACGGCAGGGCTCGAAACCACCGTGGCCCCCTCGGGCCCCACGGGCAGCGGCACGACGCGGGTCGATTATCGCACCAGCGCCGAGGTCGCCTATACGGTCAATTCCTGGCTGGCGCTGCGGGCCATGGCGGATTGGTCGACCACCAGCTTTGCCGGCAGCAGCGCCACCGAAACGGGCCACAGCCTGGGCACGGGCTTTGACTACAAGGTCAACGCCCATACCGCTGTTGCCGCCGACTACCGCTATGGCCAGACCAATAGCAGCGCCGATGGCCAGCAAGACAGCCATCGCGCCACCCTGGGCATCACGCTTTCGCGTTAAGGCGCACGCCCTCATGGTCGGAACCACAAGGGCGTATCACGCGCGCTAGAGGTGTTCGTCAAGGTCGAGCTTGCGCAATTCCTTGAGGAAGCCATCGCGGATGTCTTCCCGGTCGAGCGCATAGACAACGTTGGCTGTGAGGAACCCGATCTTCGAACCGCAGTCGAAGCTGCGGCCTTCATATTTCACGCCGGTGAAGTTCTGCGTCTGCATCAGGGTCTGCATCGCGTCGGTGAGCTGGATTTCTCCGCCCGCGCCGCGCGGCTGATTGGCCAGCAGGCCAAAGATTTCGGGCTGCAGGATGTAGCGACCGGAAATGATCAGGTTGGACGGGGCTTCCTCGCGCTTGGGTTTTTCGACCATGCCGGTGATCTCAAAGCCGGTGTCCGAGCCCTTGCCGCGGGCGATGACGCCATAGGACGAGACCTCCTTTTCGGGCACTTCCTCGACGGCAATCACGTTGCCGGCGGTCTCTTCATAGGCGTCCATCATCTGCTTGAGCACGCCGGGCTGTCCCTTGAACAGCATGTCGGGCAGCAGCAGGGCGAAGGGGTTGTCGCCCACGATATCCCTGGCACACCACACGGCGTGGCCCAGGCCGAGCGGCTCCTGCTGGCGGGTGAAGCTGGTGCGGCCGGCCGAGGGCAGGTCCTTGCGCAGCTCGTCGAGCGCCTGGCTCTTGCCGCGCGATTCCAGCGTGGTTTCCAGTTCGAACTGGCGGTCGAAATGATCTTCGATCACGCCCTTGTTGCGGCCGGTGACGAACACGAAGTGCTCGATGCCGGCTTCGCGTGCCTCATCCACCGCATATTGAATCAGCGGACGATCGACGACGGTGAGCATTTCCTTGGGAAGGGCTTTGGTGGCCGGCAGGAACCGGGTACCAAGGCCGGCGACGGGAAATACGGCCGTTCTAACGCGTTTGGGCAAATCTCTTACTCCATTGCCGAGTTTGGCCGTAAAGCTATCTCAACCTGTCCAAAATATCATCTAGGCTAATAAGCGTTTGAAAATTGGAGTGAAATCATGGCCGTCCTGGTAACCGGAGGCGCGGGCTATATCGGCAGCCATATGGTGCTGAACCTGGCCGATGCCCATGAAAAGGTGGTTGTTCTCGACAATCTGGTGACCGGATTCGATTGGGCAATCGACGGCCGTGCGACCTTCGAAAGCGGCAATGCCGGCGATATCGATCTGGTCCGCCGCCTTATCGACAAGCACCAGATTAGCGAGATCGTGCACTTTGCCGGCTCCATCGTGGTGCCAGAATCGGTCACCGATCCGCTCAAATATTACGGCAACAACACCGCCACCTCGCGCAACCTGATCGAGGCGGCCGTGCTGGGTGGGGTCAAGCACTTCATCTTCTCGTCGACGGCGGCCGTCTACGGCATGACCGGGCTGGCGCCCGTGGTCGAGACCACGCCCCTCAATCCGATGTCGCCCTACGGCCGCTCCAAGCTGATGACCGAATGGATGCTGGCCGACGTGGCTGCCGCCCATCCGATGACCTATGGCGTGCTGCGCTATTTCAACGTTGCCGGTGCCGATCCCGGCAAGCGCAGTGGCCAGTCGACGCCGCTGGCCACCCATCTCATCAAGGTGGCGTGCCAGACCGCGCTCGGCCAGCGCGAGAAGATGGACATTTACGGCACCGACTACGAAACGCCCGATGGCACCTGCGTGCGCGACTATATCCACGTCACCGACCTGATCGCGGCGCATGCCCTGCTGCTCAAGCATCTGCGCAAGGGCGGCCAGAGCACCACGCTCAACTGCGCCTATGGCCAGGGCTATTCCGTGCGCCAGGTGGTCGAGACGGTGCGCGAAGTATCCGGCGTCAATTTCCGCGTCGAAGAAGGCCCGCGCCGCGCCGGCGATCCGGCCTCGATCACCGCAACCGGGGAAAAGGTGCGGAGCCTGCTCGGCTGGGTGCCCCAGCATGACGACCTGCGCGAGATCGTCGATTCCGCCTACAATTGGGAACGCCATCTGATGACGCGCAACCGCTAGGCATTCCAAACGCGATCGTCACCCTCGGGCCGGGCTTGAGGGTGACGGGCGATTGTAAATTCGGGTGGACTCGTCAGATGCGCATTCTGTCTTCATTGCTCGCCATCCTGCTGCTGCTCGTGGCCCCCGCCCATGCCCAGCCCGTCGAGAGCTTTGACAGTTTCATCGCCAATTTCCGCGCCAAGGCCCTGAACGCGGGCGTCAGCGCTGCCACCTATGACAATGCCATGGCGGGCCTCACGCCCGATCCGCGCGTGCCCGACCTCGTGGCGACGCAGCCCGAATTCACCACGCCGATGTGGGACTATATCGAGGGGCGCGTCACCTCCGGCCGCATCCAGCGCGGCAAAGCAGCCATGGAACGCAATACTGACCTATTCACCGCCGTCGGCCGCGCCTATGGGGTCGATCCCAACATTCTGGGCGCCATCTGGGGCATGGAAACCGATTACGGCGCGGTGCTGGGCAACGATAAGCTGATCCGCCCCATCGTGCGCTCGCTGGCCACCGTCGTGCATCAGCGCCGCACGCGGTTGGTTGAGGACGAGGCCGACCTGATCGCAGCGCTCCTCCTGGTCCAGCGCGGTCCGCTCGATGCCCGCGGCCTGGTGGGTTCGTGGGCGGGGGCAATCGGGCACCTGCAGGTCAATCCGAGCAATGTGATCGCCCATGGCACCGATGGCGACGGGGACGGGCGGGTCGACCTGCATAACTCGCTCGCCGACGCCCTGGCGACCAGTGCGCGCTTCCTGCTCGCACTGGGCTACCGGCCGGGCATCGACTGGGGCATGGAGGTGGTGGTGCCGGCTGGGTTCGATTACCTGCTGGCGAGCCGCACCGAGTTGCGGCCGATATCGTTCTTTGCCGAGCGCGGCATTACCCGCGTCGCCGGACGGCAGTTTGCCGACCTGCGCCTGCCGGTCTTTCTCTATGTCCCCGCCGGCAAGGACGGTCCGAAATTCCTGATGACGCAGAACTATCTGGCGCTCAAGGGCTACAATTTCTCCGATAGCTACGCCATGAGCGTCGCCCACATGGCCGACCGGCTGAAGGGCGGCGGCAGCTTCGTCGATGACTGGCCGCGCAACACCGCCTTCCCCAATCTCGCGCAGCGCAAGGCGATCCAGCAGGCGCTGGTGGCTCTGGGGCTCTATACGGGCGCCGTCGATGGCCGGATCGGCCCGATCAGCCAGGAGGCCTATGCACGGTTTCAGGCCGGGCGCGGCGAGGTCGCCGACGGCTTCATCACGCGGCAATCCTTCGAGGCGCTCAGCGCCGCGACGCAGTAACGTCGGGGGGAGGTCGTTGGCTTTATGAGGTCGGTTTTGCTAGGAGACGGGGGTAATTATCCCTTCCGCGGAAGCGCCATGGTCCGGTTCGTCGTTGCTCTGTTGGTCGGCATGCTCGTCTTGATCGACGTGGCGCCGGCCTTCGCCCAGAGCGAGCGTATCGTGGTGGCGCAGCAGGAGCGGCGCCGGACCCTGTTCGATCTCCTGTTTGGCGAGCCCGAGCCCACCCCGGCTCCGGTTCAGCAGCCCAGCCAACCGCGCAAGCAGGCTCCTGCCGCGAGCCTCCCGCCGCCCAAGCCGCAGGTCGCAAAGGCGCCCGACGCCACGCGCCTAGCGGTTTTCGGCGATTCCATGGCGATCGATCTCAGCCGCGCCCTGGAGCGCTTCTACGCCGAAGACCCCAATCTGGTGGTGATCAACCAGGGCGTCAGTTCCTCGGGCTTCGTGCGCGCCGATTTTTTTGACTGGGACAAGGCGATCACCGAGCAGATTGCCGCCGACAGTTTTGACCTGGCGGTTGTCATCATCGGCATCAACGACCGGCAGGAAATCACCGTCAACGGGCAGGCCCAGGCTTCCCTCACCGATCCCTGGAACACTGCTTATCAGGCCCGCATCAACAGCTTCCTCGGCAAGCTGCGGGCCGCGCGCAAGCCGGTCATCTGGGTGGGCTTGCCGCCGATGTCGCGCAGCGAATATTCGGCCGCCATCGCCAAGATCAGCAATATCCAGCGGCTGGCCGCCTTTTCCGGCGGCGCGGAATTTCTCGATGTCTACGAGCGGTTTCTCGGCGACGACGGCAAATACTCGTCCTACGGTCCTGATGTGAACGGACAGAACGCCCTGATGCGCAAGGATGACGGCATTCACTTCTCGGCCGCCGGTGCGGACAAGGTGGCTTTCTATCTCAGCCAGTCGATCTCGACCTTCTATCGGGCCGGGGGCATGACCATTGCCGTGGCCGATCCGCTGCTGGGCACCGACGCTGCGGCCATGCTGCGGCCGCCCTATCAGGGACTGGGGCAGATCAGGCTGCTTGAAGTGGCGGGCGCGGTCATTCCGATCAGCCGGGTGCCGGCGCGGGCCAGCGAGCTCATCACCGCGTCGAGTGCGCCGGTGCCGGCGGCCGGTTTCAGCCTCGAACAATTGGTCACGGCCCCGGTGGGGCGCGTCGATGCCTTTGGCGTCGGCGTCAGGCCGGGCGCCACCAAGATCGAGAATGCTGGTGGGCGTTAGTCGGTAAAGCGCACTGCGCCGATATAGGACAGGTTGCGGTTGCGCTGGGCATAGTCGATGCCATAGCCGACCACGAACTTGTCGGGAATGTCGAAGCCCACCCACTTGGCCTTCACGTCGGTTTCGCGACGGCTGGGCTTGTTGAGCAGCGCACACACTTCCATGCGGCGGGGATGGCGGGTCTCAAGGATTTCGAGCACGTGCTTGAGCGTGTAGCCGGTGTCGACAATGTCCTCCACCACCAGCACGTCGCGCCCGGCGATCTCGCCGCGCAAATCCTTGAGGATGCGCACTTCGCGACTCGACTCGGTGGAGTTGCCATAGGACGAGGCTTCGAGGAAATCGACCTCAACCGGCAGGTCGAGTTCGCGCACCAGGTCGGCGATGAAGATGAACGAGCCTCGCAGCAGGCCGACGACGACGAGTTTGTCGGTGTCGGAATAGTGCGTGGAGATCTCCTTGGCGAGGGCCTCGACGCGCGCGGCGATGGCCTTTGCAGAGATCAGTTCGTCAACGACATAGGGCTTTGCGGTCATGGTGGGTCCTGCCGGGTAACGGGAGGGGTTTTAGTCGCTTCGCGCCCAGCGGGCAACGGGGCAGGGTGGCACACCAGCTCCGATGCAATGGGACCCTTTATGCAACAGCCCTGCAGTCGTTTCCCTCCCCTGAAGGGGGAGGGACTGTCGGCGCCTGCGGGTCTACCTTGGCAAGTCCGTCTTGCCCATCAGGTCGAAGTCGATTGCCCTTGCGGCCTGGCGGCCTTCGCGGATGGCCCAGACCACCAGCGATTGCCCGCGCCGCATGTCACCGGCGGCATAAACGCCATCGACCGTGGTCTTGTAGCTCAGCGTGTCGGCGAAGAGATTGCCGCGCTTGTCGAGCTGGGCGCCCAGTTCGGTCAGCATGCCCTCGTGGATGGGGTGGGCGAAGCCGATGGCCAGCAGCACGAGGTCAGCCTTGATGATGAACTCGCTGCCCGGGATCGGCTGGCGCTTGCGATCCACCCGAGCGCATTCGACGCCGGTGACCTGTCCCTTGGCATTGCCGATGATGCGCATGGTCCCGGCGGCGAATTCGCGGATGGCGCCTTCGGCCTGGCTGGACGAGGTGCGCATCTTCACCGCCCAGTTGGGCCAGTTGGTCAGCTTGTTTTCCAGCTCGGGCGGCATGGGGCGCACGTCGAGCTGGGTCACGGCGATGGCGCCCTGGCGGAAGCTGGTGCCGACGCAGTCGCTGGCGGTATCGCCGCCGCCCACCACCACCACATGCTTGCCGGCAGCAGTCAGCTGGGCCTCACCCGAAACATCCTCGCCGCCGAGGCGACGGTTCTGCTGCACGAGGAAGGGCATGGCGAAACCCACGCCGTCCAGCCGGGTGCCTTCGGCATCGACATCGCGCGGCTTTTCCGAACCGCCGGAGAGCAGGATCGCATCATGCCGCGCCTTGATCTCGGCCAGGGGCGTGGTGACCCCGACATTGACGCCATAGTGGAAGGTGACGCCCTCGGCTTCCATCTGCTCGACGCGGAAGTCGATGTGGTCCTTCTCCATCTTGAAGTCAGGAATGCCATAGCGCATCAGCCCGCCGGCCTTGGGCTCGCGTTCATAGACATGCACGTCATGGCCGGCGCGGGCCAGCTGCTGGGCAGCGGCGAGTCCTGCCGGGCCAGAGCCGATAATGCCCACCGAGCGGCCGGTCTTGTTGAGATTGACCTGCGGCTTGATCCAGCCATTGCGGATGGCCTTGTCAGCAATCGCCTGCTCGACCGTCTTGATGGCGACCGGGCTGTCCTCGAGGTTCAGCGTGCAGGCTTCCTCGCAGGGTGCGGGGCAGATGCGGCCGGTAAACTCGGGGAAGTTGTTGGTGGAGTGCAGGTTCCGCGCCGCCTCTTCCCAGTCATTGTTGAACACCAGATCGTTCCAGTCGGGGATCTGGTTGTGCACGGGGCAGCCGGTATCGCCGTGGCAGAACGGAATGCCGCAATCCATGCAGCGTGCCGCCTGGTCCACCACCCGCGCTTCGGAAAGCGGGATGGTGAACTCGCCGAAGTGACGGATGCGATCGGATGCCGGTGCATAGCGCGGCTCTTCGCGCTCGATTTCGAGAAAGCCTGTGACCTTACCCATTTTGCTCTCCCTTACTCTGCAGCCATCTGGGCGCCCGAGGCGCGCTTCTTTTCCATCTCGCGGATGGCCCGGCGGTATTCGACCGGCATGATCTTCACGAATTTCGGCCGCATCTCGACCCAGTTGTCGAGAATGTGCCGGGCGCGCGTCGAGCCGGTATAGTGCAGGTGGTTGGAGATGAGCTGGTGCAGGCGTTCGTCGTCATGCTTGGTCATGTCGCCGGAGACGTCGACGCGGCCATGCCATTCCAGATCACCACCATGGTGATGAAGCTGCTGCATGAGCGTTTCTTCTTCTTCGACGGGTTCGAGATCGACCATGGCCAGGTTGCAGCGGTCGCGGAACGTGCCGTCTTCGTCGAGCACATAGGCGACGCCGCCGCTCATGCCGGCAGCAAAGTTGCGGCCGGTCTGGCCGATGACGACGACGACGCCACCGGTCATGTATTCGCAGCCATGATCGCCGGTGCCTTCGACGACAGCGACGGCGCCCGAATTGCGGACGGCGAAGCGTTCGCCGGCCACGCCACGGAAATAAGCCTCACCCTCGATGGCGCCATAGAGCACGGTATTGCCGACGATGATCGACTTTTCCGGCACGATGGTGGCCTTCTCCGATGGCCGCACCACGATGCGGCCGCCGCTGAGCCCCTTGCCGACATAATCATTGGCGTCGCCGATCACGTCGATCGAGACGCCGCGCGCCAGGAACGCACCAAAGGCCTGGCCGGCAGTGCCGTTCAGCGTGATGGCGATGGTGTCCTCGGGCAGGCCCTCATGACCATACTTGCGGGCAACGGCGCCCGACAACATGGCCCCGGCCGAGCGGTCGCGGCTGCGGATCGGCAGCTCGATCTGCACCGGGGTGCCATTGTCGAGCGCTGGCTGGGCCAGTTCGATCAGCTTGCGGTCGAGCACGTCCTCCAGGTGATGATCCTGCAGTTCCGAGTGATGGAGCGTATCGCCCCCGATCGCCTCGGGCTTGAAGATCAGCTTGCTGAGATCGACGCCTTCGCTCTTCCAGTGGTCCACCAGCTTCTTCTGGTCGAGCAGGTCCGAGCGGCCGATCAGTTCGACCAGCGTGCGGGCGCCCAACTCGGCCATGAGGCCGCGCAGTTCCTCGGCGATGAAGAAGAAGTAGTTGATGACGTGCTCGGGCGTGCCCTTGAAGCGCTTGCGCAGCACCGGGTCCTGGGTGGCAACGCCAACCGGGCAGGTGTTGAGGTGGCACTTGCGCATCATGATGCAGCCCGCCGCGATCAATGGCGCGGTGGAGAAGCCGAACTCGTCGGCGCCCAAAAGGGCCCCGATAAGCACGTCGCGGCCCGTCTTGAGACCGCCGTCGACCTGCAGCACGACGCGGCTGCGCAGGCGGTTCAGCACCAGCGTCTGATGGGTTTCGGCAAGGCCGATTTCCCACGGGCCGCCGGCATGCTTGAGCGAGGTCAGGGGCGAAGCGCCCGTGCCGCCGTCATAGCCGGAGACGGTGATGTGGTCGGCGCGCGCCTTGGCCACGCCGGCTGCAACCGTACCCACGCCGCCCTCGGACACCAGCTTGACCGAGATATCGGCCTGCTCATTGACGTTCTTGAGGTCGTAGATGAGCTGGGCGAGGTCTTCGATCGAATAGATGTCGTGGTGCGGCGGCGGGCTGATGAGGCCCACGCCGGGCGTCGAATGGCGCGTCTTTGCGACGATCCAGTCGACCTTGTGGCCGGGCAGCTGGCCGCCTTCGCCGGGCTTGGCGCCCTGCGCCACCTTGATCTGCAAGGCATCGGCATTGACCAGATACTCGGTGGTGACGCCGAAGCGGCCCGACGCGACCTGCTTGATGGCCGAACGGAGCGGGTTCTGGCTGCCATCGGGCAGGGGCTTGTAGCGATCGGGCTCTTCGCCGCCCTCACCGGTATTGGACTTGCCGCCGATCCGGTTCATGGCAACGGCGAGCGTGGTATGCGCCTCGCGGCTGATCGAGCCAAAGCTCATCGCGCCGGTGACGAAACGCCTGACGATCTCGCCGGCCGGCTCGACCTCGTCGAGGGGCACTGCAGCGCCCAGCGGGCTGATGTCGAGCAGGTGGCGGATGGCGATATAGCCGTTCTCGCCCGAATTCACCCGTGCCGCGAAGCTGTTGTAACGGTCCTGCGCGTTTTCCGGGCTTTCGTCCTTGAGGCGCACGGCGTGCTGCAGGTCGGCCACCACGTCGGGCGACCAGGCATGCTTTTCGCCGCGGATGCGATAGGCATATTCGCCGCCCACATCGAGCGTCTTGCGCAGCACGGCATCGTCGCCAAAGGCAAGGTCGTGACGCCTTACGGTTTCCTCGGAAACCTCCTTGAGGCCCACGCCCTCGATCGAGGTGGCGGTGCCGAAGAAGTAGCGGTCGACGAAGGCTTGCGACAGGCCCACGGCGTCAAAGATCTGCGCGCCGCAATAGGACTGGTAGGTGGAAATGCCCATCTTGGACATCACCTTGAGCAGGCCCTTACCCACGCTCTTGATGTAGCGGTAGACCACTTCATCGGCCGAGACTTCTTCGGGGTAGTTTCCCTCGGCATGCAGAGCCTGCAGCGTTTCGAAGGCCAGATAGGGGTTGATGGCCTCGGCGCCATAGCCGGCCAGCATCGCGAAATGGTGGATTTCGCGGGCTTCGCCGGTTTCCACCACCAGGCCCGTCGAGGTGCGCAGGCCCTTGCGGATCAGGTGGTGATGCACGGCGGCGAGCGCCAGCAGGGTCGGGATATCCAGCCGGTCGGCGGCAACCGCCCGGTCAGACAGCACGATGATGTTGTAGCCATCATGCACGGCCTGCTCGGCAGCAGCCGACAGCGCGTCGATGGCCGCTTCCATGCCTTCGGCGCCGTTGACCTTGGGATAGGTGATGTCGAGCGTGATCGAGCGGAACTTGTTGGTGTCCATCTCCCCGATCAACCGGATCTTCTGCAGGTCCTCATTGGTCAGGATCGGCTGGCGCACTTCGAGGCGCTTGACCGTGGATAGGCCCTCAAGATCGAACAGGTTCGGCCGCGGCCCGATGAAGGAAACCAGGCTCATCACCGACTCTTCGCGGATCGGATCGATCGGCGGGTTGGTGACCTGGGCGAAGTTCTGCTTGAAATAGGTATAGAGCAGCTTGTGCTTGTCCGAGAGCGCCGAGAGCGGCGTATCGGTGCCCATCGAGCCCACGGCTTCTTGGCCGGTGGTGGCCATGGGGGCCATCAGCAGCTTGATGTCTTCCTGGGTGTAGGCAAATGCCTGCATGCGGTCGAGCAGGCTTTCCGAGGTTTCGGTCTGGCGCGGGGCCACGGCCGGCAGGTCTTCCAGCACGATCTGGGTGCGGGCCAGCCAGTCGGCATAGGGATTGGCCGTTGCCAGCGTCGACTTGATCTCGTCGTCCGAGATGATGCGGCCTTGTTCGAGGTCGATCAGCAGCATGCGGCCGGGCTGCAGGCGCCAGCGTTCGACAATGTCCTCCTCGGGAATGTCGAGCACGCCCGATTCCGAGGCGAGCACAACGTGATCTTCCTTGGTGACGAGGTAACGGGCGGGGCGGAGGCCGTTGCGGTCGAGCGTTGCCACGACGTAGCGGCCGTCCGACAGGCTCATGGCGGCGGGGCCGTCCCACGGCTCCATCAGGGAGGCATGGTACTGGTAAAAGGCCCGGCGCTTTTCATCCATCAGCGGATTGCCGGCCCAGGCTTCGGGGATCAGCATCATGGCCGCGTGAGGCAGGGGATAGCCGCCGCGCACGAGGAATTCGAGCGCGTTGTCAAAGCAGGCGGTGTCGGACTGGCCCTCATAGGAAATGGGCCAGAGCTTGGAGATATCCTCGCCGAAATACTTCGAGTGCACCGAAGCCTGGCGCGCCGCCATCCAGTTGACGTTGCCACGGATGGTGTTGATCTCACCATTGTGGGTGGTCATGCGATATGGATGGGCCAGCTTCCAGCTCGGGAAGGTGTTGGTCGAAAAGCGCTGGTGCACCAGGGCAATGGCGCTTTCGAAATCGGGGTCCGACAGGTCCGGATAGAAGGCGCCGAGCTGGTAGGCCAGGAACATGCCCTTATAGACCAGCGTGCGCGCCGCCATCGACACGACATAGAAGCCGTTATCGGTGTTGCTCTCGGGCACGGTGTTATAGACCGTGTTGGAAATGACCTTGCGGGCGATCAGCAGCTTGCGCTCGAACTCATCGATAGTCAGGTCCGCCGGGCGTTCGACAACAATCTGCTCGATGATCGGCTGGGTGGCGATAACGCCGGCCGAGAGCTTGGAATTGTCGAAGGGCACGACGCGTTCGCCCAGGATTTTGAGGCCTTCGCTGGCAATGCAATGGCGCACCGCTTCCGCGCAACGATCGCGCAGGGCCGCGTCATTGGGATAGAACAGCATGGCCACGGCATAGTGGTGCTTTCCCGGCAGGGGGAAAGGCAGCACCTTGGCGAAGAAATTGTGGGGGGTCTGAACCAGGATGCCGGCGCCATCACCCATCAGGGGATCGGCGCCAACGGCTCCGCGATGTTCAAGGTTTTCAAGAATCTCCAGGCCCTTTTCGACCACTTCGTGGCTGGGCTTGTTCTTGATGTTGGCAATCATGCCGATGCCGCAGGCATCGTGTTCGTTTTTGGGGTCATACAATCCTTGCGCCGCCGGTCGTCCGTTTTGCGAACCGGCGGCTGGAGACCGTGTTGGAACTTGGCACGACCCTACCTGGCTGATGACCATCTGAACTTTCCTCAACTATCATGTGGCGGACGCACCGCCGGTTTGACCACACCGGCAGAAGCCGGCCCGAATTTGCGGACACATCGCGATGCCGGGTCGTACGGGGTACGGCGCGGCCTCACTGACAATGTGTATTCCGTGGGGAGCGGCGCTGCATCCAAATGGCCGCTCAATTCGGGCTTAGGTGATAGTCCATCCATTGACGCCTGCCTGCCAGCGAAGGGGTCTTGCCGTCCGGTGTTGCGCCATAGTGTACGCCGCGCGCCGGTTCAGGCAAACCTCTGCTTTGGGCTGGCCCGAACGGATGTTCGACCCACCTCGTTAGCCCCGCCTGTCCGTTTCCGCTAACGTGTAGCGGTCCAGCCGGACCAGCGTGCGCGCTGGCCGGGGAGACCGGGGCGACGCATAGTTAGGACAGGCTTGCTGCCCTATCTCGATGACATTTGCACAGTTCCAAACCGCGATCAAGCGGCTTTGTAGGGGTTGCAGGCAAATGAATAGGACTTTGCAGTTTTTGCTGTAGGATAGCATAGGAATTAGGCAAAATGCCGCCTAATTCTTGTGCGTATTGGCGCGAAAATGAGCGAATGCAGGACTTTCCGATAAAGTCCTATTCGAGATGGGACTTGATGAACCACAGGTCCTTGTCGAGCTCGCGCGAAAAGGCGGTCAGGATGTCGGCGGCATCGGCATCGCCGGCTTCATCGGTCGCATCGATATCCTCGCGCACCTGGTTGGCCAGCGCCGCATAGCGCTCGGCGAGTGCGGCGAGGTGGTCCGTGGTCTTGCGGATATCGGTGGGATAGGCCGCCAGCTGGCTTTGCTTGGCAACCACCTGGCTGGTGCCCAGCGCAATGCCATCCAGCTGCGCCACGCGCTCGGCAATGGTGTCGACATGCTCGTCAATCGCCGCCCGCATCGGGTCGAGCATTTCATGCACGGCGATGAAATTGGGCCCCTTGAGGTTCCAGTGGACCTGCTTGGTGATCAGCGCCAGGTCGATGGCATCGGCCAGCCGGGCATTGAGAATGTCGATCACCGCCGATTTGGCATTGGCCTTGAGGGCAATGGATGGGGTCTTCATGTGAGCACTCCTGACGGTGGTGGGGATTGTCCCCCATCAACCGGCGTCCCGCCCAGAAGTTCCCGCATGCCTGCTCTATCTCTCCACCCCCACAGTCGCTGCCCGCGGACTTGATCCGCGGGCCGCCCTCAACACGGCAGAAGCGGCGAGCGACCCGCGGATCAAGTCCGCGGGCAGCGATTGTGCGTGGTGCAATTGTCGTGCCCCCGTCTCGCCAAACCACCGGCCCGTCCCGCCCCCTTCAGGGGGAGGTTAGGAGGGGGTGTTGGAAGCCCCGATATCGAGGCCAACCCACCCCCACCCTTGATCCCTCTCCAAAAGGGGGAGGGAGACGACTGCTTGTGTGGTGCCTCCATACCCACCCACAGTCGCTGCCCGCGGACTTGATCCGCGGGCCACTCTCCGTCCGGCAAAAATGCCCGCGAGCCCCCCAAAACCAAAAAAGGCGCAGTTCCTGAGAACTGCGCCCTTCATCGTCACCAGGGGAGGAGTGACTTAGTTGACCGAGTTATCCTCGATCGAGGGGGTGTTGCCGCCACTGATCTGGATGGTGCGCGGCTTCTTGCTCTCGGGCAGTTCGCGCTTCAGTTCCAGATGGAGCAGGCCGTTCTCGAGCGAAGCACCGTGCACCTCGACATAGTCGGCGAGCTGGAAGCGCAGCTCGAAAGCGCGCTCGGCAATGCCGCGATGGAGGAATTCACGGGCCTTGTCGGAGGCCTCGGCAGGCTTGGCACCCTTCACGACCAGGCTGTTCTCCTTGGTCTCGATGGCGATGTCGCCATTGGAGAAACCGGCTACGGCAATCGAGATGCGGTAGGCGTCTTCGCCGGTGCGCTCGATATTGTAGGGAGGATAGGTCTTGGCTTCCTGACCGACCAGGTTGTCCAGGCGGTTGAAGACGCGGTCAAAGCCGACGGTGGAGCGATAGAAGGGGGAAAAATCGATGGTCTGCATAGTCACATTCTCCGTAAAGCAACGTGGATATCCCGGTCTCCGCAAGTGCTCCCAGCATTAGGCGAGCAGGTGATCCGAAGGTCGGGGTTCCCGGACAAACCCGGCGAACGATTGAAATATGGGAGGGGTTTTCGCGGGTTCAAGACCCCGAGGAGGGATTGAATCCTGAACCGAAAATGAACGGTTCCTTCCGCTTCAATTCAGGGGGCGAGGGCTAGAAAGGGGCATGTGCTGAGGGACACCTGGCACTGCCAAGCGGCCCATCACCCGCCCCCCGCATGGGTCGCCAACAGGAAGCCGGTATCTCATCCCGAGATGCCGGCTTTCCCGCTTTCGCGCAGCGATAGGCCGCGTTTTGCCGTCATGCCCCGATGTTTGCGCGGCGTGGATAGTCGGTTAGATTGGCGCTCCCGCAGCCGCCACAAGGGGCCATGATGAACGCCGTTGATCCCGCCGGGCCGAGCCTTGCCAATGTGCCCTCCAATCCGGTGCCCGAGGGCGCCCGGGTGGGTTATTTCACCACCAGCGACAAGGTGCGGCTGCGCTATGCGCTGTGGCCCAAGGGGGAGGGCGCGGCGCGGGGCACGATCTGCCTCGTCCAGGGGCGCACCGAATTCATCGAGAAATATTTCGAGACCATCCAGGATTTCCGCAAGCGCGGCTTTGCCGTGGCGACCTTCGACTGGCGCGGGCAGGGCGGTTCCGACCGGCTGATCGGCAATCGCAAGCTGGGCTATGTCGACCAGTTCGACGATTATTTCACCGACCTCAAGAGCTTTCACGGCGAGATCCTGCTGCCCGACAGCCGGCCTCCCTATTACCTGGTCGGCCATTCCATGGGAGGCCTGGTCAGCATCAATGCAGCGGTCAAGGACCGGCTGATGTTTGACCGCATCTTCCTCAGCTCGCCCATGGTATCGCTGCCGGGATTGCCGCTGTCGATGCGCGGCATGGCGCGGGCGACCGCCGTTGCGAGTTTTCTCGGCCTTGGACGCCTGCCGGTGGGGCGCAGCGCCGACAAGCCCCTGTCGGAAATGGACTTTGCCGGCAACGCGCTGACCTCCGACGCCCCGCGTTTCATGCGCATGGTGGATGTGATCAAGGCGCGGCCTGATCTCGAAATTGGTCAGCCCACTTTGCGCTGGCTGGCGGCGGCGACCAGCGCCATGGCCGACGCGGCCGACGAGCGCTTTCCCGCCCAGATCAAGATTCCCATGCTGATCCTGGCGGCGGCGCGCGACGAGGTGGTGGCGACCTCAGCCACCGAGCAGCTGGGCCTGCGCCTGCGCACCGGCCGGCACATGGTGGTGCCCGGCGCCCGGCACGAGCTCTTCGTCGAAAACGACGCCATCCGCGGCCAGGTCTTTGCGGCCTTCGACGCGTTTATCACCAACCAGAGCAGCTAGCGGTTGGGACTGGGTGGACGAGGCCGTAGGCCCCGGTCCCTTAATGCGCGTTGATCAGTTCCAGCGCCTTGTCCAGCAGCTCCTGGCTGGCGGCGGCGACCACGTTGCCGCCCTTGGTCGGTTCGCTCCCGTCCCAGCAGGCAATAGCGCCACCGGCTTCGCGGATGATCGGCACCAGCGCGGCAATGTCATAGGTGTTGAGCGAGGGCTCGACGACCAGGTCGGCATGGCCGGCTGCCAGCAGCGCATAGCCGTAGCAATCCATGCCATAGCGCTGCAGGCGCGTGGCCCGCACGATAGCATCCCATTTCGGCTGCAGCGCCGGCGCTGCAAAGAGGCTCGGCGTCGTGGTGAAGACCCGGCACGGCGCCAGTTCGGTCTGCCCGCTGGTGCGGATCGCGGTGGTGCTCCCGTTGCGCGCATAGCTCGCGCGGCCGGGCATGCCCAGAAAGGTTTCCCCGATAAACGGCTGGCTCATCACCCCGGCAATGGCCACGCCCTCATGGGCAAAGCCGATCAGCGTGCCCCAGACCGGCGCGCCGGAGATGAAGGCGCGGGTGCCGTCCACCGGGTCGATGATCCAGGTATAGGGGCTGTCGCCGCTGCTGCCCCATTCCTCGCCAATGATGGCATGGTCGGGAAAATGCTCGGCAATTACCGCGCGGATGGCGGTTTCGGCGCCGCGGTCGGCCTCGGTTACCGGGTCGAACCCGGCTTCGAGCTTGTTGTCGATGCCCAGGCTGGTGCGGAACAGGGGCAGGGTGCGCGTCGCGGCGGCGTCGGCTGCGGCAAGCAGGGTGGCTTCGACTTTGGCAAGATCAAGTGTCACGGGGCACTCCTTGTGGCAGGCGCGGCCTTGTTCCCGCGGTGGCGGGACTGGCGCCGATGGTCATTGTGGAATTGCGGATTACTCCGCCGCGGCCTTTTCGGTCATCGGCTGGCTGCCGGCGAGGGCCACCAGGTCAAGTCCGATCAGCGCGAAGGTCAGCCGCTCGATGATGGCGCGCACGGCCTCGAAGCCGTCATGGCGGTTGAGCGTCACCTCGTTCATGTAGAGGTGGCGGCTGATTTCGATCTGGATGGCATGCACGCCATGCTGCGGGCGGCCATAGGTGCGGGTCACGAAGCCCCCGGCATAGGGGCGGTTGCGGGCCACTTTCAGTCCCGCGCTGGTGAAGATGGTTTCCACCAGGTCCACCAGCACCGGCGCGCAGGTGGTGCCATAGCGGTCGCCCAGCACGATATCGGGGGCCGCCTTGTCATTTGAGCGGGTGATGCGCGGCATCGAGTGGCAATCCACCAGCAGCGCCACGCCGAAGGCCCCCAGTGCTTCGCTGAGCAGCTTCTGCAACGCCGCGTGATAGGGGTGGTAGATGCCCTCGATGCGCATTCGCGCATCGTCCAGCGTCAGCCGGTCGCGATAGATCGGCTTGTTCTCGGCCACCACGCGGGCCAGCGTGCCCAGCCCGGCCGCCACGCGCGGCGAAGTGGTGTTGAACCGCTCCGACAGCGGCTCGTCGAACATGGTGGGATCGAGCTCCCAGGGCTCGCGGTTGACGTCGAGATAGGCGCGCGGGAAATGCGCGCGCAGCATCGGGGCGCCCAGATGAGGCGCGCGCTCGAACAGCTCGTCGACAAAGGCATCTTCCGATTGCCGGATCGAGAGGTGATCGAGCCGCGTCATGGCCAGGAACCGTTCGGGATAGACCCTGCCGGAATGGGCAGAGTTGAACACCACGGGCGCGACCAGCCGGCGGGGCCGGATGGTTTCGAATGCCGATCGATCCCAATAGTCGGACCGCACGATGTCTCCCCGGATCAGGCGGGCCGCCCGTTGCGGCCATTGATTTGCACAGCGATTGTCGCCGTTTGCGCCCTTGTTGTCCAGATTGCCGCAAAATAGCCAAGGGGAAACCGCTAGCTGTTGCAGAAGCGCAAAGTTAGCTTAAACATCGCGCGATACAGTGCGACTCACGGCGCGCCGGCAGGGCGCGCGGCTTGTGGCGCCATGGCCCGCGCCGGATCGCATCCGGCGGGGCGGATACGAAGGCCGGAGACCTCAATGAAACGCATTCTGCTTGCGGAAGACGATAACGACATGCGCCAGTTCCTGACGCGTGCGCTCAAGAACGCAGGCTATGAAGTGGTCTCGTTTGATAATGGCCTGTCCGCCTATGAGCGTCTGCGCGAAGAGCCCTTCGCGCTGCTGCTCAGCGATATCGTGATGCCTGAAATGGATGGAATCGAACTGGCGCGCCGCGCCACCGAACTCGATCCAGACCTCAAGGTGATGTTCATCACCGGCTTTGCCGCGGTTGCCCTCAATCCGGACAGCGACGCACCCAAGGAAGCGTCGGTGCTCTCAAAGCCCTTTCACCTCAAGGATTTGGTCAACGAAGTCGAACGTCTTCTGGCCGCTTGAAAAAAGACTATCCACAATCCGCGTTTGGCCTCTTGACCCCTCGGGGGGTTCCATGGTTTATCCGCGCCACTGGCAGGGCTTAGCGCCCTTCCTTCCCGGAGAGATGGGCGTATAGCTCAGCGGGAGAGCACCTCGTTGACATCGAGGGGGTCACAAGTTCGATCCTTGTTACGCCCACCATCTCTCTAAGACTTTCGCCTTTGGCGACGGGAGTATAGCTCAGCGGGAGAGCATTCGCTTCACACGCGAAGGGTCACAAGTTCAATCCTTGTTACTCCCACCATCGGCCTTCCTTTTTCGAGATCTCTGAAAACGGCGATCCTCTGCGCTCCTGGTGCTAACGTACCCCAGTTGCGCCCCTACGCCCCGAAATCCCCGACTGCCGCATTGTGCTTGTGCCCACCGGGCCATTCCGGCGAAGGCTGAAATCTAGGCTATGCCCCCACCGAACATGCGGTGCCGTGATTCGCGCACTTAGTGACCAGGCGATTCGCGCGTTTGATCGTCATCCGACGAATCAGCGCTATGCCCTCATGGTGAGGCGCGCTGCGTGCCCCTCAGGGAATCACCACATCGTCTGCCGGGCGCGTTCCGGCCAGGCCTGGTCATAATCCCGGCCGCCGACCTGATTCTCCGTCATTGCCGCCAGCATTTCGCCCGCGGTCGGCAGCGATTTGGGGTCGAGATGCCGTTCGGGGTTCCACAATTCGCTGCGGATGATGGCGCGGGCGCATTGGAAATACAGCTCGTCGATCGCCATCACGATCACCGAACGCGGCGCCTTGCCCTCCATGGCAAAGCTCTCCAGCAGCTCGGGGTCGACGCTGAGATGGGCCCTTCCGTTGGCGCGGAACGTCGTGCCGCTGCCCGGCAGTAGAAACAGGAACGCGCAGCGCGGGTCCCGCACGATATTGCGCAGCGAATCGATGCGGTTATTGCCGCGCCGGTCGGGCATCATCAATGTGTTGTTATCATGCACCCGCACGAAGCCGGGCTGGTCGCCGCGTGGCGAGCAATCGATCCCCTCCGGCCCCACCGTCGCCAGGGCGGCAAACGGGCTCGCCTCGATCAGGCGCCGGTAATGTGGCGTCATGGCCGTGGCGACCTTGGCGGTGGAGGCGGCGACCGGAGCGGGAGAATACAGCGCTTCGAGCTGTTCGATGGAGGTCACGATGGTCATGGATGGGCCTTGTCTCGCGGTGGGGCCGGTATTGCAGCACCAGACCCTATGGGCTGGCGGTATCTGATCCTATATTCAGCGTTTGTGACAGCGCGAAACAGGAGTGAATCGATGGACACCCATGCCTTCAAGGTGACCCGGACGGATGCCGAATGGCGCGCCATGCTGACCCCGGAACAATATTACATCATGCGCGAGCATGGCACCGAGCGTCCCGGCTCGTGTGCGCTCCTGCATGAAACCCGGCAGGGAGCCTTTTCCTGCGCCGGCTGCGATACGCCGCTGTTCGAATCGACGCTGAAGTTTGAAAGCGGCACCGGCTGGCCCAGCTTCAACGATCCGCTGCCGGGCGCGGTGGAAACCACCACCGACAAGAGCCACGGCATGGTGCGCACCGAGGTGCATTGCGCCACCTGCGGCAGCCATCTCGGCCACGTCTTCCCCGATGGTCCCCCGCCCACCGGCCTGCGCTATTGCATCAATGGCGTGGCGCTCAATTTCACGCCTGCCGCGTGAAGCTCTCGGCCAATCTCTCCATGCTCTATCCAGAGCATGGTTTTCTCGACAGGTTTGGCGCCGCGGCAGCCGATGGCTTCCGCGGCGTCGAATATGTTTCTCCCTATGAGCACGCGCCCGAGACCATTGCCGCCCTGCTCGAGCGCCATGGGCTGGAGCAGGCGCTGTTCAACATGCCGGCGGGCGATTGGGCCGCCGGCGAGCGGGGCCTCGCCTGCCTGCCCGGGCGCGAGGCCGAGTTTGCCGCAGGTATCGACACCGCCATCGCCTATGCGCAGGCGCTGGGCTGCACGCAGGTCAATTGCCTCGCGGGCATCATACCGGCTGGCGAAGCTCGCGACCGTTGCGAGAGCGTGCTGGTCGCCAATCTCGCGCTGGCCGCCGAACTGCTGGGCGAGGTGGGGATCAGAGTGTTGCTGGAGCCGATCAACCAGCACGACATGCCAGGCTATGCCATTTCCGGCACCGCTCAGGCCGAGGCCATCATGGCTCGCGTCGGCTCCGACAATCTCTGGCTGCAATACGATTTCTACCACATGCAGGTGACCCAGGGTGACCTGCTGACCAATTTCGAGCGCCTGCAAACCCGCATCGCCCATGTGCAGGTCGCCGACGTGCCGGGCCGGCACGAACCGGGCACCGGCGAGATCAACTATCCCAATGTCTTCCAAGCCCTTGACCGCCTCGGATACGACGGCTGGATCGGCGCGGAATACAGGCCATTGGCGGGCACGAGCGCAGGGCTAGGCTGGATGCGGTCTTAGCTAAGCACGACCTCCGCAGTCCGCAGTCGTCTCCCTCCCCCTTGCGGGGAGGGATCAAGGGTGGGGGGAGGACTGGCCCCGATATCGCGGCTCTCGCTCCCCCACCCTGCTCGATCAGGGGCTTGGCAAACGCTAAGCCCTATCTCGCTTCCGTGCCCACAAGGTGAAGGGAAGACGACTGAGACATCGCGTGGGTTTGGCTCCCGCATGCTGCCCTAAGCACCGATGCTGCCCGCGGACTTGAGCCGCGGGCCCCTCTCAGCTTTCTCCCCAAATGGTGCCCGTGCCGCGAGGCCCGCGGATCAAGTCCGCGGGCAGCGCCGGTGGGCGGGAAGAGTAGGAGGACCGAGCCCTACGTCCCCCGCGGCTTCGCGCGAGCCGTAGGTTTTGCCTTTGCCGGCTCATCAGGCCAGGGGTGGCGTGGGTAGCGCCCCTTGAGGTCCTTGACCACATCAGCCCATGAACCGCTCCAAAATCCGGGCAAATCACGAGTGGTCTGAATCGGGCGATGGGCCGGGGAGAGTAGGATCAGCAGCAGACGGATACGCCCATTGGCAATGGTGGGGTGGCGCGTCAGACCGAACAATTCCTGCACGCGGATTTCGATCGCCGGGCCGCCCTCGGCCGAATAGTCGATCGGCACGGCATTGCCCGTTGGGGCGGTGAAGTGGCTCGGCAGCAGCGCTTCGATATCCTGCCGGCGCGCATAGGGCAGCAGCAGGTCGAGCGCGGTGCGCAAAACATCGCCTGTTATCTCCGACAGCTTGGTCAGTCCGAACAAGGCCGGCGCCAGCCATTCGGCAACGCTGGGCGCGAGGGCTTCGGCGGTGAGGTCCGGCCATTCGTCGCCCAGCGTGAAGCGCAGGAAATTGGCGCGCGCGCGCCAGGCCTTCTGCTCGCGGCTCCACGGCAGCAGGTCGAGGCCGCGACGGGCGGCGGCTTCGGCGAGCAGCAAGGCGGCGACCTCGGGATCTTCCACGGCCACCGGTTCATCGGCTAGGCGCAGGGCGCCAAGACGGCGGACGCGGCGGGCGCGAACGCTGCCGGAGGGATCGTCGAAGGCCAGCACATTTTCGCTGACGATGTGGGACGCGAAAAGGTTTTCGATGTCGTCCCGCGTCAACGGCGCCGCACCGCGAATACGACCATTGGCGGCAGCGCCGGTCATATCGGTCACGACGAGGAAGGGAGAGGCGGCGAGGGACTCGGTGGCGTCGAGGCTGGCCTGGCGACCATTGGCGAGCCGGAACCGTCCACGCGCGCCAGCGGCCTGCGCAACGCGGTCGGGATAGGCGCGGGCAAGGTGTTGGCCGACCGGCAGATTGCCGCCGGTGCCGCCACCAGCAGATTTTGCCCAGCGAAGTGCCAGCATGCTTGAAGACGATGCATGTTTGCCGCCATCCCGTCTGAAGCGCTCCAGGCGCTGGCTGAGGTCGATGCTGTCGCCCCCGAGGCCGCGTTCGCCGATCAGCAATGCCAGCTCTGCGGCGGTCCGCGCATCATCCTCGGCGGCAGCCGATACCACCATATGGGCAAGGCGCGGATGCAGCGGCAGGCGCGCCAGAGCCTTGCCATCGGCGGTGAGATGCCCGGATGCGTCGAGGGCATCGAGCGATTGCAGCAGGGCAATGGCCTCGTTCCAGGCGGGGCCGGGCGGCGGATCGAGAAAGCCCAGTGTGGTGGGGTCGGTGACGCCCCAGGCGGCCAGGTCGAGCGCGAGCCCGGCAAGGTCGGCGGCCAAAATCTCAGGCGTATCAAAGGGTTCGAGTGCTGCGGTCTGGCCCTCGTTCCACAGGCGGATGGCGATGCCGGGGCTGGTGCGGCCAGCGCGGCCCCGGCGCTGGTCGGCCCCGGCCCGCGATACGCGGCGGGTCGCCAGTGTCGTCAGGCCCGTGCCCGGCTCATAAACCGGAATGCGGCGGAAGCCGCTGTCGACAACGATCCGGACGCCATCGATAGTCAGCGAGGTTTCGGCAATCGAGGTGGCCAGCACCACTTTGCGGCGCCCGTCCTGGGCCGGCCGGATGGCGCGGTCCTGCTCGGCCGGCGTGAGCTGCCCATAGAGTGGCGCGATGTCGGTATTGGCCGGCACGCGTGCAGCCAGTCTTGCAGCAATCCGGGTGATTTCTCCCTGTCCGGGGAGGAAAACCAGCATGGATCCCTCATGCTCGCGCAACCCCGCCAGCACGGCATTGCTCACCTGATCTTCCAGCCGCAACAGCGGATCGGGCTCGCGATAAAACGTTTCCACCGGATAGGCCCGACCGAGGCTTTCGATCACCGGTGCATCGTTCAAAAGCCCGGAAACCCTGGCGCCATCGATGGTTGCCGACATCACCAGCACCCGCAGATCGGGCCGCAAAGCCGCCGCATCGAGCGCCAGCGCCAGCCCCAGATCGCCATCGAGACTGCGTTCGTGGAACTCGTCGAAGAGGATCGCGGCTACGCCGCTCAGCTCGGGATCATCGAGCACCATGCGGGTAAACACCCCTTCGGTGACGATCTCGACCCGGGTGCGGGCGGAAATTTTCGTATCCATACGAACACGATAGCCGATGGTGCCGCCCACCTCGTCGCCGAGCAGGCGCGCCATCTGCCCGGCGGCGGCACGGGCCGCGAGGCGCCGGGGCTCCAACATGATGATGCGGCCTTCGCCCCGCCAGGGGGCATCGAGCAGAGCCAGCGGCACGCGCGTGGTTTTGCCGGCACCGGGCGGTGCCACCAGCACGGCATAGGGCCCGCTCGCCAGCGCCTGTAGCAGGGCCGGCAGGGCATCATCAATGGGCAGGGGCGGCAGCGGGGGCAGGGGCATCGCCGAGCCATACCCCTAGCCCAACCCTGACCACAAGAGAGCAGTTTCCACGCCCCGGCCGGCAAGGCTAGTGTGCAGCTGATTTGGCAGGAGGGCGACATGGGCAATGTGAGCATCGGCAATGAGCAATTGCGGGTCGAGGTTTCGCCCATGGGCTCGGAAATGGCGTCGCTCGTTACCAGCGATGGCAACAACTGGCTGTGGGAGGGGGATTCCGCGTTCTGGTCTGGCCGTTCGCCCGTGCTGTTTCCCATCGTGGGCAAGTCACCGGGCGACCACATCCGCATCGATGGCGTGCGCTACCCGATGGGCCAGCACGGCTTCGCCCGTCGCAGCATGTTCGAGCTGGCGGCCAAAGGCGCGGATTTCTGCCGCTTTGAGCTGCATTCCAGCCCGGCGAGCCGGTCGATCTATCCGTTCGATTTCCTGCTGGCCATCGAGCACAGGGTGAGCGGCAACAGCGTTGCGGTCACGGCCGAGGTCACCAATCTCGACGAGACCGCGATGCCATACGGGATCGGGTTTCATCCCGGCTTTGTCTGGCCGCTGCCGAGCTGCGAGGGGCAGGAGCATAGCGTCACGCTCGACAATGGCGGCGCGCCGGAACTGGTTCGGCTATCGGGCGGGCTGGTGAAGCCGGGCGCGATGCCCTCGCCATTCCAGCGGGGCCGGCTGGTGCTCGATCACGCGCTGTTCGACGCCGATGCCATGCTGTTTCCCGAGGGCGCAGGCTCCGGCGTGCGCTATGCGGCGGGCAGCAAGAGCCTGCATTTCACTTGGGATAACCTGCCCAATTTTGCCATCTGGTCCAAGCCCGGCGCGCCCTTTGTGTGCCTGGAACCCTGGCATGGCACGGCGGCCATGGTGGATGGCAGCGAGGATCTGGCCTCGCGACCCTATGGGGTCGTGCTGGCACCGGGCGAGACCGCGCGCTATGGCTTTACGGTCACGATAGAGGGCTAGTGGCCTATTCGGCCGCGCCGCGCTCGTCGATCAGGTTGTCGGGGCCATTGGGATCGCCCGCAGCGGTTTCGGCACCCAGGTCGGGGAAAGCCACGACCCGGTTGTTGCGGAAATCGAGCCGCACGACGAGCAGGCCCCGTTCCTCGAACCAGGTCAGCAGGCGCCGGGCCCGGCTGGCCGAATGGGTGCCATAGAGGCGCGCCAGCGTTGCGTCGGACGGGCAGGGCGCATTGGTGAGCGCGGCCTGCGCCAGCACGAGGAACACGCCCTGCACGTCGTCGGTCAGCGATTCCGACATGTTGAGGGCATGCTGCCAGCCATCGGACTGGGCGACTTCCTTGTCCGGGGCGACGCGGGCAATGGCCAGCTTGCGCTTGAATTCGGGCAGGGCCGGCGGCTCGCCCGGCACGCGGCGGATGCGGCAGCGCACCAAAAAGTCCTGATACAGCACGGCGACGGTGCGGAACGAGGCGTCGGGATCGTCCAGCAGCTCCACCATGATGTCCTCGATCTGGCTGGCGCGTTCGGCCTCGTCGATCTCGGGGAACAGGCTTTGCGGCGCTTCCTCAACCGGCGGACGGGCGCGGGCAACTTGCGCCAGCAGCTCATTGGTCGAAGGCGGGGGCGGCGGCGCCGGGCGGCGCACATAGGGCTTGATCTGCTCTTCGGGCGAGGCCGTGAAGATCAGGTCGGCGGCGTCGATCGGCGCTTCGGGCAGGGGCGTCAGCTTGGGGCTGGTCGAGCGGGCCGAGGTTTCCACATTGCCGATGGTAACAGGCAGCGGGCGGCGCGAAATGGCGGGGCCGAGGGCGACAAAGCAGCCGCGCGTCAGGTCGCGGAACTGCTCGGCCTGGCGGCGCTCCATGCCGAGCAGGTCGGCAGCGCGGGCCATGTCGATATCGAGAAAGGTGCGGCCCATCAGGAAGTTGGACGCTTCGGCGGCGACGTTCTTGGCGAGCTTGGCAAGGCGCTGGGTGGCGATGACACCAGCCAGGCCGCGCTTGCGGCCACGGCACATCAGGTTGGTCATGGCGCCCAGCGACAGCTTGCGGGCCTCGTCGCTGACTTCGCCGGCCACGGCGGGCGCGAAGAGCTGGGCTTCGTCGACCACGACAAGCACGGGATACCAATAGTCGCGGTCGGCATCGAACATGCCGCCGAGGAAAGCCGCCGCGGCGCGCATCTGCTGCTCGACGTCGAGGCCTTCAAGATTGAGCACCACGGAAACGCGGTGCTGGCGCACGCGGGCGGCAATGCGCGTCAGCTCGGCCTCGGTGCGCGTGGCATCGACCACCAGATGTCCGAACTTGTCGGACAGCGTGGTGAAGTCGCCTTCTGGGTCGATGATGCATTGCTGCACCCAGGGGGCCGATTGCTCGAGCAGGCGCCGCAGCAGGTGCGACTTGCCCGAACCCGAATTGCCCTGCACCAGCAGGCGCGTGGCCAGCAGCTCTTCGAGATCGAGCGTCGCGGGCTTGGCGCCCGTCGTTGCGCCCATGTCGATTGCTACCTTCATCGGGTCTCCGGAGGGGGGCACGGCCGTCATTCGGGCGTGCGCAGCACTAGGTGTTCCCGACTGTTAGCACCGACCGCGCCGATTCGGGGAATAGGGATGGGGAAGTCACAGGGTGGTGAGATCACGATGTGATTGCCGCACCCCCACAAACTCGGCGTCATCCCGGCCTTGAGCCGGGATCCATCTCTAGATCTCAGGATGGGCCCCGGCTCAAGGCCGGGGTGACATAGTGGGTGGTGGAGATGTGCCTATAAATCCCGCAACAGCCTCGCCGGCCTTGCCGTCGCCGCGCGCAGGATCGTCAGTGCGCCCAAGAGTGCGGTGATGGCGATGGCGGCGAGCAGCACGACGCCGAGCGAGTCGATGTCGAGGGTGAAGTCGACATTGAGCATTACCATGCTGACCAGCCGGCCCAGGCTGACGCCCAGAATGGTGGCCGGAATGGCGGCGAGGGCGGCCAGGATCAGATATTGCGCGAAGGCAGTGGTCATCAGCTCAAGGCGTGTGGCGCCCAGAACCTTGGTGATCACCGTGTCGGCCTCGCGCTGGCGGCGGCCCGTCGACAGGCTCCCGATCAGCACCAGCAGGCCATTGCCCACGGCCAGCCCGCCCACCAGGGTCGCGGCGAAGGACAGCTGGCTCAGCGCATCGGTGATCTGCTTGAGCGTGTCGCCGATGGCGATGAAGCGCACGTCGGGGAAATCCGATGCCAGCATGCGCTTGACCGCCTCCTCGCGCCCCGGCGCGGCGGTGACGGCCGCGAACAGGGTGGTCGGATATTGTTCGATGACGCCGGGCGAGAAGGTGGCGAGGAAGTCGATGCCGCCCTGCCAGGAATAGTCGCGGAAGCTGGCGATCGCCACGGTGACCGCTTCGCCGAAAATGGTAAAGGTCAGCGTGTCGCCAAGCTCGACGCCAAGCCCGGAGCGCAGGCTCTGGTGCAGCGAGACGAGGCCCGGGCCGGTATAGTCGGCGGGCCACCAGCTGCCTGAGACGATGCGCGACGAAGCCGGCAACTCGGTGCGGTAGGTCAGCGGCACTTCACCGGCCAGCAGGAAGGTCGCTTCGGGCCCGCGGGTGTGGACGCTGGCGGCGGGCACGCCGTTGATGTCGGTTAGGCTGCCGCGCAGCATGGGCGTGGCGACAAAGCCGGGAATGTCGGTGCCGGGGCCAGCCTGGGCGGCCAGTTCGTCCACCTCGTCGGGGAACAGGTCGGAGGCCACCAGCGTCGGCACGTCGAAGGCCGAGGCGCCGAGGAATTCCTGCCGGAGATTGGCCTGCAGCACCAGCACCACGATCAGCATGGAGAGTGCCATGCCGGCCGAAACCACCACGGCGGCGGCATTCTGGCCAGAGCCGGAAATGGCGCGCAGCGCGTGGCGCGGAATGCGGGCGCGCGGTTCGGGTAGGCGGGGAAGGATGGTTTGGATGGCGTGGATGAACAGCTGGAACAGGATGGCTGCGGCAAAGCTGGCAAGGCCGAAAGCCGCCACCAGCGCGACGTCGCCGGTCATGAGCCAGGCCAGCACGAAGAAGGCCAGTGCGGCGGCAACCAGCGGCAGGAACTGCCACGAGCTCAGCAGCGCCCGCCAGTCGACGGGCGGGGCCGACAGGCCCTTGGAGCGGAACAGCAGCACCGGGCGGATGGTCTGGGCCTGCTGCAGGGGCAGATAGGAAAAGGCGAAAGCCGTGACGAAGCCCGCCGCGGCCGCCACCAGCAGCGGTTGGGGATGCAGGCTCGCAACCAGATCGATGCCCACGGCGCGCCCGATGGCAGGCAGCACGAGGAAGGCCGCGCCGCCGCCGATGATGAGGCCGATGCCCACGCCGACGGCGGCCAGGGTCGCGACCTGCGCGAAAAAGTGGATGAAGATGCGCGAGCGGCCGGCACCCATGCTGCGCAGGATGGCGATGACGTTGGCGCGCTCGGCAATGTAAGACTGCATGCCGGTCCACACGCTGACGCCGCCGATCAGCAGCGAGCCCAAGCCCACAATCACCAGGAAGCGTATGAACAGGTCGTAGTACGTTACCATCTGGCCCAGCCCGTCGCGGGCGGTGCGGAGACTCCAGCCGGTGTCGGCAAAGGCCGTGGCGACGGCGTCGGTGGCCGCCGTCGTGTCGTCGCTGGTAAGCAGCAGCTTATAGCGGTACCAGGTGCCAAGACCGGGCAAAGGTGATGAGCGGTCCGAGACGGTGGCAAAGCCATCGGTGGTGATCAGCGTGGTGAGGCCGAGGCGGAAGCCGCGCACCGGGCCATCGGGCAGCTTGGTCAGGGTGCCGCGCGCCTCAAAGGGCGTGCCGCCCAGCATGAAGGTGTCGCCAATGGCAATGCCCAGCTGGTCGAGCAGCAGCGCATCAACCAGAGCGCCGTGCACGTCGCCGTGCGGCGCGAGGAAGTCGAACACCGACTGGTCGGCGGCCAGCTGCGGGCTGACCACATGCCCCAGCAGCGGATAGGTCGAGCCGACGGCCGAGAGATCGACAAAGGCGTCGGCGCTGTCGGATTCGGCGCGGACATTGGTGTCGACCACGCTGGAAACGCGGCCGAACTGCTCCATGGCCGTCACCTCGTCTGAGGTGGCCATGCGGTCGGCGCGCGAAAGTTCGAGGTCGCCGCCCATCAGTTCGGCGGCGCTGCCATCGATGGCGCGGGTAATGCTGGCGCCAACCGAGTTGACGCCGGAGATCAATGCCGTGCCAACGGCCAGGCACACGACCAGCAGCAGGAAGCGGCGGAGATCGCCGCGCATGTCCAAAAGGCCAATGCGGACAGCGGCCCACACGGCGTTCATCAGGCGTGCACCGGCGTTTCGGTCAGGTGGCCCGCCGTCATGGTGAAGACCCGGTCGGCGCGGGCAGCAAGATGGGGATCGTGGGTAATCAGCACCACGGCGGTGCCCTGCTTGCGGGCAAGGTCGAACATCAGCTCGACCACCAGCGCGCCGGTCTTCTGGTCCAGGTTGCCGGTCGGCTCGTCCGCCAGCAGGAGCGGGGGATTGGCGACCATGGCGCGGGCGAGGCCTACGCGCTGCTGTTCACCACCCGACAGGGCTGATGGGCGATGGTCAAGGCGGTCGCCGAGGCCGACGGCCACCAGCGCCGCGGCGGCCTTTTCGCGGATTTCGGCCATCGACAGTTCCGGCGAGGCGATTTCGAGCGCCAGCCCCACATTGTCATGGGCGGTCAGCGAGGGAATGAGGTGGAAGCTCTGAAACACGATGCCCAGGGTCTTGCGGCGGAAGCGGGCCAGATCGTCTTCGCTGAGATCGCCCAGCTCGGAGCCGTTGACCACCACCTGTCCCGTGGTGGCGCGCTCGAGCCCGGCCAGCAGCATCAGCAGGGACGTCTTGCCGCTGCCGGACGGGCCGACAATGGCGACGACTTCGGCCGGCGCGACGCGCAGTGAGACGCCTTTGAGAATGTGAAGCGGCCGGGCGGCGACTTCGAGATTATAGGTTACATTGAGGGCATCAATGATCGGCTTGTCAGAGGTTTTCACCCGAACCTGATCCATCTCTCCCGCGGCGGTCTCGCGGCTTGGCACAAACGATACAGAAATTTGTACGCTCCAGCTGGTAGCGAAATCGTAACATCATTGTCAGGTGTGTCAGATTCTTATTGGCTTAGGTATCTCCCTACTGGCAGACATGAACAGAATCTGATGTCAGAGACCGACAGGGGGGCTTTCCGGATGAAGCGTTCGAATATTGTTGGTGCCGTGCTGGCGGCTGTACTTGTGCTTGCGGGCGCTGCGCCATCGCAGGCGGGTGATGCCGAGCTGGCACTGCTGACATCCTATGTCGGCAGCTGGCGGGGCGAAGGCGCCCTGGTGGGGGGTGATCGCCCCGAGCCGTTCCGTTGCCGCCTCAACATTGCCAAGGGCAACCAGACCAAGGTGAACTATACCGGCCGTTGCACGCTGGTGGATGCCACGCTCTCGATCAGCGGCACGATCGCCTTCAATGACGATCAGAAGCGCTACGAAGCGGCGATGAGCTCCAATGCCGGGTTTACCGGCCTCGCCGTCGGGCGGCAGAGCCAGGGCCAGATCAGCTTCGATCTCAAGGAGCAGCAGAAGGATCGCGCCGGCAGCGACGTGCGCATCGGTTCGCGGATCCTGCTGCAGGGCAATGACAGCATCACCGTCGACTTCGAGGTTGAGTTCAACAATTCCGGCCGGGTGCTGACCGCGACGGTGCCGTTCGCCAAATAACGACCCGCAAGTAACGAACGCGTTCGCTGTTGATTTTCAGCCCGCATGGCCTCAGGCCGTGCGGGCTTTCTCTTGTCCGGCCGCGCAAGCGCGATTGACAGCGGCAATGATATGATTAGTCTTGTATGGAAGATATAACCAAGCGGTTCACCGCTTTCCCCTACCAGACATCAGTAGCCAGATATGACCCAGAAATTCGCCATTGTCGGCACCGGCGGGCGTCACCAGATGTTCCGCGAAGCCGTAGCCGAAACCCATGCCGCGACGGCCGAACTGGTGGCGCTGTGCGACGTCAACCAGAGCCGGCTGGCGCTGTCGGCCGACAAGGTCCCCAACACGGGCGGCAATGGCATCGCCACCTATCTGGCCGAAGATTTCGACAAGATGCTGGCCGAGCAGGATCCCGATACGGTGATCGTCACCACGCCCGATTTCACCCATGACGAATATATCGTGCGGGCGCTGCGGGCCGGTCGCAATGTGATGACCGAAAAGCCGATGACCATCGATATGGCCAGGCTCAAGCGCATCCTCGATGCCCAGCGCGAGACCGGCAAATCGGTCACGGTGACCTTCAACTACCGCTATTCGCCGGCCCGCACGCAGCTCAAGGACATGCTGATGAGCGGGGTGATCGGCGATATCACCGCCATCGACTTCCGCTGGTATCTCGATCGCGTGCATGGGGCCGACTATTTCCGCCGCTGGCACCGCTACAAGGACAAGTCCGGTGGCCTTCTGGTGCACAAGTCGACCCACCATTTCGACCTGCTGAACTGGTGGGCGGGTTCGACGCCAAAGTCCGTCTCGGCGACCGGCAAGCGCGATTTCTATACCCCGGAAATGGGTGACAAGCTGGGCCTGCAGGGGCGCGGCGAGCGCTGCCACACCTGCCCGGTGGCCAGCAAATGCGATTTCTACATGGACCTCGAGGCTGACGAGCCGCTCAAGGCGCTCTATCTCGATGCCGAGGATGACGACGGCTACTGGCGCGACAAATGCGTGTTTGCCGATGATATCACCATTGAAGATACGATGCAGGTGCAGGCGCAATATGCCTCCGGCGCCTCGCTCAACTACACGCTCGTGGCCTATTCGCCCTGGGAGGGGCTGGAGGTGAAGTTCCACGGCACCAAGGGCGAGCTGACGCACAAGCATATCGAAGTGCATGGCGTGTTTGCCGGTGGCGAGCGCGACAGGGAAGAGCGCCACAACATGACCACCGAACTGCACCTGGCGGGCGGCCTGCCGCAGCCGGTTCAGGTGTGGGAAGGCAAGGGCAGCCATGGCGGCGCCGATCCGATCATGCTGGGCTATCTGTTCGACCCCGCCCATATGGAGGCCGACAAATATGGCCGCGCCTCCGATCACCGGGCGGGGGCCTGGTCGATCCTGACCGGCATTGCCGCCAACCAGTCGATCGCGCGCGGCGGCGAGCGCATCAATATCGATCAGATGCTGGCCGAGGCCGGGATAGAATTGTAGGGCGTGCCGCAATATCCTGTGGAAGTGCGCAATCAGGGGGCGCGTCGCGCGCCCTGATGGGCACAAGGTCGGGAATGGAATCAGCGAAAGTGGCAGTCAACGTGCTCGATACAGTTGAGGAGACCATGGCCATGCGTGTCGTCCGCACTTTGCGCGACGATATCGTGACTATGGCGCTCAAGCCGGGCGACGTGATTTCCGAGAGCGATATTGCCGGCCGCTACGGCGTGTCACGCCAGCCGGTGCGCGAGGCCTTCATCCGGCTGGCCCAGCAGGGTCTGCTGCTGATCCGCCCCAAGCGGGCCACGGTGGTCAAGAAGATCTCGCCCGAAGGGGTGCGCCAGTCGCGCTTCATTCGCGAATCCATCGAAGTCGAGATCATCCGCCGGCTTGCCGCCCATCCCGGCGCCGATGTCTCCAACGTGCTGCGCGAGCTGATCGGCGACCAGGAAGCCGCGTCGTCGGCTAATGACAGCCGGCGTTTTCACACGCTCGACGAGCTGTTCCACCGCACCCTGGCGCGGCTGGCGGGCGTTGAATATGCCTGGCAGCTGATCGACGATCACAAGATGCAGCTCGACCGCGTGCGTTATCTGACGCTGGGGGCATCGTCCTCGCAGGTCGCCATTGGCGAGCACAAGATTATCGCCGCGGCGGTTTCCCAGGGCGACGTGGCGGGTGCGGAAGCGGCGATGCGGGCTCATCTGGCGCGCGCCGAGGTGCTGCTCAGCCAGACCATTTCCGACCATCCGGACTATTTCGAGTAATCGAGCGCGGGCCTCAAGTCCTTTGACTTGACCGGGAGCGCCGTGGCGGCCATTTTACTGGCTCTGCCGCAATCCCCGTTCCCAGGAAGCCCGATGACCACACCGGACTGGAAGACCGCATTGCCGCCGTTACGGGCCATTTATGGCCGGTTTCTGTCCGAAGAGCGCTGGATGCTGGTGGGGGTGGCGCTGGTCGTTCTGGCCAGTTCTGTTCTGGCGGTGGTGACGCCCTATGCCTTTTCGCGGCTGGTGGACGCACTCACCGCCAATAGCCTGCCGGCGGGCATTCTGTGGGGCTTTGTCGGCTATGCCGTGCTGCGCGGGCTGGGCACGGTCTTTGGCTATTCGATCAATTTCCTCTCCTTCATCGCGGCGGAAAATCTCAATTTCATCGCCGCCACCAGTTTCTTCAACACGCTGCTGCGCAAGCCGGGCGGCTTCTTCATCGACAACAATCCGGTGCAGATCCAGACCGCGCGTCAGCAGGGCCAGAGCTCGGTCTATATGCTGGTGCAGTTGGCGCTCATCGTCTTCATCCCCGGCACCGTCCAGATCACGCTGGCCATCGGGCTGCTCGGCGCGGTGATCAGTGCCGAACTGGTGGTGATTGTCGTGGTCTATGGCACCTGCTTCATCGGGCTGACCTACCTCGCCAATCTGTGGACCCGGCCCCTCCTCGATCAAGCCATCGAGGCCCAGCAGGACAATGCCCGCTTCGTCGGCAATGCGGTCAATGCCATGGAGACGCTGCGCTATTTCAATGGCGACCGCTGGATCAGCGAGCGTTTCGCGGACAAGGCGCATCTGCAGCGCACCTCCTGGGTCGCCTGGTCGCGCCGCCGCATCATGCTGGCGGGGGTGTTCGGCGGCGGGCTGGCGGCGCAGCTGGCCATCACCTTCATCGTGCTGCTGCCTCGCTTCGAGGCGGGCCTGCTCAGCGTCGGCGATATCGTGCTGATCAACCTGATCCTGATCCAACTGAACCAGCCGTTTGAAATGATCGGCACCTCGATCGACGAGGTGATGCGGTGCCTGTCGCGCTTCAAGCCCTTCGCCGATATGTGGACCGCGCCCGAGGATCGCGCCGCT
This sequence comes from Devosia sp. T2-14, assembly GCF_055397495.1. Taxonomy (NCBI): domain Bacteria; kingdom Pseudomonadati; phylum Pseudomonadota; class Alphaproteobacteria; order Hyphomicrobiales; family Devosiaceae; genus Devosia; species Devosia sp. T2-14. The sequence goes on along the minus strand of NZ_AP027921.1, from coordinate 719,310 downwards.
CACGGAGGAGCGCGCCTGGTGCTGCGCCAGGGGCGCCTGCGGTTCGACAAGGTCGGCTTCCGCTATGGCGACCGGCAGATCCTCGATGGGGTGAGCTTTGAGGCCCATTCGGGGGCCATCACCTTCATCACCGGCAATACCGGCGCGGGCAAATCGACCCTGTTCAAGCTGGCGCTCAAATCGCTGGAGCCGACCTCGGGCAGCATTACCGTGGACGGCGCCGATCTCACCAACATCGACCGCGAGAGCTGGTACGAGCAGGTCGGCGTGGTGCCGCAGGACGTTATGCTGCTCAATGACAGCATCGGCGCCAATATCGTCCTGGGGCGCGATCCCGATCCGGTCCGGCTGCGCGAAGCGGCGGCTCAGGCCTCCATCCTCGACTTCATCGAGCGTCTACCCGATGGCTTTGAAACCACGGTGGGCGAGCGCGGGCTCAAGCTTTCGGGCGGCGAGCGGCAGCGCGTTTCCATCGCGCGGGCGCTTTATGGCCGGCCCAAAGTGCTGTTCCTCGACGAAGCCAGCTCGGCGCTCGATGAGCGCACCGAAGCCGAAATCATGGGTGAATTGCGCCTGTTGGTCGACCGCGTGACCATCCTCGCCATCACGCACCGGCGCAGCGTCATCGGGCGCGACGATCAGGTCGTTGTGCTGTCGGGCGGCTCGGCGCCCGAGGTGCAGGTGGAAGATGCCGTCGCTGGATAATGCGGTGGCGAGCGAGTCGTTCGCCCCTAGCGCATCCATCGCGCCATGCCTACGTTGTGCATCAACACGAAATCCTGCCGAGTAGAGTCATGACCCATCACGAAGCCTTCGAACTCATCCGCGACGAGCACATCGCGGAGACAAATTCGCAGGCGCAGCTGTTCCGGCATAAAAAGACCGGGGCCGAGGTGCTCAGCCTGGTCAATGACGACGAGAACAAGGTGTTTGGCATCACCTTCAAGACGCCGCCCGAGGATTCGACCGGCATTGCGCATATCCTCGAGCATTCGGTGCTGTGCGGCAGCCGCAAATATCCGGTCAAGAAGCCGTTCGTGGAGCTGATCAAGGGGTCGCTGAACACCTTCCTCAACGCCATGACCTTCCCGGACAAGACGGCCTATCCGGTGGCGAGCCAGAACCTCAAGGACTTCTACAACCTCGTCGACGTCTACCTCGACGCGGTGTTCTTCCCGCTGCTCACCGAAGACACGTTCCGCCAGGAAGGCTGGCACTATGAGCTCGAGGATACGGCGAGCCCGCTGGTCTATAAGGGCGTGGTGTTCAACGAGATGAAGGGCGTGTTCTCCTCGCCCGACGCTGTCATGCGCGATCTTTCGCAGCGCTCGCTCTATCCCGACGTGACCTATGGCAAGAGCTCGGGCGGCGATCCCAAGGCCATTCCGGACCTCACCTACGCGCAGTTCAAGCACTTCCACGAGACGCTCTATCACCCGTCCAACACGCGCGCCTTCTTCTCCGGCGATGACGAGCCGGGGCAGCGCCTCGCCATTCTCGACGAGTATTTCAGCCAGTTCGAGCGGGCGCCGGTCGATACCGAGGTCAAGCTCCAGCCGCGCTTCAACGCGCCGCGTAAAATCGTCTCGACCTATGCCGGCACCAAGGAAGAGGGCAAGCCACGCGACGGCATGATCTCGGTCAACTGGATGATCGATCCTCCGGCCGATCGCACGGAAGCGCTGAGCCACGGTATGCTGAGCTATCTGCTGGCAGGCAATTCGGCCGCGCCGCTGCGCAAGGCGCTGACCGAAAGCGGGCTTGGTGAGGGCATGACCGGCGGTGGTATCGGCTCGGGCATGCGCCAGCCGATGGCCAGCTTTGGCATGAAGGGGATCGACCCTGCCGATGCCGACAAGGTCGAAGCGCTTATCCTGTCGACGCTCGAAGAGATTGCCGAAAAGGGGTTTGACACCGAGCAGCTGGAAGCGGCGATCAACACGTTCGAGTTCTCGCTGCGCGAGAACAATACCGGCTCCTATCCGCGCGGCATGGTCTACATGTTCAACGCGCTGGGCACCTGGCTGCATGATGGCGACCCGCTGGCGGCGCTGCATTTCGAGGAAGCGCTCAGCGCCCTCAAACAGAAGGCCGGGCAGGGGCATTTCGCCTCTGAAATCCGTCGCCTGTTTCTCGACAATACCCACCGCACCACGGTGGCGCTGAGCGCTGACCCCGAACAGGGCGCGCGCGAGGTTGCTGAGGAAGTGGCCAGACTCGCCGCAGTGCGTGAGGGTATGGACCAGAAGGCGCTGGAAGCGACAGTTGCCGAGACGGAGAGGCTGAAGGCGCTCCAGGAAGAGGTCGACGATCCCGCGCTGCTCGCCAAGATTCCGACGCTGACGCTGGCCGACCTGCCGCGCGAAAGCCGCACCGTGCCGATCGATATCGGCACGCTCGCCGAGGCGCGGCTGTTCTACCATGACCTGCCGACCCTCGGGATCGTCTACCTCGATCTCGGCTTTGACCTGCATGTGCTCGACAAGGACCTGCTGCCCTATCTGCCGCTGTTCGGGCGGGCACTGCTGCAGACCGGTACCAGCAAAGAGGATTTTGTTTCGCTGACCCAGCGCATCGGGCGGTCCACCGGCGGCATCGCCCAGCACCGGGCGTTATCGGCACGGCAGGGCAACGACGGCAGCGCGGCATGGTTCTTCCTGTCGGGTAAGGCCGTGCCGGACAAGCTCGAGGAAATGCTCGCCATCATGGGCGATGTGCTGCTCGATGCGCGGCTGGACAACCGCGAACGCTTCAAGCAGATGGCGCTCGAAGAAAAGGCCGGCTTCGAGGCCCGGCTGGTGCCGAGCGGCAATGCCATTGTCAATTCCCGGCTCAATGCCGGGCTGACCGAAGCCAGCTGGATCGCCGAGCAATTGACCGGGGTGAGCTATCTCAACTTCCTCAAGACGCTGGTCAAACGTGTCGACAGTGATTGGGATAGCGTAGAGGCCGCGCTGGTACGCATTCGCGATACGCTGTTCAACCGCGGACGCATGGTGGTCAATGTTACGGCCGACGGTTCTCTCTGGGGCAAAGCCAAAGGCGAGCTCGAGACCTTCCTCCCACGCCTGCCTAACCAGCAGCACGCAATCGCAGACTGGACGATCGAGTTCGCGCCCAAGTCCGAAGGGCTGATCATTCCGGCGCAGGTCAACTATGTCGGCAAGGGCGCCAACCTCAAGGCGCTCGGCTTCGAGCTGTCCGGCGCGTCCAGCGTGGTGCTGAAATTCCTCAACACCACTTACCTCTGGGACAAGGTGCGCGTGCAGGGCGGGGCCTATGGCGGCTCCAGCCGGTTCGACCTCACCAGCGGCAATTTCAGCTTCCTCAGCTACCGCGATCCCAACCTGCTCAAGACCATCGACGCCTATGACGGGGCCAGCAAGGCGCTGAAGGCTGGGATCGGCGCCAATGACCTCACACGCTCGATCATCGGGGTGATTGGCGATGTGGACGGCTACGAGTTCCCCGATGCCAAGGGCTATTCCTCAATGTGGCGGCAGCTGACCGGCACGACCGACGCCATCCGCCAGCAGCGGCGCGACGAAATTCTCGGCACCACCGAAGCCGATTTCAAGCGCATGGCCGAGGCGGTGGATGCCGTCGCTCGCAATGGCCACGTCGTGGTGCTGGGCGGCGAGGCAGCCATCAAGGCCGCCAATGAACAGCGCCCGGGCCTGCTGGAAGTCAGCAAGGTTCTCTGATTTAGGGCATTGAGGTCATCCCGGCCTGAAGCCGGGATGACCCTGAACGTTACTTGCTCAGCACATCCGCCAGATAGGGCAGGCTGAAATCCATCCGGTAGTCGACGCCGGAATGGTTGTCGGGGAATTCCTCATAGCGATGGGCGATGCCCAGCCGGTCGAGCGTGCGGTGGATGCGGCGCGTGCCGTAGAGAATATTGTACTGATCCTCGGTGCCGCATTCGAGATAGAGTCCCTTGAGCTTGCGCAGGGCCTCGCCCTCGGTCTCGACCATTGCTGCGGGATCGAAAGCTAGCCAGTTGGCCCAGCGGTCGGCGATCAGCTCGCAGGTGTCGGTATCCACCGGCAGGCGAAGCCCGAGGAAACTCCCGGCGTCGGGATCGGGGTCGAAGCTGGCCGCCTGGGCGAGCATCATCAGCACCATCGTATCCTTGCCATCGAGCTTGGGCTTGGCCTCGAAGGCCTCAAACCACGCCTTGATGGAATTGTCGTGCTTGGCCAGGGCGCGCAGCGTCGGCGGGAATTCGGGCAGGTAGAGATGCTCGAACCCCGCGTCGCCGGAATGGCTGGCCGCAGCCGCCCAGACGTCGCTGTGGCGCATGGCGTGAAACAGCGCGCCAAAGCCGCCCGAGCTCTTGCCGAACACGCCGCGACGGCCGGTGCCGCCGCAGCCGAAGCGGCTTTCCACGGCGGGCAGCATTTCGCTGATCAGGAAGCTCGCCCAATTCCCCATGATGGGGCTATCGACATATTGGTTGCCGCCGAGCCGGGTGAAGCAATCGGGAAACGCAACGACGACAGGGGCCATCTTGCCCTCGCCGATCAGCCGGTCGAGCCGTTCGGGCACGTTTTCGCCAAAGCCCTTCCAGGCGGTATGGGCAGGGCCGCTCGATGTGTAGCCCACCAGATCGACCAGCAGCGGCAGGCCCGCGCCGTCGTGGCCATGCGGCACATAGACATCGACAATGCGATTGGTGGAATCGCCCAGCCGGTTATTGGCCATGGCGGCGCTGTCGACCACGAGGCGATGGATGGTGCCGGCGGGATGGTTGTGGCGGCGCATGCTGGGCTCCCAAGTAACGCGATAATCGGTCAAGCTTGTCCCGCGCGCGCCGCTGCTTGGCAAGTCCGGCGGGGAACGCCACCATCGCTGGTGCGTTGCCCGGAGGGCCGCTAGGCAGCTGACAGGACCTGACGCGCGCCCCTGCGAAAATCCGCCCCACCGAACCGCAAAGGGATGCCATGGCCAGCCAGATCCTCGACCGGAACCTGCATATCAGGGCGATCGATGCCTATATCGACCCCTCGGTTCCGCGCGATCGCGCCATCATCACCCATGGTCATGCCGACCACGCCCGCAGCGGGCATGGCGCCGTCCTGGCGACGCCCGACACCATTGCCATCATGAAGGTGCGCTATGGCGAGGATTGTGCTGGGCGTTTCCAGCCGCTCGATTTCGGCGTGCCGCTGCAGATCGACGACGTCACCATCACCCTCTTTCCCGCCGGGCACATTCTGGGGTCGGCGCAGGTGCTGATCGAGCAGGGCGGGCAGCGCGTCGTGGTCACCGGCGACTACAAACGCCTCGCTGAGCGCACCGCGCAACCCTATGAACTGGTGCCCTGTGACCTGCTGGTCACCGAGGCGACGTTTGGCCTGCCGGTGTTCCAGCATCCGCACCCGCAGGTGGAAATCGCCCGCCTGCTGCGCTCGGTCGCGGCCAATCCGGAGCGGGCGCATCTGGTGGGATGCTACGCTTTGGGCAAGTCGCAGCGGGTGATCGCCCTATTGCGCGACGCCGGCTACGACGCGCCGATCTATCTGCACGGGGCGATGCTGCGGCTCTGCGCGCTTTACGAGGAGCTGGGCGTGCCGCTGGGCGACCTGCGTCCGGCGACGGAAACCGGCAAGGCCGAGCTGGCCGGTGCCATTGTCATCGCCCCGCCATCGGCCATTCGCGATCGCTGGAGCCGCCGCTTCCCCGATCCGGTGACGTGCCAGGCCTCGGGCTGGATGAGCGTCAAGCAGCGCGCCCGCCAGGCCCTGGTGGAGCTGCCGCTGGTCATTTCCGACCACTGCGACTGGGGCGAACTCAACCAGACTATCGATGAAACCGGCGCGGGCACGGTCTGGGTCACTCATGGCCGCGAAGATGCGCTGGTCTATTGGTGCCGCAAGAAAGGCCTTGCCGCTGAGCCGCTCAACATTGTCGGCTTCGAGGATGGCGGCGGGGAGGGGGAAAGCGCATGAAACGTTTTGCCCAATTGCTGGAACTGCTGGCGCTGACACCCTCGCGCACCCGCAAGCTTACCGCGCTGACCCAGTATTTCCGGGAGGTGCCCGACCCCGATCGTGGTTATGCGCTGGCGGTGCTGACCGGCGCGCTGACCTTCCGCAACGTCAAGCCGGCCCTGCTGCGCGAGACCGTTCTGGCCGAGGTGGACGAGACGCTCTTCGCCATGAGCTACGACTATGTCGGCGATCTCGGCGAGACCATCGCGCTGATCTGGCCGCATCACGGCGATGGTGGCGACCTGCCTTCGCTGACCGATCTCATCGGGCTGTTCAACACCACCAGCAAGAGCGAATTGCCCAAGCTGATCGCCGGCCTGTTGACCCGCGCGGGCATCAACGAGCGCTGGGCGCTGGTCAAGCTGGCGACCGGGGCGCTGCGCATCGGCGTCTCGGCGCGCCTCGCCAAGACGGCGCTGTCGGAAATGAGCGGGCAGCCGCTGCAGGAGATCGAAGAGGTCTGGCACGGGCTCAAGCTGCCCTATACCGAGCTGTTCGCCTGGCTCGATGGCCGGGCCGAGCGCCCCGATATCGACCACACCGCGCGCTTCCACCCGCTGATGTTGTCGACGCCGATCGATGAGGCGAAGGATTTCGAGGTGCTCGACCCCAAGGACTTTTCCGTCGAGTGGAAATGGGACGGCATTCGGGTGCAATTGATCGTGGGCGGGGGCACGGCCTCGCTGTTTTCGCGCACCGGCGACGACATCGCCGCGGCCTTTCCCGATATCGTCGACAATGTCACCGGCCGGGCGGTGCTCGATGGCGAATTGCTGGTCGGCCGCGATTTCGATGCGCGCAGCTTCAACGACCTGCAGCAGCGGCTCAACAAGAAGGTGGCGTCGGCAAAACACCTCAAGGAGCTGCCCGCCTTCATTCGCGTCTATGACATGCTGTTCGATGGCGACGAGGATATTCGCGCATTGAGCTGGACCGAGCGGCGGGCGCGGCTCGAGGCTTGGTTCCGCGCCAATCCGCAGAGCCGGCTCGATCTGTCCGAAGTGCTGCCCTTTGCCGATTGGCAGGAACTGGGCCGGATGCGCCGGGCCGGGGCGGATGAACACGGCCATGAGGGCGTGATGATCAAGCTGCGATCCTCGCCCTATGTGCCCGGGCGCCCCAAGGGCTACTGGTTCAAGTGGAAGCGCGACCCCAATGTGGTCGATGCCGTGCTGATGTATGCCCAGCGCGGGCACGGCAAGCGCAGCTCGTTTTATTCCGACTACACATTCGGGGTGTGGAAGGGCAACGAGATCGTGCCGATCGGCAAGGCCTATTTCGGCTTCACCGACGAGGAGCTCAAGCTGCTCGACAAGTGGATCCGCAATAACACGGTGCAGTCCTTCGGCCCGGTGCGCGAGGTGCGCAAGGAGCTGGTCTTCGAGGTGGCCTTTGATTCCGCACAGGAAAGTGCCCGCCACAAATCCGGCGTGGCCCTGCGCTTTCCTCGCATCAATCGCATTCGCTGGGACAAGCCGGCCAGCGAAGCCGCGACGCTGGAAGACATGGCCGTGTTCGTCGGGGCAACGTAGGATGTTGCGAAGCCGCCAGGTGGGAGAAAGCCAAAGATGTCATCGCATTCCAATCATCTGCGTCTAGTGGCGCTGACCAAGCAGATGCAGGCGGCAGCCGAGGCGATGGATTTCGAGAAGGCGGCCGCCCTGCGCAATGAGATCGCCCGGCTCAAGGGCGAAACGCCTCTGCCGGAGAGCGACGACGGCAGTTTGCAGGTCACCGTCAGCCAGCCCCCGCCGGGCGCCATGGGGCTAGGCACCCAGGTGCCGGTGCGCCAGCCGCCCAAGGGCTGGGTTAAACCGCAGAAACCGGATTTCATGAAGAAGGGCCGGAAGTAGTGGTACCACGAGGGCGTGCCCCGGACCTTACCCCGCCTTTGCTTCAAGCCGCTCGTCGGCCAGTTTCTTGATTTCGCGCAATTCGGTGATGGTGGTCTGCAGGTCCTGCAGCTGGGCTTCGAGCGAGGCCAGACGCTCCTCGACCTTGCCGGCCAGCAGGTGAACCTGCTGGCTGCGATTGGCGTCATAAAGGCTGAGATAGTCGGAAATATCGCGCAGCGAAAAACCCAGTCGCTTGCCGCGCAGGATCAGGATCAGCCTGGCACGGTCGCGGCGGCGGAAGATGCGGGTGGCGCCCACGCGTTCGGGCGCCAGCAGCCCCTTGGTCTCATAGAAGCGGATGGCGCGCGTCGAAATGCCGAACTCCTTGGCGAGGTCGGCGATTGCGAACAGGTCGCGGTTTTCCGAAGGGATCGCGGTCACTTCTTGGCTCTCGTCTGGGCATATTCCTCGCGCAGCTCTTTCTTGGAGAGCTTGCCGACGAGGGTTTTGGGAAGCGCATCCTTGAAAATGATGTGCTTGGGCATTTCGATCTTGTTGAGCCGTTCGGCAAGGAATTTCTTGAGGCTTTCCTCGTCCGCCGTTTCGCCAGAGCGCAGCTTCACATAGGCAACAGGGGCCTCGCCGCGATACTCGTCGGGCACGCCGATGACATTGGTTTCTTCCACGGCCGGGTGGCTCATCAGCGCTTCCTCGATGGTGCGCGGATAGACGTTGAAGCCCGAGCAGATGATCAGGTCCTTGATGCGGTCGACGAGGAACACATAGCCGTCTTCATCCATGTGGCCGACGTCACCGGTGCGCAGCCAGCCATCCATGAAGGCGTCCCGGGAGGCCTCAGGATTGTCGAAATAGCCCGCCATCACCTGCGGGCCCCGCACCTGCAATTCGCCATTCTCGCCGGTGCCGACGGTGCGGCCGCTGTCGATATCGACGAAGCGGATATCGGTGCCGGGCAGGGGCAAGCCGATCGACATCGGCTTGGAGGGAACACGGAGCGCAGCGCAGCAGACCACCGGCGAGGCCTCGGTCAGGCCATAGCCCTCGGCCAGGGTGGCGTTGGACTTCTTGGCAAAGGCCGCGCGCACTTCGTCGGGCAGGGCCGCGCCGCCGGAAATGGCGACTTCAAGGCTCGCCAGCTGTTCGCGCGTCACGCTGTCGGCGCGGGCAATGGCATTGAGCAGGGTGGGCACGGCGGGCAGCACATTAGCCTTGGTGCGCGCGAATACATTTAGCAGCGCCTTGAGCTCGAAGCGCGGCAGCATCACCACCTGCGTGCCATTGCACAGCGGCACGTTCATGCAGACCGTCATGGCGAAGATGTGGAAGAAGGGCAGCACCGCGATGACCTTGGAGGGCGGATAGAAGAGGCCACACCCCCACTTGTCGATCTGGCTCATATTGGCCGCGATATTGGCGTGGGTGAGCAGGGCGCCCTTGGGAACGCCGGTCGTGCCGCCGGTATATTGCTGCACGGCAATGTCGTTCACCGGGTCGATCACCACGGCGTCCGGCGTCTCGTTGCGCGCGATCATCGCGGCATAAGAGGTCACCTGGCTGCGGATCGGCGAGGACCCGAGCTTGGCCAAATCCTTGCGCTTGGCGACGGAGAACAGCAGTTTCTTGACCAGCGGCAGCGCGTCGGGGAAGTGGCACACCACCACCGACTTGATATGGCCGGCCTGCAGCAACTTCTCGGCCTTCTCGTAAATCTGCTGCAGGTCGAGCGTGATCATCACATCGGCGCCGGCATTGGACGTGATGTGGCTGAGTTCGTGCACGGTGTAGAGCGGGTTGCAGTTGACCACGATGCCGCCGGCGCGCAGCACCGCGTAATAGGCGATCGGATAGAAGGGCGTGTTGGGCAGCATGATGGCCACGCGCGTGCCCTTCTTGACGCCGAACTGATGCTGCAGCGCGCCCGCAAAGGCGATGATCTTCTTGGCGAGGTCGCCAAACGTGGTGGTGCCACCGAGGAAATCGAGGGCGACGGCGAAGGGGTCACGGGCGCAGGCGGCCAGCACCTGCTCATGCACGGGGCGGGTGTCGATCTGGGCGCGCCAGTCGATGCCTTCGGGGTAGCTGGCGATCCAGGGGCGGAGCGATGCTTCGTCGGTGATCGTCATAAGAGTGGTTTCCTCCGGGTGCCGTTCTTGGCCGATAGGCTTGCCGCCTTTGTGTGACGAATATTTCACGGCCTTACGTTAGCGTCAAACAGATGCCTCAACTTATCAGCCCCCGGCGCGTTGTTGTTCAGCGTTGCTTGGCATCTGCGTGCATAGACGTAATGGTCGGTTAGTTGACGTTAACGTAAGCTATGATAAACAGGTCTCGACACTGATGGGCGGTGGCGCCACGATCCCGGCGCCGATGGCCCAGCGACCAGACCGGCGAGCCGGCGCCTGGTCAGGTATTTTGGGGGTCGAGTTGTCCGGGTGGGAGAGCCCGGCGACGCCAAGGAGGACACGCCGTGACCCCAGCGCTTACCGCACTTAGCCTTATCGTCTTCGCCGTTCTGGCCGTGCGCGAAAGCCCGCTCTGGCAGTGGGCGATCGGCGCGCTGGTGGTGGGGCTTTTGACCCGCATCGGCTTTGGTCCGGGCGGGATGACGCTGGCCACCGATCTCGGCGGGCTGATCCTGGTGCTGCTGCCGGCCATCATCTTCGGCCTGCTGAGCATCGCCGGGTTCCGCAAGGCGGTGCTGATGCGACCGGTCTATGGCGCAGTCAAATCTATCCTGCCGCGCGTCAGCCGCACCGAGCAGGAAGCGCTCGACGCCGGCACGGTCGGCTGGGATGCGGAGCTGTTCTCCGGGCGCCCGGACTGGAGCAAGCTCAATGCCATCCGCCCGCTGACGCTGACCGCTGAAGAGCAGGCTTTCCTCGATGGCCCGACCGAAGAGGTCTGCGGCATGCTCGATGACTGGGATATCCGCAACAACCGCGCCGATCTCAGCCCCGAAGTCTGGCAGTTTCTCAAGGACAAGGGGTTCCTCGGCATGCTGATTGCCAAGGAACATGGCGGCCTCGGCTTCGGCGCGCAGGCGCAGTCGATGATCGTCTCCAAGATTGCCAGCCGCTCGGTGGCGACCGGCATCACCGTCATGGTCCCCAATTCGCTCGGGCCCGGTGAACTGCTGGAAAAATACGGCACCCATGCCCAGAAGGAAAAGTACCTCGGCCGGCTGGCCAAGGGGCTCGAAGTGCCGTGCTTTGCGCTGACGGGCGTGCATTCGGGCTCCGATGCCGGCGGCATGCGCGACTATGGCACCGTCACCAAGGGCATGTATCAGGGCCAGGAAGTGCTCGGCGTGCGCCTGAGCTTCGACAAGCGCTACATCACCCTCGCCCCGATCGCGACGCTGGTGGGGCTGGCCTTCATCCTCGAAGATCCGGACAACCTGCTCGGCCGCGGCAAGGATATCGGCATCACGCTGGCGCTGGTGCCGCATGACCATCCGGGCGTCGAGATCGGCCGCCGCCACTTCCCGGCACGCCAGGCCTTCATGAATGGGCCAGTGCGGGGGCGGGATGTGTTCATCCCGATGGATTTCCTCATCGGCGGCACCGACTATGCCGGGCAGGGCTGGCGCATGCTGATGGAGTGCCTGTCGACCGGGCGCGCCATATCATTGCCGGCCATCGGCTCCATCTCGATCAAGCAGACTTTGCGCGCCACCTCCGCCTATGCCCGGGTGCGCCGCCAGTTCGGCATTCCGGTGGGCATCATGGAAGGCGTGGCCGAGCCGCTCGGCGAGATGATCAAGCGCGCCTATACCTTCGAAGCCGGACGGCGCCTCACCGCCTCGATGGTCGATGAGGGCCAGCGCCCCGCCGTCATCGCGGGCCTGCTCAAATACACCACCACCGAAGCCATGCGCGCCAGCATGGACGATGCCTTCGATATCCATGGTGGCCGCGCCATTCAGGATGGCCCCAGCAACTACCTGTTTGGCGCCTATATGGCCCTGCCGGTCGCCATCACGGTGGAGGGGGCCAATATCCTCACCCGCACGCTGATGACCTTTGCCCAGGGCGTGCTGCGCGCCCATCCCTATCTGCTCAAGGAAGTGGAAGCCGCCCAGAACAAGGACCGCAAGCAGGGTCTGGAACAGTTCGACGCGGCCTTTGGCGGGCACACCAAATTCATGCTGCGCAATATCGTGGCCAGCCTGCTGCATGGCGTGAGCCATGGGGCCTTTGCCTCGACGCCCAATCAGGGGCCGATGGCACACTGGTATCGGAAGCTCCACCGCTATTCGCAGGATTTCGCCCTGGTGGCCGATTGGACCACGGTGTTCCTGGGCGGCGCGCTCAAGCGCAAGCAGAAGATTTCGGGCCGTATGGCCGATATCCTCTCCGACCTCTACCTGATGTCCGCCACCTTGCGCCGCTTCGAGGATGAAGGGCGCCTGGCCGAAGACAAGGAACTGGTCGACGCCATCATGGCCGACCGCATCGCCTCCATCGAAAAGACCTTTGGCGAAGTGTTCGCCAACTTCCCCAACCCGGTCTTTGCCACGGCTATGCGTGTGCTGTGCTTCCCGCTCGGCCGCCATGCCAAGCCTGCCAGCGATCGCGTCAACTACCGCTTTGTGCGGGCGGTGCTGCGGCCCGGTTCGTTCCGTGACCGCCTGACGACGGGCGCCTATGTGTCCTTCGATCCCAAGGATGTCACCGGTGTGCTGGAAGATGCCTTCATCAAGGTGACCGAGGCCGAGGAGATCGAGGCCCGCTTCGTCAAGGCTGCCCGCAAGGGCGTCATCGAGCGGCGGCTGGACCGCGATGCGATCGCCGATGCGGTGGCAGCTGGCGTGCTCAACGACAATGAAGCGGGCATCATGCGCGCCGCCGACGAGGCGACCGACCGCGTGGTCAAGGTCGATGACTTCGCCAGCGACGAACTGGCGGCCGAAGGCAAGCACCGCGTGGCGGCGGAGTAATTTGTGACTGCGTTAGCAGTCGACTCCCTCCCCCTTGTGGGGAGGGATCAAGGGTGCGGGCCTTTTTCGCGAGAGCGGAGCGTGGTCACCCCCACCCACATTCCTTCCCCACAAGGGGGAGGGAGGCCCGGCCGGTGGAGCGGCGGGAATGGCCAAAAGTCAGAGACTTCGAGGAGACATGATGATCCAGCCGCAAATGCCCGAGACCAGGAACTGGAGTTTCCGCAGGGATGTGGAGAATCTGGGCTGGCTCACGATCAATTCCCCCGGGGCGCCGGTCAATACGCTCAGCCGCGAAGCCATCATGGAGCTGGAGACCCTGGTCACCCGTTTCGAAGAGCTGGCCGAAACGCGCGAGCTGGCGGGCGTGATCCTGCTGTCGGGCAAGGATAGCGGCTTCATCGCCGGGGCCGATGTCAGCGAATTCGACGCGATGAGCGACTTCTCGGTACTGCCCGAAGCGCTGCGCCGCACTCATGCCCTGTTCTCCCGCATCGAGAATCTCAGGATTCCGATGGTCGCCGGCATTCACGGCTTCTGCCTGGGCGGCGGGCTGGAACTGGCTTTGGCGTGCCACTATCGCGTCGCCGTCAATGACGACAAGACGCGCATCGGCTTCCCCGAGGTCAACCTGGGCATCTTTCCGGGCTTTGGCGGCACCGGACGCTCGATCCGCCAGGCAGGGCCGGTCGATGCGATGCAGATCATGCTCACCGGCCGCATGCTCAAGGCCGGCGCGGCGCGGGGCATGAACCTCGTCGACAAGCTGGTCCGACATCGCGACATGCTGGCCTGGGAGGCGCGCAAGGCCGTGCTGCAGCGCCGCAAGTCTGGCCCGGCGCCGCTGGTCAAGAAGGTGATGGCCATGGGGCCGCTGCGGACCTATGTGGCCGGCAAGATGCGCGAGGAGGCCGGCAAGAAGGCCCGGCCCGAGCATTATCCGGCCCCATTCGCGCTGATCGACCTGTTCGAAAAGCATGGCGACAACTGGCCGGCGATGACCCGCGGCGAGATCGACGCCTTCGTGCCCTTGATGGGCAGCGATACGGCGACCAATCTGCGCCGGGTGTTCTTTGCCTCCGAGGCCCTCAAGAAGCAGGGCACCAAGGGCGCTAAATTCTCCCGCGTGCATGTGATCGGGGCCGGGGTGATGGGGGGCGATATCGCCGCCTGGTGCGCGTTGCGCGGCATGAGCGTCACCCTGCAGGACCTCGATATGGCGCGCATCCAGCCAGCGCTCGATCGCGGCAAGAAGCTGTTCAAGAAACGCCTCAAGAAAAAGTACGAGGTCGATGCCGCGGTGATGCGGCTTGAGGCCGATCCGACCGGCAAGGGCGTCGGCCGCGCCGATGTCATCATCGAGGCGGTGGTCGAAAAGCTCGAGGTCAAGCAGGCGATCTTCAGCGGGCTCGAAGGCAAGCTAAAGCCCGGCGCGATCCTTGCCACCAATACCTCGTCGATCGAACTCGAACGCATTGCCGAAGTCCTCAAGGATCCGGCGCGGCTGATTGGACTGCACTTCTTCAACCCGGTGGCGCAGCTTCCGCTGGTGGAAGTGATCCGCTCCACCTTCAATAGCGATGCCGAAATCGGCAAGGGCGCGGCCTTCGCGCTGGCCATCGGCAAGAGCCCGGTCGTGGTCAAGTCGGCGCCGGGCTTCCTCGTGAACCGGGTGCTGATGCCTTACATGCTGGGCGCCGTGCAACGCGTCGAGGCGGGCGAAAGCAAGGAACTGCTCGATGCCGCCGCGGTGGCCTTCGGCATGCCGATGGGCCCGATCGAATTGATGGATACGGTGGGGCTCGATGTCGGCAAATCCGTCGCCACCGAGCTTGGCCACGCCGTGCCCGAGGCCAGCAAGTTCGCCACCCTGGTCAATGAGGGCAAGCTGGGCCGCAAGAGCGGCGAGGGTTTTTACAAGTGGGTCGAAGGCAAGGCACAAAAGGGCGAAACGCCCCCGCATGCCGATCTGGCAGGGCTTGGGCGCGAACTGGTCAAGCCCCTGGTGGATATGACCGAAGTGGTTGTTGCCGAAGGCGTCGTGGCCAATGCCGGCCTGGCCGATATCGGGGTGATCCTTGGCACCGGCTTCGCGCCGTTCCTGGGTGGGCCGCTCAAGGCGCGTCAGGATGGCAAGGCATGATGGGGCGGGGTCGAATGCCGACTGCAGGGCGCCCGGTGCCGATGCAGGGATTTCAGTTACGCGGAGACGAAAACAATGACTGAACTTCGCAAGGTCGCCATCGTGGGGTCGGCGCGCATTCCGTTCGCGCGCGGCAACACCGCCTATATCGAGCAGACCAACCTCTCCATGCTCGGCACCGTCATGGGCGGGCTGGCCGACAAATATGGCCTCAAGGGCGAGAAGATCGACGAGGTCATCGCCGGCTCGGTGATCGGGCATAGCCGCGACTTCAATATTGCCCGCGAGGCGACGCTCGATGCCGGCTTCTCGCCGCGCACGCCGGGCACCACGATGCAGATCGCCTGCGGCACCAGCCTGCAGGCCGCTTTGGTGCTGGCCGCCAAGATCGCCTCAGGCGAAATCGACAGCGGCGTGGCCGCGGGTTCGGATACCGTCAGCGACAGCCCCATCGTCTTCGGCAACAAGTTCCAGCATCGCCTGCTCGATGTGAATAAGGCCCGCAGTACGGGTGAGAAGTTCAAGGCGTTCAAGGGCTTCTCGTTTGGCGAACTGACGCCGGTGGCGCCCTCGGTCAACGAGCCGCGTACCGGCATGTCGATGGGCCAGCATTGCGAGCTGATGGCGCGCGAGTGGGACATTACCCGCCAGGCGCAGGACGCGCTGGCCGTGGCCAGCCATCGCAACGCCGCCGCTGCCTATGACGAAGGGTTCCACGACGATCTGCTGGTGCAATGCGCCGGGCTTGACCGCGACAACAATGTGCGCCCCGACGCAAATCTGGAAAAGATGGCGACGCTCAAGCCGGCCTTCGACAAGACCAGCGGGCTGGGTACTCTGACCGCCGGCAATTCGACGCCGCTCACTGATGGTGCCTCCTCGGTGCTGCTGGCGAGCGAGGAGTGGGCGCGGGCGCGTGGCCTGCCGATTCTGGCCTGGCTCACCACTGGCCGGGTGGCTGGCAATGATTTTGCCCATGGCGAGGGCCTGCTCATGGCCCCCACCATTGCGGTCAGCGAGATGCTGGCGCGGGCCAATCTGGGCTTTGACGATATCGATTATTTCGAGCTGCACGAGGCCTTTGCCGCACAGGTCCTGTGCACGCTCAAGGCCTGGAATGATGCTGAATACTGCCGGACCGTGCTCGGTCGCGACCGGGTGCTGGGCCCCATCGATCCCGACAGAATCAACGTCAAGGGCTCGAGCCTGGCCTATGGGCATCCCTTTGCAGCCACCGGCGCGCGCATTCTGGGCCTTACCGCCAAACTGCTCTCGACGGCGCCGGGGAAACGCGCTTTGCTGAGCGTGTGTACAGCAGGCGGCATGGGTGTCGCCGCATTGGTTGAAAGTGCCGCATGAGCGACAACGTCGTCAAATTCCGTCCGATGCCGAAGAAGCCGGACCCCAAGGCGAACCAGAAACCGCCGCGCAAGCCGGGCTTGCCCGGCTGGGTTCCATGGGCGGGTGTGGTTGCGCTGGCCGTGCTCCTCTATCTGGTGCGCCAGCCGGGCCTCTACTGAATAGGGGTAAGCTATGCTCAGAAATGGCAACCTCGCGCAAAGCCATTGCGAGTATTTGACCAGTGTACACTGTGTTAACAATGTGGCCATGGCTGACGCATAGGTCAATCTTTTGCTTGTCAGTGGACGGATTACCGTAATACCGTCCAGCATCTTGCCCGGGGGTGGTGTACGCCACTTCCGGGCACAGACTATCGCATCCCACGGCGAGGACTGTGGGAGCATAAAAGTTTCAGGGACCATAAGGAGATGGGACGAGAATGAAATTTGCGCAGATTTTGATGGCGACAGCCACGGCCGGCGTTATCGCCCTGGCCATGACCGGCGGCGCTTCGGCAGTCACGCTCAACATGATGAACGGTTCCGAGCCCGGCTCGATCGACCCACATCAGGCTTCGGGCGACTGGGAAAACCGCATCATCGGTGACTATATCGAAGGCCTGATGGCCGAAGACGCCAACGCGCAGGCCATTCCCGGCCAGGCCGAGAGCTACACGATTTCCGACGACGGCCTGGTTTACACCTTCAAGCTGCGCGACGGCATTCAGTGGTCGGACGGCACCCCGGTGACCGCCGGCGACTTCGTGTTCGCCTTCCAGCGCCTGTTCGACCCCAAGACCGCGTCGGACTATGCCTATCTGCAGTTCCCGATCGTCAACGCCTCGGAAATCGCCGAAGGCACCGTGACCGACTTCAACGAGCTCGGCGTCAAGGCGCTCGACGACAAGACCGTCGAAATCTCGCTCGAAGGCCCGACCCCGTTCTTCCTGCAGGCGCTGACTCACTACACCGCCTATCCCGTGCCGAAGCACGTGATCGACAAGGTCGGCACCGAATGGACCAAGGTCGAGAACATCGTCTCGAACGGCCCCTACACTCCTAAAGAGTGGGTTCCGGGCAGCTACATCAAGTCGGTCAAGTCCGACACCTACTGGGATGCTGCCAACGTCCAGATCGACGAAGTGAACTACTTCGTGCAGGACGACCTGGCTGCTGCCCTGTCGCGCTACCGCGCCGGCGAGTATGACATCCTGACCGACATTCCGTCGGACCAGGCCGAGTGGATCAAGACCAATCTGCCGGGCCAGGACTACTTCGCTCCGTTCCTGGGCATCTACTACTACGTGATCAACCAGGAAAAGGCGCCGTTCGACAATGCAGACGTCCGCAAGGCGCTCTCGATGTCGATCAACCGCGACGTGATCGGTCCGGACGTGCTGGGCACCGGCGAAGAGCCGGCTTATGGCTGGGTTCCCCCCGGCACCGCCAACTATGAAGGCGTGAGCCCCTATCAGCCGTCGTGGATCAACCTGAGCTACGAAGAGCGCGTTGCCGAAGCCAAGGGCATCATGGAAGGCCTGGGCTATACCTCGGCTTCCCCGCTGGCCGTTCAGCTGAAGTACAACACCAACGACAACCACCAGCGTATCGCCGTGGCGATCTCCTCGATGTGGGAACAGATCGGCGTCAAGACCGAGCTGTTCAACTCCGAAACCGCCGTGCACTACGACAGCCTGCGCGCTGGTGACTTCGACATCGGCCGTGCTGGCTGGCTGCTCGACTACTCGGATCCGTCCAACACGCTTGACCTGCTCCGCAAGGGCATCGAGCAGGGCGGCACCACCAACTGGGGCAACAACTACGGCCGCTATTCGAACGACCAGTTCGAGGCGCTGATGAACTCGGCCACCACCGAGCAGGATCTGGCCGTTCGCGCCAAGATGCTCGGCGATGCCGAAAAGATCGCAATGGATGAAACCGCTGCGTTCCCGATCTACTGGTACATCGCCCAGAACGTCGTTTCGCCCAAGGTTACCGGCTTCGTCAGCAACGCTTCGGACATTCACCGTACGCGTTGGCTCTCCAAGTCCGAGTAATTTCGTACAACCTTGCGGCGTCGCCCTTCGGGGCGGCGCCGTAACTATTCGTCCAGCCCGCTGCTTTGCATCAGCAGCCCGGTGGATGTGAAAGGTCCGAATCCATGTTTGGATATGTGACGCGGCGTGTGCTGTCGGCGATTCCGATAGCGCTGATTGCCGTGACTGCCTGTTTCTTCATTCTGCGGCTGGCGCCCGGTGGTCCCTTTGACGGTGAACGCGCGCTCCCCCCGGTGACGCTGGCGAACCTTCGTGCGCACTACAATCTGGATCTGCCGCTGATCCAGCAATACTTCATCTATGTCGGCCGGCTGCTGCAGGGCGATTTCGGCCCCTCGATGGTCTACAACGACTTCACCGTGGCCCAGATGCTGTGGATCGGTCTGCCCTTCACGCTGATGCTGGGCTTTTCGGCCTTTATCATCGGCACGATCGTTGGCCTGGTGGCGGGCGCGCTGAGCGCGGTCAACCAGAACAAGTGGCCCGATTACGTGCTGGTCATGCTGGTGATGATCGGCCTGGTAGTGCCCAACTTCCTGATGGCTGCGCTGCTGCAGCTGGTCTTCGGCGTCTATCTCGACTGGTTCCCGGCCGGTGGCTGGCGGAACGGGTCGATCGCCCATCTGGTGCTGCCGGTGACGGTGCTGGTGCTGCCCCATGCCGGCCGTACTGCCCGCCTGATGCGCGGCTCGATGATCGAGGTGCTCGGCACCAATTATGTGCGCACCGCCAAGTCGAAGGGTCTGGGCCAAAGGCTGATCCTGGCGCGGCACGCCATCAAGCCGGCGCTGCTGCCGGTGGTGTCCTATCTCGGACCGGGCCTGAGCTATCTGCTCACCGGGTCGCTTGTGGTGGAGCAGGTGTTCGCGCTGCCCGGCATCGGCAAATACTTCATCAGCGCTGCGCTCAACCGTGACTACGGCCTCGTTCTGGGAACGACCATTTTGTACATGTTCATCATTCTCGCGGTGAACCTGGTGGTCGACATTCTCTACGCGTGGCTCGATCCCAAGGTGAGGTACAGCTGATGGCCGGCATAACTGGCAAAGACGCCGTACTCACGGAGTATGCGCGCAAACTCGAAACCCTCGACGCGCCCAAGGGCCGCTCGCTGACCCAGGATGCCGTGCGGCGCCTGGTGCGCAACAAGGCGGCCCTGGTGTCGATTTTCGTCGTGGGCTTCATCATTCTCTTCGCATTTGCCGGGCCGTATTTCCTGCCCTGGACCTATGACAAGATCGACTGGAGCGGCATTCGCAAGCCACCCAATTTCGAGGCCGGCCACTATGCCGGCACCGACCAGAATGGCCGCGACATGCTGGCCCGCATCATGCAGGGCACGCAGATGAGCCTGATCGTGGCGGGCGTGGCGACGCTCGTCTCGGTGTTCATCGGCGTGGTCTATGGCGCGATCGCCGGCTATTTCGGCGGCAAGGTCGATGCCGTGATGATGCGCTTCGTCGACATCATGTATGCACTGCCCTACATCCTGTTCGTGATCATTCTCGTGGTGATCTTCGGGCGTAATCCGGTCCTGCTCTTCGTCGGCATCGGGTGCCTGGAATGGCTGACCATGGCGCGTATCGTGCGTGGCCAGACTATGTCGATCAAGGAACGCGAATTCGTCGAGGCGGCCAAGGCCGGCGGCGCCAAGCCCTGGACCATCATCTTCCGCCACATCGTGCCCAACCTGACCGGTCCGGTGGTGATCTATGCCACCCTTACCATTCCCGAAATCATCCTGACCGAGAGCTTCCTCTCCTATCTCGGGCTGGGCGTGCAGGAGCCGCAGACCTCGCTCGGCACGCTGATTTCGTTCGGAGCGCCGGTGGCGGAAACGCTGCCCTGGATGCTGATCGGCCCCGCCGTGGTGCTGGTCACCCTGCTGCTGTGCCTGACCTATATGGGTGACGGCCTGCGCGACGCGCTCGACCCCAAGGATCGCTGATATGAAACAAGTCCTCAAAGTCGAAGACATGTCGGTCACCTTCGCCCTGCATGAGAGCGAAGTGCATGCCGTGCGCGAAATGAACTTCACCCTCTCGGAAGGCGAGACGCTGGCCGTGGTCGGGGAGTCCGGGTCCGGCAAGAGCCAGGCCTTCCTCGCCATCATGGGCCTCCTGGCCAAGAATGGCCGGGCCGGCGGCCGGGCCATGATGGGGGATATCAACCTCATCGGCATGGAGCCCCGCCAGCTCGACATCCATCGCGGCCGCGACATCGCGATGATCTTCCAGGATCCGATGACGAGCCTGAACCCCACGCTCAAGGTCAAGACCCAGCTCGCCGAAGTGCTGGTCAAGCATCGCGGCTTCGACAAGGCCAAGGCGGTCAAGACCTCGATCGAAATGCTGGAACGCGTCGGTATTCCTGAACCGGTCAAGCGCGCCAACTCCTATCCGCACGAGCTCTCGGGCGGCATGCGCCAGCGCGTCATGATCGCCATGGCCCTGCTGTGCCAGCCCAAGATCCTGATCGCCGACGAGCCGACCACGGCGCTCGACGTGACGGTGCAGGCGCAGATGCTCGATCTGTTCAAGACGCTCACCGAAGACTTCGGCACCTCTCTGGTGCTGATCACCCATGACCTGGGCGTAGTGGCCGGCGTCGCCGACCGGATGATGGTGATGTATGGCGGGCGTGCGGTGGAAAAGGGCACGGTCGACGACCTGTTCTACGATCCGCGCCACCCTTATACGCTAGGCCTGCTGCATTCGACGCCCCATATCGCCCATCGCGCCGCCCGGCTCGATCCGATCCAGGGCCTTCCGCCCAGCCTTGAAAACCTGCCCAAGGGCTGCTCGTTCAATCCGCGCTGCGCCTTTGCCTTTGATCGCTGCCTGGTCGAGCGGCCGGCGCTGGTCGATACCGGCAATGGCCGGGAAAAGGCTTGTTTCTATGAAGGCCCGATGGCCTACGGGAAGGTGGCGTAATGGACCAGACCCCGATCAACCTGCTTGAGATCAAGGATCTCAAGAAGACCTTCTCGATTGCGGGCGGGCTGTTCTCGCGTCGGCTGACGCTGACCGCGCTGGACGATATCAACTTCACCATCCGCCAAGGCGAGACCCTGGGCATTGTGGGTGAAAGCGGCTGCGGCAAGTCCACTCTGGGCCGCTGCATCCTGCAATTGCTCCAGCCCGACGAGGGCCAGGTGCTCTGGCTGGGGCAGGACCTGACGCGCCTGCCGGCCGAGGAGATGCGCAAGCGCCGCCAGGACCTGCAGATCATCTTCCAGGACCCGCTGGCCTCGCTCAATCCGCGCATGACGGTGGGCGAGATCATCGCCGATCCGCTACGCGCCCTTCGCCCCGAAATGGGCAAGGAAGAGCGCCGCGCCCGCGTCCTCAAGACCATGGAATCGGTGGGGCTGCTGCCCGAGATGATCAACCGCTACCCGCACGAGTTTTCGGGCGGGCAGGCGCAGCGCATCGGCATTGCCCGGGCGCTGATCACCGAGCCCAAGCTCATCGTCTGCGACGAGCCGGTTTCCGCGCTCGACGTGTCGATCCAGGCCCAGATTCTCAATCTGCTGGCCGAGCTGAAGGACGAGTTCGGGCTGACGCTGATCTTCATCTCGCACAACCTGTCGGTCGTGCGGCACGTATCGGATCGCATTCTCGTGCTCTATCTCGGCCGCATCGTCGAACTGGCGACCGGTGACGAGATCTATGAAGATCCCAAGCACCCCTATACGCGGGCGCTGCTGACCGCCGTGCCGATCCCCGATCCGAAACTCGCCCGGGAGCGCAATATCGACGCGCTCAAGGGCGAGATTCCGTCGCCGATCAATCCGCCCTCGGGCTGCACCTTCCGCACACGCTGCCGCTTCGCCAAGCCGCTCTGCGCCGAAAAGCGCCCGCCGCTGGAAATGATCGAAGACGGACGCCTGGTCGCCTGCCACCGCTGGCGCGAAATCGGCGTGCCCGAACAGGCCGTCCTGGGCGACTAGCCCCAAAGAACCAAAAAGGCCCGCTCCGGCGGGCCTTTCTTTTTGGGGGGTATGGCGCCGCACCTTCCCCACCCGCGGTGTTATCCCGGCGCAGGCCGGGATCCATCCTGAGATTGCCCCTCGCCGCCAGGTGCCTCGTGGCGCAGGCGGCATACGGCTCCGCTGGTGGTGAGCCCCGATCTCGTTCCCTCTCCCTTGTGGGGAGGGTTAGGGTGGGGGACTTGGCCCAGCACCGAACCCTGGGTACCCCCACCCTTGATCCCTCCCCACAAGGGGGAGGGAGACGACTGACGGGTTCCTGCCCACCACCTTCCCCACCCACGATGTCGTCCCGGCGCAGGCCGGGATCCATATCCGTGGCGCCCCGCACGCTCAGGGGAGGGGGGGCCACTTATCCATCTTGTCCCCGCTGGTTTCATCCGTGTCATCCTGCCCCTACCAATCCCACGACAACAGCGGGTCGCGCGAACCGGCTGTGGGATGGCGGATGGGAGCGGGGGATGTTCGTAAACCCTGTGGGTCCGCGGAAAGTGCCCGGATGTAATGTCCGATCAGCCGAGTCCGCCCACCAGAAGTCCCATCGCATGCGGCGAGGCTCTGCCTCACTCTTCTACTCCCCTCCATGAGGCGAAGACTCGCCGCATGCAACGCTGTGCTGTTGAAACCGTGAGGCAATTGCCGGGCGGCGCTCCGGCGCGGGCCGAGTCCGGTGCAGACCCGAAAAAAGCGGTGGCGGCAGTGCTCGACTCCGCAGGAAACCCGCGTTGGCGGCTGTTGGACGCGCTCCCTGCGCTCCCACTATACTTGTGTGGCCCCAATGGCTTAGCCTGGGGCCGCCGCGGACAATCCACATTCGGCGATGGAGTCGAGGAAAACGCAGTCACAGGGCGATTTTGATCCCCGTTCCGCGTTGACAGGCCAGTCTGTTTTCCATATGTATGCCCCCAGTTTCCGGGCGCCTTGCGCGCCTTCTTTGTTTGACTGAGGATTGACCGATGAAAGTCCGTAACTCGCTGAAGGCGCTGATGACTCGCCACCGCGCGAACAAGCTCGTCCGCCGTCGCGGCCGGGTCTACATCATCAACAAGATGGACAAGCGCTTCAAGGCCCGTCAGGGCTAATCGCGTATTCCATACGACGCTTCAAGCCCGCGCAAGCGGGCTTTTTGCGTTTCTGGGGTTAGTGGATCCCTCGGGGCGCCCGCCCCACCGTCGCGGCCCCGTGTCCAAAGAAAAGGCCCGCTTGCGCGGGCCTTTGGCGTTTCAGTATTTTGCGCAGCAACTCAGCTGGAGCCGGCGCCGTCCTGGCGGACGAAGGCGATACGCAGCATGTTGGTGGCGCCGGGCGTGCCCAGCGGAATGCCGGCGGTGATGGCGATGCGGTCGCCGGGGCGGGCAAAGCCCTCCTGGTAGGCGATGACGCAGGCGCGATCGACCATGTCTTCCAGGTTCACCGCATCCTCGGTCTGCACGCAGTGGACGCCCCAGACGAGCGACATGCGGCGGATGGTGCGCTGGTTGGGCGACAGCACGATGATGGGCTTGCTTGGCCGCTCGCGGGCAGCGCGGATGCCCGTGGAGCCCGAGGAGGTATAGGTGACGATGGCAGCCAGATCGAGCGTCTCGGCCACCTGGCG
Source organism: Devosia sp. T2-14 (assembly GCF_055397495.1). NCBI lineage: Bacteria > Pseudomonadati > Pseudomonadota > Alphaproteobacteria > Hyphomicrobiales > Devosiaceae > Devosia > Devosia sp. T2-14. Next base: position 695,391 of record NZ_AP027921.1, on the reverse strand, counting down.
GGTCGCTGCCGAGATCGCGTCGGCCGCGGTGGCCTCCGGCTCGGTCTGGGCGGCGCGGATGATGCCGCGATAGTTGGCGTCGCTCTCGACGGCCACGGCCACCTTGTTCATGGTCGCGACGGCCTCGACCGGGTACTGGCCCGATGCGGACTCGGCCGACAGCATGATCGCGTCGGCGCCTTCGAATACCGCGATCGACACGTCCGAGACTTCGGCGCGGGTCGGCACGGGGGCGGTGATCATCGATTCCAGCATCTGGGTGGCGACAACCACCGGCTTGCCGTAGCGGCGGGCCATGCGGATCATGCGCTTCTGCAGGCCCGGCACGGTTTCGAGCGGCAGTTCGACGCCCAGGTCGCCGCGCGCCACCATGATGGCGTCGCTCAGCTTGACGATTTCCTCGAGGCGCTCGATGGCCTGCGGCTTTTCGATCTTGGCCATCACGCCGGCGCGGCCCTGCACGATCTTGCGGACATCGATGATGTCTTCGGGGCGCTGCACGAAGCTGAGGGCGATCCAGTCGGCTTCGGCCTTGAGGCCTTCAAGCAGGTCGGCATGGTCCTTCTCGGTCAGCGCGCCGGTCGGCAGCAGCGTATCGGGAAGGCTGACGCCCTTCTTGTCGGAGAGCTTGCCGCCATAGATGACTTCGGTCTCGATGGCGCCATTGCCGACGCGGGTTGCCTTGAGGGCAATCTTGCCGTCGTCGAGCAGCAGGCGGTCGCCGACCGAGACGCTCTCGATGATTTCGGGATGGGGCAAGTAGACGCGCTCGGCATTGCCCTTGTCGTCATTGTGGCTGTCGAGCGTGAACTTCTGCCCGGCGACCAGGTTGATCGAGCCTTCGGCGAACTTCCACACGCGCAGCTTGGGACCTTGCAGGTCGACCAGGATGCCCAGGGGGTGGTTAAGACGCTTCTCGACGGCACGGATGCGCGCCACGGTCTGGTGCAGAACCTCGTGGCTGGCATGGCTCATGTTGATGCGGAACACGTCGGCGCCGGCCTTGGCAAGTTCCTCGATCATCTTTTCTTCGTGGCTGGCCGGCCCGAGGGTTGCGAGGATCTTTGCGCGTCTCATGCGTCTCATTGCGGGTCCGTTTCTTCTTGCGTCGTTATGTCGTCCTGGGGAGCGTCGATGGTGACATCGTCGGGATCGACGAGGAATGCGGGGTCTTCAAGATTTTCACCATCGGGTCCCACCACGGCGGGGCCTCCGGCGCTCTCAGTCAGTTGCAGCGTCCAGTCGGTACGGCTCTGTGTATCGATTTCAAAGAAACCGGTGCGCTCATAGCCGCGCGCGAGGCAATCCTCAACCCCGAATATGGTGAAGGTTTCGTCCCGCGTGCACATGAATACTGAGCCGTCCCATGCACCGCCGCCAATATCATCTACTGCGAAGACATAATAGAAGCGGCGTTCAAGATCGCCCTGATAAAGTACTCGGCAATCGCCCGGTGGGGTCTGCCACCAGCCTTCGCTCATCCAGCCGCGCTCGGCGCGATAGCCCAAAGCCACCGAGACGAGATTGCTCGTTTCGTTGCAGATGCGCAGATCGGCGCGCGCAGGCGTGGAGAAAAAAGCGAGGCTAGCGAGCACCGCGCCAATCAGGGTGATACCGAGACGGGGGATATGCAATTTTCTGCCAGCAAACATCGGGAAAACGTGCCTTCTTTGAGCCCATGGAGAAGCGTTGGTCAATGGCTAATGGCGCGATTTGACGGAATTGCGGGTATGCGGCCCCCACCAGTGTGGAATGGCCCAGAAAGGGGTTGAACCGGGCGGGCTTGTGCTGTTGAACCATGCCAACAAACAAAAGGATTGAGCCATGGCCGTCGAAGACAGCGTTGCCCAGGACCAGTTGCGCGCGTTCATCGAGCGCATCGAGCGCATGGAAGAAGAGAAGGCGGCCATCGCCGCCGATATCAAGGAAATCTACGCTGAGGCCAAGGGCAACGGCTTCGATACCAAGATCCTGCGCAAGATCGTGACCATCCGCAAGCAGGACGCCAATGAGCGCATGGAGCAGGAAGCCCTGCTCGAGCTCTACATGGCTGCGCTCGGCATGGTTGCCGCGCCACCCGAGGACTAGGCGCCTCTGGCGTCAGTGCGGTAATGAAATTCGGGGGCCTTGCGGCCCCCGTTTTCGTTTCTAGCTGGTCTGGGCGAGGGCGGCGGCCATGGCCGCCTCATCGTAGCCCAGTGTGGTCAGCGCCGTGGCGACGATCCCGGCGCGGTCGAGACCGGCATCGGCATACATGTCGGCCTGGCTGGCATGCTCGACAAAGCGATCGGGGATCATCAGCGGGCGGAAGCGCAGCTTGCCATCGAGCAGGCCATTGCTGGCGAGGAAGGTAGCCACATGGCTGCCGAAGCCGCCGATCGAGCCTTCCTCGGTGGTCAGCAGCACGTCGTGGGTGCTGGCCAGCTTGGCGATCAGTTCCTCGTCGAGCGGCTTGAGGAAGCGGGCATCGGCCACGGTGGGGTTGAGGCCAAGCGCGGCCAGCCGGTCGGCGGCCGCCAGCACTTCGCCGAGGCGCGTGCCATAGCTCAGGATGGCGATCGTGGCGCCCTGGCGCACGATGCGGCCCTTGCCGATCGCCAGCTTCTGACCGCGCGCCGGCATATCGACGCCCATGCCGTCACCACGCGGATAGCGGAAGGCAATCGGGCCGTTGTCATAGGCGGCGGCGGTCGCCACCATGTGGCGCAATTCGGCTTCGTCGGCGGCAGCCATCTGCACGATGCCGGGAATGGCGCCGAGATAGGCGGCATCATAATTGCCGGCATGGGTGGGGCCATCGGCACCGACATAACCGGCCCGGTCGATGGCGAAGCGCACCGGCAAATGCTGGATGGCCACGTCATGCACGACCTGGTCATAGGCGCGCTGCAGGAAGGTCGAATAGATCGCGACGAACGGCTTCATGCCCTCGCAGGCGAGGCCAGCCGCAAAGGTCACGGCGTGCTGCTCAGCAATGCCGACATCGAACACGCGGGTCGGGTGGACCTCGCCAAACTTGTCGAGCCCGGTGCCCGAGGGCATGGCGGCGTTGACCGCGACGATGCGCGGGTCGTCATTGGCTTCCTGGATCAGGCTTTCGGCAAAGACCGACGTATAGGACGGGGCGTTGGACACAGGCTTGGCCTGCGCGCCGGTGACCACGTTGAACTTGGAGACCCCGTGATACTTGTCGGCGGAATCCTCGGCGGGGCCATAGCCCTTGCCCTTCTTGGTCACGACATGGACCAGGATCGGGCCTTCGGCCGCGTCGCGCACGTTGTCGAGAACAGGCAGGAGGTGGTCGAGGTTGTGTCCGTCGATCGGGCCGACATAATAGAAGCCGAGTTCTTCAAACAGCGTGCCGCCGGTGAAGAACGAGCGCGCAAATTCCTCGGTCCTTCTTGCAGGTTCATGCAAGAAAGGTGGCAGTTTGCTGACAAGATTCTTGGCCGCTTCGCGGGTGCCGCGATAGACCGGGCCCGAAACCAGCCGGGCCAGATAAGCGCTCAGCGCCCCAGTCGGCGGGGCGATCGACATGTCATTGTCGTTGAGGATGACGATGAGGCGCGCATCCATGGCGCCGGCATTGTTCATCGCTTCATAGGCCATGCCGGCAGACATGGCGCCGTCGCCGATCACGGCGATGACGTTGCGCGGCTTGTCCATAAGGTCGCTGGCCACGGCCATGCCGAGGCCAGCAGAGATCGAGGTGGAGGAATGGCCCGCGCCAAACGGATCGTATTCGCTTTCGGCGCGGCGGGTGAAGCCGGACAGGCCATCCTTCTGGCGCAAGGTGCGGATGCGGTCGCGGCGGCCGGTCAGCACCTTGTGCGGATAGGCCTGGTGGCCAACGTCCCAGATGATGCGGTCGTGCGGGGTGTCGAACACGGCGTGCAAGGCCACGGTCAGCTCGATGACGCCGAGGCCGGCGCCCAGATGCCCGCCAGTGACAGAGACCGCGTCGATCACCTCGGCGCGCAATTCGTCAGACAGCTGCCGCAGGTTCTCGCGCGGCATGGCGCGCAGGTCGGCGGGCGATTGCACGGTGTCGAGCAGGGGCGTGGAGGGCTTGTCGGCCAAGCGGGCGGTCCTTTGCCAATAGCGGCGCTGGAGCACTAACGCTTCCAGTCCGAAAATCGTCGCGCGGCGAAACGAAAATACCGGGTTCAGACCCGGGTCGCGCTATCCCCGATCTTTAGGCTTGGAGCGCCAGCTTTGCAACAATTGCAGCCTAAAGCTTTCGCTGGGCGCCGAACGGCAAATGCCGCCCGGTGCCCAGCTCTTGCTGGATCAATTGGTCGAAAGTGCGACGGGTGCGGTGGCCACGAAACCGGTATGCGATAGGCCGGCCGGGAAGTCGCCAACGCCCATCACGGTGACGTAGCGGCCCATTTCAGCGGTCGGGTCGAAGTCGGCCTCGTCATGATCCCAGATCACGGCGAAGTGGTCCGAGCTCAGCGCGGCGGGGGTTGTGAAGACGTCAGCCACGTGCTCCAGATCGGGCGCGATCAGCTCGGGCTTGCGCATGGCGCCGGGAGCCGGACGCTTGGCGAGATGCTCGGCCAGGGCGGCGGCAATCGGTGCGTCCTGCTGGGCGGCGCCGAAAGTACCACTGAACAGGCCGGCAAGCGCGTTGGGCTGGTTGCCCAGCGAGGCGGTGCGCAGGCCGGTGTCGATCACGGGCTGGCGGGTGGCGGGGGCCGGGGCGGTCGAGGCCGTGCTGTCGCGCTGGATGATCATTTCAAGCGCGCGCTGGGAACCGGCATCCTGCTGTGGCGGCAGATAGGCCGTCATCAGGTCGGGGGCGGGCTTGTCGCTCATGATCAGGCGGGGCTGCGGCACCGGCGCGGTCAGCGCGGCGAGTGCTGTCACGGCATCGCCCGCAGGCAGGGCGGCGGCGGTCGCGACCTGAAGAGCCTGTGACTTCATCAGCGGCAGAGGCGCGGTGACCGGCGTGGTCATCTCGGATGGATCGAGCGGCGCACTGCCGACCGTCGAGAAGGGGAGCACGGGCGCAGCTGCGGGGACTGGCGCGACGGCTGCGGCCACTGGCGCTGCGCCACCGGTCAGCGCAGCGGAGCGCAGGGCCGGGACCGGGGCGGGCGTTGCCGCCTGCGGAGCGAGCGCGGCCATCTGAACCGGAGCTGCAGCCTGGGGCTGCGAACGGGTCGTTGGCGGCAGGGCCGCGGTCACGCCGGCCGGCTGCTTGTTGCCGCCAAAGAACATGTCCATGAGCGTGCGGCCGCCACCGGAATCGGCGACCTGGGTGCCCGAGGAGCTGCCATTGCACGGATAGGCATGGCATTTTTTCCACTCTGTCATGGCGAGCTGATAGCCCTGCTGGGACAGCGGCTTGCCATCGGTGGGCAGGTGCATGGTCTTGCCGTCGGGGAACAGGTCCTGCAGTTGGGCGCGGGTCATGCGCGGCCAGGCGCGGACCGAGCCGGTATCAAGATGCACGAAGGGGCTGCCCGAGGTGGGGTAAAAGCCAACGCCACCGACCTGCTTGCGCATCGCAGCGGCGCGCAGCTTGGTCAGGGGAACGCCGGGAATATAGAAATCCATCGCATTGCCGCGCATGTGCTGGGAATCGTCGGCAACGCCGGACGAACTCTTGGCGAGCATGGCGTTGGTCGCGGGCGAGCGATAGGCGGAGACGACGGTCACCGGCTGGCTGCCGCCAACCTCCTGATAGACTTCCCACACCAGGTCGAACAGGCGCGGGTCCATCTTGGTCGGCTCGTTGCGGCGCCAATCGCGCAGGAACTGGTTGAGCTCATTGAGCCCGGACTGAACATATTGCCCATTGCGCTTGAAGACGATGCGGGCCGTCTCCTTGGTGTGCACGTAATGGATGTAGAGGGCGCGCTCGCTGGCGGCGGCGGCAGGCCCGATGGCCAGCGGCAAGATCACGATAATGCTCATTAGGACGGCCGCGACGAGCCGCTCGAAATGGTGCCGTATCAAATAGGAAGTCCCCGTCACGCCAAACTCTGCCCGGTTATTGCCAGCTATCGTTGGACGTTAGCGCGAAAAGTCATCGAATTGATTAACGCTAACGAGATCTCAAGTGGCCAAAGCCGAGCCCCTCACATCCGGGAATACTATGGGCAAAAGCGGGCGCAACCAAGGCGAAATTGTAAAGCTCGGGTTAACGGGCTGGGGCTGCCAACGGCATCAAAAAAACCAGCTCTCCTCGGGGAGGGCTGGTTCAAAATCGCTGCAATAGAGGTGCTGTTACGGGGAGAGTTCGCCAATCGGCGCGGCCTCTGCCATCACTTCGGGAGCGATGGCGGGCTTGTTGAGGCCCATGGCCGCAATCAGCTTGCCATTGTGGCCATAGACGTCACCGAAGGACTTGAGCGTGCCATCGGCACCAACCCGCAGGGTGAAATAGGTCAGGTGCACCGGGATCTGCTTTTCCGGGTTCACCCAGCGCTCGTTGGGGCCGAACATGGCCTCGAGCGAGGTGCGGCTGATCTTGCTTTCATTGGCCATCAGCGCGTCGGCAAATTCCATCGGGTTCTGCACGCGCACACAGCCATGGCTCAGCGCGCGCGCTGCGCGCGAAAACAGGCCCTTGGATGGGGTGTCGTGCAGATAGACGTCGTGCTTGTTGGGGAACAGGAACTTGATCTGGCCCAGCGAATTGCCCGGGCCCGGGCGCTGGCGCACGCGAAACGGGAAGTTGGACGCGCTGACCTGCGACCAGTCCACCTGCCAGGGGCTGACCGGGGTGCCATTGTAGAGCAGGTCCATGTTCTGGCGGTCGATATAGCCAGGATTGTTCAGCACGGCCGGGGCGACCTCGCCCTTGATGATCGAGCTGGGGACGTTCCAATAGGGATTCACCACGACGTGGCGGATATTGTCCGAGAAGATCGGCGTCTGGTTCTTGATCGAGCCGACCACAACGCGGGTAGCATATTCCTCCTGCCCGTTGCGCTGGATGGCCAGGCGGTATTCGGGAATGTTGACCATCACGTTGAAGGCGCCCAGGTCGCGCGGCATCCAGCGCCAGCGCTCCATATTGGCGATGATGTCGGCGCGGGTGACCGGCGCACCGCCATTGAGGGCGGCTAGCGTCGCCGGGCCCATGACGCCATCGACGTCGAGTTCGAGGCTGCGCTGGAAGCTCTTCATCGCCTCGACCAGGGCATCGTCATAGACGAGGCCATCGACGGGCGTCAGCTTGAGGCGGGTGCGCAGCGCAGGGACGCGGGCATCGCTCATGCCGGGCTTGAGCGTGGGGCCAGCGGCAATCTGCATCGGGCGGGAGGCGGCCTTATCGTCAAAGGTCGCAAGTGCGGCCTTGAGCGCGAGGAATTCCGGGTGGGTTGGTTCGAGCGCCGCGAGCACGGCGACCGGATCGGGGCTTGAGGCCAGTTCGATCAGCAGGGCCGCGGTATCGAGCTTCTTCGGCGCAATGTCGAACTGGTCGCTGACCGACTGCGGCACGATGCGGCCGTTATAGAGGTGGGTGGCGTAGCGCAGGGTCGCGCCGGAAAACGCGGTTTCCAGCGCCGCGAGCTTGAGCGGATCGCCCTTGGCACCAGCGGGATTGAGATCGGGCGTCAGATAGTCGCTCGGACGCAGGCCTTCGCTGGCCGCGTTCTCGAACAGCTTGAGGATTTTCTGGGCGGGGGCGGAAAAGCTCACGTCGCCATTGGCTGCGGTATCGAGCCAGATCGGCTCGAAGTGGCGGCTGCCGTAGAAAAAGTAGAGCTTCTGACCTTCATTATAGGCCACGCTGTCCTTGGTCGCGCCATAATAGCTGGCGGACAGCCCGGTCTTGATGGTGTGAGCCAGCGGGGTTTGCGGCGGGGCGATGATGACGGGCGAGGCTGCAAGGCCTGCCACTTCCTGGGCTGAAACGGGCAGGGCACCAGTGACGCCGAGAGAGGCGGCGAAAAAGCAGACCAGGATCTTCTTCATCTGAACTCCATGCACGGCAACGCTCCGACGGTCGCGCTACCGGCCCAAACAAGGACTCAGCGACCGGCTTCCGCACCAAAATTCAATACTCTGCAAACCTTAACGGGAGCAATCGATCGCAAAGTCGTGAGGAGCATCTGTGGTGTGGCGGCAACGCTGGCGGCCGGAGGGGCGCTCAGACCGGCAGGTTGCGCTGGTCGGCAATGGCTTCCATCGTGATGTAGGAGGTCACCGCGTCGAGCTCGGTCCTTTCGATGAGCTGCTGGTAGACGCGGTCATAGGCGTTCATGTCCTCGGCCATGACCTTGAGCATGTAATCGTAGTCCCCGGCGATGCGGTAAAAATCGATCACATTGGGAATGGCGGTGACGGCGCGGCGGAAGGTTTCCAGCCATTCGCGCGAGTGATGCCTAGTGCGCACCATCACGAAAACCGTGAGGCCCAGCCCCACCCGGGAAGGGTTGAGCTTGATCGTGTGCCGCTCGATCAGCCCGCTCTCCTCGATGGCCTTGAGGCGCCGCCAGCAGGCATTTTGCGACAGGCCGACGACCTCGGCGAGGTCGCGTTGCGACAGCGAGGAATCCGACTGCAGGGCGCGCAGGATGGCGCGATCGATATTATCCAGTTTTGGCTTATCCATGTGGTCATTTGACCCAATTGTGGGTTGTTTGCAATCAAGATAGCGATTGTTTGCGCGGTTTGTTGGCTCCTATCATCGCGCCGTTGATCCGGTGACTAAAGGGATGGGCCAGACATGACATTGAACACACCGGATACGCCGCTGGCCCGCTTCGCCGCGAGCCTGCAGGGGCCCGACCTGATCGCCCGGTTGCGCGCCGGCGTGATCGGTGAAGGCGTGGCCGTGCCGGGGCCGTTTGGCGACCATCCGCTGGTCTATGCCGACTATGTCGCTTCGGGCCGGGCGCTGCGCCAGATCGAGACCTTCGTCATGGAAGAGGTGCTGCCCTTCTATGCCAATAGTCACACCGAGGCCTCGTTCTGCGGCGCCTCGATGACGCGGATGCGGCGCGAGGCGCGGGCGGTGATCGCTCGGCTGACCGGCGCCACCGACGAGCATGCCGTGATTTTTGCCGGCTCGGGGGCCACGGCTGGCCTCAACAAGCTGGTGCAGCTTTTCGGAATTCCCGAAGCCGTGGCGCGCGGCGAGCGGCCGGTGGTCTTCATCGGCCCCTACGAGCACCATTCCAATATCCTGCCCTGGCGCGAAAGCGGCGCCGAAGTGATCGAAATCGACGAGGCGGCCACGGGCGGCCCTGACCTTGAGCAGCTTGAAGCCCTGTTGGCCGCGACCGCCGATCGCATGCTGCGCGTCGGCTCGTTCTCGGCCGCGTCCAACGTCACCGGCATCATGACCGACACGGACGCCGTCACCGGCCTGCTGCGGCGGCACAATGTGCTATCGGTGTGGGACTATGCGGGCGGCGCGCCCTATCTCAGCATCGACATGCGTGTGGGCACTGCATTCGCCAAGGACGCGGTGGTGCTCTCGGCGCACAAGTTCCTCGGCGGTCCATCGGCCTCGGGCGTGACGATCGTGCGACGGGATGTGACCCATCGCGACCGTCCGGTCTCGCCTGGCGGTGGTACCGTGCGGTTCGTTTCCCCGACCAAGCACGATTATTCGAGCGACCTGGTGACCCGCGAAGAAGCCGGTACGCCCAATGTGGTCGGCGATATCCGTGCTGCACTGGCTTTCCTCGTCAAGGAGGCCATCGGCCAGGAGTTTCTCGACGCGCGCCATGCCGAGCTGAATGCCAGGGCAATCAGCGTGTGGCGGAACAACCCCAATATCGAGCTGCTGGGCGTGGGGCGTGGGCAGCGGCTGCCGATATTCTCGTTCCGGGTGCGCGATTCGCATTCGGGCGGCCATATCCACCAGCAGCTATTTACCCGGATGCTGAGCGACTGTTATGGCATCCAGGCGCGCGGTGGCTGTGCCTGCGCCGGTCCCTATGCGCACCGCCTGCTGGGGATCGATCCGCAGAAGTCCGACGCCATGCGCCAGGCCATTCTCAGCGGTGTCGAGTCGGAAAAGCCCGGCTGGACGCGGCTGAATTTCAGCGCGCTGCTCGACGACACCAAGGCCGACCGCATCATCGCCTCGGTTGATGAGCTGGCCCGCAATCCCTATCCGATGGCGGACATGTATCTGCTGGACACTAAGACGGCGCGCGCCGCCCCCCTCAAGCCGGCAGCCTGACGGCCGCCGGCGTACACCACCGCAACCGAAAACTAAATCTGCGCCGTTCCGGCGCAAGGAGCCGACGTGTCCGACTACTCCGTCGAAATCGATGCATGGCGTGCCACGCGCCTCAAGAACCTGATGGCCGAGACGGGCTGGCTCAATCTGGTTGGCCGCGCCTGGTTGTCGCCGGGCACGATCACGCTGGGCTCGGCTCCCGGCAATGACGTGGTGCTGAGTGGGGGACCGGCCCATATCGGAACCGTGGCCATGGATGCCGAGGGCGTGGTGACGATCACGTCGGCCAATGGCTTGCCGCCCCTGCATTTCCCGGCCAGCGAGGCGTCGCAGAGCCAGCAGCTTGGCAGCGTGTTGATCGAGATTCATCTGCTCAACGGGCGGCGCTCAATCCGGGTCCGCGATCGCGATGCCAATCCGGCGTCGAGCTTTCCCGGCATTGCCAGCTTTCCGGTCGATCCCAGCTGGCGCGTCACGGCCCGGTTGGTGGCCCTGGATAGCCCCCTCGACATTGAGATCGATACGGCCGCGGGCATTCCAACAACGGTGACCGTAACCCATCGCGCCGAGTTCAGCCATGCCGGGACGAACCTGTCGCTGCTGTTGACGCACGGCACCTACGAAAAGCCGATGTTCGTGTTCAAGGACCGGACCGGCGACGGTGAAACCTATAGCGCGGCGCGTTTTGTCTATGGCGAAAACCGCACCGACGATCAGGTGACGCTGGACTTCAACAAGACGTTCAACCCGCCCTGCGCCTTCACCAGCCACGCCCTGTGCCCGATGCCGCCGCAGCACAATGTGCTGCCCGTCCGCGTCGCGGCGGGAGAGCTCAAGCCACTCTGAGGGGAGGGGACGACGACGCGGTCAGGCCGCGTCGTTGATCAGTTCTTCGGCGAGCCCGTATTCGTGCAGCTTGCGATAGAGCGTCGAGCGGCCGATCTTGAGGGCGCGGGCCACGCGTGACATGCGGCCGCCATGGTGGGCGATCGCAAAGACGATGGCGGCGCGTTCGATATCGGCCAGCGCCGCGATCTCCCCGCTTTCATCGAGGAAGCGATCTGGAACAGCGGGCTGTTCGAACGCGGCGCGCTGGCGGGTCGTGGCAGTGTCGATATGCACCGGGCCATCGGGCACCGGTACGGCTTCGATGGCCTTGTGCGCGGTGTCACGGCCTGCGGCCTGCGCCACGATCTGCGGGAAATCGATGGTGTCGAGGAAGGCGCCGTCGGTGAGCACCACGGCGCGGTACACCGCATTCTCCAGCTGGCGCACATTGCCGGGCCAGTCATAGTTCAGCAGCAGGTCCAGTGCTGCGGGCTCGATGCCCAGCACGCGCTTGCCGGCCTCGGCCGCGAAGCGGGCGATGAACATGGTGACGAGGGCCGGGACGTCCTCCATGCGGTCGCGCAGCGGCGGCACATAGATCGGGAAGACGTTGAGACGATAGTAGAGATCCTCGCGGAACTCGCCGGATTTTGCTAGGTTGAGCAGGCGCCGGTTGGTCGCCGAAATCACCCGCACATTGACCCGTTCCGAGCGCGTTGCGCCCACGGGCTCGATTTCGCCCTCCTGCAGGGCGCGGAGCAGCTTGACTTGGGTTTCGAGCGGCAGCTCGCCTACCTCATCGAGGAACAGCGTGCCGTTATGGGCCTCGGTGAACTTGCCCGGCTGGTCGGATACTGCGCCGGTAAAGGCCCCCTTTTTGTGCCCGAACAGTACGGACTCCACCAGATTGGGCGGAATGGCCCCGCAATTGACGGTGACGAATGGCTTGCCGGCGCGGTCGCCATTGCCCTGGATGATGCGGGCGACCAGTTCCTTGCCGACGCCGGTTTCCCCTTCGATCAGCACGGGGATGGATGATTTTCCGGCCTTGGCGCAGAGCGAGAGCACGCGCGCCATGGCGGGGGCTCGCGCAATCATGTCGGCGGCGGAGAAGGTGCCAGCGCGGCGCGAGCGCTCCGAGCGGATAGCGGCTTCAAGCGCGTCGAGCTTCATGGCGTTGCGCAGCGAGATGACGAGGCGCTCGGGCGAGACCGGCTTGACGAAATAGTCGGCGGCGCCGTTGCGCATGGCCGAAATGACGGTTTCCAGCGACGCGGTGGCAGTCTGGATGATGACGGGGGTGTTGAGGCCTTCGCGGCGCATGGCGTCCATCACGCCCATGCCATCGAGGTCGGGCATGACGAGGTCGAGAATCATGGCGCCGATATTGCGATCCTCGCGCAGCATCGACAGCGCCTGCTCGCCGCCGGTGGCGGTCAGCGGCTTGAACCCGGCCCGGTTGGCGACCTCTGCCGTGAGGCGCAGTTGAACCGGATCATCATCCACCACCAGAACGCGCGTCATCCAAACTCCAGCCTAATTGGTCGACATCGAATCGTGTGCCGTTTTGGGAGAAGGATGCGATGCTGTGCTTAAGAGGGTGTTAATCATAGGGAATTTCCCGGTCGATGGACGCCGGAAGAGGCGGGCACTACTCTGGAACGATCGAAAACGGAGATGGTTCATGCCCGGCAGAACTTTGAGCAAATGGGTGGCCGCGATGGTGGCAATCATGACACTGGGGGCGGGTGCGGCGATGGCAGACGGGGCGGTGCTCACCGGTACGGTCAGCTATCGCGAGCGCATCATGCTGCCGGTCACGGCGAGCGTGCGGGTGCAACTGCTCGACGTATCCCTGGCCGATGCGCCGGCCAAGGTGCTGGGCGAGACGACTGCGGAGGGCGCGTCGCCGCCATACCACTATGCCATCGCCTACGACCCCAGCGACATCCTGCCGGGGCATCGCTATGCTGTTGCCGCCCGCATCACCGATGGTGACGAGTTGCTGTTCATTTCCACGACGCAGCATGCGGTGTTCGGCGATGGACCTGATGCCACCGACATCATGGTGGAGCGCGTCATGAAGCAGGACCTGCCGGATGCCTCGGCTGTTGGCGAATGGCTGGCTGAAGACATCGCCGGTGGCGGGGTTATGGACTATGCCCAGACCACGCTGACCATTGCCGCGGATGGCACGGTGCATGGCAGCGGTGGCTGCAACCGTTTTTCGGGCAGCGCCACGATCGATGGCAGCGCGCTGCGTTTCGGCCCGATGGCGGCCACCAACATGGCCTGCACCCCAGCGCAGATGGATCAGGAGCAGAAGTTCTTCGCCGCGCTGGGCAAGGTCGCTGCCTTCCGCCTGGACCGGACGCAGGGCAAGCTGGTGCTGCTTGATGATGCCCACGACGAGCTAGTAGTGCTGGCGGCGCTTTAGCCGCGAGCCCTTCACAGCGCAGCCATGGCTGGCTAAGGTCCGCGCAAAATCGGACCAGCCGGAGACCAGCCATGACCGCCACCGCCCAGAAAGGCCACAACCAGTTCGGCAACCTGCCGGTGTGGGATCTCTCGGACCTTTATCCCGGCGGGGACAGCGCGGCGTTCAAGGCGGACCTCGAAAAGGCGAAGGCCGAGGCGAGCCGGTTCGAAGCCAATTACAAGGGCAAGCTGATCGAGCTGACCAAGGCCGGGCGCCTGGTCGAGGCGATCAAGGACAGCGAGGCGCTGGGCGATGTCAGCGGGCGCCTCGGCTCGTTCGCCTTCCTTCAATATGCGCAGAAGTCGACCGATCCTGATCGGGCCAAGTTCATGGGCGACACCAACGAGGCGCTGACCAACCTGTCGACCAAGGTGCTGTTCTTCGAACTGGAACTGAACCGGATCGAGGATGCAGACCTCGAAGCGGCCTTTGCGCAGGACTCTGAACTGGCTCGCTACCGCACCTGGTTTGCCGAGCTGCGCAAGGCCAAGCCCTACCAGCTCGACGACAAGCTCGAGGAACTGTTCCACGACAAGTCAGTGACGGCGTTTTCGGCGTGGAATCGCCTGTTCGACGAAACGCTGTCGAGCCTCGAATTCGAGGTGGATGGCGAAACGCTGAACATGGAATCAACGCTGCATCTGCTCAGCGAGAAGGACGAGAAGAAGCGCGAAAGCGCCTTCAGAGCCCTGAGCAAGACGCTGTCGGCCAATACGCGGCTTTTCACGCACATCACCAATGTACTGGCCAAGGACAAGGAAATCTCCGATCGCTGGCGCGGCTACGAGGACATTGCCGACAGCCGCCACATGGCCAATTCGGTCGAACGCGAGGTGGTCGATGCGCTGCAGAAGGCGGTGCAGGATGCCTATCCGCGCCTCAGCCACCGCTACTACCGGATGAAGGCCAAGTGGTTCGGCAAGGACAAGCTCAATGCCTGGGACCGCAACGCGCCGCTGCCGACCAGCGACGAGCGCGTCTGGGACTGGGACAGCGCCGTTTCCACCGTCATGGAAGCCTATGGCAAGTTCTCGCCCGAACTCGCCGAAGTGGCGCGGCCCTTCTTCAATTCAGGCTGGATCGATGCGCCGACGGGCGACGGCAAGCTCTCTGGCGCCTTCGCGCATCCGACCGTTCCCAGCGCCCATCCCTACCTAATGCTGAACTATCTGGGCCGGACCCGCGATATCATGACGCTGGCCCACGAGCTTGGCCATGGCGTGCACCAACGGCTTGCGGCGGCGCAGGGCCCCATCCTGGCCAACACGCCCCTCACGCTGGCCGAGACCGCCAGTGTATTTGGCGAAATGCTGACCTTCCGACACCTGCTCAATGGCACCACCGATCCCAAGCAGCGCTTCGCCCTGTTGTCGGGCAAGGTCGAGGACATGCTGAATACTGTGGTGCGGCAAATCGCCTTCTACACCTTCGAAAGGCGCGTTCACACCGCTCGCCGGCAGGGTGAATTGCGGGCCGAGGAAATCAACCAGATCTGGCTCGACGTGCAGGCGGAATCGCTAGGCGACGCCATCGTTTCCAACGAAGGCTATGAGGTGTTCTGGGCCTATATTCCACACTTCATCCACTCGCCCTTCTACGTCTATGCCTATGCCTTTGGTGACTGCCTTGTGAACTCGCTCTACGCACAGTATGAGAAAGCCAATGAGGGCTTTGCAGAGCGCTATTTCGAGCTGCTGAAAGCTGGCGGCAGCAAGCACCATTCCGAGCTGCTGGCGCCGTTCGGTCTGGATGCCAAAGACCCCCAATTCTGGTCGCTGGGCCTTTCCATGATCGAAGGGCTCATCGACGAACTGGAAGCGACGTCTCCCTGACTGCGACTTTCGGCTGATAGACTTTGAGATTACTGGACTAACGAGGACGACATGGCCACTAAACACCGCCCCGAACATCACTCCGAGCTTCAGCTGGAATCCCCGATGGACTACGCACAGCACGAAGCGACCTACAACGGTTTCATCACTGGCTTCAAATGGACCGCCGTTGCGATCGCTGTATCCATCATCATCCTTTATTTCCTTATCAAACCTTGATTTAGCGAAATTACGGGCACTTGAATCGAGCCTGTCCGTCGGGCAGGCGGGCAGGAGACTTTCATGAAAATTGCCATCGTCCGTGAACGTTTCGAGGGAGAGAACCGCGTAGCGGCTACCCCCGAAACGGTCGGCAAGCTGATTGCGCTCGGCGCCAGCGTATCGGTAGAAAAGGGTGCCGGGCTTGGCTCGCGCATTCTCGACAAAGACTATGAAACCGCTGGTGCGACCATTGCAGCCAGCGCTGAAGCTGCCCTCAAGGGCGCCGAGGTCGTTCTGACCGTCCGGCGGCCGGCTGCCGCTTCGCTTTCCGGCGTTGCCAAGGGCGCGCTGGTCATCGGTGCACTCGACCCCTATGGCAACGACAAAGACGTCGCTGCGCTGGCCAAGGCCGGTGTGACGGCCGTGTCGATGGAGTTCATGCCGCGCATTACCCGTGCGCAGGTGATGGATATCCTGTCCTCGCAGGCCAACTTGGCCGGCTATCAGGGCGTCATTGAGGCAGCGGCAGAATTTGACCGCGCCATGCCGATGATGATGACCGCTGCCGGTACCGTGCGTCCGGCCAAGGCCTTCGTCATGGGTGCCGGTGTTGCCGGTCTGCAGGCGATCGCGACAGCCAAGCGCCTTGGCGCCGTGGTGTCGGCGACCGACGTGCGTCCGGCCGCCAAGGAACAGGTTGAGTCCCTGGGCGGCAAGTTCGTTGCCGTCGAAGACGAAGAATTCAAGCAGGCCGAAACCGCTGGCGGCTACGCCAAGCAGATGAGCGCCGAGTACCAGGCCAAGCAGGCCGAACTCACTGCCCAGCACATTGCCAAGCAGGACATCGTCATCACCACCGCCCTGATCCCGGGTCGCCCAGCGCCGCGGCTGATCAGCAAGGCGATGATCGAGTCGATGGCGCCCGGTTCGGTGATCGTCGACCTTGCTGCCGAGCGCGGCGGCAACGTCGAGCTGACCGTGCCCGGGAAGGTTGTCGAGCACAACGGCGTCAAGATCATTGGCTACACCAACGTTCAGGGTCGCATCCCGACCACTGCCAGCCAGCTCTACGCCCGTAACCTGCTGGCCTTCCTCGAGACGCTGGTCGACAAGACGACCAAGGCACTGGCCGTCAACTGGGATGACGAACTGGTCAAGGCAACCGTGCTGACGCGCGATGGTGCCGTGGTTCATCCGAGCTTTGCCGCACCTGCCGCCGAAGCCAAGCCGGCTGCTGCAGCGGCAGCTGAAGCCGCACCTGCCAAGAAGCCTGCCGCCAAGAAGGCTGCCACCAAGGCCGCCGAAGGCGCTGCCGCTGAAGCTGCTCCGGCAGCCAAGCCTGCCGCGAAGAAGGCTGCGCCCGCCGCTGCCGACGCCGCTGCACCTGCCAAAAAACCGGCTGCGGCCAAGAAGCCTGCCGCGGCCAAGACGGCGGCAGCCAAGCCAGCAGCACCCAAGGGAGCCAAGTAAATGGAAGCAACGGCTGAACAAACTGCCGATGTGATTGCCGCTGCGGTGTCGACTGCAACCGGCGGGGTCATCGATCCCTTCACCTTCCGCCTCGCCATTTTCGTACTGGCGATCTTTGTCGGATATTTCGTCGTCTGGTCGGTTACCCCGGCCCTGCATACCCCGCTGATGAGCGTGACCAACGCGATCTCCTCGGTGATCGTGGTCGGTGCGCTGCTGGCTGTGGGCGTGAGCCTGGTTTCCGGCGGTAGCTGGGAATCCAAGATCTTTGGCTTCATCGCCTTGGTCTTTGCCAGCGTGAACATTTTTGGCGGGTTTCTCGTCACCCAGCGCATGCTGGCAATGTACAAGAAGAAGGGTTGATTAGATGATCTCTGGAGATATCTCAGCCCTCCTGTATCTGGTTTCGGGGGTCCTGTTCATCCTGGCGCTGCACGGGCTTTCGAGCCCCAAGTCGTCGCGCCGCGGCAACATGTTCGGCATGGTCGGCATGGGCATTGCCATTGTCACCACGCTGCTGGTCGCTGCCCCGTCTGACTGGGAAAGTTGGGCGCTGATCGTCGGTGGCATCGCCATCGGTGGCGGTATCGGCGCCTACATGGCCCGCACGGTAAAAATGACCGACATGCCCCAGCTGGTTGCTGCCTTCCACTCGCTGGTTGGTCTGGCCGCCGTGTTCGTGGCTGCTGCTGCGCTCTACGCTCCGGTCGCCTTCGGCATCGGTGACGTGGGCCACATCCACGCTCAGGCGCTGGTCGAAATGTCGATCGGTACCGCCATTGGTGCCTTCACCTTCACCGGCTCGGTCATCGCCTTCCTCAAGCTGAACGGCAATATGGGCGGCAAGCCCATCATGCTGCCGGCCCGTCACGCGATCCACATCGTGCTGGCGCTGGTGATCATCGGCCTCGTGGTCGCGTTCACGCAGAATGCCGATCCGACCCTGTTCTGGGTCATCACCGTGCTGGCCCTGGTGCTGGGCGGCCTGATGATCATCCCGATCGGTGGCGCGGACATGCCCGTGGTCGTCTCGATGCTCAACTCCTATTCGGGTTGGGCGGCAGCCGGCATCGGCTTCACGCTGGGCAACACCGCCCTGATCATCACCGGTGCGCTGGTGGGTTCGTCGGGTGCGATCCTGTCCTACATCATGTGCAAGGCCATGAATCGCAGCTTCATCTCGGTGATCCTGGGTGGCTTTGGCGCCGATTCCAGCGCTGCTGGCTCGGCCGAAGAAGAAACCCGTCCGGTCAAGCAGGGCGCAGCAGACGACGCGGCCTTCCTGATGAAGAATGCCGGCAAGGTCATCATCGTGCCCGGTTACGGCATGGCTGTGGCTCAGGCTCAGCACGCCCTGCGCGAAATGAGCGACATGCTCAAGGCGGCTGGCGTCGAAGTGAAGTACGCCATTCACCCGGTTGCCGGTCGTATGCCTGGCCACATGAACGTGCTGCTGGCCGAAGCCAACGTGCCCTATGATGAAGTGTTCGAGCTTGAAGACATCAACTCGGAATTCAGCCAGGCCGACGTTGCCTTCGTTATCGGCGCCAACGACGTGACCAACCCTTCGGCCAAAACCGACAAGACCTCGCCGATCTACGGCATGCCGGTCCTGAACGTCGAAGACGCGGGCACGGTGCTGTTCATCAAGCGCGGCATGGCAGCAGGCTATGCTGGCGTGCAGAACGAGCTGTTCTTCCGCGACAACACCATGATGCTGTTCGGCGACGCCAAGAAGGTGACCGAGAATATCGTCAAGGCGCTCGGCCACTAGGCCAGGTCCCAGAATTGAAAAGGCCCGCTTCGGCGGGCCTTTTTGTTGCGCAGCGCTATTTCAGGGGCAGGAACAGTTCCACCACGACGTCGTGGGCCCCGGTGTCGGGGATCAGCGACAGCTGGCGCCGTACATAGAGCGGAAAGTCGCGCGCTTCCTCGCCGCTGGTGGGCAGCCAGTCGCGATATAGGTAGAGCCCGGCCGGCTCGAGGTTGTTGCTATTGCCGGGGTAGCGCAACACCGCGCAGCGGCCGCCCGGGATCATGCCGGGTTTCACCTGCCATTCGTTTTCCGCGACCGGGCCCCTGGTTTCGACGCAGAGGTCCATGGCATAGTCGGCGGGGTTGTCCGGTATCCGTTCGGATCGGAATACCATGTAGGAGCCGGCGGTTTCGGGGGAGAGGCCCATTGCCTTGCGCCAGGCAAGGAAACGCTGCCTTGTTTCGGGAATGGTCGCCCGGTCTCCCCGGTGTTCGATCATCGCCACCGGCGTATCGGGGACGTCGCGAATGGTCACGTCATCGGTTTCAAAGGTAATCTTCATCAGCTTGTTCCTGGCTTGGTCGAGAGGCCCGAAGGCGACAAGCCACGGCTCCCAGTCGGGAGACTTGCGGAAGGATGATGGCGATTGCCCCAGCCGTTTCCGGAAGGCGCGGGCAAAGGCGTCAGGTGCTTCATAACCGGCGTCCATCGCTATGCTGGTGACGCTCGGGCTGTCACCTCCGACCAGCCGCTGTGAGGCGCGCTGGAGGCGGGCCAGCTGGACATAGCGATGCACTGACAACTCGAAGGTTGCCGCGAACTGCCGGTGAAAATGAAACTTCGAGAAGGCCGCGACGCGACTGACCGTGTCCAGGTCGAGATCGTCGTCCAGATGCTGGTCGATATGGTCCAGCGCCCGCTGCATCCGGGCATGGTAGTTGTGTAGCGCCGCCGTCATCGTTTTCCTCCGTGGCGCCTCCATCTAGTCGCTCCGGGTCCCGACGTTCTCGACCGATCTTGCGGTTGTTGTCCGCTCAGTAATGCGGGGGCGGGGGCTCGGTGGCGGGGTCGGAGATATGCACTCCACTGCGCACCTGCTGCTCCATCTGGTCGAGTTTGCGGGTCAGCAGGTCGATCTGCCGCCACTGGGCGGTGATGGTGGCGTTCAGCTCCTCGATCGTCTGATCCTGAAATGCGATGCGCACCTCGAGCGCCTCGAGGCGATCGTTGAATTCAGTCATGGCATGCTCCGTCGCTGCTCTGGGGATTGGGCCACCGTCGCGGGGCGGGTGACTAGGCTATACCTCAAGCGGTGTGTCCGGCGACACCCCTGCGATCGTCCATTGCGGCCATGCTGGTGCCGGAACCTGCTAGTGCCCATCTCCTGAAGTCGATGGGACTAGCAGGTGGAGCCGTCCGGCTCATTCCGCACCTGGGACCACGCTGTTCAACTGCGTGCGAGCACGTTGACGTATACGGAACCCTTTTAGCGTTGACGGCATTGCTCCTTCCGACGGCAACAATGGGAGCCGACCATGGCAACCAGTACGACGGGCAGAATTGGTTATCCTTCGGCACTGCATGTGGACTGGCATAGCGGCCTGGCCCTGGTGCTCAGCGCGGCGCTGCCGCTGGCTGCATTCGCCATCGTCAATGGCATTGCCGAAGCCAATGGCAATCCGCCGCTCTACTTTTCGCCGATGGGTCTGCCGGGCTGGCTCGGCGCAACCTTGCACCTCGTCAGCCTGCCTCTGTTTGGCATTGCGCGCTGGCTCGTGGCTTCCCATGGCCCGGCCGGGCACAAGGCCGGCTGGTGGGTGGTGGCGCTGATCGCGGGCACGATTATCTTCCCCTTCATCGTCATGCCGCTGGATTCAGTGCAGCTCAGCATGGTGGCGATGGGGCTGTTCCTTCTGGGCCTTGCGGCTGTTGTCCGCGTGGGGGCCATCGAGCCTCGCGCTGCGGCAATCATGGCGCCGGGCCTCGCCTGGATGGGGTTCAGCGCCCTTGTCGGGCTCAGCTTCGCGGCCGCCTGGGCCCCGCCTTTTGCCGTGACCAACAGTCACCCGGCCAGCTAGGTTACTTCGGCGTGCGTTCTTGCAGGAGACGCCAATCCGCGCCATGTGATGGGCAAACAGGATTTGCCCATGACCAAACTTCTCAAGATTGACGTTTTCACCGATGTGGTGTGCCCCTGGTGCGTAGTGGGGTCTGCCCGCCTCGACAGGGCCATTGCCGCTCTGCCCGCTGACATTGAAGTCGTCGTCGAAAACCACCCTTTCTATCTCGACGCCAACACCCCCGCTGAAGGCGTGGTGGTGGCCGATGTGCTGCGTGAGCGCTATGGCAAGGATCCCAGCGAGATGTGGGAACGCGTCGAAGGCGAGGCCCGCAAGGCCGGTGTCGAACTCGACCTCAGCAAGCAACCGCGCATGTTCCCCACCAAGAAGGCGCATACCATCACCCGGCTGGCCAAGCCGCTGGGCATCCAGCATGAGCTGGCCAATGCCATCGCCAATGCCTATTTCCTCGAGCACCGCCAGATCAACGATGACAACGTGCTGGCCGATATCGCCGTCGAGTTCGGCTTTGACCGGGGCGATGCCCTTGACGCGATGAATGACGAGAACGAGCTGGCGATTACCGAGCAGCTGGCAACGGACGCTGCCGCCCAAGGCATTCGCGGCGTGCCGTTCTTCATCTTTGGCGAGAAATACGCCCTGTCGGGCGCCCAGCCCGATGAAGTTTTCGAGCGGGCACTGGCCCAGACCATCGCCGAGCTTTAGCAAACTGCTGCTGGCGCGGGGGCCGCTGGATTGGTGTAGGGTCAGGTCGCGAATCGATCCGACCGAGGCACCGCCATGAAGCTCCTGCGCCGCATCCTTATTGGCATCATTGTCCTGATTGCCATCGCCTACGCGGCGGCGCTCGCCTACATGTATTTCAACCAGCGGGCCCTGCAATATGACCCCGAGGATGGCGAGGTGGTAGCGCTTGCCGACACCACGCTGAGCGGCGCGCAGGCCGTCAGCATCCCCTCGGGCGATGGCGTCATCAATGGCTGGTACGAGGCGCCTCAGCCCGGCAAGCCGCTGATCATTTACTACAAGGGCAATGCCGGCAGCTTCAGCGCCGAGCATATCCGCTTCGAGACTTTCGTCGCCGATGGCTTCGGTTTCCTGGCCTTCGACTATCGCGGCTTCCCGATGTCACCGGGCTCCATAAGCCAGGACGGGCTCCTCCAGGATGCACTGGCGGCCTACGACTGGGCTGCGGCCAAGGGCGATCCCATCGTCATCTGGGGGCGCTCGATCGGCACCGGCCCGGCCACGCATACCGCGAGCCTGCGGGACGCCAAGGCGCTGCTGCTCGAAACGCCCTACCTCTCCACCGCCAAGGTCGCCCAGGAGCGCTACCCGTTCCTGCCGATCGATCTGGTCATGCTCGACAAGTATCCGTCCGAGCAGTGGATCCGCGATGTCACCGAGCCCGTGCTGATTGCCCATGGCACCGGGGACACCACGATTGACGTCAGCCATGGCCAGCGCCTGTATGAACTGGTGCCCAACAAGGATGAGCTGTGGATCGAGCCGGGGGCCGGGCATAGCGACCTGTGGGCGCGCGGCATCTGGAGCCACGCCAAGCCCTTCTTCGAACGAGCAATGGCCAACTAGACCATGACGCAGGCGAGCGCGATGTCACCCCGCCGCACCGCTCTGGTGGGCGGGCTGATGGTGGCGGCCGGCCCGCTCTCCATCACGCTTTACGGACCGGCTTTACCCACCATCGTCAGCGACCTGGGCACCACGGCCGCCATGGGCAAGCTGTCGCTGTCGGTCTATTTCGGAGCCTTCGCGCTGGCGCAACTGGTGTGCGGACCCCTGTCGGACAGTTGGGGACGCCGGCGCGTCACCGTGCTGTTCCTCGTGCTCTACGTGCTGGGCAGTCTCGTGGCGGCTCTCGCGCCGACCATGGAATGGCTGCTGGTCGGGCGCGTGCTGCAGGGCGTCGGCGTGTCGGTGGGCGTGGCCCTGTCGCGTGCCATCGTCCGTGATCTGTTCGTGGGCGCGGAATCGATCCGTATCATGACGCTGATCAATCTGGTGCTGACCGTCGCGCCCATGGTGGCGCCGACGCTGGGCAGCATGATCCTGCTGGTCGGCAGCTGGCACCTGCTGTTCGTGGTGATGGCGGCCTATGGGCTGGCGATCATCGCGCTGGTCATCTGGGTGGCGCGCGAGACTCATCCCGTCGAGCGCCGGGTGCCGTTCCGTCCAAGAACCATCATGGCCAATTATTGGGCGCTGCTGCGCGCGCCGGACTTTCTGATTCCAGCGCTGGTGCTGGCAGTGGCCTTTGGCGGCTTCTATGCCTTTGCGGCCCTGCTGCCCTTCGTGCTGATCGACGAGCTGGGCCTGACCACGTTCCAGTTCGCCATGGCCATGCTGATCCAGACCTTTGCTTTCATCACCGGCAATGTGCTGGCCGGGTGGGCGGCTTCGCGGCTGTCGGGGCGGGCCATGGTGCGGGTGGGGCTGGTGCTGCTTGCGCTGGCCGGTATCGGCTTTGCGCTGGGCCTGCAGCTGTTCCCGGGGGCGGCGCTGGCCGTGATGGCGCCAGTGGCCCTGTGGATGCTGGCGCTGGCCTTTATCGGCCCCAGCACCACCTCTGCCGCCATGGCGGGCTTTGGGGCCATAGCGGGCGCCGCTGGGGCGCTGACGGGGGTGTTCCAGATCGGCGGGGGCTTTGTCGGCTCGGTTGTCGCCAGCCTGGCCTTTGCCGATGCCAGCACGGCGCTCACCGTCCTGCTGCCCATCATGGCTGGGCTGACCATTGTAGTGGCCCTGCTCCAGCGCATTTCGAGCCGCGGACGCGAGAGCGCTCCGCCGGAAACCTGACAAGTTCTCAGACCAATAGGCAAAGAAAAAAGCGCCGTCCCGAAGGACGACGCTTTTAATTCTGCTATCGATCCAGCGCTTAGCTGCGCGGGGTCGCTGCTGCCGGACGGCCAGCCTGGCCGGGACGAGCAGCTGCCGGAGCGGGCATGCCGCCTTCACGCTGTGCGCGCTTACGAGCCAGCTTGCGGGCGCGACGAACGGCCTCTGCCTTCTGACGAGCCTTCTTTTCAGAGGGCTTCTCGTAGTAGTTGCGCAGCTTCATCTCGCGGAAGACGCCTTCGCGCTGCAGCTTCTTCTTGAGCGCGCGCAGCGCCTGATCAACGTTGTTATCGCGAACGACTACTTGCAAAGGTCAACCGCCCTTTCAAAGAATAGACATGTGGGTTGGACATAAGCGGCGAAGCCAAAAAGCCCCGTCGCCGACCAGCAAAGCCAGTCACCGTTGGCCGCTCTATAGCCCAGCCAGTGGGGCTTGTCCACTGTTCCCTAGCGAAAAACCGCCGATCTTGGGATTGTTGGCTTGCCCCTGTGGGCTCGCTGGTCAAACACTCGGCTAGGAAGAATTTGCCGCCCGGAGTGACGGAATGACAAGCGATCTGGTCCTGTTGCCGGGACTCATCTGTGACGGACGCCTGTGGCGGGACGTGATGGCGGGGCTCGAAATCCGTTCCATGGTAGCCGATCTCACGAGGGACGACTCGATCGCCGCCATGGCCCGGCGGACGCTGGCCGCTGCGCCACCTCGATTCGCCCTGGCGGGCCTCTCCATGGGCGGTTATGTGGCGCTGGAGATCATGCGGCAGGCGCCCGAGCGGGTCACGCACCTGGCTTTGCTCGATACGTCTGCCCGGGCCGATGACGAAGCCCGGCGGGACACCCGGCGCAAAGGGATCGCGCTGGCCCACGAGGGGCGGTTCCTCGAAGTGTCGCGCCGCCTACTGGGGGCGCTGCTCTCTCCGGAACACCTGGGCACAGCCATCGCGGATGATGTGCAGGCCATGTCCGAGCGCGTGGGGGAGGCCGCCTATATCCGCCAGCAGACCGCCATCATGAACCGGATCGATTCCCGGCCGTCGCTGACGGCCATAACGGCGCCGACGCTGGTCGGGGTAGGGGAGGGCGATAAACTCACCCCACCTGAGCTTGCCGAGGAAATGGCGGGGGGCATTGCCGGCGCCGCGCTGGTGCGATTCCCCGACAGCGCGCACCTGCCCACGATGGAGCATCCCGCCGCCGTCGTAGCGGCGATGCGGGACTGGCTCGCGCGCTAGGCGTCAGCGCCGGGTGATGCGGTTGATGTGGCCCATCTTGCGGCCGGGACGGACGTCGTTCTTGCCGTAGAGATGGGGCTGGGTATTGCCGTCGAGGCCGGAGGGCACAATGTGCACTTCATCGCCCACCAGGTTTTCCATCACCACGTCGGCCATGCGGGCGGGGTCGCCCAGCGGCCAGCCGACGACGGCGCGGATATGCTGCTCGAACTGATCGGTCAGGCAGACCGCTTCGGTCCAGTGCCCCGAATTGTGCACGCGCGGCGCGATCTCGTTGACCAGCAGTGTCGGACGTTCCCCCGGCACCACGAAGAACTCGACGCCCAGGACGCCGACATAGTCGAGCGCCACGACGATCACCTTGGCCAGCATGGCCGCGTGCTTGTCGAGGCCGGGCGCAATGTTGGCGGGCACGGTGCTGGTGAAAAGGATGTGGTCGCGATGCACGTTCTCGGCGGCGTCGAAGGCGCGCACTTCGCCGGCGGCATTGCGCGCGACGACAACCGAGATTTCCTTTTCGAAGGGCACGAAGGCTTCGAGCACCAATGGCTTGGGCGACAGGGCCTCAAATGCGGCCACAGCATCGGCGCGATCGCGCAGCACGCGCTGGCCCTTGCCGTCATAGCCGAGGCGGGTGGTCTTGAGCACGGCGGGCAGGCCGAGGGCGTCGATGGCGGCCTCAAGGTCGGCCAGGGTTTCGACGGCGCGATGCGGCGCAACCGGAATGTTCTTTGAGGCGAGAAAGCTCTTTTCGGCGAGCCGGTCCTGCGAAATGGCAAGGGCATTGGCGCCCGGCCGCAGCGGCTTTCTGGCGGCGAGGAATTCGGCGGTCGCGGCGGGCACGTTCTCGAATTCATAGGTGATGACGTCGACCGCATCGGCAAAGGCGGCAAGTGCGCCCTCGTCGTCATAGGCGGCGACGGTCTTGTGCGGGGTTACCTCGAAGGCGGGGCTCTGCGGATCGGGGCAGTAGATGTGGGTCCGCATTCCCAGCCTGGCCGCCGCCAGCGACAGCATGCGGCCCAGCTGGCCGCCTCCGAGAATGCCGATCATGCTGCCGGGGGACAGCGAGGAGATGTCTTGGGCCAAGTGTTACTCGGTATCTGCTGGAAAGAGCGGGACGGTTTCGGTCTGGCGCGCGCGGAACGCATCAAGCCGGTCGGCCAGGTCGTCGTCATGCAGGGCCAGCACGGCTGCCGCGAGCAGCGCCGCGTTGATGGCGCCGGGCTCACCGATAGCCAGGGTTCCGACCGGCACGCCGCCGGGCATCTGCACGATGGAGAGTAGGCTGTCCTGCCCGTTGAGGGCCTTGGAGCGGACGGGCACGCCAAAGACCGGCAGCGGGGTCATGGCCGCGATCATGCCCGGCAGGTGGGCAGCGCCACCAGCGCCGGCAATGATGATCTGAAAACCCTCTGAGCGGGCATTGGTGGCGAACTCGACCATGCGCTCGGGAGTGCGATGTGCCGAGACGATGCGCGCCTCATATTCGATCTCGAGCGTTTCGAGCGTTTCGGCGGCGAGGCGCATGGTGGGCCAGTCCGACTGGCTACCCATGACGATGGCGACAAGTGGTTTCGTCAGCATAGAGCCGTTCCCTCAAGCTCCACAAAGCGCGCGTTTAGCCCAGATTTCGCCACAACTCAAGGCGGCGAAGCCTCATGCGATGATGTCGGGGAGCAGGATATTCTCGAGTTGGGCGATGCGGTCCTTGAGCGCCAGCTTGCGCTTCTTGAGGCGCTGAATGAGCATGCGATCGGCCACGCGGGACTCGGTCAGCGTATCGATCGCAGCGTTGAGATCACTGTGTTCCTGGCGCTTTGTGGCCAGTTCCAAGCCCAGATTGGCTTCCTGTTCTTTGGTGAGCGAAAGCATCGATTCCAAAGCATCCCTAAGGCCCGAACACACCCTTGGTTAACCGATCACAATGAGTTTTGCACCCGATTTCGGAGGGGTGGCCAAAGGCAGTCGACAAGACATGAATTATTTGTGACGATCGATTCGTCCAAGCAGGCTTTCAAGGAGTTGTCATGACGACTGAAGGGCATATTGCGGCGCTGGAACGGCGCCACCAGGAGTTGGATCGCCAGATCCAGAGCGCGATGCAGGAGTTGCGCTTTAACGACATGGCGGTCAGTGCGCTCAAGCGCAAAAAGCTCGAAGTGAAGGACGCACTCACCAAGATGACAGCGCCGACGTAAGAGCCGCGTGAGGTCCCTCCAAAAGGGAGCGAAGGGTCACAGCAGAAGCTGCGGCCCTTTTTTGTTGACTCAAAGACCCCAGAATACCCCGCGCGCGCCATCCCAGATCAGCTTGAGCGAGAGCAGGAACACCAGCCAGTAGGCGACGCGATAGAACAGCGTCATCGAGATGCGGCGGACCAGAAAAATGCCCCCCAGCACGCCTAGGATCCCCACCGGAATCAGCGTGGCCGAGAGCGAGAGATTGCTGACGCTGAGCTGGCCGAGGAAGAAATAGGGGATCAGCTTGGCCGAGTTGACGATGGCGAAAAAGAAGGCCGAGGTTCCCGAATAGACCGCCGGCGGCAGGCGCTGGGGCAGTACATAGATCTGGAATGGCGGGCCGCCGGTATGGCTGATGAAGCTCGTGAAGCCGGCAAAACCGCCCCAGAATGCGCCCCATGGGCGCGACGGCGCCAGGCCTTCGAGTTTCTTGCGCAGCGGCAGAAGCGCATCGAGGATGAACAGCAGCGTCACGACGCCGACAAACAGCAGTACCGCGGCGTCCGACACCACCGACCACAGCGCCCAGCCGATCAGCGTGCCCACGGCCGCGCCCGGCAGCATGATCCAGAGGATCTTCCAGTTCACTTCCTTGCGGTAGGCGTAGACGGCGATGGCATCCATTGCCAGCAGCACGGGAAGCATCACCCCGGCCGCATCGCGCGCCGGCATGATCAGGGTCAGCAGGGGCACGCCCACCATGCCCAGGCTACCCAGCAGGCCTGCCTTGCTCAGGCCGACAACAAGGACCGCGATCACGGCTACCGTGACGAAATAGGGGTCGGCAATGAGCATGACGGTCCGGGGACTGGCGGTGGCGGGGACAGGCCGGCCCTGCGGCCACCTGCCGAACCAGTCGGTACATTTCGCCGCGGCTTGTCAATCGGGACAAACAAAAAAGGCCACCCGATGGGGTGGCCCTTTTTATTGATGTGACGGCGCCTAGTTGTCGGCGTCGCTATCGGACTTGATCGACTTGAGCTTGGCAAACACCGAGTCGGCGTCGAAGTCGTCCTGCGCTTCGGCAGAGCGATGATCATTGCTGGCGAATTCGTGTTCTTCGCCCTCGACATGGCCGCGGCCGCCGGCACGCGCCAGCGCTTCCTCGGCGGTCATCAGGGTGGTGCCGACTTCGGCCTCATCGGGGCCGGCAGTGCCCTTGGATGCGCGCTTGACCTCAAGGTCGAGATCGATCTGGCTGCACAGGCCCAGCGTCACCGGGTCCATGGCGGTCAGGTTGGCGGCGTTCCAGTGGGTCGATTCACGGACCGAGTCGATGGTCGACTTGGTGGTGCCCACCAGACGCATGATCTGTGCGTCCTTGAGTTCGGGATGGTTGCGAACCAGCCACTTGATGGCGTTCGGGCGCTCGTTGCGGCGCGAAATCGGGGTGTAGCGCGGGCCCTTGCGCTTGGCCGCAGCGACGCGAACCTTGGGCTCGCTCAGCTTCAGGCGGTAACTGGGGTCGGCCTCGGCCTTCTCGATCTCTTCGCGGGACAGCTGCCCGTTCTGGATCGGATTGACGCCCATGATGCCACCGGCAACATCGCCGTCGGCAATGCCCTGAACTTCAAGCGGGTGCAGCGTGCAGAAGGCGGCGATCTGCTCGAATGACAGCGCAGTGTTGTCGACGAGCCAGACAGCGGTCGCCTTGGGCATCAACAGTGGCTGGGTCATGATAAATCTCTCCTGCAGGCGCGGCCGGTTTTCCTCCGGGCCGCTCCGCCTCTTTGCTTCATGCTGAGGGGGAACAGGCTTAATATATTGTGTCAGGGCCCAAATCGCAATGGGAATGTCAGGCTTGCTGCGCCTGACCGCCCGCAGTGAACAACACTATCTTGCCAATGTGGCCCCGGCCTTCCATGACGCGATGAGCCTCTGCCGCCGCGCTCAGGGGGAAGCTGGTGACGGCGGGACGGACGAAATCGGCCGCCTCCAGCGCCGGTAGCAGGGCCGTGCGGATCCGCTCGGCAATGGCCGCCTTGGTGGCTCCCGACTGCGGCCGCAGCGTCGAGCCGGACAGCGTCAGCTGCTTGGCCATGATGGTGCGCAGGGACACATTGGCCGCGGCGCCATCGAGCGTCGAGATCTGCACGATATGCCCGCCGCGCGCCGATACCGCGATGTTGCGGGCCGCCATCTCGCCGCCGATGATATCGACCACGCGGTCGACACCGCGTCCGCCGGTCAGTTCCATGGCGCGCGCGGCAATATCCTCGCTGGCATCGATCGTCGCGATCGCGCCGAGGCGGCGGGCATAAGCGGCCTTTTCCGGCGAGGACACGACCCCGATTGCCTGGGCACCCAATATGGTGGCGATCTGGATGGCGGCGCCGCCAATGCCTCCTGCCGCCCCGTGCACGAGAACGCTCATGCCCGGCTCCAGCCCGACCCGCATTACCAGCGTCTGGGTTATGGTGAACCAGGTCTCGGGCAGCGCAGCGGCCTCGGCCAGAGACCAGCCCGCCGGCACGGCCAGTACCTGCCCCGCGGGCACGCTCACAAATTCGGCATAGCCGCCGCCATTGCACAGCGCCATGACGCGGTCTCCAACCCGCCAGCTGGTGACGCCATCGCCCACGGCCGCCACTTCGCCGGAGACTTCGAGGCCCAGCAGCGGCGACGCGCCGGGCGGCGGGTCGTAGTGGCCGCGGCGCTGCGCCAGGTCGGGTCCGTTCACCCCTGCAGCGGCGACGCGGATCAACACCTCACCGGTACCATAGGCGGGGACGGGTACCGATTGCATCCGCAGCACGTCGGGGTCGCCCGGCTGGGCGATGGTGATGGCATTCATCTGGTCTGGTATCATCATGGCGCGATGCTGGACGATGCTGGCTTGCTCTGCAAGCGGTTGAGGCTAAGCTATTGAGGCAGTTCGGCTCAGAGGAGGCTCACGATGTTTGACGAGGAAATCAAAAAGCCCAAGGGCCATGAGGTCGGCATGCCGATCGACACCATGTCGGTCGAGGAGCTCACCGAGCGAATCGGGCTGCTCGAGGCCGAAATTACGCGCCTCAAGGCGGCAATTGCTGCGCGCGACACCACGCGCAAGGCGGCTGACGCGGTCTTCAAGTTCTAGCGGACCCAGCGGTTTAGTAGTCCGTTCACCATCCGGGCGAATGCGGTCTTAATCCTTTGTTGAGGTTGCCGCATCCGCGCAGGCTCCTATGTTTGTCTGACGGCTTACCGATGGAGAGCAGTCATGCTGCAGGGACGCGACGCGGTACTTGAAGGGGCGAAACCATTCGATGTCGAGCAGTTGAGGCTTCTCGCGCAGGGCCGATCGGCCACGGCGTCGGAGCAGCAGCTGGCCGGGATCGAGGCCAAGGGGTGGCTTGAGACCGTCGATGGCATACACCTCATCACCCTCACCGGGCGGGCCCTGCTTGAGCGGCCGCCGATGGGGCTCAGCTAGCGGAGCGGCAACGAAGTCAACAGAATGGCAAAGGGCAGGGTTAAGAAATCCCGTTCCGTTAACGGCCAATTAAGACCTTGGCGGTAACCTTAAATTATTCAGATTGTTCTGAATTTTTCAGAGTGGTTTCTCCCTCTGTTTGACGCCTCCCTGTTAACTTCGAGAGCGGTTCTTGCCGCTCTTTTTTCTTTTCAGGCGGTCGTTGGCCTTGGTATGGCCCTGATCTTAAAGCTCTTTTCAGCTAGATTTTGTGGCAAGGATGACGTCTTGCCGGTTTGCGCCTAGCATGGCAGTCGCAAGAGGAGCGACGGTTTTGACCGAAGTGAACGAAACGGCGACAGCGATCGCGATCGGGCCGCGCATTGTGGCATCCGGCGGCTTTGACCTGCTCTATCGCGAGGGCATGGGGCTGATCGAGGAGGTCGCCTCCTACCTTGATGGCGATGGGCGGGGCGATAGCCGCATCCTGTCGCGCGAAGCTTCGTTTCTCTACGCCACCGAATCCATGCGCCTGACGACCCGGCTGATGCAGCTGGCCTCCTGGCTGCTGCTGCAGCGCGCGGTGAATGAAGGCGAGATCAGCAAGGAAAATGCCCGCTCCGAAAAGGAGAAGGTCAAGTTTTCGGCCACGCCCTCCGAGCGCGGCGGGCCCGGCTACGACCAGCTGCCCGAGGCGCTGCGCGCCTATATCGACAAGGGTGACCGGCTGTTTGACCGGGTGATGCAGTTCGATACGCTCGAACGCGGCCGCATGCCCGAGCTTGATCCTGGCATCGCCAACGGCATTGCCGACCAGCTGGCCCGGCTCAAGGCCGCCTTCGGCCGAAGCTAGCCGCGCGGCGCGAAGAAGATCACCGCAGCGCCGCACAGGCAGATCAGCACGCCTGCAAGATCCCACATATCGAGCCGGACCCGCTCGACGCCGGCCATGAAGGCGACCGAGGCGGCGATATAGATGCCGCCATAGACCGCGAAGGCGCGCCCGGCGCTTTCGGTGCCGGTGAGCGCAAGCAGCAGCGCGAACAGCGCGAGGCAAAAGAGGGCAGGGATCCACAGCCATGGCTGGTTCTGGCGCAGGGCCAGCCAGGCCAGATAGCACCCGCCGATTTCGAACACCGCCGCCCCGAAAAAATAGACAAATGGCATGTGGTCGCTCCCCGTGCAGGAAAAACAAAAAGCCCGACAAAATGCCGGGCTTTTCGAAATCTGTGAGAGACTGGCTTAGATGCCGAGGCCCTTGAAGCGCTCCTTGAAGCGCGAAACGCGGCCACCGCGGTCGAGCAGCTGGCCCGTGCCGCCGGTCCATGCCGGATGGGTCTTCGGGTCGATGTCGAGCTGCAGCGTATCGCCCGGCTTGCCGTAGGTCGAACGGGTCTCGTACTTGGTGCCGTCGGTCATGACCACAGTGATGGTGTGGTAGTCCGGATGGATATCAGCCTTCATCGGTATCGCCTCAAATCAAACGGGCGCCGTGGCGCCCGGAGAGCATCTAAACTGGTGTTGACCGGCTTCATACAGAAAGCCCGGCGCCTTCGCAAGGGCAAGGGCGCGGCAATTTCGCACCACATAAGGTTGTTGCCGCTCGGGTGGGCAATCCCTATATCCTCACATTCTCCCAGCCATCAACCATAGTTGCGTAACTGAGCGATGACAGACCAAGCCGTTCCGGTTGAGGCTGAAGCCGACAATCTTGTTGAGACTCCACAGGTCAATCCCCGCAAGTTGCAGCCGCTGCGCAAGCTGCTGCCCTTTATGCTGCGCTATCCGCTGCGGCTGACGCTGACCATCGGCTTCATGCTGATCTCCACCATCGCCTCGCTGGCTATCCCGGCGCTGCTCGGTGGCGCGATCGATCAGGGCTTTGTCGCGCAGAATCTCGAAAATGTCGGCCGCTATGGCTGGATCATCATTGCGGTGGCTGCCGTCATGGCTGTCGCCAGCGGCGCGCGC
Source organism: Devosia sp. T2-14 (assembly GCF_055397495.1). NCBI lineage: Bacteria > Pseudomonadati > Pseudomonadota > Alphaproteobacteria > Hyphomicrobiales > Devosiaceae > Devosia > Devosia sp. T2-14. The sequence goes on along the minus strand of NZ_AP027921.1, from coordinate 662,892 downwards.
TTCTATTTCATCTCCGTGGTGGGCGAGCGTGTGCTGGCCGATCTGCGCCAGTCGGTCTTCGCGCATCTGCTCAATCTGGATGCCCGCTATTTCGACACGCACCGGGTGGGCGAGCTAACCAGCCGACTCAATGGCGACGTGGCGATGATCCGCGGTGCGGTCGGCTCCAGCTTCTCGCTGGCCCTGCGCTCGACGGTCACCATCATTGGCGCGCTGATCATGATGCTGCTGACCAGCCCGATCCTCACGCTGGCTGTGGTGATTGCGGCGCCGGCCATCCTGTTCCCGGTCATTACCTTTGCCCGCCGCCTGCGCGGCATGTCGCGCAAGACCCAGGACGCCCTGGCCGATCTCAGCGCCATGGCGACCGAAATGCTTGGTGCCACGCGCACCGTCAAATCCTTCACGCAGGAGCCGATCCAGGCCGCTCATTATGATGAGCGCAGCGAAGCCAGCTATCGCGCCGAGGTAAAGCGCCTTCTGGCCCGCGCAGTGCTGGTCGGCATGGTCATTTTCCTTGGCACCGCGGCTCTGGTGGGCCTGGTGTGGTGGGGTGCCCGCTCGGTCTTTGAAGGCACCGTCACGGCCGGCCAGCTGGCGCAGTTCCTCGTTTATGCCCTGATGGCTTCGGGCGCGTTGACCAATGTCAGCGAAGTGCTGGGCTCGCTGCAGTCGGTCGCTGGCGCCACCGAGCGCCTGATCGAAATTCTCGATACCGAGCCGACCATTAAGGAGCCGGCCCAGCCCAAGCCGCTGCCGCAGCCCCCGCTGGGCACAGTGGCCTTCGAGAAGGTCAATTTCTCCTATGACGGCTACGAGCCGGTGCTCCGAGGCCTCGATTTTTCCGTCGGGCGCGGCGAGACCGTCGCGCTGGTGGGCGCGTCGGGGTCGGGCAAGTCGACCACCCTGTCGCTGCTGCAGCGATTCTATGATGTCACTGGGGGCACCATACGCGTCGATGGCGTGGATATCCGCGACGTGAAGCTGCGCGACCTGCGCCAGCGCTTTGCCTATGTCGAGCAGGAGCCGACCATCTTCGCCGGCACCATTGCCGAAAATATCCGCTTCGGCAAACCCGATGCGAGCGATGCCGAGGTGGAAGCCGCCTCGCGCGCCGCTTTGGTGCATGACTTTGTGACCGACTTGCCGCAGGGCTATGGAACCATGGTCGGCGAGCGCGGCGTCATGCTGTCGGGCGGCCAGAAGCAGCGCCTCGCGATTGCCCGCGCCATTCTCAAGAACGCCCCGATCCTGCTGCTCGACGAGGCCACCAGCGCCCTCGACGCGCAGAGCGAGCGGCTGGTGCAGGTTGCCCTGCAGCACTTGATGGCTGGCCGCACCACGCTCGTCATCGCCCATCGCCTCGCCACCATCCGCGACGCCGACAAGATCCTCGTCCTCGATGGCGGCCAGATCATCGATCAGGGCACGCATGACGAACTCGTCGTCAAGGACGGCCGCTACGCCGAACTGGCCAAGCTGCAGTTCCGTTTGGATGACGTCGGGGCCTGATCAGCCGACGGCGATGGCTTCGACTTCGACCCGCAAGGCCGGCAGAATAAGCGCCTTGACGAAGACCAGCGAACTGGCCGGCGGTGGTGTTGGCAGGTGCCGCGCTACCGCGGCGCGGTAGTCGGCCAAATCCGCCTCGTCTGTCAGGAACGCCGTGATCTTGGCGATGTGGCCCATGCCATGTCCGGCGCTTTCAAGCGCCATCGCAATCTTGCCGAAAACCAAGTCGACCTGTTCGGTGAAGCTGTCAGGGACCGAATTGTCGGGCCGCGTACCGATCTGCCCCGCAATGAAGGTGATGCTGTTCGCGCCCGTCGCCTGGGCGATGTGGCTGTAGTTTGGATTGGCCGCCACGCCTGCTGGGTTGAACTTGCGCAGCATCGCTACCCTTCCGTCAGCTTGAACTCGATCCGTCGGTTGCGGCGGTAGGCTTCTTCCGTATTGCCCGGATCAAGCGGCGTGAATTCGCCGAAACCAGCCGCGACCAGGCGGTTGGGCGAGACGCCCTTGCTCACGAGATAGCGCGCCACGGAAATCGCGCGGGCGGCCGAGAGCTCCCAGTTCGAGGGGAAGCGGGCATTGCTGATCGGGCGGATATCGGTGTGGCCGTCGATGCGCAGCACCCAGTTGATATCGGGCGGGATTTCCTGCTCGAGCTGCAGGATGGCATCGGCCAGCGCATCGAGGTCGGGCGTTCCCTCGGGCGAAATGTCGGCCTGGCCGGGGTCGAACAGCACTTCGGACTGGAACACGAAGCGGTCGCCCACCACACGCACGTCGGCGCGGCCTTCCAGAATCTGGCGCAGCCGCCCGAAGAAGTCTGACCTGTAACGGCTGAGGTCCTGCACGCGCTGCGCCAGCGCCAGGTTGAGGCGGCGGCCGAGGTCTGCGATCTGGGTGCGCGATTCGGTGTCCCGGGCTTCCGACGATTCAAGGGCCGCTTCCAGCGCGCCGATCTGGGTGCGCAAGGCGGCCAGCTGCTGGTTGAGTAGCGCGACCTGGGCATTGGCCTCGTCAGACAGCTCCTGTGCGGTCAGCAGGTCGTCCTGGAGCCCGGCAATGGTGCTGTCCTTGTCGCCCAGTCCCGCGCCGATGCCGGCCAGTTGGCTGTTGAGGCTGGAATTCTCCGCCTGGGCGCTGCCCAGCGTGGCGGTCAGGGTAGCGATCTGGGTGGTCAGGTCGTCCGAATTGGCGCGTTCCAGCTGCAGCAGGTCGGTGAGTTCGGCGATCTGGCTGTTGAGCCGCGCCAGTGCCGTATCGCGCCCCTGCAGTTCCTGGCCCAGGAAGAACTGGGTCAGCATGAACAGCGACAGCATGAAGATGATGACGAGCAGCAGGCTCGATAGGGCGTCGACGAAGCCGGGCCAGTAATTGGCCTCCTGGCGACGGCGGGAACGGGCTCCCGGCATGGGTTAGTTCCGCCGCTCGGTATCGGCCTGCGACAGCACGGCGTCGATCAGTTCGCGCAGTTTCTGGTTGGTCTCGCCCTGCTCGTTGATGTGCCGGCGCAGGTCGTCCTGCTCGGTGCGGATATGCTTGACCAGCCCGTCGATGCCGCGGGCGAGTTCGGCCATGGCGCGGATTGCGTTCTGGGAGGAATTCTGGTTCTGCAGGTTGTCGCCCAGCTTGTCGAACATTGCCTGCATGTCGGGGCCACCGGCATTGGCCTGCATGGCGGTGACCGGGTGGTCAAGCTCGGTCATCGAGGTCATCCAGTCCTCAAGATCGGTATAGAAGGCGTTCTGCGCCTGGCTGGTCTGCAGGTCGAGAAAGCCGAGCACCAGGGAGCCGGCAAGGCCGAACAGCGAAGACGAAAACGCCGTGCCCATGCCGCTCAGCGGGGCCGAGAGGCCTTCCTTGAGGTTGCCGAACAGGGCAGCGCTATCGGCCGAGGTGACGTCCAGCGCATTGATGATGCCGGCGACCGAGGTCACGGTTTCGAGCAGGCCGTAAAACGTACCCATCAAGCCCAGGAACACCAGCAGGCCTGTCAGGTAGCGCGAGGTGTCCTTGGCTTCATCGAGCCGGTTGCCCACCGAATCGAGGATCGAGCGCATGGAGGAGGGGGTGATGACCGCTTCCCCGATCCGCTCGCGCAGAATGCCGGCGACGGGCGCCAGCAGAATGGGCGGACGCACATTGGTGGTGGTGCCGTCCTGCAGGGAGTTGACCCATTTCACTTCCGGGAACAGGCGGATAACCTGGCGGAAGCTGAGGAAAATGCCGATGAACAGGGCAAAGAAGATCATCGAGTTGATGAACGGATTGGCCCAGAAAAAGGTGATGATGGTGCCGAACAGGATCGCGGCAACCAGCGCAACGAGCACCAGGAATATCACGATCTTGACGAGATAAACGGTCGGACTGGCGAGGTGATAGGGATCGTAGCCTTGCGTCATCTGCCTGAAACCTTGCCCCTTATGCGCAAATCACCTGCGCGCAGAGTAGTCAGCGCAGCCCGGCGGGGCAATGCCAAAGGTTAACGTAGCGGCGGCCGCGCGGCGCACTGGTATTCCGCAGGATTTGTCGGTTCCTGCCGTGCCAGTGTGAGGCAGTATCGGAGTTGGAGAACACGCCATGACTGCTCACCAGCACATTCAGGAACGCTACAGCGATCGGCTCGATCGCGTGGTCGACTATCTCTATGCCCATCTCGAAGACGATATTTCCCTCGACCGCCTGGCCGAAATTGCCTGCCTGTCGCCCTATCACTGGAGCCGCATCTACGCGGCGATGAAGGGCGAGACTATTGCCGCCAGCATTCGTCGCCTGCGCTTGCAGCGCGCGGCTGATCGCCTGGCCAATAGCGAACTCGACGTCGGCGCCATTGCCATCCGGGCCGGATATGGCTCCATCGACGCCTTCGGGCGGGCTTTCAAGGACGCATTCGGCGCCACGCCCGTTGCCTATCGCAGCGCGGGCTCGCATGCCGCGTTCCGGGCGGCCAACAGCGTCGCCGATGCCAGCGGCTTTCCGGTTGCCGTCATCACGCTGCCCGAGCGGCGCTGCGCCGGGGTCGATCATGGCGGGTCCTACATGGAAATCGACCGGGCCATGGGCAAGCTGTTTGCCGAGCTGGCCAGGCGCGACGCCATTCCCGCCGAACCGGAGATGATCGGTCTGTTCTTCGACGATCCCGATCTGGGCGATGAGGCTGACCTGCGTTCGCGCGCCTGCCTGCCGGTTGCGGCCAGTGTTGAGATATCGGTGCCGCTGGTGGAAACCACCCTGCGCGGCGGGCTATATGCGCGGCTGAGCTATACCGGCCCCTATGCCGACATGCGCGGGGCCTATCGCTGGCTCCTCGGCACCTGGTTGCCGGGCTCGGGCTATGAGCCGGCCGATGCGCCGATCTTTGAAGCCTATCTCAACGATCCGCGCGACACGCCGCAAACCCAGTTGCGGACCGACATTCACCTGCCCCTGGCCGGTCCGTCATGACGCCGCCAGCCGACGTCGCCGCGGCGCTGGAGCGCTATCCGCCGCCGGTGCGGGCGCGATTGCTCGAACTGCGCGATCTGGTCTTCGCAGTGGTTGGTGAAACCGACGGCGTCGGCCCCCTGACGGAAACACTGAAATGGGGCGAGCCCGCCTATCTGACCGCGGCTAGCGGCAGCGGCACGACGATCCGGCTGGGGGTCTCCAAGCAGGCGCCCGATGCGGCCGCCGTCTTCGTCAATTGCCGGACGACGCTGATCGAGGATTTTCGCGAACGGTTTGGCGATAGCCTCGTCTTCGAGGGCAGCCGCGCCGTCATCGTTCCGCTCGACGGGGCGTTACCCCAGCCGCTGGCCTTCTGCCTGCGGGCGGCGCTGCTCTACCACCGGCGCAAATGAAAAGGGGCCCATCGGGGCCCCTTTGCAGTCCGGATAGTCCTTACTGGACCTTCCGCAGTTCCTTGAGCAGCGCGGGCTGCACATATTCGTTGCCGGCGACGACCTGGCCATTCCAGACCGAGCCGGTGGTGCCGGCATAGTCCGAAACCATGCCGCCGGCTTCCTTGACCATCAGCAGGCCGGGCGCCACGTCCCAGGGGCTGAGGCCAGCTTCCCAGATGGCGTCGTAGCGGCCGGTCGCGAGCCAGGCCATGTCGACCGAGATCGAGCCCGAGCGGCGGATGCCGGCCACGGCGGGGTTGATATGGGCCAGCTGGCGCAGCTGCAGTCCGTCATTGGATGTGCCCTGCGTCTTGATGCCGGTGCAGACCACGGCGTCGGCGAGCGACTTGCGGCCGGCCACGCGCAGGCGCTTGCGGTCGTTGAGCCAGGCGCCACCGCCCTTTTCGGCGGTGTAGAGTTCGTCGAGCACGGGATTGTAGATCACCGAGGCGACGATCTCGTTGGCGCGTTCGAGCGCGATTGCCACGGCAAAAAGCGGGATCGAGTGCAGGAAATTGGTGGTGCCATCGAGCGGGTCGATGATCCAACGATGCTGGCCATCGGTACCGGCGACTTCCCCGCCTTCTTCCATCAGGAAGGCATAGGTGGGGCGGGCCTTGAGCAGGTCGTCATAGACGATCTGTTCGGCGCGCAGATCGGCCTTGGAAACGAAATCGGCCGGACCCTTGCGGGAAACCTGCAGGTTTTCGACTTCGGCGAAGTCCTTGGTCAGCGAGCGGCCGGCCTTGAGGGCGGCATTGACCATGACATTGAGGATTGCAGAACGTGCCATGTTTTAATCAGCCCGGCGCAGATAGGTAACTTCGGAAGTGTCGACGACGATGCGTTCACCGACGGCGATAAAGGGAGGTACCATGACCTTGAGGCCGTTGGCCACCTTGGCGGGCTTGAACTGGTTCGAGGCGGTCTGCCCCTTGATGACCGGATCGGCCTCGATGACTTCCACCACCACGTTGGGCGGGAACTTGACGCCAAGCGGCGTGTCCTCGTGCATTTCGAGCGTGATCTTCATGCCATCGCTGAGGAAGGCCGCGCGATCGCCGACAAAGTCCCTATCGAGCTCAACCTGCTCGTAGCTTTCCTGGTCCATGAAGACCAGCTGCTCGCCCTGCTCGTAGAGATAGGTGAAGTCGCGGAATTCGAGCTCGACCTGCTCGACGGTTTCCGCCGAACGGAAGCGTTCGTTGAGCTTGGTGCCGGTCAGGATGGCCTTGAGCTCAACCTGCGCATAGGCGCCGCCCTTGCCGGGCTTGACGTGATCAACCTTGACCGCGACCCAGAGGCGATCCTGATGGTTGATGACGAAGCCGGGGCGGATTTCGTTGCCGTTGATCTTGGCCATGGGGCGGTGCTTTCGGGTGCGCGAATTATCGGATCGGGCCACGCGCGCCAAAATGCGGCTGGCCAAGGGTGGATGAGGCTGAAGGGCGTGGCGGGCTTATTGCCTCAGAACGCCCTTGGGTTCAAGGGTCTTGCGGTTCTGGCTGGTCTGCACCGGCCTCGCCAGCGGGCGCCTTCGCCTCGCCAGCGGGCGCAAGGACCTGTGCTTCGGCGCTTGGTGCGTTGCCGGCATCGGTGGGGGCCGGCAGGGCCGGTGACGACGGCTCCTGGGGGGCGGTCGGAATTTCTAGCACGGTCTCGACCTTGGGCGGCGTCGAGGGCCAAAAACGGGCCCGCTCTTCGGCAGCCGCTAGCTCGTCCGCCGGGATGGATACCAGCAGGCGGTCCAGCGAGGGGTCGGACAGGCCCTGGCGGCGGGCCAGAGCGCGCCACATCGCCGCGTCTTCAAGGTTCAGCGGCACGCCTTCGCCAACAGCCAGAAGCTTGGCGAGGCGGTTTTGTGCCACGGCATTGCCGGATTCGGCTGCTCGGGCATACCAGCGGGCGGCTTCGGACACGTTCTTGTCCACGCCCTGGCCCAGATAGAGCAGGGTGGCATAGTCGATTTCGGCGGCGACGAGGTTCTGCTCGGCAGCCAGCGCGATATAGCGCGCGCCTTCCTTGGGGTTGGGCGCCAGGCCCGCACCCTCGATCAGCATGCTGCCATAGTCATACTGCGCCTCGGCTAGCTCGGCGTCGGCGGCTTCCTTCATCAGCTCTGCCGCCGTGGAGAGGCTAGGCGCGGCATAGAGCCCTTCAACGTGCAGCAGCGCCAGATTGTACTTGGCGGGCACATAGCCGGCATCGGCGGCCTTCTTGAACAGATCGGCAGCCCGGGCGCGGTTGCGCGGCACGCCGATGCCGTCCTGGTAGCATAGCGCCAGCTCGAAGGTGGCGAGACGATCGCCATTGTTGGAGGCCAGTTGATACCAGCCGGCAGCGCGCTCATCGCTCTGCGTCACGCCAAGGCCCTTGGCGTAGATTTCGGCGATCAGGGTCTGGGCGGCCGCGTCGCCCTTTTCGGCGCGCGGCAGGGCCAGTTCGAGGGCGGTCAGAAAATAGCCGCGCTGGAAAGCGCCAAAAGCCTGGTCGACCGGTGCGCGCGGTCCAAAGATCTCGTCGGAAATGGCCTCGGCCGGATTGTCGAGGGCTGCGGCATTGTCCTGCGCCACCGCGGCCAGAGGCGTTAGGGCGATGAGCGCGGAGAGCAGGAGACGACGCATCAGGCAGACACCTCAAGCTTGGCGGCAATGGCGGTCATGGCGGCGGCGGGGGCCGGAGCGGTCCACAGGCTCTGCGACAGCGCCAGGAATTCGGCGCCCTGCGCATCGGCGGTTTCGGCGGTGGCTTCAGGCAGGCTCAGCACGGCCGGGATTTCAAACGTCTCCGCCCACCACTGGGCCAGTTCGACCGCTTCAGCGTCGTGCGCGCCGCCCAGCGGCCCGAAGAACACATAGTCGATATCCATTTCGCCCGCGGTCATGGCGTCGTGGCGGGAATGCAGGTTCCCTGCGCCCACGATCATGGCGGGCTTCAGCGCCTTGACGGCAGCGGCAACCGCATCTGGGCCCGTGGTCACATGAACGCCGTCGGCGCCGATGCGGCGCGCCAGCGCAAGGTCGTCCTCGATCAGCACGGCGCAACCGGCACCCTGGCCGATATTGACCATGGCGGCGCAGAGCCGGGCATAGCTGGCCTCATCCTGGTTGCCCCTGCTCACCAGCAGGGCGGCAAATTCGGCGGCATTGAGCACGGCCATCAAAGTGGCCGGAAAGCTCTCCGGATCGGCGGTGGCGGGGGTGATCAAATAAAGCTGGGGGGCCATGGCTTCCGGATACTCGACGCAAGAGCTCTTATTGTCTGCCCATTTTGGCGACAAAGAGGACGCCTTTCCAATAGGCGATGGCCGGTGCTGGCGCAAAGAAAATGCGCGCCCCCCAAAGGAGGACGCGCATCACGGTTGACGGCGAACCGTCCGATCAGTCTCAGGCGGCCTGGTCCAGCTCGCCCGACCAGGTGCCCAGCGCAGCCAGCGAGTTCATGTGGGCGCGGTGGGTGAAGGCGGCCTGTGCCTGCGGGAAATTCTCGCGACGGCCTGCCCAGGTGCGCAGGGCGACGTTCTGCAGCGCGCGACCATAGGAGAAGGTCAGCGGCCAGGGCTTGCCGGCGATCTGGTTCATTGCCGACAGGTGCGCGGTGGCTTCTTCGTCGGTCTGGCCGCCCGACAGGAAGGCGATGCCGGGGACGGCGGCCGGAACATGCTCGCGCAGCACAGCGACGGTGCGGCGCGCCACTTCCTCTACGGTCGGCCGCTCGCGGGAATTGACGCCCGGCAGCACCATGTTCGGCTTCAGCAGCATGCCGCCGAGATCGACACCGGCCAGGCGCAGTTCCTTGAAAGTGTTTTCCAGCACGTCGCCGGTTACTGCTGCGCAGCGCTCGAGCGAGTGGTTACCCGGATCGCCATCGCCGACGACTTCCGGCTCGACGACGGGCACGATGCCGGCTTCCTGGCACAGGATGGCGTAGCGGGCCAGCGCATGGGCATTGGCGCGGATATTGTTGCGGGTGGGAGCCACGTCGTTGATGGTGATCACGGCGCGCCACTTGGCAAAGCCGGCGCCGAGCGCTGCATAGCGTTCGAGGCGCTGGCGCAGGCCGTCGAGACCTTCGGTGATCTTCTCGCCATTGTCGCCGGGCATCGGGAAGGCGCCGCGATCGACCTTGATGCCGGGAATGACGTCGGCATCGGCCAGAATGGCGCGGAACGAGGTGCCGTCGGCCGCAGACTGCTCAAGCGTTTCTTCGGTCAGAATGACGCCGGAGATGTAATTGGTCATGGCATCGGTGGAACGGAACAGCATTTCGCGGTAATCGCGACGCAGATCGAGCGAATTGGGCAAGTTGATCTTGGCGAAACGCTTGGCGATCGTGCCTTCCGATTCATCGGCGGCCAGGATTCCCTTGCCGGGCTCCATCAGTTTCTGGGCGATCGCATTCAACGACTTCGACATGGCTAGACCTCGGGATTGGGAGTGTCCCGAGATTAGACTTTCGTTATGCCGTTTTCGATTAGACCTCCGCATATGCGACGAAAGGCGGATTTTTCGCCGGTCGCGCCGGGGCCAAAGCCCGTGGGGTTGCCCGCGGCGGAGGCGGGCGAGCAACCCATTGAGGCGTCTACTTTTTCAGCGCTTCCACGCCGGGCAGGGGCTTGCCTTCCATCCATTCGAGGAATGCGCCGCCAGCCGTCGAGACATAGGTGAAATCGTCCTTCACGCCGGCATGGGCGAGGGCGGCAACAGTATCGCCGCCACCGGCCACCGAGATCAACTTGCCGTCATGGGTGCGCTTGGCGACATGCTTGGCAATGCCGACCGTGCCCGCGTCGAACGGGTTCATCTCGAAGGCGCCCATCGGGCCGTTCCAGACGACCGTATGCGCGTCATCGATGGCGGCATTCACGCGGTCGATCGAGATTGGGCCGATATCGAGAATCATGCCGTCGGGGTCGATGGCGTCCACGCCATAGAGGCGGGTGGGGGTGTCAGCCTTGAAGTGCCAGGCGACGACAGCGTCGATCGGCAGAATGATGGCACAGCCGCTATCGACAGCCTTGTCCATGATGCGACGGGCCGTATCGGCTAGGTCCTTTTCGGCCAGCGACTTGCCCACGCCGTGCCCCTGGGCATGCAGGAACGTATTGGCCATGCCGCCGCCAATCACCAGGGCATCCACCTTGGTGACGAGGTTTTCGAGCAGGTCGATCTTGGAGGACACCTTGGCGCCGCCGACAATGGCGATAACTGGCTTCTTGGGCTTGCCGAGACCGGCCTCGAGGGCTTCGAGTTCTGCTTCCATGGCAAGGCCCGCTGCGGCAGGCAGCAGGCGCGCCAGCGCTTCGGTCGAAGCGTGCGCGCGGTGGGCGGCCGAGAAGGCGTCGTTGACATAGACATCGCCCAGGCTCGCCATACGCTGCGCCAGTTCGACGTCATTGGCTTCTTCGCCGGGGTGAAACCGGGTATTTTCCAGCACCAGCACCGAACCGGCGGGTGCGGAGTCGATGGCGGCCTGTGCGGCGCTCACATCGGTCCAGTCGGTGGCGACAAAGCCCACCGGGTGGCCGGTTTCATCGGCGACGGCGGCGCAAACCTGTTCCAGCGAGAATTCGGGATCGACCTTGCCCTTGGGACGGCCGAAATGGCTGAGCAGGATCGCCTTGCCGTCATGCTTGACGATTTCGCGGATGGTGGGGACCAGCCGCTCGATGCGGGTGGCATCCGTAACCTTGCCATTGGCGACCGGCACGTTGAGATCGGCCCGCAGCAGCACGCGCTTGTTCTTGAGGTCGAGCTCGTCGAGGGTCTTGAAGGTCGCGGACATGGGGTGCCTCCCGGATTGCTGTGTCTTTTGCGTGGCGTAGCAGAGTGCCGCGGGAGGGGGAAGGGGCCTAGTCCGGGCTGCGTTCGAACAGGCCAGGATAGTTGACGATCAGCAAATCGGCATCGACCTCGAGGATGGCCTCGAAGTCGGGCGCCTGGAAGCGGAAATGGGTGGCGTCGATCCGGGTATAGACCTGCTCGGCGCGCCGCACGCTCATGGCGTCGGCATCGATCCAGGCCATGGCGAAGCGCTGCGGCTGGCCGAGGGTCCACTGGCAGCGCCAGAGCGGCAGGGAATTGGTGAGGGGTGTGGGCCAGATGTCGATATCGAGGCATCCGCGCAGCTCGGGCAGCGGCTCGGCCCGGTCGTCCGACCAGTTGCCGGCCCCATCGGAAAACAGTTCCAGCACCGCGCCATCGGTGCGCTCTAGCTTGACGGTCCGGACATGCTCGGTGTCATCGAGCTTGATGCGATAGGCCAGGCCGTAATCGGGGGTGATGAGCGTCGAGCGGATGCGAGTGTCGCGTTCCGTCGAGATGACGTGACAGTGCTCCAACCTCCTGGCATCGAGCCCGCGCCAGCGGACGAAACGGTCTAGGCTCATATCGCGTCATTCTCGAAGGGATTGCGGGGCGAGACTAGGGGCAGGGCCCCTGGACTGGCAAGCGCTCAGGCCGGGCGAACGGGCTGGCGCAGGATCGTCTTGAGTTTGTCGGGTGCTGTCTTGCGCGGGTCGTTGAGATAGATCTCGTGGTGATGCCCGTTATGCACCAGCTTGCGCCCGGGGATTTCTACTTCGTGCAGGTGCTCCAGCGCCGGGCCCTCTTCATCATAGCTGCCCAGGTGCATGATCTGCAGCGAAAGGCCCTCGGCATAGGTTTCCAACCGCAGGCTCGGAGGGGCATCGGCCAGCTTCTCGGCGGTGGCCAGAACAGCCGCATCATACATGTCGCGGGTGATGAAGTCGGGCACCATGATCATCATGGTCCAGCGCCAGTTGTCCTTGTTGCGGGCGACGAAATCGCTGGGGTCGTCGGCCCACCACAGCCCTTCCAGCGGCGGCACGAAATAATCCTGGCCCGCTTCCTTGGAGGCGAATTTCATCGCGTAGCTGACGCCATAGAGCCAGGCGACGGCCTGGGCATAGGCGGGGGCGGTATTGGGATTGCCCTCACCATCCACCATGACGAAGGTCATGGCGGGCACATCCACGAAGACGAATTCGCGCGGCCCCGGCTGGTAGAGACTTTTCAGCTCGGCCTTGAAGTCGATCTTGTCTTCCATGCTCGGTTCCTCCGGGGCTCACAATCCGTGTCAGCGTGACGGATGCTGTCAGCAGAAAAAACCCCGCCGCAATGCGACGGGGCCAATCGGTGTCGCGAAAACGCGCGAATTAGAGCAGCTTGCCCATCACCACGGCGGTATCGGACATGCGGTTGGAGAAGCCCCATTCGTTGTCGTACCAGGTCAGGATCGAGACGAAGTTGCCGCCCATCACCTTGGTCTGGTCCAGCGCCATGGTCGAGGAATGCGGGTTGCCGTTGAAGTCGATCGAAACCAGCGGCTGGGTGGTGTAGCCGAGGATATTCTTCAGCTCGCCATCGGCATACTTGCGGATCGCGGCGTTGATTTCGTCGGCGGTCACATCGCGCTTGGTGATGAACTTGAAGTCGACGCAGGAAACGTTGGGGGTCGGCACGCGCACCGAGATGCCGTCCAGCTTGCCCTTGAGTTCCGGCAACACGAGGCCGATCGCCTTGGCGGCGCCGGTCGAGGTGGGAATCTGGCTCATCGCCGCAGCGCGGGCGCGATAGAGATCCTTGTGCATGGTGTCGAGCGTCGGCTGGTCACCGGTGTAGGAATGGATGGTGGTCATCATTCCGTGTTCGATGCCGAATTCCTTGTGCATCACATAGGCGACGGGCGCCAGGCAGTTGGTGGTGCACGAGGCGTTCGAAACCACGACGTGGTCAGCGCTCAGCTGGGCGTGGTTGATGCCATAGACCACGGTCAGGTCTGCGCCATCGCCGGGGGCCGAGATCAGCACCTTCTTGGCGCCGGCCTTAAGGTGTGCCGAAGCCTTTTCCTTGCTGGTGAAGATGCCGGTGCATTCGAGAGCGATGTCGACATTCATGGCGGCATGCGGCAACTCGGCCGGGTCGCGGATGGCGGTCACCTTGATCGGGCCACGGCCAACGTCGATGGTGTCGCCGTCGACGGTCACGGTGCCGTTGAAGCGGCCGTGCACGCTGTCGAAGCGGAACAGATGCGCATTGGTCTCAACCGGGCCGAGGTCGTTGATCGCCACGACTTCGATATCGGTGCGACCCGATTCGATGATCGCGCGAAGAACGTTACGGCCGATACGGCCGAAGCCGTTGATGGCGACACGAATTGCCATGGGTAGTTCTCCTGGGGAGGATTTTTACGACAGGGAGGTTGTCGCTCTCTTACAACTGTGCGGTGACGGCTTCAACAATGGCTTTAGACGTAATGCCAAAGTGTTCGTAGAGCGCGTCGATGGGGCCCGAGGCGCCAAACGAGTGCATGCCGACAAAGCGGCCCTTGTCGCCCAGCAGCTTGTCCCAGCTCATCGAAATACCGGCTTCGATGGCAACGCGGGCCTTGGCCTTGCCCAACACTTCGGCGCGGTAGGCGTCGGTCTGCTTGGCAAACAGTTCCATCGAGGGCACCGAGACGACGCGGGCAGAGATTCCCTTTTCGGCCAGGGCCTTCATGCCTTCAATCGCGATGGCGACTTCCGAACCGGTGGCGAAGATCACCGCGTCGGCGTCGAGATCGCCGGCCAGGGTATAGGCGCCACGGGCCGATTTGTTTTCCATCGTATATTCGGTGCGCACGGCCGGCAGGTTCTGGCGCGACAGGGCCAGGATCGAGGGCGCCGTGGTCGATTCCAGCGCCAGCTGCCAGCATTCTGCGGTTTCGACGGCGTCTGCCGGGCGGAAGACCAGCAGGTTCGGAATGGCGCGCAGGGCGCTGAGGTGTTCCACCGGCTGGTGGGTCGGGCCGTCTTCGCCCAGGCCGATCGAGTCGTGGGTCATCACGTAGATGACGCGCTGCTCCATCAGGGCTGACAGGCGGATCGAGGGGCGGGCATAGTCGGTGAAGACCATGAAGGTGCCGCCATAGGGGATGAGGCCGGCATGCAGCGCAATGCCGTTCATCACAGCCGCCATGCCATGCTCGCGGATGCCGTACATCATGTAGCGGCCGGCGCGGTCGGTGGCGGTGAAGGGCAGGGTTTCCTTGGTATTGGTCAGGTTCGAGCCGGTGAGGTCAGCCGAGCCGCCCTGCGTCTCGGGCACGACGGCGTTGATCACGTCGAGTGCCATCTGGCTGGACTTGCGGGTCGCGACCTTGGGCTTGTCTTCAACCAGCTTGCGCTTGTAGCTGTCCATGGCTTCGAGGAAGCCGGCAGGCAGATCGCCATTCATGCGGCGCTCGAATTCGGCCTTGGTGGAAGCAGCGGCGAGGCGGGCCTGCCATGCCGCGCGTTCGCCCTGGCCACGGGCACCGGCGGAGCGCCATGCAGCCAGCGTATCAGCCGGAACCTCAAATGCGGGATAGGTGATGCCCAGGGCGGCCTTGGCGCCAGCCAGTTCCTCGGCGCCGAGCGGGGAGCCGTGCACCTTCTCGGTGCCAGCCTTCTTGGGCGCGCCGAAACCGATGGTGGTCTTGGCAGCGATCAGGGTCGGCAGTTCGGCCTTCTTGGCGGCCAGCAGGGCCTTTTCGATGGCAGCCTGGTCGTGGCCGTCGATCTCGATCGTGTTCCAGCCCGAGGCCTTGAAACGGGCGATCTGGTCGGTGGAATCCGAGTTGGACACAGCGCCGTCGATGGTGATGCTGTTATTGTCCCAGATGATGGTCAGCTTGTTGAGCTTGAGGTGACCGGCCAGCGCGATGGCTTCCTGCGAGATGCCTTCCATCAGGCAGCCGTCGCCGGCGAGGCACCAGGTGTGGTGGTCAACCAGGTCGGCGCCGAATTCGGCAGCCAGCTTGGCTTCAGCCACGGCCATGCCGACGGCATTGCCCACACCCTGGCCGAGCGGGCCGGTGGTGGTCTCGATGCCCTGGGCGAAGTGGTATTCCGGGTGGCCAGCGGTCTTGGAGCCGAGCTGGCGGAAATTCTTGATCTGCTCGATCGTCATGTCCTCGTAACCGAGCAGGTAGAGCGAGGAGTAGAGCAGCATCGAGCCGTGGCCGGCCGAAAGGACGAAGCGGTCACGGTCAGCCCACTTGCTGTCTGCGGGATCGAACTTCATCACTTTGGTGAACAGCACGGTGGCAATGTCGGCGCAGCCCATGGGCAGGCCCGGATGACCGGAATTGGCTTTCTCGACGGCGTCCATGGAAAGAGACCGGATCGCGTTGGCCAAATCGTTCTGCTGGGCGGTGTTCGTCATCGGGATCGCGCTTTCGTCAGGGCTGAAAACTGGGGAGAAGAGGCGCCGAAAGCCTCCTCCCAAAGGCGGGTTCGAGGCATAACAGGTTCGACTATCCTGTCAATGATGCTGCCGGTGCTTCCGGTTGCAAAGCGGCGGACAGTGGGGCACCCTATCGGGGCTGGAATCGTCGTGCATCGAGTGCTCAGGCGCTCTCAATCTCCCGACGCAGGTAAGGACCGTAGTAGCAATGAGTGAGACGGATCTTGAAGACGGGCTGACAGCGGCCAGCGCACGCTTCGACCGTGCCTTGGCGCGGCTGGACCTGTCGGTGCGCAACCTTGATTCCCGCCTGCGCCAGCAGCACCGCATGGAGGTCGATACCCAGCGCCTCGTGCATGAACGCTCGCGTCTGGCCACCGAGCTCGACAAGGCCTCGGCCCGCGCCAAGCGGCTCGATGACAGCGCCCATGACGTCTCCCGCCGGCTCGTCGAGGCGATGGAAACGGTGCGCGAAGTCCTGGCGAAAGCGGAGTAGCGCGATGCCCGAAGTCAATGTCGAAATCAACGGCCGCAAATATCGCATGGCCTGCGAAGAGGGCCAGCAAAAGCACCTGATCGGTCTGGCCGGCCGCTTTAACAGCCAGGTCGAGGCGCTCAAGGGCGCCGTCGGCGAAATCGGCGACAACCGGTTGACGGTCATGGCCGGGATCGCGGTGGTCGACGAGCTGTCCGAAGCCGAAAAGCGCATCAAGGCGCTTGAGCAGGAAGTGCTGGTGCTGACGCGCGCGGGTCAGGAAGTCGCGGCCGAGATCGAAATGCTCGAAGCCAAGTTCGCCGCTAAGCTCAGCGACGCCTCCAGCGCGCTCGAAAACGCCGCCGCCGCCCTCGACCAGTCCGCCCCGCTCCCCCACCTCTGATCCCCTAACAAAGTCCGCGGGCAGCGGCGGTGCTTGGGACTAACCCGGAACGCACCCCTTCAGCCCTCCGCCGGCGGATGGCTCAAGCTGTCGATAAACGCCTGTTCGAGGTCCATCTGCTCGAGCATGTCGCGCAGCACGATGTCGTCGAGTTCATTGGCATCGCGCGCGGCCACCAGCCGGGCGCGGCGTGCTTCGAGCAGGTAGTGGCTCAGCGTCAGCGCCTCCTCGCGGGCCAGCAGGTCATTGCCCAGGTCCTCGTGGCGGTGGCGTCTGGCGCGCCGTTCCATCAGCTCCACCAGGCGCTGTGAGGTCGGATTGTCATGCCTGGCGTGATACTCGGCCAGTGCTTCCTTGGTTGCCGCCTCCGACAGCCGCACGGCCAGCGCGTGCTGGCGCGCATAGTGCAGGGCATCTTCGGGATTGGTCAGGTCGAGCCGGTTGATCAGCCAGGGCAGGGTCAGGCCGTGGATGAGCAAGGTGGCGATGGTCACCAGGAACGCGATGGCCACGATGGCCTCGCGCCCCGGAAAAGCCGCGCCGCTGGCGGTGATGACAGGCGTACCTGCCGCGGCGGCGAGGGTCACCACGCCGCGCATCCCGGTCCAGGACAGGACGAAATTCTCCCTCCAGCGCAAAGGTGGTTGCGGTACCGGCCGCGGCCGTTTTCCCGGACGGCGCTGCAGTTCTGCCATGCGCCGGGTCACGCCGCGATAACGCCAGCGCCCGATCACCGCCGTGGCAAAGATCCAGACGAAGCGGGTGGCCACGATGGCGAGAAAAATGGCCGTCGCTGCCCCGGCCAGCTTCCACATGTCATACCCCGCCACTGCCGCATCGGTGATGACGAAGCGCAGCTGCAGGCCGATATAGGCGAAAACGAAGGTTTCGAGCAGGGTGTCGACGGTGCGCCAAAACTGGCGTTCCTGGATGCGTTCTTCATAACCCGATTTTGCGGCGTGATAGCCCAGAGAAAAGCCGGCCGCCACCACGGCCAGCACGCCCGATGCATGCAGCTCCTCGGCGAGCAGATAGGCGGCAAACGGCACGATGACCGAGATCACGGTGGCCAGAGACGGGTTGCCCAGCCGACGGCGCGCCAGCTGCGCCAGGTTGCCGATCAGTGTGCCGAGGATGATGCCGACAGCGGCGGTATAGAGGAAATAGAGCGCGACATTGTCGATGAAGGGATGGGTGCCAGTCGCGGCAGCCACGGCGGCGGCAAACAGGGTCAGCGCCGCCGCGTCATTGATCAGGCTCTCGCCCTTGAGCACGGTCATCAGGGCCGAGGGCAGACCCATCTTGCGGCCGATGGTGATGGCGGTCACCGCGTCGGGCGGAGCGACCACCGCGCCAAGCACAAGCGCAGCGGCGACCGGCAGGCCGGGCACCTGCAGCACCGCCACCACGGCCACCACGATCGTGGTAGCAAAGACCATGAACACGCCCAGATTGATGATCGTGCCCATGCGGCGGGTGAAATTGACGAAGGAGAAGTCGCTGGCCGCCGAGAACAGCATGGGCGGCAGCACCACGCTGAGGATGATTTCGGGCTCCAGTTCCAGCGCCGGGATGCCCGGAATGAAGGATGCCGCCAGCCCGACAATGGCGACCAGCAGGGCCGGCTGGATGTTGCGGCGTTCAGCCAGCGCGGTGATGGCAATGGCGACGATCATCACGACGAGGATATGCGCAAACATCGACCGCTCCGCTCTCGCATCCACCCGTCACAAGACTATCGTGCGGCGGCAAATACAACAGGGTTTCGCGCGCAGCGCTGTCCAGCGCGGTGCCGAAGGGGTGTCGAAAGCTTGGTCTTTGCCCTTTGCACCGCCGGACAAACATCCTATATCTTGGAAGCTGCCCGGTACGTGCGGATCCAATATCCCCGGGGCCTTAATCGATTCTGAGGGAGCTGTCCCTGACCGGGCCCGTGGGCTCGGACATACGGCGCCCACCTACGTAAGTAGGTTCCCGGGATCGACTATCCCACGGCCAGGGCGGCACCTAATTTTTCCGAGCAGGTTGCGACGCGCGCATGGATGAGACGATCGAGGAAGCCAAGGCGGCGCTGAGGATCAAGGCGCATGCCGCCAGGGCTTCGCTAGACCATCAGGAGCGGGCCGAAGCGGCGCGCGCGGCGTCCGAACACTTCTTCAACGAAATCCCCCTGCAAGCCTCCGACGTGGTGGCCGCCTATTGGCGCATTCGCGACGAGCTCGATTGCCAGCCCATCCTGGTGCGGCTGATGGACAGCAACCAGACCGTGGTGCTGCCCGTGGTGCTAGGTCCCGAACTGCCGCTCGAGCTGCGCGTCTGGGAGCAGGGCGCTGCGCTTTACGAAGCCGGTTTCGGCACGCTCGCCCCGTCCGATCTGGCGCCTCATGCCGTGCCCGACGTCATCATCATGCCGCTGCTCGGCTTCGACAAGCTGGGCACGCGCCTGGGCTATGGCGGCGGCTATTATGACCGTACGCTGGCCGGTCTCGCCCGCAAGCCGCGACTGATCGGGCTGGCCTATGCGGCCCAGGAGCTCGACGAGATCCCCCGCGAGCCGCATGACATCCCGCTTGATGCAATCATCACCGAGAACGGTGTGCGGCACTTCGGCGCCAGCGCATGAAACTGCTGTTCCTGGGCGATGTGATGGGCCGTGCCGGCCGCGATGCCGTGAGTGAGCGCCTGCCGGGCATCATCGAGCGCTACAAATTCGATTTCGTCGTGGTCAATGGCGAGAATGCCAGCCATGGCAAGGGGCTGACCGAGCCGCATTTCAATGCCATCCGCAATGCGGGGGCCGATATCGTCACGTTGGGCGACCATGCCTTCGATCAGCGCGAGACGATTTCCTATATCGAACGCGAAAATACGCTGCTGCGTCCCATCAACATGCCGCCCGGCACGCCGGGGCGCGGTGCCATGTTCATCGAGGGCCGCAATGGCCATCGTGTGTTGGTGATCAATGCGCAGGGACGCGTGTTCATGCCGCCCATCGATGACCCGTTCCGCGCCGTCGAGGCGGCGGTGGCGGCGTGCCCGCTTGGCGAACAGGCCGATGCGATCGTCGTCGATTTCCACACCGAGGCGACCTCGGAAATCCAGGCCATGGGGCATTTCCTCGATGGCAAGGTGAGCCTGGTCGTCGGCACCCACACCCATATCCCCACCGCTGATCATCGCGTGCTGCGCGGTGGCACGGCGCTGATGGCCGATGCTGGCATGTGCGGGGATTTCGATTCCATCATCGGCACCGATATGGATGAGCCGCTCAACCGGTTCCTCACCGGCATTCCGAACGGGCGTTTCTCGCCGGCGGAAGGCGAGGCCACCCTGTGCGGCGTCGCCATCCACACCGATCCGCGCACCGGCCTTGCGACCAAGGTCCTGCCGCTGCGTCTGGGCGGCACGCTGGCCCAGGCCGAGCCGATTTTCGATTGATGCTCAGCCAGGACAGTTTTGGCCCCGGCGGCTGCCGCTCCGGACGTCCTCCCCCGAGGCGCTAGCGCTGTGTCTTCACGCGCGGAAAAGCGGGTCAGCTTCACAAACGAACTGCACTTGCCTATAACCCGCGACCATAATCCAGCAGCTACTTTTTCGAGGGGAGTGACCGATGGCCGGCCATTCACACGCCAAAAACATCATGCACCGCAAAGGCAAGTCCGATGCGGCCCGTTCCAAGGTCTTCTCCAAGCTGGCACGCGAAATCACCGTCGCGGCCAAGCTTGGCATGCCAGACCCGGCATTCAATGCGCGCCTTCGCCTGGCCGTGACCAATGCCCGTGCGCAGTCCATGCCCAAGGACAATATCGACCGCGCCATCAAGAAGGCGATCGGTTCGGATGGCGAGAACTATGACGAAATCCGCTACGAGGGCTACGGCCCCGGTGGCGTTGCGATCATCGTCGAGACGCTGACCGACAACCGCAACCGCACTGCCTCCAACGTCCGCTCCTACTTCTCCAAGAATGGCGGCGCGATGGGCGAAACCAACTCGGTCGGGTTCATGTTCGACAAGGTTGGCGAGATCACCTATCCGGCCAAGGCCGGTTCGGACGATGCCGTGATGGAAGCGGCGATCGAAGCCGGCGCCGATGACGTCGAAAGCGACGAAGAAGGCCACTACATCACCACCTCGTTCGAGGCCATGATCGAAGTCGCCGCTGCGCTCGAAAAGGTTCTCGGGGAAGCGGAATCGGTCAAGGCCGTGTGGAAGCCGCAGACCAATACGCCGATCGATGCCGAAAAGGGTGCGACCCTGATGAAGCTGATCGCCACGCTCGAGGAAGACGATGACGTGCAGAACGTCTATTCGAACTTCGAAATGAGCGACGAAGACGCTGCCAAGCTGGAAGGCTAAGCCCTTCGGTCAGGGGATTGAAACAAGGGCGGTGCCAGTGGCGCCGCCCTTTTTGCTATGCCGTGCGCTGCAGCTCGATCGCTGGATGGTCGGTGGCATGCACCACCACGGCGCGATTGCGACCGGCCTGCTTGGCGCCGTAAAGGCGCTGGTCGGCGACGCAGAACAGATCCGCAAAAGCGCATGCGCCTTCAAAGGCGACCCCGCCAATGCTCACGGAAAGCGCATGCTGCTGTCCGCCCGGCGCGAAGCTGGCGGTATTGACCGAACGGCGGATGCGCTCGGCGACGGTTTCGGCGGCAAGTTGATCGACACCGGGCAGGTAGACCCCGAATTCCTCGCCGCCGATGCGCCCGACCAGGTCGCCCGGGCGTAGCACCCGACGGATCGAGCGGGCGATCAGCGTCAGCGCCTCGTCGCCGCAGGTGTGGCCATAGAGATCGTTGATCGCTTTGAACTTGTCGGCGTCGATGATCAGCAGCGCGCCCCGGCGGGCGCTCTCCTGCTGGCCCAGCGCGGCGCTGACCGTCTTGGTGAAGGCGCCGCGATTGAGGCAGGCGGTGAGGCTATCGGTGCGCGCCACCAGCCCCAGCCGCTGGTTTGAAATCGCCAGTCCCCGTACCCGCAGGCTCATATAGAGAAACAGCGGCAGTCCCAGCAGCACTGGAAGGGCGGTGCCGGTGATGATGGCGCGGTTCACCGCCTCCTGTCCGAGATCACCGAATGCCACGACGTTGAACGCCACCGAGACCAGCACACAGCCCAGGGTGCCCCAGATGGTCCAGTGGCCGACGCTGGACCAGCGCTGCAACGTGTTCAGGGTCTTGGTAGAGATCATCGTTTGTCTCGTTGCTGGAAATGGCTGTCGCGTTTCCTTGGAGGGAAACGAAGGCGCAGTTCGTCATAGTCGGGACGTCAGATGACCGGGTTTCCGGTCAGGCCGCTTGCTTCATTGCGACGCAGTCGCGGCCGGCATTCTTGGCTTCGTAGAGATGTTCGTCGGCGAGGCGATAGAGCTCGCTGAACTGGGCAGGGGTCGTATAGGTGGCCCCGCCAATACTGACGGACAGCGGGCAGGGCTTGCCCTCCGGTGCAAACTTGATCGCGCTGACCGTGCTGCGGATGCGCTCGGCCAGATGGTCGGCCGTGGCTGCGTCGGTCTCTGCCAGAAAGACACCAAACTCTTCGCCGCCCAGCCGTCCCACCAGGTCCTGGCCGCGGACGGCCTTGAGCACGGCACGCGCGATCAGGCGCAGCGCCTGGTCGCCCACGTCATGTCCGAAGCGATCGTTGACGCTCTTGAACTCGTCGGCATCCACTACCAGCAACGCGCCCGAAGAACCGATCGAACGGCGGCTTTCCAGATGCGCGGTGACCGCGCGGGTAAAGGCGCCGCGGTTGAGGCAGGACGTTAGCCAATCGGTGGTCGCCATATATTCCAGCTGCTTGTTGGCGTGACGCAGCTTTTCGCGGCCGAGCGTGAGGAAGAAAATCATCGGGCCGCCAAGCAGCAGCGGGGTAACGATGGCCACCATCAGGCCCTGCACATTGATGCCGCCCGAGAAGGTGGCCATGATGGAATTGGTGATGATGATCGACAGAACCACCGAAATCGCCGTGCAACCGCCCGCGATGCGATAGATACGCAGCCACGTTCGCTTCGGCAGTGCCCGATGGAGTTCTGTCATAATGTCTTGCCCCGCATTCCCAGGCGGCACGCTAGGGGGAACGGGTTAAAGATAGTGTTGGCGGGATAGGTTAAATTTTACCGATCCGGGTTTTCCACTGGTCGTGTTGCCTATTTGTTCACATTAGACTTGGTAGGTTGGCGCACCATCACTAAGGATGAGCGCATGAACGCCGCTACACGAATCATCGGCATCGATCCGGGCCTGCGCCGCTGCGGCTGGGGTGTGATCGAGACGCTGGGCAACCGGCTGACCTTTGTCGCCTCTGGCACGGTGACGCCGCCCGTCGATGGTTCGCTGGCCGAACGGCTGGCCCTGCTGTTTGCCGGCCTGGGCGAAGTGCTCGACCGTTACGCGCCCGACGAGGCTGCGGTGGAAGAGACTTTCGTCAATGCCGGCGCGCGCTCCGCCCTCATTTTGGGGCAGGCGCGCGGCGTTGCGCTGTTGACGCCGGCTGCGCGCGGCCTGCCGGTCGCCGAATATGCCGCCAACCTGGTCAAGAAGTCGGTGGTCGGTGCCGGCCACGCGGAAAAGGGCCAGGTCCAGCTGATGGTCAAGACGCTGCTGCCCGCGGCCGACTTCAAGGGCGCCGACGCGGCGGATGCCTTGGCCATCGCCATTTGCCACGCCCACCATCGGGTGGCCAATCAACGTTTGAGGATGCTCGCATGATCGGCAAGCTCAAGGGGCTGGTCGACAGCTTCGGGGATGATTTCGTGCTGATCGATTGCGGGGGCGTCTGTTACGAGGCGTTCTGCTCCAGCCGCACGCTGCAGTCTCTGCCGCGCGTCGGGGAGGCCGCCGTGGTCTTCATCGAAACCATTGTGCGCGAAGACATGATCCGCCTCTATGGCTTCGCCAGCGAGAGCGAAAAGGGCTGGTTCAACCTCCTGATGACCGTGCAGGGCGTGGGGGCGCGCGTGGCGCTGTCCATCCTCTCGACGCTCACCCCCGCGGAAATCTCGAGCGCGGTGGCGCTGCAGGACAAGGCCATGATCGGCCGCGCCAATGGGGTCGGCCCCAAGCTGGCCGTGCGCCTCATCACCGAGCTCAAGGGCAAGGTGCCGACCGGTCCGGGGATCGACGCGGGAACCTTGGGCCTCCAGGCCGCCCTGGGCGAGGGCGTTGCGCCCTCGGCCATTTCCGACGCCGTGTCCGCGCTGACCAATCTGGGCTATTCCAGCGCCCAGGCCTCGGCTGCCCTGGCGCGCATCGTCGCCCGCGAAGGCGAGGGCGTCGCCACCGAGAAACTAATCCGGCTAGGCCTGCGGGAGCTAAGCAGCTAGCGTGCCCCTCAACAATAAACAGAGGGGGAATACTATGAGCGTGCAGAAATCGACGCGGACGGTCTTGCTGGCCGGCGTCGCTCTAGTAGCGATGCTGATGCCGGTAACGGTTTACGCCGACCAGAATGAGGTGGTCGGGGTGGCGATCTACTTCGACAACGGGGATGGCACGACCAAGCCCTTCCTGTTCCACGATCTCAACGCGCCGTTGCCGCGCTGGTCCTGCGAGGCCCGCCTCGATTATCTCACCAAGATGTATTACCGCATGAGCCGGTCAAATCCCGAACTCAAGGGCAAGAAGGCCGTGCGCTCGGCCTGTGCCCGGGTGCAGGGATTTGACTTCAGCGACCGCTAGCCTGGGCCCGACACGCCCGGCACTGCCTGAAATGGAACTATTCGCGTGACTGACCTGACCTCTCCAGCCGCCGGGCGCGATGATCCGCTCGACGTCTCCCTGCGCCCCTCCGGCTTTGACGATTTCGTCGGGCAGGCGGCGGCGCGCGCCAATCTCGAGGTCTTCATCAAGGCGGCCAAACATCGCGGCACCGCGCTGGATCACGTTCTGTTCGTCGGCCCGCCGGGCCTGGGCAAGACCACGCTGGCGCAGATTATTTCGCGCGAACTGGGCGTCGGCTTCCGCGCCACGTCCGGCCCGGTCATCGCCAAGGCGGGTGACTTGGCGGCGCTGCTCACCAATCTCGAAGAGCGCGACGTGCTGTTCATCGACGAGATCCACCGGCTCAATCCGGCGATCGAGGAAGTGCTCTATCCGGCGATGGAGGATTTCCAGCTCGATCTGATCATCGGCGAAGGCCCGGCCGCCCGCTCGGTGCGCATCGATCTGGCCAAATTCACGCTGGTCGGGGCCACGACGCGCGCGGGTCTGCTGACCACGCCCTTGCGTGACCGGTTCGGCATTCCGGTGCGGCTCAATTTCTATACGCCCGAGGAACTGGTGCTGATCGTGCAGCGCGGCGCGCGCCTGCTCGGCATGCCGATGGCACCCGATGGCGCCATGGAAATCGCCCGCCGATCGCGCGGTACCCCGCGCATTGCCGGGCGCCTGCTGCGCCGCGTGACCGATTTCGCGCTGGTCGATGGCTCCGGCGAGATCACCCGCGCCATTGCCGATAAGGCTTTGTTGCGGCTCGATGTCGATGCGCGCGGCCTCGATCAGCTCGACCGGCGCTACCTCACCACTATTGCCGATTTCTACAATGGCGGTCCGGTGGGCATCGAAACCATCGCCGCCGCGCTCAGCGAGCCGCGCGACGCCATCGAGGAAATCGTCGAGCCCTATCTGATCCAGCAGGGTTTTATTCAGCGCACCCCGCGCGGCCGCATGCTCACCGGCACTGCCTTCCAGCACCTTGGCAAGATCGTGCCGCAGGGTTTCGTCGGCCTGCAGCAAAGCCTCTTCGAGGAGCCCGAGGAATGACCCCGGCCGACCCGGTTGCCACGAGCGTCAAACTAAGCAAGCCAGCCCATCGCGCTTTGGCTAGTGCGGGCATTGTCAGCTTTGCCGATCTGGCCCGCTGGGCCCAGGCCGACATCGCTGCCTTGCACGGGGTGGGCCCGGCCTCGTTTCCGCCACTGCTTGCCGCGCTGGCCGCGCGTGGATTGGGGTTTGCCAAACCATGACCCACCACTTCCCCGTCCGCATCTATTACGAAGACACCGATTTCTCGGGCAATGTTTATCACGCGGCCTATCTCAAGTTCTTCGAGCGCGGCCGCACCGAATTCCTGCGCGACAATGGCATCCACCATTCCGAGCTGGCCGGGGAGGGCATCGCCTTTGCCGTCCGCTCCATGGACATCCAGTTCGATGGCGCCGCCCATATCGATGACCTGCTCGATGTCACCACCGAAGTGGCCGCAGCCAGCGGCGCGCGGCTGACCCTGCGCCAGGCCATCTTGCGCGACGGCGTCGTGCTCACCCGCGCCACCGTGCTGGTGGTGGCGATCAAGACCAGCGGCGGCCCCGCCCGCATGCCCAAGGCGATCCTGGCGCTGTTCCAGCAGGGCTAGCGTCAGCAACCGCGCCGGGTAGCACCCACGAACGTCACCCTCGGGCTTGACCCGAGGGCGTTTCACTTTCTTGCGCGTCCGGTCAGTGCAGACCCCTCGGGTTAAGCCCGAGGGTGACAGCTTGAGTGTGTGACGAGAACCGCAGTTACATCGCAGCGGCCTTGGTCACCTGGCCGCGGATTTCGCCATCGGGATGGGCCGCGGTGTGGATGTTGAAATACCACATGCCGTCCTGCAGCTGCTGGGCCTGTTCGGCATTCAGCGTGGCTTCGCCGGCGATCGGGCTGGTCAATGCGCCTTCGATCGGCACCACCGGACCGGCATTGGATTTGTCATCGGCCGGGCCGTGGAAGTGGGCCGCGGTGGCGTCGCCGGTAAGCCCCTCATAGGTCACGTTCCATTTCAGGGCCATCGTCTCGGTGTCGAAAGTGCCTTCGAGCGTACCCTTGCCGGCAGAGTCGGTGGCGGGCACTTCGGCCGCCCCGGTCAGTTGCGCGGTGAGGTTGATCACTTCGGCGAAAGCCGGCGTGGCGGCGGAAAATGCGCCCGCCACCATCAGGGCGGCCAGGGATGCAGTACGGATATTCATGATGAACTCCTTGAGCAGGGAACAATTCATTGTGCCCCCGCAGAACGGGCACCCCCGCCGCCGAGTTGCTTCACAATCGCCGCCGCGGGACTGCGCGAGTCGGTTTATTAACCAGTTCTTGACCATAATTGCGCCAAAGGGAGTTCTGCTCCGTTGCCTGGGCCGCAAGACCCAGTGTCGCGGGCATTTCTCTTAATTTTGACAGATTTCGCCCCCATCGCCTGAAGCGTGAAGGGTCGGGTGCGTGAACCGGGCCGAGAAGGATTTCTATATGGAAGCCATGGACGCTGTGGGAGCTGTAGCCCCCCATGCTGATTTGTCGATCTGGGGACTGTTCTGGGCGGCGGACTGGATCGTTAAGTCGGTAATGCTCGGCCTGCTGGGCGCCTCCGTCTGGTGCTGGGCCATCATCATCGACAAGTCCATCACCTATCGCCGCACCGAAGCCGAAATGAACCGCTTTGAGCGCACCTTCTGGTCGGGCCAGTCGCTGGAAGAGCTGTATCAGCAGCAGTCCGAGAAGGCTTCCGGCGGCCTGGGCGCGGTTTTCGTCGCCGCCATGAAGGAATGGAAGCGCAGCCACGAGCAGAACGCCGCTTCCTTCGTGGGCATGCAGCAGCGCCTCGACAAGGTGCTCGACGTGGCCATCGCGCGCGAGAGCGAGACGCTGGAAAAGCGCCTGGGTTTCCTCGCCACCATTGGTTCGGCCGGTCCGTTCATCGGCCTCTTCGGCACGGTCTGGGGCATCATGAATGCCTTTACCGCCATTGCCGCATCGTCCAATACCAGCCTTGCCGTCGTGGCAGGCCCGATCGCCGAGGCGCTGTTTGCGACCGCGATTGGCCTCGTCGCCGCTATCCCGGCCGTCATTGCCTATAACAAGCTCAGCTCCGATGCCGGGAAGTTGATCGGACGCCTTGAAGGTTTCGCCGACGAGTTCTCGACCATTCTCAGCCGCCAGCTCGAAGCCCGGAGCAACTGATATGGGCATGGGTGTGAGCGCAGGCGGCAGCGGAGGCGGCGGTCGCCGCCGTCGCGGCCGCAAGAAGGCCGTGATGAGCGAAATCAACATCACGCCCATGGTGGACGTGATGCTGGTGCTGCTGATCATCTTCATGGTCGCCGCCCCGATGATGACGGCCGGCGT
This sequence comes from Devosia sp. T2-14, assembly GCF_055397495.1. Taxonomy (NCBI): domain Bacteria; kingdom Pseudomonadati; phylum Pseudomonadota; class Alphaproteobacteria; order Hyphomicrobiales; family Devosiaceae; genus Devosia; species Devosia sp. T2-14. Next base: position 635,298 of record NZ_AP027921.1, on the reverse strand, counting down.
GCCGATCGACCTGCCCAGCTCCGCCGCGGCGGCCATGCCCAACCAGGCCAAGCCCGTCACCGTTGCTGTGACCCCGGAAGGCTCCGTCTTCATCGACGAGACCCCCGTGGCCGAGGCTGACCTCGTCAACCAGCTCAATGCGCTGGGCGTCAACGGCGCCGAGGAACGCATCTTCCTGCGCGGCGATACCAGCGCCAATTATGGTGCCGTCATGCGCGTCATGGGCCTGCTGTCGGCCGGAGGCTTTTCCAAGATCGGCCTCATCACCCAGCCGGAATCGTAGTCCAGTCCGATGCGTACCGGCGTAACCGTCTCGATCGTGGCCCACATCGCGGTACTGACCATCGGCCTCATCAATCTGGGGTTCGCCGAGCCATTGACGCCGGTTGTGGAGTCCATTGCCGTCGACCTGGTGCCGGTCGAGGAATATTCCAATATCCGCGCTGGCCAGCTGACCAGCGAGATCGTCGATACCAATACGCCCTCCATCGTCGAGGACAACAAGCCGGCCGAACTGGCCCAGCCCACCGGCAATACCGAGCAGGACCAGCTCAAGCCGTCGCCGGCCGATATTCCGACGCCCGCGCCGGTCACCAATACCGCGCCCCAGCCTGAATCGGTGCCCGAGCCCGAACCCGAACCGACGCCCGAGCCCACTCCGGAGCCGGCGCCCGCACCGACGCCCGAGCCGGTCGTTGCTCCGACCCCGGCCACGCGCCCGGCACCGGCGCCAACCCCCGAACCCGTGCCCGAACCGACACCGGAGCCCACTCCGGAGCCGACGCCAGAACCCACGCCCGCGCCGACCCCAGAGCCGGTGCCAACCCCGACGCCCACGCCCGAACCGGCTCCCGAGCCGGTCAAGCCGGCTGTTGCCGCGCCGGTCCCGGCCTCGCGCCCCAATAATCTTGAGCAGAAGCGCCAGCAGTTCGCCGCGGCCGAAGCCGAGCGCAAGAAGCGCGAGGAAGAAGAGCGCAAGCGCCAGGCCGCTGCCCAGCAGAAGCCGACGCCGACCCAGACCACGCGACCGCAGCCCAAGCCGCAGCAGGATGCGTCGCTGGCCGACGATATTTCTGCCATCATCAACAACGACAAGACCACCGGCGGCACCACCGGGCAGGGCGGTACGCCGACCCTGGGCGATACGACCGGCACGTCGGCCCGGCTCAGCCAGTCGGCGATCGATGGCCTCGTGGCCCGGATCAAGACCTGCTGGAACCTGATGCCGAGCGAAATCAACAGCGGCCTCAACGTGACCCTGCGGGTGACGATGAATCCGGACCGTTCGGTGGCCAATACCCAGGTTATCCAGGCACCGTCCTCGCCCGAAGGCGGTTCGGTGGCCCGGGCGGCGCAGCGCGCCGTGGCCGCTTGCGGCCCTTATGAAATGCTTTCGGCAGATGCCTATGACCAGTGGCGGCAGATCGAAGTGGAACTGCGGCCGTGACTTTGAATTGGCTTGTTAGTCGAGCACTATGGCTCGCGACGGCGAGAATGGAGAATTGACAATGACCCTGATGACCCGGCGCAATGCCCTCAAGCTTGGCCTGGCGGGCAGTGCCCTTCTGGCGGGCTCGTCCATGGCGATGGCGCAGCTGCGCATCGTGGTGGAAGGCGCCAATTTCCAGCCCCTGCCGATCGCCATTCCCGACTTTGCTTCGTCCGACCCCGCCTTTGGCAAGGAAATCGCCGATATCGTGCGCAATAACCTGCGCCGCTCGGGCCTGTTCCTGCCGCTCGATCCGGCTTCGCTGCCGATCAAGGTGGGCGACGTCAACAACAGCCCCGACTTCGCCACCTGGCGCACGGCCAATGTCGATGCGCTGGTGATGGGCGGCGTTGAACGCGGCGGCACCATTTCCTCGTCGGTGCGCGTATGGGACACCCAGCAGGCGGCCCAGGTGGTCGGCAAGAGCTACAATACCGATCCCAATTCGTCGCGCCGCGTGGCCCACATCATTTCCGACGCCATCTATGAAGCGCTGGCCGGCGGCACGGGCTATTTCGATACCCGCGTCATCTACTGCGCCGAGAGCGGCCCCAAGGCCAACCGCGTCCGCCGCCTCGCCATCATGGACCAGGATGGCGCCAACGTGCAGTACCTGACCGATGGCTCGACCATGGCGTTGACCCCGCGCTTCTCGCCCAATGGCGACATGGTCACCTACATGAACTTTGCCGATGGCAACCCGCAGGTCTATCTGCTGCAGCTCTCGACCGGCCGCCAGCAGCGCCTCGCCAATGTCGGCGCCATGACTTTCGCACCGCGCTTTTCGCCCGATGGCGGCACCGTGGCCTTCTCGGTGGAGCAGGGCGGCGCGACCAACATCTATGCCGTGGGCACCGGTGGCGGCCAGCCGCGCCAGCTGACGTCGGGCGCGGCCATCGATACCGGCCCGTCCTACTCGCCCGATGGCAGCCGCATCGTGTTCGAAAGCGATCGTGGCGGCTCGCCGCAGATCTACATGATGAGCTCGAGCGGGGGTAACGCCCAGCGCATCAGCTTCGGGCAGGGGCTCTACTCCACCCCGGTCTGGTCCCCCAAGGGCGACCTCATCGCCTTCACCCGTCAGGGCGGCGGCCAGTTCTCCATCGGCATCATGAATCCCGATGGCACCGGCGAGCGCATGCTCTATTCGAGCTACCACGCCGAAGGCCCCACCTGGGCGCCGAACGGCCGCGTCATCATGTTCTACCAGGATCCGGGCGGCAATGACGGCCCCAAGCTGATGAGCGTCGACATCTGGGGCCGCAACCTGCTCACCATCCCGACCGAAAGCTACGCTTCCGACCCGGCCTGGTCGGGCCTGCGCAGCTAAGGCTTCAAGCCGCCACAACGCGATGCCCACCCACCGGCGCTGCCCGCGGACTTGATCCGCGGGCCCCTCCCCACACTGCGCCATGCCAATTGGCCCGCGGATCAAGTCCCCGGGCAGCGCTTGCGTGCGCTGCGAGACTGGCGTTCCGTTACCTCACTTAACCTTAATGTGATCGCGCGATGCGATGTGGCAATCCGGCATCATCACAAAAAAGCCCGGATTCCTGCCACATTCAGGCCCGAATAGGCATTGATTAACCACGTCGGAAAACCCGGTCTTAAGACTAAGCGCGGTAAATCCGTTGCTTAAGATTGTTGCCTTTCAGGAGCTTCCCCGTGGTCATTGCCGCACCTTTCAACACCGCGTTGCGCGCCGCCGCGATGCTTCTCTTCGTCGCCGTCATTGCGGCCTGTTCGCGTACCCCCAATACTTTGCCCACCGGCGTGGGCAATGTTGGTCCGGGCGGCGGCGCGCCGGGCAGCCAGCAGGAATTCCTGGTTTCGGTTGGTGACCGCGTGTTCTTCACCACCGATTCGAGCAGCCTAACCCCCGAAGCCATGGCCACCCTCGACAAGCAGGCCGCCTGGCTCAACCAGTACCAGAACTACCGCATCATGATCGAAGGCCATGCCGACGAACGCGGCACCCGCGAATACAATATCGCCCTGGGCGCGCGTCGTTCCTCGATCGTGGTGAACTACCTGGTGTCAAAGGGCGTCAACCAGCAGCGCATCACCAGCCAGTCCTTCGGCAAGGAACGTCCGGTCGCGATCTGCAACGACATTTCCTGCTGGAGCCAGAACCGCCGCGCGGTGACTGTCGTCCAATAAACAATTGGGACTTTCCCTGCGGAAAGTCCCCGCAAATCCAGTGCGAACTGGAGGCAATAGCGCCCGGCATCCTGCAAATGGGGCCGGGCGCTTCTTTTTGACCAAAATTGCCCTTTATCGGCAAAGCTAACGGCACCACATTGGGGCCATTCGACGTGTGCGCTTGGAGGCGTGGTTTGAAACTGACAAGGATTACGAAGGGGAGCCGGACAGCCCTGTGCGCTGTGGCCGTGGCCCTTGGTTTCACAGTCCCCGGACTGTCGGCGCCGCAGCAGACCATTCTGCCGGGCGAATTGAGCGGGCTCACCCTCACCAATGCCGCGCCCGATCGCATTCGCGTGGCGCAGGCGCCCGATTCTGCCCAGCTGATGGTGCGCATCCAGCAGCTTGAAGAGCAGCTTCGCTCGCTCAATGGGCAGGTCGAAGGTCTCACCTTCCAACTGACGCAGATGCAGGAACTGATCAACCGCATGTCGGAAGACAACGAGTTCCGCTTCAACGCGCTGGAAGGCGGTGCTGGGGGAAAAAGTGATGCGGCAACCCAACCGGGCGGCGTGACGCAGCCCGAGGCGTTGCCGCAGGACCCCAATGCCGTACCCATGACCCAGATTCCCGAGCAGGGCGTGCAGCCCTTGCCCGGCGAGATCGAGTTCGATCCCACCTTCGACGATGGCAGCCTGCCTGCCGACGAGCTGGGCGAATCAAATGATCCGCTGGTGGGGACTGGGGCCAGGGGTGGTGTCGATCTCACCACCGGCAAGCCGCTTGATCTCTCCTTCACGCCCGGCGCCGTTCCGAGCGGCAATGCCGATGCCGACGCCCAGTTCGCAGCCGGGCAGCAGGCTTTGGCCAGCGGGGAGTACGAGTTCGCCGAGGATCAGTTCAGCCAGTTCATTGACCTCTATCCCACCAATCCCAATGCGGCAGCCGCCGCCAGCGGCTTGGGCGATGTGCTGATTCGGCGTCAGGCCTATACCGAGGCCGCCGAAGTGCTGCTCAATGCCTTCAAGGCCAACGAAACCGGACCGCTGGCGCCCGACCTGCTGCTCAAGCTGGGCGTGTCGCTGTCAGGTGCCGGTGAGCGGGAAACCGCCTGCCGCACCTTCAATGACATCGGCGCGCGCTTCGCCGGCCTGCCACAGGCTTTCATGACCCGGCTCAATGACGAGAAAATCCGGTCGCAGTGCCCGCCGGCATGATTTCTGGTCTCGAGGATGTCGTGGGCCTCAACGCCCTCTTTGCGGCGGTGGCGGGTGAACCTGCCATCGCCCTGGCAGTGTCAGGCGGGGCCGATAGCCTCGCGCTGATGCTGCTGGCGCAGCGCTGGGCCGCAGGCCTCGCCGAGCCGCCGAAACTCTTTGTCTATTCCGTCAATCACGGCCTGCGTCCCGAGGCGGAAGCGGAAGTCGCCTTCGTGCTCTCTGCCGCCGAGGCGCTTGGCCTGCCGGCCCGCGGCCTGGCCTGGTCGGGCATCAAGCCATTGACCGGCATCCAGGAAGCGGCCCGCGGCGCCCGCTATCGCCTGATGGGCGAAGCCATGGCCGCCGATGGCGCCACCGTGCTGCTCACCGCTCATCACCGGCAGGATCAGGCCGAAACCGTCTTGATGCGCATGGCTCATGGCAGCGGCCTGGAGGGTCTCAAGGGCATGACGGCCATGGCCGAGATCGAGGGCGTGCGCGTGCACCGGCCCCTGCTCGGCACCGATCCGGCGCTGCTGCGCAGCATCGTCGAGGCATCCGGGCTGACGGTCGCGGAAGATCCCTCCAACAGCGATCCTCACTACGAGCGGGTGCGCTGGCGTCAGGCCTTGCCTGACCTGGCGGCGCTTGGGCTCGATGTCTCCACCATCGCCGCCTTTGCCACCCGCATGGCCGATGCCGATGCCGCCATCGCGCAGATCGCCGAGGGCTGTTTTACCGAAATCGTGCGTTTCGATGGCTTTGGCGCCGCCCGCATCGAGCTCGCGCCCTTTGTCGAGCTCAGTCCCGCCATTTCCACCCGTCTGATGTCGCGCGTGCTGCGCAATGTCGGCGCCCGCCAGAAGCCGCGTGCCCTCGGGCAGGTCGAGCGCCTGCGCCAGGCCATTGTCGACGGCCTCACCAAGACCACCACTGTGCTGGGCTGCGTCGTGCGGCTCAAGGATGGGGCGATCGCCGTCGCCCGCGAGCCCGGCCGTGCGCTCCCGCCCGATGCCACCGTGCCGGCCCATGGCTCGCTGGTTTGGGACGAGCGCTTCCGCATCGTCAACAGCTCGGGCGAGGCCGGCCTCACCGCCAGCGTCGCCGATTACCTGCCGCGCCACCGTCTCGAAGAGTTTCTGGGCTTCAAAGTTACCGCCCCCGCCGAAGCCATCCGCACCGCCCCCATCGTCCGTGACGCCGAAGGCGGCGTGCTGTCACTAGGCGGCTGGTCGTTTGACGAACGCATCACGGTGACATTGCTGGTGGATTGATCGCCACGTCCTCTTGGCGAGTTCTCTCCACACCCACCGGGTCACCCCGGCCTTGAGCCGGGGCCCATCCCGAGGTCTCGTCGAACCCCACCCATCTCAGGATGGATCCCGGCTCAAGTCCGGGATGACACCGTGGGTATGCAGCCCCCCTTATCCCTCTTATCCCCGCCCACCGCGCCCTGTGCCAAACTCCGTCCATTCATCCGGGATACAGGCGGCGCTGCAGCGACCAGTGTCCGGATGGACAGTCGGGAGGGACGGAGGTCGCGCTCCGGCCGGGTTACGCGGAGAACTTGGGTGGGAGGCTACGGCTGAAATCCCAAGGCTTACGTTTCGCTCTCCAATAAATCCCCGACGCCCCGAGGCTGCTATCGCCTCATTTTTTTACTATCCAGAGGCGATGGCAGTCTCGGGGCTCCGCCTGTCTGCGACTGAGAAAACCGCATTGCAGGCGGCGCCTTTGCACGCGTGATGGAACGATCAAATCCCCACCGCGTATTAACCCAAACGCGACATTATGACTGGACTGGGAGTCAAAAGGACAGCACGGGTTGCCCTTGTAACGCCCCATTGCCGGACATACATTCGGCACACTTGCCGCGCCCACTGGGCTGTGGCTTCTCCGGGACAGGATTTGATGAACGGAAATTTCCGCAACTTCGCCATCTGGCTAGTTATACTCTTCATGCTGATGGGCCTGTTCCAGGTTTTCCAGTCATCGACGCGCTCGATTTCGGTCGCCGACAAGAGCTATAGCCAGTTCGTCTCCGATGTGGAGGCCGGCAGCGTAACCGGTGTCACCATCACCAATAACATCGTCAACGGCACGCTGCGCGACGGTACGCGTTTCGAGACCGTGCTGCCCGATGGCGCCGACGTGATCAATCGCCTTGAAGATAAGGGCGTCTCGATCACCGCACGCGCGCCTGAAGCCAGCCCCTTCTGGTCGATCCTGCTCAGCTCCTGGCTGCCCTTCATCGTCATCATCGGCGTGTGGTTCTTCTTCATCCGGCAGATGCAGGGTGGCGGCCGCGGCGGCGCGATGGGCTTTGGCAAGTCGCGCGCCAAGCTGCTGACCGAAACTCATGGCAAGGTGACGTTCGAAGACGTCGCCGGTGTGGATGAGGCCAAGCAGGACCTCGAGGAAATCGTTGAATTCCTGCGCGATCCCGGCAAGTTCCAGCGCTTGGGCGGCCGTATTCCGCGCGGTGTGCTGCTCGTTGGCCCTCCCGGTACCGGTAAGACCCTGCTGGCCCGTTCGGTCGCTGGCGAAGCCAACGTGCCCTTCTTCACCATTTCGGGTTCGGACTTCGTTGAAATGTTCGTCGGTGTCGGCGCCTCCCGCGTCCGCGACATGTTCGAGCAGGCTAAGAAGAACGCCCCCTGCATCATCTTCATCGACGAAATCGACGCCGTCGGCCGCCAGCGCGGTGCGGGCCTCGGCGGTGGTAACGACGAACGCGAACAGACCCTCAACCAGCTCCTCGTCGAGATGGACGGCTTTGAAGCCAATGAAGGCATCATCCTGATCGCCGCCACCAACCGTCCCGACGTGCTCGATCCCGCTCTGCTGCGTCCCGGCCGTTTCGACCGTCAGGTCGTCGTGCCGAACCCCGACGTTTCGGGCCGCGAGAAGGTGCTCAAGGTTCACGTCCGCAAGGTGCCGCTGGCTCCCGATGTGGATCTGAAGGTCCTGGCACGCGGCACCCCCGGTTTCTCGGGTGCCGATCTCATGAACCTCGTCAACGAAGCGGCTCTGATGGCGGCGCGACGCAACAAGCGCTTCGTCACCCACGCCGAGTTCGAAGACGCCAAGGACAAGATCATGATGGGCGCCGAGCGTCGCACCATGGCCATGTCCGAGGACGAGAAGAAGCTGACCGCCTATCATGAGGCTGGCCATGCCATCATCGCGCTCAAGGTTGCGGGCATCGACCCGATCCACAAGGCGACGATCATTCCGCGCGGCCGTGCGCTGGGCATGGTGATGACCCTGCCCGAGAGCGACAGCTATTCGTTCAGCCGTGAAAAGGCGCTGGCACGCCTGACCATGCTGTTCGGTGGCCGCGAGGCCGAGATCATCAAGTTCGGCCCGGAAAAGGTCACGAGCGGCGCGTCTGGCGATATCCAGATGGCCACCAGCCTTGCCCGCTCGATGGTGATGGAATGGGGCATGAGCGAAAAGCTCGGCCGTGTGCGCTACAAGTCCAATGACCAGGAAGTGTTCCTGGGCCATTCGGTCACCCAGTCGACCAATATGAGCGACGACACCGCCCGTATCATCGACCAGGAAGTGCGCAAGCTGATCGAGGACGGCGAGTCGTCGGCCCGCGAAATCCTCACCACCCACCACGACCAGTGGGAAGCCATCGCCCAGGCACTGCTCGAATTCGAGACGCTGACTGGTGATGAGCTGCGGGCCCTGATGGATGGCGTCCAGCCGGTTCGTCCGGATGACAATGGCCCTGCAACGCCCAAGGCAACGGGCGTTCCCTCGGCCGGCAAGGCGGGCAAGAACCGCCCCGATGCGCCGCCCGAAGGGCTTGAGCCTCAGCCCAACAACTAAAATCTCATGCAGGTTTTTGAAGGGTCGCTACCAAGCGGCCCTTTTTCTCGACCGCGAACTCCGTTATTTCGCTGAAAAGTGGTATTATCAAAAGCGGCCAGCGCTGCTGTTGAAGGCTGAGGGACAAGACACGATGGTACGCAAGTATTTTGGCACCGACGGCATCCGTGGCCTGGCCAATGGCGACAAGCTCACCCCCGATCTGGCGATGCGCGTCGGCATGGCGGCCGGCCATAAATTCGTGCGCGGCGAGCACCGCAATCGCGTCGTCATCGGCAAGGACACCCGCCGCTCGGGCTATATGCTCGAACAGGCGCTGACCGCCGGCTTCACCGCCGTCGGCATGGATGTCTATCTGCTCGGGCCGATGCCGACGCCCGCCGTCGCCATGCTGACCCGTTCTCTACGCGCCGATCTCGGCGTCATGATCTCGGCTTCGCACAATCCTTATGACGACAACGGCATCAAGCTGTTCCGTCCCGATGGCTACAAGCTCAGCGACGCCGTCGAAAAGGAAATCGAACGCCTGATCGACAGCGACATGTCCGACAAGCTGGCGCATGGCCGCGGCATCGGCCGGGCGCATCGCGACGAGGAAGCGCGCACTCGTTACATCGAATATGCCAAGCGCACCCTGCCGCGGAATATCGACCTCTCTGGCCTGCGCGTCGTGCTCGATTGCGCCAATGGCGCGGCCTACAAGGTCGCTCCGCTGGCCCTGTGGGAACTGGGCGCCGAGGTCTTCACCATTGGCGACAAGCCCGATGGCTTCAACATCAACGACAAGGTCGGCTCCACCGCCCCCGAGGCCGTTGCGGCCAAGGTCAAGGAAGTGCGCGCCGATATCGGCATCGCGCTCGATGGCGACGCTGACCGCGTCATCATCATCGATGAAAAGGGCGATGTGGTCGATGGCGACCAGTTCATGGCCGTCATCGCCCAGAGCTGGCTGGAGCGGGAAATGCTGGTCGGCGGCGGCATCGTCGCGACCGTCATGTCCAATCTGGGCCTCGAGCGCTATCTCACCTCGCTGGGCCTGACGCTGGAACGCACCCAGGTGGGCGACCGCTACGTGCTCGAAGCCATGCGCGAAAAGGGCTTCAATGTCGGCGGCGAGCAGTCCGGCCACATTATCCTGTCCGATTTCACCACGACGGGTGACGGCCTCGTGGCAGCGCTGCAGCTGCTGACCGTGCTCAAGCACCAGGACCGTCCGGTCTCGGAAATCTGCGCCCGCTTCACCAAGGTTCCCCAGCTGCTGCGCAGCGTAAAATTCACCTCGGGCAAGCCGCTCGAGCACAAGCAGGTCATCCAGGCGATTGCCGATGGCGAAGCCATGCTTGGCAGTGGCGGGCGGCTGGTGGTCCGGGCCTCGGGCACCGAGCCGGTCATTCGCGTCATGGGCGAGGCCGACGATGCGAGCCTGGTGTCAACCGTGGTGGCCCAGATCGAAGCGGCTATTCGCGAAGTCCCATAAACAACCTGGTCCAGCCGCCGGCATTGCTTCTGCAACAACCGGCGGCTTTACTATGCATTAACTATCCCCGCCTGGTTGCAGATTGTTAGGGTTAAGTCTTTAGGTTAAGCGTGCCTTAAGGAAATTGACGGATATTGGCCTCAAATCGACAGAAGTCGTGGCAACCAAAGGACGTCAATATGCGCAAGCTTATCGCTGCGATCACCGTGGCAGCCGCCACCCTCGTCGCAGGTCAGGCGATGGCCGCCGACATGCCCTATTACCCACCGGTCATCGAAATCCCTGATGTCGACTACGGCGTCGAGGGCTCGTTCTATCTGCGCGGCAGCGTTGCGGGCAACGCGCTGTGGTCCCGCGAAAATCAGTTCCTTTGCACTGGTTGCGGCGGCGGCACGATCGTCAAGGAACTCTCGACCGAACTGGGCTACGGCTACAGCGCCGGCCTGGGCTTCGGCTATGAATCGGGCACTGGCCTGCGCGCCGACCTGACCTTTGACTATCTCTACAACAGCGGTGCGGCCTACCGCGCCGGTGGCAACAAGCTCAACCTGCGCTCCACCATCGCGCTGGCCAACGTCTACTACGACTTCGGCCTGGGCAACTATGGCAACTCGATCGGCGGCGGCTTCGGCGCCTATGTCGGTGCAGGCCTTGGCGGCGCCTACAACTGGATCGAAAGCCGTGGTCCGTTCACCGGCTATGATCCCGATGGCGGTTCCTGGTCGCCGGCCGGCGCTCTCATGACCGGCGTGACCTATGACATGGGCAGCATTGTCGCCGATCTCGGCTACCGCATGATCTACATGCCGCAGTTCACCAACGGCACCTTTGCCCAAGGCACGCCTCAGGGCCCGTACTATCTCAACGATAACCTGATCCACGAAGTGCGCGGCACGGTCCGTTACCGCTTCAACTGATCGGGTGCCAGCGGGGACGCCACGCCCCGCCTGATAACCCACACTGAATCGGCGTCCTTCGGGGCGCCGATTTCGTTATTCCCCGGCCCCCTGCGAAGGGGTTAGGCTCTCCCCAGAGACTCGGGGAGAGAACTGCATGAAGGTTTTGGTGATCGGCGCAGCCGGCATGGTTGGCCGCAAGCTGGTGACGGCGCTGGTTCAGGCGGGAGAGGTTGGGGGCAGGACCATAACCGGGCTCACCCTCGCCGATGTGGTGGCCCCGCCCGAATATGTGACGCAAATCCCGATCAAGCGCCTTGCGGTCGATCTCTCCTCGCCCGAAGTTGCCGGGCATCTGGTGGCTGGCCGTCCCGACCTGATCTTTCATCTGGCCGCCATCGTCTCGGGTGAGGCGGAGGCCGATTTCGAGAAGGGCTACCGGATCAATCTCGACGGCACGCGCTATCTGCTCGAAGCCATCCGTTATGCTGGTGTCGCCGAACCCTACCGGCCGCGCCTGGTTTTCACCTCGTCCATCGCTGTCTATGGCGAGCCCCTGCCGGCGGTGATCGGCGACAGCCAGGAACATACCCCGCTCACCAGTTACGGGACTCAGAAGGCCATTTGCGAGCTGTTGCTGGCCGACTATTCCCGCCGCGGCTTCGTTGATGGCGTGGGCATTCGCCTGCCCACCATCGCCGTGCGTCCGGGCAAACCCAACAAGGCGGCCTCGGGCTTCTTCTCCGGTATCATCCGCGAGCCGCTGGCCGGCAAGGAGGCCCTGCTGCCAGTGGCTGATACGGTGCGGCACTGGTTTGCCAGCCCTCGCGCTGCGGTCGGCTTCCTGCTGCATGCGGCGGCCATGGATACGAGCCTGCTGGGCAATCAGCGCAACCTGACCATGCCGGGTCTTGCCGCAACTGTTGGCGAGCAGATCGCCGCCCTGGAGCGGGTCGCCGGGTCGAAAGCCGTGGCACTGATCCGCCGTCAGCCTGACGAAATCATCGCCGGGATCGTCGCCGGTTGGCCGCAGGCCTTCGAGGCCGGCCGCGCCAGGGCGCTCGGCTTTGTCGGCGAGAGCAGCTTCGACGAGATCATCCGCATCCACATCGCGGACGAATTGGACGGCACCAAAAAGAAGGGGGCCCGCTAGGGCCCCTTCCACTATTGCTTGCGCTTCATCGCTTCATTCAGGCGATCGCCGAGCGAGCCCAGGCCGCCCGATGACTTCTGTTCCTGGGGCGGGCGGAAATTGCCGCGTGGACGCTCGGGCGCCCGGTCGCGCACGGGGGCCGCCGCGTCTGCATCGCGGCGCATGGTCAGCCCGATGCGCTTGCGCGGCACGTCGACCTCGACCACGCGGACCTTCACCACGTCGCCGGCCTTCACCACTTCATGGGGATCCTTGACGAACTTGTCGGCCAGCTGGGACACGTGCACCAGACCATCCTGATGCACGCCGATATCAACGAAGGCGCCGAAGGCGGCGACGTTGGTCACGGTGCCTTCGAGCATCATGCCCGGCTTGAGGTCGGTGATGCTGTCGATGCCGTCGGCAAAGGTCGCGGTCTTGAATTCGGGGCGCGGGTCACGGCCCGGCTTCTCGAGTTCGGCCATGATATCCTTGACCGTCGGCAGGCCGAAACGCTCGTCGACGAAGCTGCGTGGGTCGACCTGAGCCAGCGCCGACTTGTCGCCCATCAGCGCACGCAGGTCGCGGCCACAGGCGGCGACGATCTTGCGGGCCACGCCATAGGCTTCGGGGTGCACCGCCGAGGCATCGAGCGGCTCGGTGCCGCCGGTGATGCGGAGGAACCCCGCCGCCTGCTCGAAGGTACGCTGGCCCAGCCGCGGCACGTCCAGCAGCGCCTTGCGCGAGGGGAAGGGCCCATTGGCATTACGATGGCTGACAATGGCGTCGGCGATGGAAGGGCCAAGGCCCGAAATGCGGGCCAGCAGCGGCGCCGAGGCGGTGTTGAGATCGACACCAACCGCGTTCACCGCGTCTTCAACCACGCCGTCCAGCGACTTGCCCAGGCGATACTGGTCGACGTCGTGCTGATACTGACCGACGCCGATTGCCTTGGGCTCGATCTTGACCAGCTCGGCCAGCGGATCCTGCAGGCGCCGGGCGATGGAGACCGCGCCGCGCAGCGACACGTCGAGATCGGGGAATTCGTTGGCCGCCAGTTCGGAGGCCGAATAGACCGACGCCCCGGCTTCCGAGACGATGACCTTGGTCGGCTTGGTGCCAGGCAGGCGCGCCAGCAGGTCGGCCACCAGCTTCTCGCTCTCGCGGCTGGCCGTTCCGTTGCCGATAGCGATCAGCTGCACGCCGTGGCGCACGATCAGCATCTGCAGCATGGCCTGTGCGCCGGTCACGTCATTGCGCGGCTGGAACGGGTAGATGGTCTCCGTCGCCAGCACCTTGCCGGTGGCATCGACCACGGCGAGCTTGCAGCCGGTGCGGATGCCCGGATCGATGCCCATCGTGGTCCGCGAGCCTGCGGGGGCCGCCAGCAGCAGGTCCTTGAGGTTGCGGGCAAACACGTTGATCGCCTCGACCTCGGCGCGGTCGCGCAATTCCACCATCAGGTCGACCGAGAGCGAAATCTTGAGGCGGGTGCGCCAGGCCCAACTGGCCACGTCGCGCAGCCACTTGTTGCCGGCGCCATCGCCCTGCGCCTCGAGCGCCGCGACCACCATGCGCTCGACGGGCTTGGGGCCCTCGGTGACGTCGCCGTCGATCTCGATTTCGAGGCTAAGGAACTCCTCGTCACGGCCGCGCATCATGGCGAGGGCACGATGGCTGGGGGCCTTGGACCAGAGTTCGCTATGGTCGAAATAGTCCGAGAACTTGGCGCCCTCGGTCTCCTTGCCCTTGATCACGCTGGCGCGCAGCAGCGCCTTGGCGCGCATATGGGCGCGCAGCTGGCCGAGCAAAGCGGCATTCTCGGTCAAGCCCTCGATGACGATGTCGCGGGCGCCGTCCAGCGCTTCCTTGGTTCCTGGCACGTCCGCGGTGATATAGGCCTCGGCCAGCAGCAGCGGGTCGCCCTGGCGGTTGGCGAGGATGGCCTCGGCCAGCGGCCCCAGGCCGCGCTCGCGGGCAATCTCGGCCTTGGTGCGGCGCTTGGGCTTGAAGGGCAGGTAGAGGTCTTCGAGTTCGGCCTTGGTCGTCGCGCCGACGATCGAGGCGGTGAGCTCGGTGGTGAGCTTGCCCTGCTCGTCGATCGACTTGATGATGGCGGCGCGGCGCGCTTCCAGTTCGCGCAGATAGGCGAGGCGCTCGGAGAGCAGGCGCAGCTGGGTGTCGTCGAGCCCGCCGGTCACTTCCTTGCGGTAGCGCGCCACGAACGGCACCGTGGCGCCCCCGTCCAGCAGTTCGGTCGCCGCCAGCACCTGGGCTGCACGCGCCCCGATCTCGGTGGCGATCTGATTGGCAATACGGGTTTCGGTATCGGACATGAGTCGCCTTCCTGCTCGCAAGGTCGGGACCATAAGAGCGAGAATGCGGCGGAAACAACCTCAGGGGTGCTCAAACCTGTTCAAGAACCCGTTGCCGGGGCGTCAGGCGTCGGGCGGAAGCACCGAGCGGACGCGTGCGACGAAGAGGTGGAACTCGTGCATGAAGTTGCGCAGGAATGCTTCGGTCCCCTCATTGGTCACCTGTCCGTCGTCTGTGATGAGGCCCTGGGTGAACTGGATGTAGGCTTCGGGCGCGTTCATCTGGGGCGAATTGCAGAAGCTGAGCACGCTGCGCAGGTTCTGCTGGGCCACGGCCGTGCCGATGGCGCCGATGGAAGCCCCAATGACCGCCGATGGCTTGCGGGCGAAGGAGTTCTGCCCATAGGGGCGGCTCGCCCAGTCGATGGCGTTCTTCAGCCCGCCGGGAATGGCGCGATTGTATTCGGGGGTGACGAACAGCACGGCATCGACGTTGGCGATGGCCGACTTGAAGGTGCGGGCGACGGCGGGGAAATCGGCGTCGTAGTCGTAGCTGTAAAGCGGCAGGTCGCGGAAGGGGATCTCCGACATATCCAGCTCTTCGGGCGCGAGACGGACCAGCGCCATGGCCAGCTTGCGATTGATCGAGGCGGTCGCGAGGCTACCGACAAAGAATCCGACACGGTGGTGGGTGTGCATGGGCATCCTCCAGGGGCAAGCGGGCACGCCAGATGGCGGCCGGCTGACAATTGCAGAATGACGCTGGGGAGGAGGCTATACCCGCGCAGGAGTGGCGGAAAGGTGCATTCCGCAGGCGGGAAGGGCAGCTCGCGGCACTGTGTGCGCCGCGAGCTGTCGCGTGGTCAGTTAGTGGCCAGACTGGGTCTGTACCGTCGCTTCGACCGCTTCGTGGTCGTCGGGCGAGCGGGGCATGAAGCGCCGCACGAACCGCCCGAAGCCGTCGATATAGGTCAGCATGACCGGCACCACGACCAGTGTCAGCGCGGTCGAGCTGATCAGGCCGCCAATCACCGCATGCGCCATCGGCGCGTTCTGGCTGCTGCCTTCATGCAGGCTCAGGGCCAGCGGCAGCATGCCGAAGATCATGGCCAGGGTGGTCATGATGATCGGGCGGAAGCGGGTCGCCCCGGCTTCGACCAGAGCGTCGAACAGGTTCCAGCCCTCCTTGACGTGCTGGTTGGCATTGTCGACCAGCAGGATGGCGTTCTTCACTACCAGGCCCATCAACATGATGAAGCCGATGGCCGAGAACATGTTGAGCGTCGTGCCGCCGATCAGCAGGCCCAGCATCACGCCGATCAGCGCGAGCGGGAGCGATGCCATGATGGCGACCGGCTGCAGGAAGCTGCCGAACTGGCTGGCCAGCACGAGGTAGATGAAGATGACGGCCAGCAGCAGGGCCGAGCCGGCCGCCGAGGCCGTTTCTGCCAGCTGCTCGACGTCGCCCCCGGCCGAGATGCGGTAGCCGGCCGGCATTTCCATGCTGGCAATGGCCGCCTGGATCTGCCCGGTAACTTCACCAAGGCCGACACCCGACAGGTTCGCGGTGACGCTGACCTGTCGCGACAGGTTCTGGCGCAGGATTTCGCCCGGGCCCTGCGACTGCACGATCTGGGCAACCTGGTCGAGACGGATCATCTCGTTCGAGCCGGTGGCGCCGCTCTGGGTGATCGGCAGCGAACCGAGGGTCTCGATGTCGTCACGAGCCCATTCCGGCAGGCGGACGGCCACCTTGTAGCTGTCCCCGTTCGGAGCGGTCCAGTCCGTGACCTCCTGGCCGCCCAGCATCGGGCTCAGCGTTGAGCCGATTTGGGAGAGGCTGACGCCGAGGTCGCTGGCGAGGTCGCGGTCGATCCGCACACCCAGTACGGGCTGAGCGGAATCAAGGCTCGATTCAATATCCTCGAGGCCCTTGATGGCGCGCAGCTGCGCGATCAGGCGATCGGCCAACTGGTCGAGCACGGTGAGTTGTCGCCATAGATGGTGATCGACACCGGGGCGGCAACGCCGCCCAGACCCGAAGCGGCGCCGACCATGAATTCGGCGCCCGGAATCTCGGCCAGCGCGTTGCGCACCGGCACGGTCATGTCCTGCGGGGTGCGATCGCGCAGTCCCTGCTCGACCATGGTGACGACGATAGTGGCGCGGTTGTCGCCCGAGGTCGTGCCCGCATTGATGGTGGCATAGGTGCCCTCAACTTCGGGGAAACGGCGCAGCGTGGCGTCAACCTGGCGGACCTTGCTGGCGGTGTAGTCGATGGACGAGCCGGTCGGGGTCTCGATCGAGACCTGGAACTGGCCCGTATCGGTGGCCGGCACGAATTCGACGCCAACCAGCGGGAACAGGAAGAACGTCCCCACGAAGGACAGCAGGGCGATCGACAGCGTCGTCTTGCGGAACTTCAGGCACCAACGCAGCAGGCCACGATAGCCATCGTTGATCCACTGGAAGAAGCGGTCGAACTGGGCAATGGCCTTGCCCACCGGGCCGCGCTTGGCATCGGGATGGGCCGCCGGGTCATACCAGACACTGCTCATCATCGGGTCGAGCGTGAAGGCCACGAACAGCGAGATCAGCACCGCCACCGAAACGGTGACGCCGAACTGCAGGAAGAACCGGCCCAAGATGCCATCCATGAAGGCCACGGGCAGGAACACCGCGACGATCGAGAGGGTGGTGGCCAGAACGGCCAGGCCGATTTCATTGGTGCCATCAAGCGCCGCCTGGCGGTGGCTCTTGCCCATGTGCAGGTGGCGCATGATGTTCTCACGCACCACGATGGCGTCGTCGATCAGGATGCCGACGGCGAGCGAAAGCGCCATCAGCGTCATCATGTTGAGCGTGAAGCCCAGGAAGTAGAGCACGATCATCGTGCCGATGATCGAGATCGGCAGGGTGAGGCCGGTAATGACCGTTGAGCGCCAGGAATTGAGGAACACGAACACGATCAGCACGGCGAGAACCGCGCCTTCGATCAGCATGTTCTGCACGGCGTGGAACGAGTCCTCCACCGGCACGGCATTGTCGGTGACGACTTCGAGGTGCACGGTGTCGGGCAGCACGCCGTTCTGCAGGTCGGCGATGACCTTGCGGATTTCGGCGGCAACGCCAACGGTGTTGGCGCCCTGCGTCTTGACGACGTCAATGGCCAGCGCCCGCTCGCCATTGAGTAGAGCGAGGCTGGTCACGTCGGCCTGGCCGTCTTCGATGGTCGCAACGTCGCGCAGATAGACGGCCTGGCCGCCCTGGCGGGCCACGACGATGTCGAGGAAGTCCTCGGCATTCTCGATGCGCCCTTCCACCTGGATGGACTGCTTCTGCGAGCCATTGGAGATCGAGCCGGCGGGCAGGTTCTGGTTCTCCTGGCCAAGGGCCTGGATCACCTGGCCAACGCCGACATTGAAGGCGTTGAGGCGGTCGGGATCGACCAGCACGTTGAGCTGGCGCGGCACTCCACCCACGACGGTGGCGCGGCCGACGCCGGAAATGTTGGAGAGGCGGCTGACAATGACGTCGTCGGTCAGTGCGGTCAGGTCACGCGGGGAAAGCGTGTCCGAGCTCACGGCCAACGACATCACCGGCAATTCCGAGGGGTCGAAACGCAGCACCTGGGCGTCGCCGGCATTGGCGGGGAACTTGCCCTGCACGGTGGCCAGCCGGTCGCGCACGTCCTGTGCGGCGGCCTGGGAATTGACGCTCATGTCGAAGAGGATGATCACCATGGCCTGGCCGGCCTGCGAGGTCGACTGGATGGTGTCGAGGCCGCTGATCGTATTGACGGCTTCTTCGATGGGGCGAACGATATCGTTCTCGACGGCTTCAGGCGACGAGCCGGGATAGCTCACCACCACGGCAACGACCGGCAGGTCGATGTCGGGCAATTGCTCGATGGGCAGGCGCTGGTAGGAGTAGATGCCGAACACCAGCATTGCCACCATGATCATGGTGGCAAATACCGGGTGATTGACGCTGATGCGGGTTAGAAACATTTAGCCCTCCACCATCGTGATCAGGTCGCCGGGCTGCAGCTGGGTCAGAGGCGCGGTCACAACCACGTCGCCTTCCGCCAGGCCGGATGTGATCTCGACCAGGCGATTGCCGTTCCAGCTTTCACCCTGCTCGATGGCCTGGCGTTCCACTTTGCCGTCGACCAGCTTGAGCACGAAGAAGCCTTCGGCATCCTCATGC
This sequence comes from Devosia sp. T2-14, assembly GCF_055397495.1. NCBI lineage: Bacteria > Pseudomonadati > Pseudomonadota > Alphaproteobacteria > Hyphomicrobiales > Devosiaceae > Devosia > Devosia sp. T2-14. The sequence goes on along the minus strand of NZ_AP027921.1, from coordinate 616,599 downwards.
AGCGCCGTCTTGGGCACGGCCAAGGCATTGGGACGCTCGGCCACGACGATCTGGCCGGTGGCGAACATGCCGCCGCGCAGCAGGTTGTCGGTATTCTGCAGCGCGACATAGACCGGAATGCTGCGCGTGCCGCTCAGCGCGATCGGGTTGATGCGGTCGACCACGCCCTTGAAGGCCTGGTCGGGCAGGCCTTCGACCGTCACGGCCACTTCCTGGCCCTTGGCGAACAGTGCGCTCGAGGCGACGGGAGCTGAAGCGTTGAGTTCGACTTCGCTGAGGTCGACGATGGTGAACAGAACGGCGCCCTGCTGCACGGTCTGGCCCGGGCTGACATTGCGTTCGGAGATGATGCCGTCCATCGGCGCCTTGAGGGTGGCGTTCTGCAGCGCAATGGTTGCCGCTTCGACCTGCCCCTCGAGGGCTGCCAGGTTGGCGCGCAGGGCCTCGGCGCTGGACTGCGCCTGCTCGATGCCCGAGGAGGCGGCCAGGCCGCGCTCGATCAGGTCGGTGGTGCGGTTCAGCTGGCTTTCGGCCAGCTGAAGCTGGGCGCGGGTGGCGTTGGCGGTATTGGTCTGCTGGTTGAGTTGGATGCGCAGGCTTTCGGTGTCGAGCTGCAGCAGCACATCGCCTTCGCGAACCGCATCACCGGGGCGCACCATGACGGCCACGACCTTGCCGGACACCTGAGAGGCGAGCTGCGTCTGCTGCTTGGGCGCGAGCGATCCCGTCACCTTGACCGTGCGCTGCAGGGTCTGCGCCGCGATGGTCGAAATCTCAGACGGGTTGATCTGCATGACGGGCGCGGCCACCGGCTCTTCCACGGCCGGAACCTCAGCCTGCTGGTTGCTGGCGTAAATGGCGGCAGCGCCGCCTACCACCACCAGGCCCAGCACAAGCCAGGGCCAGCGGCGGCGCTTCGGCTTGAGGCCTGCGGCGATGCGCTCGACGTTTTCCTTGTCCCGCTTCGATTGGGCCCATTCGGGTTTGGGGTTTTCAGTTGTCATTGTGTTCTACCGTGCTGGGCCCGGCCTCTGCGGATGCCGGAGGAAGGGGAAAGTTCTGTTTGGTCCATTCCGCCAGAAATTCGGCGGATTGGGTATAGAATTGGGCGAGTTCGTGGACCCGGCTGCGCGGTCCATCGTCATCGCCAGCGGCAGGGAAACGTGATTCGGCTTCTCTCACCATTGCGGCGACCGCGCTCATTCGCGCCGTGACGGCCTCCATCATGCGCGGATAGGGATTATCACCGACTTCATAATAATCCTGACGGTCACCGGCGCGGCTGGTCTGGTGGATGGTGCCGATCTTGGCCAAGAGGCGCGCATTGGTGCTGGCACTGGCCTTGCTGATCTTGAGCCGCTCGGCCATTTCGGCCAGCGAGAAGGGGCGCCCTTCTACGATCAGCAGGCCCATGATGCGGCCGGCAATGCGCGGCCCGCCATCGGCCTGAGTGATCAGGCCCATCTGCTCGATGAAATATTCCGTTGCGGACAGGGTTTGCGTCATGCCTCTCGCTAATGCACCGGGTATCGTTCAGTCAATACTGAACGAATTTAACACTTTGTTGTCATGCAGCGCTGAGGCCATGCCCAAAGGGCCGGTTAGAGATAGGTGCCGTTGTCCGAATTTCAATTTCTGCACTTGGCAGATGGCGCGGTTCCCGCCAGCTTTACCGGGCATCGCCGTTCCGCGGTGTTTCCGACTCACCGCAGGAAGCGCGTAGAAATGACTGGAAATCTGGCCTCCCAGTTCCTCATCCGCGAGGATGTGACTTTCCTTAACCATGGTTCGTACGGAGCCTGCCCGCGTCCGGTCTTCGCGGATTATCAGCAGATCCAGTTGGAGCTGGAGAGCCAGCCGGTGGCCTTTCTGGGGCGCGAACGGGCCGCGCGCATGACCGTGGCCCGCGAGGCGCTCAGCGCCGAACTGGGCACTGCCTCGACCAATATCGCGGCGGTGATCAATGCGACCTCCGGCCTCAATGTGGTGGCGCAGTCGCTTGACCTGCGCGAGGGCGACGAAATCCTGACCTGCGACCACGAATATGCGGCGCTCGACAAGACCTGGGCCTATGTGGCGCGGCGCAGCGGCGCCAAGGTAGTCTTCGTAACGATCCCGCTCCCGCTGGTCGACGAGGGGGCGTTCTATGACGCCATGGTCGCCGGGATGACGTCGCGTACGCGGGTGCTGTTTCTCAGCCATATCACTTCGCCGACGGCGTTGCTGTTTCCCATCGAGCGGCTAGTGGCCGAGGCGCGGCGGCGCGGCATCATCACCATCATCGATGGAGCGCATGCGCCGGGTCATGTCCCGCTCGATCTCGATGCGCTTGGCGCCGACTTCTATTCGGGCAATTGCCACAAGTGGCTGATGGCGCCCAAGGGGTCGGCGTTTCTCTATGCGCGCCCAGAAATGCAGAGCCTGCTCAATCCCTTAGTCATCAGTCATGGCTGGACGCTTGACGCCAAGGAGCCGGGCGTTTCCGGCCCGCTCGGCAGCACGCCTTTCATCGACGGGGTGGAATTCTATGGCACGCGAGACCCTTCGGCCTGGCTGGCGGTGCCGTCGGCGCTGGCGTTCCGCCGCCAGCATGACTGGACCAGCGTGATGGCCGATTGTGCCGATCTGGCCTGGGAAACCGCGACCCGTATGGCCAGGCTGACCGGCCTGCCGCCGCTGTCGAGCCGGGAATTCACGGCGCCGCAGATGGTGGCGATGCCGGTGCCGCCGATTGCAGATACCGTCGCATTTCATGATGAATTGCTTGAACGCTACGGGATCGAAATTCCCGTGCTGCACTGGGGTGGCCGGTCCATCGTTCGGGTGTCGATCCAGGGCTATAACACCAGCGCACAGGCCGATTTGCTGGTGCGCGCCTTGAGCGAACAGTTCGGGCTGTGAGTGCCGAGGCATGCCAGCACAGACGTGCAGCATGCTGACGGATTTCTTGCAGATTTCTTCGAGGGAAAGGCGATCCGGCCGGTGGTGGCCGGATCGCGAGAGGTCAGGCCGCGACGGTACGGCGGTAGTGGTCGAGCGCCGCGACGCTGTCGACCGTGGTGCAGACGACATGGGAGGGCCGGCCAGCCCAGTGCGGGTGACCACCGGTGCGGGTGTCGGGCATCTGGATGGTCTGGCCGACGGCGATGCCATCGCGGACCACGCAGATCGGACCGCTGCGGGTTTCGAACCATTCGGGCTTGAGCACATAGGTCACGGCCAGCAGGTCATGACCGACGACGCCCTCGATGCCCATCACGGCATTGTAGAACAGGGCATAGTGATCCGACATCTGGCGGAGCAATTCGCCATTCTCGCCGACTTCGGCGGCGAGGGTTGCGAGGTAGTCGGTGTCGAGGACCACGTCATGGGTGACGTCCAGCCCGACGACGACGACTTTCCAGTCGGCGGCGAAGATTTCGTCGGCGGCAACCGGGTCGCCATGGATGTTGGCTTCGGCAGCCGGGGTGATGTTGCCGCTGCGGCCCTGATAGCCGAAAGCGCCGCCCATGATCACGACCTGCTTGGCCAGGCTGGCCACTTCAGGGTCCTGCCGCAGGGCCAGCGCCAGGTTGGTCATGCGGCCGACGGCGATAATGGTCACCTCGCCCGGATGGGCGCGCAGCGTATCGATGATGAACTGGCTGGCTTCGCCTTCCAGCAGACCGGTCTCGTCGACATGGGGAATGTCGATATCGCCAAGGCCATTGTGGCCGTGTACGGCAACGGGTTCGTCCTTGGCGACGCCATCGAGCGTGACGCCGGCGCCACGAATGACGGGCGCGGTCAGGCCGAACTGCTGGCGCAGGAACAGGGCGTTGCGGGTGGTGGTTTCAATATTGGCATTGCCCACGACGGTGGTGATGCCAAGCAGATCGATCTCCGGCAGCTTGCTCAGGTAAAGCAGCGCCATGGCATCGTCGATGCCCGGATCGGTGTCAAAGATGACCTTCATCGGATTTCTTTCAATTCGCGGCGCGGCATGTGCTGTCTCCTTCACGGAAGCACGGCACAGGTGCCTTTAGAGGGGTCTATGATGGGAAGTTCGCGCCTTGGCGCGGTGGCAGGCAGCAACCACAGATGAGCGCGGCCCGTCAAGCCACGGCGCGGGGCCGGGCGGGCACAAGAGCGTGTGGCGGAGTGGGCCTGGCGCTGTGCCGCAAGGCGGGGGATAGGGCGGGCGCGTTGGCCGGTCTTAGGGCTTTGTTAACCATGTCGTCACTTGATGGATCTTAGGGATCGAACCCTGATTTGGAGAGACGGACATGGTGCAAACCGGCGCGCACATCATTGCTGTGGGCAATGAAAAGGGTGGCTCGGGCAAGTCGACCACGGCCCTGCACCTTGCCGTCTACCTGCTGCATCAGGGCTACCGGGTGGCGACGGTGGACGTCGATAGCCGCCAGCAGACGTTGACGCGCTATGTCCGCAACCGCCGCAGCACGGTGGACACCACCGGGCGGCAGGTGCCGATGCCTAAGCATGTCCACCTGCCGACGGCCTGGGGGGACTCGATCAGCGAGAACCAGCGCGCCGAACTCGATATCTTCACCAAGGCCATGCGCGAGCTGCGCGACGAGGTGGACTATATCGTCATCGATACGCCCGGCTTTGACGGCAACCTGGCGCGGCTGGCCCATTCGGTCGCCGATACGCTGGTGACCCCGATCAATGACAGCATGATCGATCTGGACGTGCTGGCGCGGGTCGATCCGGTGAGCGGGGAGCCGATCGCCACCAGCCCCTATTCGCGCAATGTGCAGCGCGCGCGGGCTGACCGGCAGGCGAGCACCGGGCAGGGCATCGACTGGGTGCTGGTGCGCAACCGTATTTCCAATCTCGGCTCGCGCAATGCCAGCCAGGTGCAAAGCACGATCGAGCGGGTAGCCGCGCGGCTAGGCTGCCGGGTGGCCGATGGCATTGCGGAGCGCGTGATCTTCCGCTCGCTGTTCCCGGTGGGGATGACGGTGTTCGACCCGCTGGAAGCCGATCTACTTGGCGGGGCGCCCTCGATGTCGCACATCAATGCGCGGCAGGAATATCGAAGCCTGGTCGCCGCGCTGGCGCTGCCGCCGCGCAGCGCGCCGGGCGATGCGGCCGAGCCGATGCTGGCTTCGGCCTAGCCGTCAGGCGGGCATGACCCAGATCGTATCGGTGGCCGGGTTGCGCGTCAGCGTGGCGGTGATGCGGAAGATGCTGGCGAGGTTGTGCTCGGTCAGCACCTGCTCGGGCGTTCCCAGCGCCGCCATCTCGCCCTGATCGAGCAGGCAGAGCCGGTCGCAGAACATGGCTGCGAGGTTGAGATCGTGCAGGGCCGCGATCACGGTGATGCCGAGGCCCCGCACGAAGCGCAGCAGCTGCAGCTGATGGTGGATATCGAGGTGGTTGGTCGGCTCGTCGAGCACCAGCACGGCCGGCTGCTGTACGAGTGCCCGCGCCACCAGCACGCGCTGGCGCTCGCCGCCCGACAGGGTGCGGAACAGGCGGTCGCGGAACGGGACCAGCTGCAGCAGCTCGATTGCCGCTTCGATCAGGGCCCGGTCGTGGGCGGTGTCGGGCTCGAGCAGGCGCTTGTGTGCCGCGCGGCCCATGGCGACGACGTCCTGCACCGTCAGCGGAAAATCGGCCGGCATGTCCTGCAGGACCGCGCCGACATGACGGGCCGCCCAGTTGGCCGATTGCTGCCAGACATCCTTGCCATTGACCAGCACCTGCCCGGACGAGGGGCGGTTGGTGCGATAGATGGTGCGCAGCAGCGATGACTTGCCGGCGCCATTGGGGCCGAGCAGGCCGACCATCTCGCCGGGCTTCACGTCGAGGGAAATGTCGCGAACCAGCGTCCGGCCGCCGGCGGCAAAGCTGACATTGTTGAGGCTGAGACTGCCCGGTTCGATGCTCATGAGCGGCGCTCCCCGGTTTTGGCATCGCGGCGCAGCAGCCAGATGAAGAAGGGGCCGCCCACCAGCGCAGTGATGATGCCAACCGGCAGCTCGAGCGGGGAAATGACGCTGCGCGCCACAAGGTCCGCACCGATGGTGAAGCTGGCGCCCACCAGCGCCACGGCGGGCAGGGCGCGGCGGTGGTCGGCGCCGATCAGGAAGCGCACGATATGGGGCACGATGAGCCCGACAAAGCCGATTACGCCCGAGACCGCGACCATGACCCCAGTCAGCGCGGCGGTGAGCACGAACATGGCCTGCCGGAAGCGGTGGATGTTGAGCCCGAGGGCGGCGGCGCTTTCGTCGCCCGCCATCAGCAGGTTGAGCCGGCGGGCCTGCACCAGCATGATGCCCAGCCCGATCACCAGCGCGGCGACAGGCAGAGGCAGCAGCTTCCACTGCGCCGAGCCGAAACCGCCCAGGGTCCAGAACAGCACGCGAGCGGCCAGTTGCGGATCGGGCGAGGTCAGGACCAGAAGGCTGGTGGCGGCACTCAGAACCGAGCTCATGGCGATGCCGGCGAGGACCAGCCGGGTCGGCGTCATCTGGCCGCCGGTTCGGGCCACCCAGAAGACAATGATCAGCGTGACCAGCGCGCCGGCAAAGGCCGAGAAATAGAGCGTGAAGGCCCCAAGGCTGAGCAGGCCCCAGCGCATGACGATGACCGCGCCGGTGGCCGCGCCGGATGAGACGCCCAATATGCTGGGACCGGCGAGGGGATTGCGCACGATGGCCTGGATGGTCATGCCGGTCGCGGCCAGGGTGGCTCCGACAATGCCGGCGAGGATGACCCGCGGCATGCGGGTTTCGAGAATGATCGTGTCATAGACGCCGCGCCAGGTGGCGGGCACGATTTCGGCGCCGGAGAGGCCGTTGACCAGCACCCCGAGCGCGGTGGGCGCGGGCACATGCACCGAGCCGAACATCAGCCCGGCCATTGCCAGAACGAGCAGGATTGCGACCAGCATCACCATCGCCGCGCCATAGGACAGGCGCGAGGCCTGCCGCAATGGCGGCACCGGGCCTGCGGCGGGCTGGGCCGCCGCATGGTCGGCCCTGCTCGACCGCAGCACGGCGAGCAGCCGGCTTTGGTCGATGGGCGGGGTGAGGTCTGATCGCAGGTTCATGGGGTCGGGCTCTATTCGGCGAAGGCTTGCGGGTGGAAGGCGCGGGCCAGGCGCTCGACCGCATCGACGGTGCTGGGGCCGGGCTGGCCCTGCACGGAATCGATGAGGATGAAGCGGTCGTTGAGAATGGCGGGGACGTTGGCGATGGCCGGGGTGGCCTTGAGCGTCGCAATGCGGGCCTGGCCGAGTTCGGTATCGGGATCGGCAACGACCTGGCCGCCGGCGGTGCCGGAATAGAAGACCACGATGAAGTCGGGCTCCCGCTCGGCCACCTGCTCCCAGCTCACTTCGCCATAGCGCTTGGCCACATCGGCAAAGATGTTGTCGCCACCGGCAGCGGCCACGGCCTGCGAGAGCAGGGTATTGCCCAGCACGCCATTGGGTGCGGACTCGCCGCCATTGTAGATGAAGACCGAGAGTGGCTCGGTGCCTTCGAGCGCCGTCTTGACTGCATCGAGGCGGGCGGAAAGGCTCTCGACAACCGTCTCGCCGCGCTCGGCGACGCCGAAGATCGTGGCGACCGAGCGGATTTCGGCGAAGAGTTCATTGAAGCCGAAGCTGCCGAGATTGCAGCCCTCGACATTGAGGCGCGTCTGCATGCCCAGATCGTGCAGCTGGTCGCGGGTGTGGCGGGACTCGCTGAAGCCGTCGGGATAGCCGGCATAGACAAAGTCCGCCTCGGCATCGAGCAGTTCCTCGGTGGTGGCGACCAGCGGGGAGAGGACCGGAATGGTCGCATAGGCATCGGCATAGGCCGGGCTGATCTTGAGATTGGCCATGTAGGAGGTGCCAGCCATCTGCCCTTCGAGGCCCAGCGCCAGCATCAGTTCGGTGGCGTTGTTGGAAAGCGTCACGGCGCGCTGCGGGGCGGCGTCATAAACGGTGGCGACGCCGCAATTGTCGTCGGTGACCGGGAAGGTCTGCGCCGAGGTGGGCGCGGCCAGCAGGAGCGCGCCGAGCGCCAGTGCGCTGCCGAGCCTGATACTGCGTGAGAGAATAGTGGTCATGGCGTGTCCTTTGGTTCGCTTGAGATCGGGGGAAGGGCTTGGAGGGCGGGCAGCACTTCGTGCCCGAACAGGGTCGACATGGCTTCCGCCTCGTCGTCGGCAATTTCGCCGTTGCAGTTGAAGATCAGGCGGATGCTGTCGATGCCGGTCGCGGCGCGCAGGGCGAGGAGCTGCTCCAGGCAATCGCCGGGGCTGCCGGCGATCATCTGCTGGGTGAGGAAAACAGCGGGGTCGATGGGCTTGATGGTGTCGAGCGGCCGGTTCTGGGCAATGGCGTAGCGCCGCCGCCGTTCATAAAGCCGGGGCAGCAGGGCATCGACAGCAGCAAGCGCCACCTGCCGCGTGGGTGCGATGGTGACGTAGCGCGAGATCGAAAAGTCGGCGGGGTAACGGCCGCTCGTATTGCCGGTCAGGTCGTCATAGACGCCAAGCTGGCGCTGCTCGGAGGGTTCAAGGCTGAGCAGCAGGGGCAGCCGGTGGCTGACGCTGAGGCGGATGGTTTCGGGCGTGGATCCGGCCAGGTAGACCGGCACGGTTTCGCCCGGCGCCAGCAGCGGGCCGACGGCATGGCTGGAAGGGGGCCAGACGCTGTTTTCGGGCACAAGGGTTGGCCCGTGCCAGGCCGATTGCATCAGGGCGAAGGATTGCTCGAAGAGGTCTCGCGACTGTGCAGCGTCGATCCCCAGCGCCTGCAACGTGGCAGGGAAGGTGCCCCGGCCAATGCCGAAATCAAACCGTCCGCTGCTCTGCCAATGCAGTTGCGCGACCTGCTCGGCCAGCAGGAACGGATGATAGAGCGGCAGCACCACAATCGAGGTGCCGACCCGCATCCGCTCGGTGCGCGCAAAAATGCTTGCCGCCAAAAGGAGCGTCGAGGGATAGGGATCGGGCGGCTGCTGGAAGTGGAACTCGTTGAACCAGATGCCGTCATAGCCCAGCGCGTCCATGCGGGCGCAATAGGCAAGGACGGCCCGGTGATCGAGCGACTTCGCGCCGCGGGTAAACCCGGCGATATCGACCCTCATGACGAGAGCCCGATCAGATCGTGTGTCGAAAGAGAAAAGTCCTGGGCGTCAAACCGCATCCGGCCGTGCATCCCTGTTCGTGGATGCAGTGACTCGTGTTCGCGCGCAGCATTCTGGCGTGTTCATTGCCTGCCCCCTGCCGGGACACCTCGCCCGACTTCATGGTGTTGCCTGGGCAGGTCTCCTGGCTCGCGGCTCAAACGCCCTTCGCTACCTTCCCGGATCCCGGGGGATCCAGTGGCTTGCTGCGAAAGGCTTGCCGCTTACAGTTGCGAGGGCAGCCACGGTATTGGCCCCTGATGGGTAGTCCGCACCGTGTTCCCTTTTAATCCGCGCGTCATGGCGGAACCAAAGCACTGGTCTCTTCGCATGATGGGGCGGGGAGGGCAAGATGGGTGAATTATATTCATTGACAGGAATATTCTGTTTTGTGAATATATATGAATGAAACAGATAGCGACTGCCTTTGGTGACGACGCACGATGGCGCATTCTCGAGCTGCTGGCCGAGCGGCCGCGCTCGGTTGGAGAAATCGTCGAGATCACAGGACTGCGGCAGCCGCAGGCGACAAAGCACCTGCAGACCCTCGCGCAGGCGGGGCTGGCAACGGTGTTTCCGCTCGGCCAGCGCCGGGTCTATGCCATCGAAACCGGACCCCTGTTGGCAGTGCGCGGCGGGCTGGACGAGCTGCTGGCAACGGCGGAAACGCATCGTGGGGCGCGGGACATCGTCGAACGCTATTGGGCGGCCATCCAGGCCGACGCCACAGAGGCCGACAGGGACCGCTGGGCCGATGGGCGCAGCTTTGTCTTCGAACGCACCATGCCGCACGCGGCTGATCGCGTGTGGCAGCATTGGATCGATCCTGACCTGTTGGCAGGCTGGTGGGCGCCGCCATCGCTCAAGGCTATCCGCTGCCTGATCGAGCCCCGGCCGGAGGGGCGCGTCGTGCTCGACTATGAAGGGGCAGGGGAACACCATCGCTCCGAAGGGCAGGTCGTGCTGGCCGAAGCGCCCAACCGGCTGGTGTTTGACCTCACCGTGCTTGACGCGGCGGGCGGGGCGGCGTTCACGGCGCATTACGACCTGTCGTTGAGCGAAGTCGCCCCCGGCCAAAGTCTGATGCAGCTGGGCATGACCATCACCGAGACGACGGTGGAGGCACTGCCTTTCATCGCCGGCATAGAAACAGGCTGGAACCAGGTCCTTGACCAGTTGCAGGCCGCAGTCGCAGGAACAGGAGCATCGAAATGACCAAGCTGAATGGCCGCCGCGTGACCGCCAATCTGAGCCTCACCCTCGATGGGCGCTATAACGGCCCGGGTGGCGCCACCGACCTCAGCCAGATCGTGCCCTATGCGATCACGGACACGGCGCGGGATCACATGACCCGCATCTGGGAGAATGCCACGACGGCGGTGCTGGGACGGACCAATGCCGAAGGGTTTTTGGGCTTTTGGCCAACCATAGCCGATAATGAACAGGCCGACCCGCGCGATCGCAACTTTGCCAAGTGGCTGGTGGGCGTCGACAAGGTGGTGTTCTCGTCGACGCTGAAAACCAGCCCCTGGGCGCGGACCAGACTGGTCAATGCCCCGGCCGCCGAGGTGATTGCGGACCTCAAGCAGCAGGGCGAGGGCGATATTCTGGTCAATAGCAGCGCCAGCATTATCAAGGCGCTGCTCGCCGCCGATATGATGGACCGGCTCTACCTCATGATCTGCCCCGAAATCGCCGGAAGCGGCGAACGGCTATTCGAAGACGGGCTCCCCGGCGGCAAATGGGCCCTGACGCGCAGCGATGCCGGCAAACAGGGGGAACTCGCCCTGATTTATGATCGGGTCAGGTAAGGCCGGGTCAGGGGTTGGTGTTCGTGCCGAACATAAGCGGTTTCCTCTGCTGGCGGTCCATGGCCGCCGGTCGCTGTTTCTCGCTATAAGGTGTGGAGACGCAGTCCAGGGTGAGGTTTTTCCATGCGCATGTACCAGGTCGATGCCTTTACCGATCAACTTTTTGGGGGCAATCCCGCCGCCGTTCTCGTGCTCGAGAAATGGCTGCCGGACGATCTGATGCTGGCGATTTCGCAGGAGAACAACCTTGCCGAGACTGCCTTTGCCAAACGACGCCCGGACGGAGCGTGGGATTTGCGCTGGTTCGCCCCTGCTCATGAGGTTGATTTCTGCGGTCATGCCACACTGGCAACGGCGCATATACTTTTCACCCAACACAAAGCGGATTCCGATCTTGTCTTTCATACCCGTGTCGGTGAGCTGAGGGTATCAAAAGCAGAGAGGGGCTACCGCCTCGACATTCCCCGGCTGGACCCTGAGCCCATCGAGCGTCTGCCGCCGGAAATAGCGGACATTTTTTCTGAGCCACCCGTCAGTATTTTCCGAAATTTCGAGAACATATTTGCGGACCTCGGCAGTGCAGAGGCCGTCCGCACCTTCGTGCCTGACCTAAACGCAATCGGGAAGCTTGGTTCGGTCGGTCTCGTGGTGACGGGAGTGGAGGCCAGCGGGGAACCGGCAGATTTCGTCTCGCGCTATTTTGCACCCGGAGCCGGTATTCCGGAAGATCAGGTTACAGGGTCCATACATGCAACGCTGGTGCCCTATTGGGGTACGAAGTTGGGCCGTGACAGGCTGATGGCCTTTCAAGCTTCTGCGCGCGGCGGGTGGCTGGACTGCGAGTTGATGAACGAGAGCGTCCAGCTGGCGGGCAATGCCGTGACCTTCATGACAGCGACCATTTCCCTGCCGGACGCCCGCTGACCAGAAGCCGCTTCGTCCGCATTGTGGGCAAGGACCGGGTGAGCAATGAGGCCGCTTCCGACCCCATTGCGGGCGTTTTCCCTAGAGACACCAGCGCCTAAGAGCGGACCTGCTTCATCCACTTGCATATCAGGGCAGATCCGCGACACGTTGTTTCACGCCTCTCAAAGAAGCATTCAGGAGAGTTCGTCGCTTCTGCTCGGCCATACAAGCTTGCGCTCTCGTGTGCCGGCAGGTTGAAGTACTTCTTCGACCTTGTCGGCGTCCGGAGAGTAATTTGACATCGATAGCCATTCTGATTGGAAATGCGGCTTATGAACAAGAGGACGATCTGGCGTGCTGTGCCGAAGACGTGAAGGCCATGACCGCCCTTGTCGAGGCCACTGGGCGTTTCGACAATGTCTACGCGCGGACAGACGTCGATTCAGACGCCATGCGTGACCTACTGCGCACCACTCTTTTGCCTACTGGCGAGTATGAGGAGATATTCTTCTACTTCTCTGGACACGGAGCTCAGATCGGCGGCGACCTCTTCTATTGCGGCACTACTTTTGACGGGGGGAGGCCCAACGAGACTGGAGTGTCACATACCGAGGTGCTGAACTTGCTACGACCTGCCGCGCCCAAGCTGCTCGTGAAGGTGATCGACGCCTGTTATTCTGGTGCGTTGCTTGTTAAGACCCAAAGAACTACGCATCCCGTCGTCAAGGAGGGCTTGCGCAACATTCTGCAATTCTCCTCTTCGAAGGATGATCAGACTTCTTGGGGCGGCGAGCAGTTAAGTGCTTTTACGAGGGCTTTTCTGGAGGCGAGCGTACGAAAGACCGAAGGGACGGTTTACTACTCCGACATTGCCAATACGCTCCGTGACGATTTCCTGGAGAATGACGATCAGACGCCATTTTTCTTCAATCAAGGCACCGGGCGAGAGGCCTTGGTATCGGATGCAGCTATTTTGGCAGGTTTCAAAGAACGCCTTGCGAAGGAATGGGGCAGTTCGACTTCGATAGCTATTGATCACGCATCGCCGGTACCTATCGAACCCCCAGCTACACCGACATTTGAGGAGCTGCTGGAAAGGGCCGAAGAACGGATGACATCGCCAGAGGGCGCAAATGCGTTGGTTGGCCAGATATTTGACGGGGTGCTCGCCACGTTCGATGCGAGCAGCTTCTCCGGACTATTCGAAAAGGATGTTTCCGAGCACAGTTACTACGACGAACCGACTGCGGAGGAGTTCATGATCCGCGTTTTAGCTCGGGAGAGCCGTCCTGATCGACTTGTGACCGCCGAGATTGATCGCGTCAAGAAAAGGGCATCGCCATGGGACTTAGGTTTGTCTGCCCTTACGATGGCGATAAACCCCGAATGGACCGAGGAATACACCCTTTCTTTGAACTGTTCGCTAGACCGTGCACAGCTATGTGTCTCGTTGACGCCTAAGTATCGCTCCCTCCAGCAACTGAAGCTTGTCCTAAGTTGCGCGCCCAGCCTCGATCATTGCTATTTGTTCGAACTTGTTACGCTTCATCCAAGAACGGATTGGGAGAAATTCAGCACATCCGGAACTGAGGCTGTTCGGCGATGGTATAAGCTGGAGTGGAACCAATCCGTGGATCACGTGGTCAAGAAAATCTGCGACGGGTTGACTAAGTCGATCCAAGATCACGTCAACGCGATAGCCAAGCGCCTATCGGACGATAAGGATTAATTGGCAACGGGGGATCCGTCGATCTGAGGCATCGTTTGCTCGGCTGGATGAGCATTTTTGTCGTTGGGCAGCTGGTTGGGTGCACCAAATGACCGAGCACTTTCGTTGTGACTAGGCAAGCACCTCTTATGTCTCCTAGGGCTCCGTTTCATCCAGGAGCGGACAGTCCGCTTCCCACCCCATTTCGGCCATGTCTTACTGCCGCCTCACGGGCTCGCGCAAAAAGACCAGCAAAATCAACAGAAGCCAGAACCGGCCGGTTCTTCCGCTGAAAAACTAACCACTAACCATCAACCAGCAACAGAAGTAGATATCGCTACCGCTCGTCCGAAGCCGCAGAAGAAGCGGCATTCGTACACCGAGGCCTTTGAAAGTTTTTGGGCAGGCTACCCAACCGATAGCCTGATGTCGAAGCTCGACGCGTCAAAAGCGTTCGAAGCGCTGTCTCCCGACGAGCAGGGGCAAGCCACAGCGTCCTTGCCGGCGTTCAAAGCCTACTGCGCCGGGCACCCAGATTATCGACCAGTCCACGCCAACCGCTACATCACCCAGCGCCGGTTTGAGGGCTTCCTGAAGACCCAGACAGCGGTCGATAGCCGCCAGTTCGTCGCCGCGGGTTCGCCCGCCTGGAATGCGATCCTGAGGCTTCGCCGGGTAGACACATTGCCTGCGAGTGATCGCAACGGCTCGCGCGGCTGGTACTTCGACCGCGCAGAGGTGAAGCGGGCCATGGAGCTGGCTGAGCAGCCAGACTGGCGGACGGCGGGTGCAGCATGAGCAAGGACCGCTCCCAGTACCTCGCAGCCGAACGCCACAAGACGAAGGTGGGCAAGCAGCGCAAGGCAGACGCCGAGCTAGCAGCAGTTGCCCGGCGCGTGGTGCGCGAAAGCCTGATCGAGCGCCGCCCATCAGTCCTTCGCTTCCACGACCTTTGCGAAGCCGTCGCAGCAGAGCACACCAAATGAAAGTCCCGCTCTCCCACCAGATCGCCGCCGCCACCCGGCACCGGGACCAGCTCGAGCGGCAGGTTCAAACCGAACCAGAGCTGATGCCAGACCTTCACGCAGCCGAGGCCACCATTCTCACGCTGGCCTTGCTGCAAACCACAGAAACCGAGTTCCGCCAGTTCATGGCGCAGAGGAGATCAGTATGAATTCCAAAGGTGTATTCCGACTTTCGGACATGATCGGGAAGCCGGACACCCAAGCCGGACTGCCCGATGGCTCGTGGGTGCGCGCAGTGCCGGAGCCATACAGTTTCGGGCTGCGCGTCCGACTGCGCTCTGCGTGGGACGTAGTGACGGGCAGGGCTGTCGCCATCGAATGGCCTCGGCACGGTGAACTAGAGCGCGCCCTCCGTTCCCCACTCCCCACCCAAGAAGGATAGGGCAGGACAATGAGCGCAACGATCAAATGGGCGGCCATAGCAGTTGGGATCGGCGCAGCCGCCTTCCTTGCTTATTCGGGCGTGGATGGGTGGGGCTGGTTCCTGCTCGTTGCCGTTCTCGCCATCTGACCACCACCAACTAGACCAAGGGGCAACACAATGGGCAATGACAACTGGTACATCGTGCAGTGCAATCCGAATTGCGAACGCAAGGCGGTTGCCGAGATCCGGCGCGCAGGCTTCCGGGCCCACATGCCGCGCCTCGCCCGGGTGCGCCGCCACCACCGTACAGGCGAGCCGCTGGTGAAACGCCGGCCGCTGCTCGTGGGCTATGTGTTCATGCGCTTCCCGGGTCCGGTGAACTGGTATGCTCTGCGCAAGTGCCAGGGCGTGAAGGGCGTGCTCTACATCGACGGCCACGCCTACAAGATGCCGCGGGAGAATGTCGCCGCGATCATGCGGGCGCAGCGCTCCATGCGGCACGAGGACCAGGACACCAAGGCGGTGCGCCGCGAGATGCGCAAGGGCAGGCTGGACGTGCGGCAGGCGCAGCACCGGGCCAAGATCGGGGGAATGCAGCCGGGCCGCTACATCACCGCGCCCATCAGCGGCGCCGAGCGCATCCTTGCCCGCATTCTATCGGTGACGAAGAAGGGGACCATCAAGGCCGTGGTGCAGATGGAAGACCGCGAAATGCCTGTGGAGTTCACCGACATCGATAACTTGGAATTGGTTGACGCTCCGCGCAAAGCAGCGTAGATTCTGCGTTGGATGATCCGATGTTCTGTAGCGGTTCTCGCCGGTCGGACCCAGCCAACCCACCAGTTCGGCGCTTTCTTTTTTGCGCCCAGAATTCAGAAGCCGCCCAGGAGACTGGAGCGGCTTTTTTTATGCGCGCCGGTACGCATCCACGGAAAAGCCGGCAACCATCAACCCCCTCATGAGGTCCACATGCGTATCCGCTCCTTCATTGGCGCGGCGCTGCTCTGTCTGGCCGCGCTGGCGTTCGCGCCCGTCGCCATGGCTGACCCCGCGCCCGATATCTGTATGCTCGCCCCTGCCCAGACCGCTTCCGTCACCTACGACGTCGCTCCGGCCGCTCCGGCCTGTGCGATCGACGTCCTGGCCGTCCAGTCGCTTGCCGCGCCTAGTCCCGGCGGCGACGAGGGCGAAGCCGCTGGCCCCTGTGCTATCCCCGCGCTGAAAGCGCCCGACTTTGCCAGCTCGCGTCTGCATTTCGACCCGGGCCGCTGTCTGGCCTGACACTGACGGTCGGGCGCATCGGCGCTCGGCCTGTTTCTCCGGTTACGGGAAAACCCCGCAACTCGACAAACAGGCATCCCCCAATTGGGGTATCCAGTTTGAGGCGTCGGAGCAGCTTGCCGGAAGGCCGCGAAGCTCTGAGCTATGGTCCGGATAATGCTCGGCACGCCTCAATCTCTCCCAGCAGGTCGCCCATTCGTGGCTGTCATCGCTGCCCAAACAATGAGCGGGGCAAAAAAATTACCACATTTGAAACCACTAGGGCGCAAGGTGGTTAAGACTCGATAGGGAGGCGCGGCCTTGCGCATCACCGATCAGAATCGTTGACATGCCGGTCTAGTCGTCCTACGAGACACGCACGCTGACAGTGTCAGCAAAGATATAAACGGCGAGCCAGCTCATCCTATAAGTACTGCGATCGTGGTGCTTGGATGGGCTGGTTCCGTTTTTATAGAATGATACAAGCTCGATATGCCATCCTGCTAGACGGTGGGTTTGTCACCAGAAAGCTCCAAGAGAAGCTCGGTCAGCCGCCCACGGCTGATGATATTGTCGCGCTATGTGATGAGATTGCAGCCTTCGATGTCTTTAAGAACTACGAGCTGCTTCGTATTTACTATTACGATGCGCCTCCTTCACTAGAGACCGTGCAACTGCCCGTCTCCGGTGGAGAGTATGCGCTTGCCACAACAGACAGAGCGCGGCATGCTCAAAGCTTGTACGATCAACTCGAATTGAAACATCGCTTCGCGTTGCGGATGGGCGAAACGCGCCTTACGCCATTCCATTGGAAAATAAAGCCTAAAAAGGCGAAACAACTGATGAACGCTCCAAGGGAGCTAACCGACGGCGACTTCGCTCTGGATATCAATCAGAAGGGCGTCGACATTCGTATTGGTTTGGACATGGCGCGCCTGGCGCTCCGGGACACAGTTAGGGCGGTAGCGGTAGTGACTGGCGACAGCGATTTCGTTCCTGCGTTCAAGTTCGTTCGCCGCGAGGGTGTTAAAGTGATGCTGTGCACCATGGGACATCGAGGTGCTCGGCGAGAGCTCAAGGCTCACGCAGACTTCGTGCTTTCGTAGCAACAAAAAATTAAGGATTGATCAGCTAATCAATCCGTGCACTGTAGATTGTGGACGCCCATCATCTAGTTGCTATCCGCTAAGCCGGCCAGGGCATTACGACGGATACGAGCGGCAGTGTTCGCGAACGAACTCCAAGCGCCCCAAGCGGTAGCGCGTGTAACAAGACACGTGCACCGACTTAGGCCAGTGACAAACGACCATAGTCATCTCCTTGAGTAGGGCAGGTTTAAGCCTGCCCGCTCGCGGGTTCGCACCATTACGACCCGCATATAGGATTGTGCGGGTGCGATGATGATAGGCGACAATGGGCGTCCTAAATCCTCCATACACGCTGCGTCGCGATGCCGCAAGGCCCACTCCTCCATCCCGCCAAGCAGGCGTGAATGAAGCAGTTTTTGTTTTTTTGGGCTCGCAGTTCTGGCCTTCAGGCAACCCCATTCCCCAGCCCTTGGCATAACAACCAGGGTTAGAGCGAATGAACGATCGGCATCATTTGAGTGACGTGGCTATCTGGGCCACCCGCCACGTGGAGCCAGCGGGCTTCGACGCCAACGCCGGGTTTAACAGCTACCCCGATCAACTCTAAGTTGTCGCTCACCGAACGCAGCAGCCTTTGGACGAACAAGTGGATGTCCTCCACGGCCATGCTTGCGCAGGGTGCAAGTTTGTCCGGGTCGCTAAGCAGGCGTTTGGCAAGTCTGATGTCAGCCTCGATCTTGTTGATCATGCTAGGGCCCCCCATTTGGCCCGCACTAGAACAAACATATCGCCAAGTGCCAAGCCTCCACCGGCTGGCAGGAATGGATTTGCCAATGACCCGCATTCTTCGCCGCCTCGCAGCGCTGGTGCTGCCAACCGTCACCCATCCAGACGGGCAGACCTTCGTCCGCATCCGTGATCATTGGATGCCCGTGTAATGGCCGAGCTTCCAGTTCCCGGCCCCGGTCGGGATAGCGAGTACGATCCCAGCATGAATGACCAAGCGCGCAAGCTCGCGCTACTGGGCATGACCAATGAGGAAATGGCCGAGTTCTTCGGCGTCCATGTCAGCACGTTTTATCGCTGGCAGGCCGACAACTCCGCTTTTCGCGAGGCAGTGAATGCCGGCAAGGTCGCAGCGGACGCCAACGTTGCTGACAGCTTCTACAAGCGGGCAACCGGCGAACACGTCCAGATCGAAAAGGTGGTGAAGCGCCCCAATGGCGAGCACGAGGTTATCAAGCTGATGACCTTCATCCCCGGCGATGCCAGCGCTGCCCTCAATTGGCTCAAAAACCGTCAGCCGGGTCGCTGGCGCGACATGAAGGCGGTTGAGTTGAGCGGTTCACTCACCCTGTCTCATGAGGATGCGCTCGACGCACTCGATGATGCCCCCGCAGCAACTGAGTGAACGCGAGAAGGCTATTCGGCGCCGGCTGCGCGACGACTATCCGCACTACAGCGGCAAGGCCCTCAAAATTAGATCCAAGAGCGGCGCAATCGAGCCGTTCATGCTTAATCAGGCGCAGCTCTACTTGCACGGCAGGCTGGAGGCGCAGCGCGAGGCGACCGGCAAGGTTCGGGCGCTCGTGCTTAAAGGGCGGCAGCAGGGGATCTCGACTTACATCGGCGGGCGCTTCTATCACCGCACCTCGCACAACAAGGGTCTGCGTTGCTTCATTCTCACACATGAGGCCGAGGCGACTGACAACCTATTCGGGATGGTGGAGCGCTACCACGAGCATTGCCCGGCACTGGTCAAGCCATCGACCGGCGCGGCGAATGCCAAGGAGCTGTTCTTTGACCGCCTCGAAAGCGGATACAAGGTTGGCACGGCAGGCTCAAAGGCAGTAGGGCGCTCCCAAACCGTCCAGCTCTTCCACGGCTCTGAGGTGGCATTCTGGCCGAACGCACCAACGCATTTCGCCGGCGTCGTCCAGGCCATACCGGATTTGCCCGGAACCGAGATCATCCTAGAGAGCACCGCCAACGGTGTAGGGGGCGAGTTCCACGAGCGCTGGCAGCAGGCAGAGGCGGGCATTGGCGACTATATTGCCGTGTTCATCCCCTGGTTCTGGCAGGACGAGTACCGACGCCCGGCCGCTGGCTTCGTAGCTGACGCCGAGGAGGCCGAATACCAAGCCGCCTACGGCCTCGATGATGAACAAATGGCATGGCGCCGCGCCAAACTGGCGGAACTCAAGGACCCGCTACTGTTCAAGCAGGAATACCCTGCGACCGCGGCCGAAGCCTTCCAGATGACCGGCCATGACAGCTTCATCAAGCCAGAGGGCGTCATGGCCGCTCGCAAGGCCGAGCTGGACGCCATCGGGCCGCTGATCATCGGCGCAGACCCGGCGCGCTTCGGCAATGACCGGTTCTCGCTGGCTTGGCGCAAGGGCCGAAAGGTCCAGAAGCTTCAGAGCAAGGGCAAGATCGATGTGGTGGCCGGTGCGAACTGGCTAAAGCAGGTGATCGATAACGACAAACCCGCCCGCGTCTTTATCGACGTTGGCGGCGTCGGCGCTGGTGTCTATGACCTCTTGAAGTCGTGGGGCTATGCTTGGGAGTACGGCGCGACTGACCCTCGCAAGGTGGTGGTGCCCATCGACTTCTCTGGCACCCCGCAGCAGTCCATCATGATCCTGCCGAGCGGCGAGGAACGTCCAGGACCCTTTAACCGCCGGGCAGAAATGTGGATGCGGTCGCGCGACTGGCTCGGTGAGCCGGGCGGCGCAGACATCCCCGACAATGACAGCCTGCAGGCCGACGCCTGCGCACCCGGCTACCACTACAATTCGAACAGCTATCTCCTGATCGAAAGCAAAGAATCCATGCGCAAGCGCGGCATGCGTTCCCCAGACGAGTGGGACGCCGTTGCACTGACCTTTGCGGAGCCGGTGAACGAAAACACCCCAGCTCTCGATCTGAATGCAGGACTAGGCGGAGGCTCAGCTTGGGCATGACCAAACTAGAACACGCCGAAATCCTCGAGCTATTCAACGAGGACTGGAAGGCCGACGAGGCCAACCGAGACGCGAGCTACGACGATCTCCGCTTCCTCGCTGGCGACCAGTGGGACGAGCGCGCCCGCGCCGAACGAGAGGCTGCTCGCCGGCCAATGGTTACGATTAACCGCGTGGGCCAGTTCGTCCGTCAGGTGACCGGCGACATGCGCCTCAACCCCACCTCGATCAACGTGCTGCCGGTCGATGATGAGGGCGACATCGAGAAGGCCGAAATCTTCGAAGGCCTGATCCGCCAGATCGAATACGCCTCCGGCGCCACGCAGGCCTATGCCCACGCGTTTGAGTGCTCGGCTGGCATCGGTATCGGCCATTTCCGCATCAACACCCGCTATGCGCAAGACAGCGTGAGCGACCAGGAGATTGTCGTCGAGCGCATCATCAACCCGCTGGCCGTGGTCTGGGACAGTGCCGCGGTCACGATCGACCGCTCGGATGCCCTGCATTGCTTCGTCACCGAGCTGATGCCGCGCCGCGTGTTCAAGAAGCGCTATCCCAAGGCCAGCGAAACGGACTTCCCGCACTTCGATCAGGGCTCATCGCTGTTCTGGCGCACGGATGACAGTATTCGCGTGGCCGAGTTTTGGCATAAGGAGCCGTACGACCGCACGCTCGCCCTGATGCTGGATGGCTCGACCGTCGATATCACCGATGTTCGCAAGGCTGACCGCAAGTTCCTGCCCATCCAGCAGGAGCGCACCTTCACCGACTACCGGATCAAGCAGTACATCGTATCGGGCTCTGAGATCCTGTCGGGCCCGAACGACTGGGCCGGGAAGCACATTCCCATCGTCCCCGCCATCGGCACCGAAATTCCGTTGGATGAGAGCATCGTTCGCCATGGGCTCATTCGCTGGCTCAAGGATCCGCAGCGGATGTACAACTACTACCGCTCCAGCCAGTCGGAGCTTATCGGGCAGCAGCCGCGCGCTCCATTCTTCGCCACCCCAACGATGGTCAAGGGCTGGGAAAAAGAATGGAACACCATGAACACAAGCCCGCGTCAGTGGGTTCCGTTCAACCCGGATCCGTTGGTCCCAGGTGGCCCGAAACGAGAGCCTCCTCCCCAAGCCAGCACTGCGCTTTGGCAGGAAGCCCAGATCGCCAACGAAGACATGAAGGCCACCACGGGCATTTACGACGCCTCGCTCGGCGCCAAGTCGAACGAAACCAGCGGCCGCGCCATACTTGCTCGCCAGCGTGAAGGCGACGTCGGCTCGTTCCACTACTTCGACAACTTCAAAGCGGCCATCAAGCGGGCAGGGGACATCATGGTCGACCTGATCCCGCGCATTTACGACGCGCCGCGCACCGTGCGCATTATCGGCAAGGAAGAAGCCGAGCCTGAATATGCGCAGGTCAACCAGCCGGCGTTCGATACCGAGCAGTATGTCGAGACAGTCCTCAATGACCTGTCGGTCGGCCGCTTCGATGTCCGTGTCACGGCCGGGCCATCGTTCTCCACCCAGCGCGAAGAAGCCCGCGAGAGCATGATGGCCGCCACTCAGGCGAACCCCGCTCTGTGGCAGGTTGCTGGCGATCTCATCGTCAAGGCAATGGACTGGCCCGGTGCCAAGGAAATCGCGGAACGTCTCAAGCGCACCATCCCGCCGCAGATCACTGGCGACGAGGAAGCGCTCCAAGCGCAGCAGCCGCAGCCCGATCCGATGCAGGAAGCCATGGCCCGCCTGGCAACCGAGGCCGAGGAAGCCAAGATCGAGAAGGACAAGTCGGCCGCCATGCTCAACGTCGCCAAGGCCGAGCAGATTGGCGTCGAAACCCAACTTGCACCAGTCAAGGTCGAGATCGAGGCCGACAACGCGGCCCATGCTCACCAGCACCAGGACAACACCTTGCTTCTGAGCGCGGCCAAGACCGCCACAGACGCCGAGTTTAGAGCCGCGCAGCCACAACAGCCGCAGTTCTAGCCCCCCATCGTCGCAGCATTCCGCTGTTGATGCGCCGCTATCCGCAAGGGTGGCGGCTCTTTGTTGGAGCCTACCATGACCACCGAGCCGAACGCCCTTGCCGCCGCAGCGGTCGAGGATACGACGCCTGTTGCCGTCGAAAATGCAGCAGCTACGCCAGCGCCCGAAGGCGAAATTCCGGGCGATGAAGTCGACCCCGCCGCCCTTGATACGGCGAAAGCCGATGATCAGGGCGAAAAGGACGGCGAAGGCGAGAAGGGCAAGAAGCCCAATCGCAAACCGGCCAGCGAGCGCATCGCTGAGCTGACCCGCGCCCGCAATGATGCGGAACGGCGCGCCCAGGCTGCTGAAAAGCGGCTTGCATCCCTTGAAGCCCCGGCGCCCAAGCGTGCCGACTACAAGGACCCCGACGAATTCGAAGCCGACCGCGCGAAATGGGCAGCGAAAGCAGCCCGTGGAGACGAGGCCAAACACGAGGCAACCACTGCCCGCGCCGAAGCCGAAACGGCCGCCGCCGAGAAGTGGAATGCCTCCCGTGAAGATGCCGAAACCCGCTATCCCGACTTCGGTCAGGTCATCAGCGCAGTTCCGGGCGACGTCTTCACCCCCGCCGTCGCCAATGCCCTGCTCGAATCCGACATGGCGGCAGACGTGGCCTATGTGCTCGCCAAAGACCTCCCGCGCGCTCGTCAGTTCGCGGCAATGACGCCGCACCAGCAGGGACGTGAAATCGGCCGTATCGAGGCCGAACTCGCGCCCAAACCCCGCAAAATCAGTTCAGCACCGCCCCCGGTGGAAACTCTTGGGACGAAGGGCGCAGGCGCGAAGCCTGATCCCTCGAAGATGTCCTACGACGAATACCGGGCCGCGATGGTGGACAAGTAAGGAACAGCCAACATGGCAAACGTCCACGTAACTACCAGTCTGGTGCTGCGAGACACGCTCGCGCACCTTGAGAACGATCTCGTTCTCGGCAACCTCGTCTCGACTGACTATTCGAAGGAATTCGCCAAGGTCGGCGATACGGTCATGGCCCGCAAGCCCGTCCGGTTCCAGGGCCAGTCCGATAACCTCGATGTCACGAACTACAACGAGGACATCATCGAAGGCAAAACCCCCGTCACGCTGAAGAAGACCGAGACCATCAAGTTCTCGATCGATCCGAAGGACCGGGTTCTGTCCGTCGAAAAGATGCGCGAGCGCTATATTGAGCCCGCTGTCATCAAGCTCAAGGATCGCATCGAATCCGCCATCGCGAGCCTCTACTCCGACGTCTACTGGTTCGAAGGGACCCCCGGCACTCTGCCGGCGACCTTCAAGTCTCTCGGCGCGCCGGGTGCGACGATGACCTACGCGGCCATCCCGCAGAGCGGCCGCAAGGCCGTCCACAACCCTGATACCTCGCTTGAGCTGGCTGATGGTCTCAAGAACGTCTACGTCCAGGGCACGGCCAAGACGGCCTTTGAAGAAGCCAAGATCGGCCGTTATGCCGGTTTCGACAACTTCACCAGCGTGCATATTCCCCGCCACACCACTGGCAACTGGGGCGGCACGCCGAAGGTGAACGGCGCGAACCAGAACGTCACGTATCTGTCCGTCAAGGACACCTGGCAGCAGAGCCTGATCACTGACGGCTGGACGGCCAGCACCACTGGCGTTCTCAAGAAGGGCGACATCTTCACGATTGCCGGCGTCTACGCGGTCAACCCGATCTCGAAGGAAAGCACCGGTCGCCTGCAGACGTTCGTCGTGAAGGCCGACGCCAACTCCGGCGCCACCACCGGACCGGCAACGCTCACCATCAGCCCGCCGATCATCGCTGATGGTGCGTACCAGACTGTCACCGCGGTCCCGGCCGACGACGCCGATATCACGGTGAAGAGCGGCACCAAGCAGACCGCTTACCCGCAGTCCCTGCTGTTCCATCCGAGCGCCTTCACTCTGGTGACCCGCCCGCTGGAAATCCCTTCTGGCGAAGGCCTGGCCACCGAGACCATGAGCGGCAACAAGGTGTCTCTGTCGATCTCCAAGTGGGTGGATGGCAATACCCTCAAGGAAAACTGCCGCCTCGATATGCTGTTCGATGTGGTCGCGGTCTACCCGCACATGGCGATGCGCCTCACCGGCTAATCCGCAACCTCAGCGTTACCAGACATGTGCCGGGAGCCTCGCGCCCCCGGCATTTTCATGTGAGGGCAGCATGGCCACAGTCCAAGAGATCATTGTCCAGGCGCGCGAGCGGGCAGGCATCAATGCCGCCGAGGAGCCGCTTGAAGCTGCCGACGCAGGCACCATGCACGGCGCCCTCAAGGCCATGCTCGGCCAGTGGGTGCTTGAGCGCTCGATCCAGAGCTATGCGGCTGACGATCTGGCCCAGCCGCTCACCATCACCATTTTCAGCGGAACGGTGCTTGAGGGCGAAATCGTCTCGGCAGTTTCGGCAAATCTTGCGCTCCGCATGCCGTCTCTGTTCGGCACCGAATTGAGCCCAGACGTGGCGATTGATGCCGCCGCGGGCAAGACAGCCATCGTCAACCTGCACGTCCAGGCGCAGCAGGAGCCCAGCGGCTATGATCTGGCGCTGACCAGGCTTCCCGGTCGCCGTCGCTTCGGAGCTATCGGATGGTAATCCGGCGCGGGCTCGAAATCCCGTTCTCCATGCAGTCCGGCGAAAGCGCGGTACTGCAAAACAGCCGAGAAAACCTGATCAACATGTTCGTTGAGGCGGAGACCTCCGGCCGCCGCCGTGTCATCCGCCGGCAGCGCCGCGCCGTCGACAACTACCGCGACTTTGTCGGCGTAAAGCGCTGCATCGAGAAGAACGGCACCACCTATTACCTGGTCATCGGCAACAAGTTCTACACGATGGTGGGCACCGCTATGACCGAGCGCGGCACGCTGGATACGTCTGTGACCCGCTGCACGATGGTGTTTGACGACAATGGCGAAGTGGCGATCTCGGACGGCACCAAACTCTACCATTGGGACGGCACGACCTTCACCAGGCCGACAACCGAAAGCACGGTTGGGCACCTGACTTTCCTCGGGGGCAGGGCGGTCTATTCCGAGCCCGGCACTGGTCGGTTCTGGTGGTCTGGCCCCAACGATATGCAGTCGTGGGATGGGCTCGATTTCGCGACTGCCGAGGGCAAGCCGGATGTGCTGGTGCGGGTCTATGAGAACCTGAAAGAGCTTTGGCTGTTCGGGTCTGAAACCACCGAGATTTGGGTACTGAGCGGCAGCGTCGATAGCGCGTTCGTGCCCAACACGGTCATGCAGCGCGGGTGCGCCGCCCCTCTCTCTGTGGTGTCCGAGGACAATAGCCTGATCTGGCTGGGCGACGATCTGATCGTCTATCGCGCCGACGGGTATCGCCCCATGCGGATTTCTACCCATAGCGTCGAACGCAAGATTGCGACGTTGCCCCGGGACGCCGTGAAGGCCTGCGAGGCGTTCTCCTACACCGACGAGGGGCACAAGTTCGTTACGCTGCGCTTCCCCGGATATCTGTCGCTGCAATGCAACCTGTCAACCGGCCTGTGGAACGAGGCCCGCACCTTCGGGCTGGACGATTGGGACTTACTCGGTTCGCAGTATTCCACCTGCGACCTCTATCTGACCATCTGGGGCGTGGCACAGCTTGTGCGCGGCCTCAACACCGACAACGGCGATATTCTGGAGCGCGTGGCCATATCTGCGCCGATCACCGAGGGCTCTCGGAAGGTCAACCTGCGCAAGTTCTTCCTCGACTGTGAGGTGGGTCGCGCCGCAGTCGATCAGCCCGATCCAATGGTCATGTTGCGACTGGCGCCGGATGGTGAAACCTTCGGCAATGAGCGCGCCCGGTCGCTAGGAAAGATTGGCGAATTCGGCCGGCGCGCGACGTGGCGCAACCTCGGCTTGGGGCGCAAGCCTGCGGTCATGGTGTCGTGCACCGATGACGTCGACTTCTCGATCCTGGGCGCCGATGTCGACGGGGATCTGGTCAATGGCTGAGGTCAAGAAGAAGAAGTACCACGTCAGCCCCACCATGCGATGGGCGGACGGCGACGGCCGGCTGACTGGCGAAGGCTTCCGGCTCATGAAGGCGATTGCCGAGCTGGTCGAGGCCGTCACAATCGAAGACGGCGAGGTCACTGCAGACAAGATCCAGGTGGACAGCTTGGAGGCCATCTCGGCCGTGCTGGGCAACGTCATCATCGACGGCAATCTTGTGGTGAACGGAACCATCACCACCGGCAAGGTGGCGCTGAATGCCATTTCGGAGATCACTGTTGGCGTTCAGGCTGGCAGCGGGGCGCCCAACGGGGCACCTCTCATAACCATAGCTGTCCCCGTCACGGCGACGAGCACAACCGGCGTCATTCTGACCTTCACGGCGGTCCAGGGGCTTCCTTCGGTCAACGCCGCAAACTTTGGTAGCTACGACCTCCGGCTCACCAGAAACGGCATCGTCATCGCAACTTCTGGCGCCATCTACTACGACGACAATTTCGCATCCAACATGGCCATCCAGTTTGTCGACCCGACGCCTGGGACAAACCCCACTTACGCCATCCTTGCCACGACGCTGGTGGGGCCGGGCGTCTTCTCGATCTATGGCGGGGTTCTCAACGGAGCATTGTTCAAGCGATGATGCACCATTTCGCAATATACGATGCAGCCACGGGGGCAGTGCGGCGCACGGGCAGCAGCACCAACCGCCGACAGCGGGTGCTTGAGCGGCGCGCGTTGCGGCCTGGGGAGGCAATCTACTGCCTCGGGCCAATCGATGCTGAGACGACATATCTTCCGGGCGGCGTTGCCACTCCGAAGCCTGTCGAGATTCCCGTCATCGACCCGCGCGAGGTCAAACAGTGGGCTGGGCGCATCCTGGCCTACACTGATTGGGTCGATATCAGGTCTATCAACGGGGAACCGCCATCTCCCGAGATGGCAGCGTATCGGCAGGCGGTCCGTGACCGTTCCGGGGAGATCGAGGGGATGGACCCGATACCGGCGGATTTCCGCGATCCGAAGTATTGGCCCGTCGAGCCATGACGGTTCGCACAGCTACGGTCGAGGACATCCCCGCTCTGGTTGAGATGGGGGCGAAGTTCCACGCCATGAGTCCGCACAGCTTCATGGGCGAATACGATCCGGCCGGCATCGCCCGGATGCTGCGGTTCATGATCGACAGCCCGCAGGCGGTGCTGCTCACGAATGGCGAAGGGCTGATCGGCGGGACATACGCACCGGTCTACTTCGCGCCGTCCACCTGGATGGTCGAAGAAAACTTCTGGTGGGCAGGGCGCGACGGGTTCGCATTGCTCGATGCCATGCTCGAGCACGCCAAGGGCTTCGGCGCGTCGTTCTGCCTCCTCTCCACCCTCGAAAATGACCGCTCCAAGGCCATCGGCCGCCTGCTCAAGGGCAAGGGCTTCCGCCTCATGGAGAGCCGCTACATCAAGGAGCTCGTATAATGGCAATCGGCACGACAATGGCCATTCTCGGCGCCGCGGCGATCGGTGGCGCAGCCTCGCTTGCCGCCGGGGCGATGGGCGCAAACGCTGCCAACCAGGCGGCCCAGACGCAGGCGCAGGCGGCCGACAAGGCGCTGTCCCTGCAGGAGCAGCAGTACAACCAGTCCCGCCAAGACAGCATGCCATGGATGACGGCCGGCAAGACTGCGCTCGATGCCTACATGGGCGAGCTGGGGCTGTCCGATGCAGCTAAGGCTGGGACCTTCCAATCCGGGTTCAAGGAAACCCCCGGCTACCAGTTCCAGATGGATCAGGGCCGCGAGGGCGTCCAGAACTCGCTGGCCGCGCTCGGCATGAAAAACAGCGGGGCAGGGCTCAAGGCCATCACCAAATACAGCCAGGGCGTGGCTGACCAGACCTACAACAACTATCTCGACCGCCTTTCGGCAGCTTCGACCGGCGGGCAAGCAACCGTCGCCAACCAGAATGCGCTTGGTCAGAACGCCGTCGCGCAGATGGGCCAGACCATTCAGGACAAGGGCGCGGCCACGGCCTCCGGCTATGTTGGCGGGGCCAATGCTTGGGGCAATGCCCTTTCGAACCTCTCAAAGCAGGCCGGTTTCGGCCTTGGCATGGCGTCCAACAATTTCGGTAACGGCTGGAGCTTCGCACGGTAATGGCAATTCAACCGATGGCCCTTGCGGTCCAGAACCCCGAAATCAACGCCGTACAGGCCATGTCCGAGGGCGTGAACGCTCGCCAGCAAATGGAGAGCAACAACCTCACCCTCGCCAAGCAGAGCCTGCAGAATATCGGCTCCATGGCGTTCGGCGTGATGGGCGGCAAGATCGACGGTCAGGCCGACCCGCAGATGTGGGAGCAGTCGCTCGACATGCTGGCCGGGTCGGGCATGAACGTCGATGCATTCCGTGGGCGGCCTGACCTAGCGCCTATCGTAGCTCGGGCCTCAGTGGATACGCTGGGGCAGCTCAACCTTGCGCAGAACGAGCGGGAGCTTGAACAGCGTCTGCAGGAATTCGCGTTCAAGGTCAGCGAGGCGGCCAAGGGGCCGAAAACGTCGCTTAATCTGTCGTACGGGCAAGATGCGCAGGGCAACGTTGTGCCGCTTCAAACCCGCGACGACGGTACCATGGTGCAGAGCCAGTTGCCCGAGGGCGTCACCCTGGCCACGAAGTCGGACAAGATCGACCTCGGCACGCATTGGGGCATCCTCGACCCACTCACACGGCAAGTTGTGGATCGCGTTCCCAAGGAGAATTTCCAGGAGGCGTACGATACCGCTTCTGGCACCGCCAGGGGTAAGGCCGATGTCGAAAACACTATGGGCGCTCCGGCGGCTGTCGCCTCGGCCGAAAATTCCCTGGCGATGATCGACGCCGTGATTAACGATCCCAATCTTGAGCAGGCCATCGGGCTTGGCGGCATTCTGCCGGCCATCCCCGGCACGCCACAGGCGGGCGTTGTGGCTCGCATTGAGCAGCTGCAAGGTTCGGCCTTCCTGCAGGCGTTCGAAAGCCTCAAGGGGGGCGGCCAGATCACCGAGGTGGAAGGCAAGAAGGCCACCGACGCAATTGCGCGCCTCAGCCGCGTTCAGAACAAGGCCGATTTCGTGGCCGCGCTAAACGACCTAAAATCCGTCATCGCACTTGGGCTAGAGCGGGCGCGGTCCCAACAGTCGGCGCCCGCATCAGCGGCGCCTGCGCAGGCCGCCCCTGCATCCCCGACACGACTTGTCTGGAACCCCGACACAGGTGAACTCGAATGATCGAAGTCCAGCTTCCTGATGGTTCGATCGCTGAATTCCCTGACGGCACTGCGCCTGACGTGATGAAGGCGGCAATCCAGAAGCGGTTCCCGGTTCAAGCGCCGGCCGATGCCGCGCCGATGGGGGCCGCCACTGCGCCGGCAGCGCAAGACCCATACCTTGCGGATCTGCCGGTCCCCGGCGGCGGGCCGGGGTATGTCGAGCCCGGCCCGATGGCTGTCCCAACGCCTACGCCATTCAACGAGACCGCATTCGCGCAGGGGACGTCCGGCGTAAATGAGGGCATCGCTTCGGTGCTGGGCCTGCCCGTTGATCTTGCGCAAGGCGCGCTTCGTCTTGGCGCCGCAGGTATTAACGCGGCGACGGGCGGCGACATTCAATTACCTGTAAACGCCATCGGCGGAAGTCAGTCCATCAAGGACCTTATGGCACCCTCGATCCGGCCGACGAGCGAGGACCCGGGAAACCAGGTCATTCGCCGCATTGGGCAAGAGGTGGGGGCCACGCTTGTCCCCGGGGCAAGTATTGTCGCCAAATCGGCCACCCCAATCCGCTCGGCAGTCGGGCAGGCAGCAACCGCGCTCGGCTCGGGTGCGGCGGCTGGCGCCGTGCAGCAGGTCACGGACAACCCATACGCCGAAATCGCTGCCCAGATCTTGGGAGGCCTTTCGGTCGCTGGCGCAGCTCAGGCGGGGAAGAAGGCCATTACGCCAAACCCGATTTCGGCAGAAAAGCAGGCGGTGAATGACGTGCTTGCTCGCGAAGGCGTGGAGTTGTCGCCCGGGCAAATGACGGGTAGTCCAACGCTCCGCAACATGGAGAGCGAGCTGGGCGGCCCCCGCCTATCTGATTTGACCGAAAGGCAGGCGGATCAATTCACCCAGGCCGCCTTGAGCCGTGCAGGCATCAGCGCGCCGCGCGCCACACCCGAAGTCATGGACAATGCCTTCACGTCCATCGGCAAGCAGTTTGATGACTTGGCGGTCCGCAACACGTTGCGCGCCGATCAAACTCTTGGCCAGGAGCTGGGTGGCGTGGTTCGCGACTATTTCTCGATGGTCAACGAGAGTGCTCGGGCGCCTGTTATCGAAAGCACACTGCGCGATATCGCTGCTGCCGTACGGAAGAACGGCGGCACTATCAGCGGTGACGCCTATCAGGCGATGCGCAGCCGTCTGAATGCCCAGGCACGCAAAGCGACCGATGCCTCACTCGGTGACGCCCTGTTTGGCATCCAGCGCTCGCTGGATGACGCTATGGAGCGCTCGATCGCAGCAGCCAACCCAGCCGATCTTGGGGCTTGGCAGCAGGCGCGCAGTGACTACCGCAATTTGCTGGTTTTGGAGCAAGCGGCATCCCGCGCGGGCGAAGCGACAGCAATGGGCGTCATTACCCCCGCGAACCTTCGAAGCGCAGTCTCTCAACAGAACAAGCGCGCCTATGTTCGAGGGCAAGGCGACTTTGCAGAGTTGGCACGCGCTGGCGTGGCTGGGATGTCTCCACTTCCCAACTCTGGGACGGCAGCTCGCCTCGCCGTCCGCGGGATGACATCCGGCCTGCCGGCTACGCTTGGGGCGTTGGCGGGGAACAGCGTGGCCGACACAGCAGGCGCCGTCGCGGGCTTCGCGCTCGGCTCGCAGGCCCCCAATGCGCTCGCGGCTTTGGCGCTGTCTGGCCCAGGTAAGGCCTATCTCACCAATCAGCTGCTGGCGGGGAAAACCAACCTAGCAGAAATGCTGGGTGGCCCAACAGTTGGTGCGGCGTCGAATGCTGTTGCAGCGATGAATAATCGCCCCCCGAATGCTCTTGCTGCATTGCGTGCGAACGCCCTCAACTGATACAAGAGGGTATGGAGAAAAAAGAAGCGAACGCCCTGATCTGGGGTGCATGGGGCGGCATCGTGTGTGCCGTCATCGCCTTTGGCGCGCAAGCGGCAGGGGAGCCGCTGCCGCAGTCGGTATGGGGCGCCGGTATGGGCGGCTTCTTTTGGCTCTGGGTTGTGGCCAATGTGCGCAACTGGTTGGCTAATAGACCGCTCCGCTAAAGACTGAACATCATCGCTGGAAATATCCAAGGCTCGCTTCGGCGGGCCTTTTTCTATGGGAACCCCACATGGCCACAACTATCCCACCCGCCGCGCGGTCGTTTCTTGACGCTCTGGCGGGCCCTGAAAGCGCTGGCGCCTATGACGTGATCTATGGCGGCTCGAAATTCTCGGACTTTGCTGACCACCCGCGCCGGGCAGTGACCATCACCAGCGGGCCGAACAAAGGACAGACGTCGAGCGCAGCCGGGAAATATCAGTTTCTCGGATCGACTTGGGACGATCAGGCAGCGCGCCTCGGGCTCACGGATTTCTCCCCCGCCAACCAGGATGCA
Source organism: Devosia sp. T2-14 (assembly GCF_055397495.1). NCBI lineage: Bacteria > Pseudomonadati > Pseudomonadota > Alphaproteobacteria > Hyphomicrobiales > Devosiaceae > Devosia > Devosia sp. T2-14. Next base: position 584,719 of record NZ_AP027921.1, on the reverse strand, counting down.
GCGGCGTGGAACCTCGCCAGCGAAACCTACAAGGCCAAGACGGGCAGGGAACTTCTTGCGGACCTCGAAGCCGGAGATACCTCCCGCGTGGCGTCGGCGCTGAACGATCAATGGACCTCGCTGCCCGGCGGAATCGAGCAGAGCGGGGCGAGCAAGTTTGCCTCTGGCGCGCCTGCCGCCCCCACCGGCAACGCTCTGGCGCCTGTAAACGCCCTGAGCGCGCTTTCCGCGCCCGCCAGCGCCCAGCCAAACGCCTTGGCCCGCATTCCCTTCATGGCCCCGCCCGAAGTCACCTTCGAGCCCCTGACGCTCCCCACGCGCCGCCGCGCCTGACCAACCCCGTACCGTAGGAGGCTGTCATAGCCATTCTCTTTGATCCCCGTTTTCAGGCTCTGGACGCGAACGGAAACCCTTATGCCGGCGCGCAGCTCTTTTTCTATAGGGCCGGCACTTCGAGCCTTATCCCGATCTATAAGAACTCTAACGCCTCGACGCCGCACACCAATCCGGTGATTGCGAACGCGGCAGGCGCTTTTGCGGCAATCTTCATCGCCAGTGCCAATCCCTTTAAGATCATCCTCAAGACGGCGGCCGGCGTCACGATCGACACTATTGATCAAATCCCGGTGGGTGAGGTGATCGACCTCGAAACGCTGGGGCAGATTGTTGATCAGGCCGAGAGTTCGGCCATGGCCGCAGCCGGCAGCGCAGCCGAGGCGGCAGGCTACGCGGCCGGGCTCAATCTGCCAGCGATTGCGCCAGGTGACGCCGGGAAGCAGCTTGTCGTCAACCCGGCCGAGGCCGGGTACGAACTAGTAGGCCAGCCCGTAGGCGGCATTCCGAGCCGCGCATGGGCGATCGCTAACCTCCATCCAGCCACGGCGCCAGACGGTTTGCGCACGGACGGCTATGCCTCGGCCGGCGACGGCGGTGGGGCCCTTTACAAGAAGGTCGCCAGCGAACCGGCGCACGCCGGCAAGCTCTCGATCACCCTTGCCGATGCTGTGACTGTGGTTTGGTATGAGCTGGCTGAGGCTGAGGCGCGGCCTGAGATGTTCGGCGCTGTCCGCGATGGGGCGACCGATGATGGTCCTGAGATCATCCAGTCCATCGCATACTGCGTTGCCAAGAACGCAACTCTCAGGCTCCTACGCGGGGTCTACAGCACGTCGCTCCAGCTTAATTTTTCGGGCATTGGCCTCGTTTTGGCCGATAACACGACGATCAGCCCGACCTTTGATGAAGGCTCTGCCGTCCAGTACTTGGCGACAGCCGGGAATATCCTATTCGCGCCGAAACTCTTGGGTGGGCTCCTTGTCCACTGGCCTTCTGCTGACTACTCCAAGGAGCGTTGGAGTTTTCTGTTCCAGAACGTCTACCAGGGGGAGTTCCACATCGGCAGTCGCAACGCGACGATTGGAATGTTCCTGTATGGGAACCAGCGCGGCACGGTCTACAACGACTTCCATCTTGGGTTCATGACGGACAACTGCGTTGGCATCTACGGCGCCAGCGCCGATGCGAGTGGCTGGGTCAACATGAACCGCTTCTATGGCGGTTTCTTCACGGGCAATCAGGCGAGCGTGGCCGGTATATACTCTGCCGTGGCGAGCCACATTTACATCAAGAGCACGCCATACGCCAATAACGGGAACATTTTTCTGAACCCATCGCTTGAGTGGATCGGCCCGGATTTCAAGTTGGCGCGCCTGGGCGGCCTGCGGAACACGCTGATCCCGCGTTATTCCGAAATGGACAACCCAGCGGGTACGGCTGCTACGGGGTCTTGGTATGTCGATACAGGACAGCAGAACACGATCGACTGCACCAGCGTCCCGTACGTTGAGGGCTACGACCCAGTGCTAGGGACGGCTAGTCGTGTCGACGCCACGGCCGCAGTCGAGCCCAATGTTGTAGGCCGTCTAGGTTACCACGATATGGGCGCCAGTGGGACGCAGCGTGCTAAGAATAACCACGCGACGCAGGCCGTCTATGATTTGACAAACAAGGGAGCAGGCCCGGCGTTGCGCCTGCGGAACGAAGCATCCGGCGGCAACGCTTCCCTTGAAATTGTGAACACGATCGGCGGCGACGGGGTGAAGATCCCAGCTGCCGGGGCGTGGATCGTCTACAACGGCGCGATGAAGGTGTATTGGTCCAGAGGGATTGCACCAACTACGGGCGCTCACGCCGTTGGGGATCTTGTCTTCAACAGCGCAGCAGCCCCCGGCGGCAATGTGGGTTGGGTTTGCACAACCGCCGGAACGCCGGGAACGTGGAAAACCTTTGGCACCATCAGTGCCTGAAGTGCATGGCTACTCAAGCGTCCTTATCGCGCGAGCTGGGTTTCCTGCGACTAAGGTCTTCGGCGGGACAGGTTTGGTGACGACAGCGCCCATCCCAATGATGGCACCCTCCCCAATCGTCAGGGGGTCGTCGGACGTCCCCTGAATGATGCTTGCATTGGTGCCGACGTAGACATTGTTGCCGATATGGACATTACCATTGCAGTTCACGCGTGGCGCGAAAGTCACGTAGTCGCCTATGACGCAGTCGTGCCCGACGTAGCTATTTAGGTTTGCCTGGAATGAACGGCCGACCTTGATGTTGGATGTAAGGATAACCTGATCGCAGATCACGGAGCCAGGGCCCAACTCTACCTCATCCAAGATGATCGCTGACGGGGCGATCGCTGTGTAAATCGCGAGCCCAGCTTGCGCACATTTAGCTTCCAACTTCGCGCGCACTTCCCCGCTGCCGATACCGATCACAACCTTCCGCGAATGGTGTTCAGAGGAGCAGAGCTCATCAAAGCGGATTACGCCGTAGCCGTTTACCACTTGCTTTCGGTCGGGGCTGTCGTCCACAAACACAATATCCGCCGCCCCTTCCATGGTGTCGGGGAGCATAGCGTCACCGGACAGCCAAATCCTCCGCAAGAGCGGTGCTATTTCTCTGGCAAATCCGCCGGCGCCATAGACTGCATAGGCCATGGATTGTGTTCCTTCACGGTGTTCGAAGCGAGTTCGAGGAAATAGCATGGAAAAGCCGCGCGCATGCAAGACCATTTCGGAAATGGCTGTTGGCGATCGGGTCGAACGAGACTACCGCGTCACTGACGAAGACGTGACGGCATTCGGGAAGATTTCAGGTGACTTCAACCCTGTGCATTTCGACGATGAATACGCGGCTACCACCATTTTTGGGCGCAGAATTGCGCACGGGGTGATCTCACTCGCGAAATTCTCAGGGATTTTCGGCATGGATATGCCCGGGCTAGGGACGCTTTGGCTATCGCAGACGGTGTCGTTCATCAAACCCGTTTTCATCGGGGAGCCCTATAAAGCAATTGCGGAAGTGGTCGCGCTCGACCGGAGACGCGCCACCATCGCCACTTGGGTGGAGGATGCGTCGGGATCGAGAGTCCTGGAAGGGCAGGGAATAGTAATACCGATCACTCCGCAGGCCAAAGCGCGAGTTTAGCGCGGTCTAGAAAGCGGTCCCTGCGCGTAGCGGCTGGTGACAACTGAATGGGCGCGTGCCATTTGGTGGGCCGTGTCGGGCGAGCGGAATCAACGTCAGTATGAAGTTATTTGGTGATTGGCATCAGCCGGAACGCGTGGTGGCAGCCTGCCTGTTCGTCCCCTTTGTCTTGCTTAACCCGCTTCTGTTGTTGCTGCACGGGTACATCTGGACATCTGAAGGAGGCCTCTCAAGCGCTGTCCTCGTGTATGCCATGAAGCTAGCCCCTTTAGCGTATCTCATGGGGGCCAGCCTTTTCTTGGGGCCTAAGCGCGTACTCAAGGCTCTCCGATCCAGGATCGCTATTGTCGGTGTCGTCTTTCTTCTGCTGGGTCTGGCGAGCCCCTTTGTATACCAATCCCAGCCAAGTCTATTTTATTATGCTGCTGACGCTGCCGGTATGGGCGCAACCTTCGCGTACTTCCTTGTAACGAAGGAGCTTTTTAGAACCGCAGACACCAATCGGCTGCGGTCTGTGATCTTTCGCGTAATGGTGGCCGGGGCGGCCGCGACTTCGGCAGTCATCCTTGGACTGTATTTTTGGTCTGGCGGGAACAAGGTAAGCATCCCGCCTGACATTCACTACGGGATAGCGCTCGCCATCGTCCTATATCTTACTGCTGCGCGCGCTAGCGTTGTTTTGGCGCCCCTCGTGATCATTGCGGGCGTGGGCGCTTCCCAGTTCCGGATGAACATCATAGTGGCCGTGCTTGCGACCGGAGCAGCCTGGTTCTGGACCCTCATATTCGACAGAAGCCAAATGAGGTGGGGGACCATCGGGAAGACAGCGTTGCTGGTCTTGGTGTTGGCAGGCTTGTTCTCACAGCCGCTTCTGAGCACATTTGGCCGTTTCGGGAGCTTCGTTTGGAGCCCCTCGCAAGCGATTGTGGAAATCGAGACCGAAGGCGGGTTGCCGGTAGACCAGCGCTATTTGGAATCCTACTTGGTGTTCCAAGAAATGAAGCAACAGCCTGCGTCCTTCCTCACTGGCAAGGGTTTTGGAGCGACTTTCGATACGGCAGAGGTCCTCAAGGGGCACGGTGCCAGAGAGCACTCGATACACAACTCCATCGCCGCGCTTTTCCTGCGTAACGGTATTTTCGGGGTGCTGCTCTTTTTGCTCCCCGCCATCTTGGCGGTTAGAACGATATTCTGTGGGGATCGGGGGCTTTATGTCGCGTCCATCGGACTGCTTGTAATCTACGCAGCCTGCATGACTGACCAATATGTGTATTGGGGTGGTTACTACGGCATTGCGTTGGCCGTCTGGTACTGCTCATGGAGAGCCAAGCCTGAGGAGCAATCCGCGACGTAAGGCCTAAGATCAGGGTGTTTCAGCCTTCGCCGTTGAGGTTCGTCACTACGTGAAGAACCATACAAGGGCGAGGGCTACAGCCAACACAACCAGGCCGAGTTCGACTGTTCGAATTAGTTTCAATATTGCAATGCCTAATTTGTAAAAGCGTCGGTTCCTCGCGCGCCTACCGCAACTGAACCAGACTTAAACTCGGATAAAGGCAAAACCCGTTAGCGGCAATAGTGCTCTATCGCCCCAGCCAGATGTGGCGCTCGTTCGGGAGAATGTACCAATCATCATCCGCCCAGGTGCCGGGGCGGATGGCCGCGCGACGAATGCGGACGGCGGCACGCGCGATTGCGTTCTCTTCTGGGCTCAGATCGTCGCACGCGATGGCTTCGTTCTCTTCCAGGTAGTTCAAAAACTCATCCACAGACGAAAATCGCGGAGGTTTGGGCTTCCTCTCAGGGAAGAACGAACCAATCAGAAAAGCAATTCCGGAAAGCAGCATATTTGATCAATACTGTCGTAGCGGAAGTATTGCAACCGTGTCACCCCGGCCAGTTGTTCCCCTTCTCGTGCTTCTCAAACGGCATGTACTCAATGGCTCCGGTAATGTGCTGGCCCCACACCTGGATAGTCACCTGATCCCCATCCGGTGACACGCGCGTGACCTTCGCCCTGATGATCAGGGTGTCATCGTCGCGCACCTCGATTTTCTTCCTCGGCATTTGCCCCTCCCGCTTTCGCCCGAGGGTAACGACCACCCACACATAGAGGTTCAATGATGACCCGATCCGTTAACGCGGAGACGCTTTCGCTCGTCAAACAGTGGGAGGGCTTTCGCGCGGAAGCCTATCCGGATCCCGGCTCTCGCGACGGCACGCCGTGGACGATCGGCTATGGCACCACCAAGATTGGCGGCCAGCCGGTGCGCAAGGGCCAGACCATCACCGAGCCTGAGGCGGGGCGGCTTCTGTCGATCGAGCTGGCCCGAGTTGCGGCCGTGGTCGAAGGCCTCGTTAAGGTCGCGCTGACGGACAATCAGTTCGGCGCCCTGGTCAGCTTCACCTACAACATCGGGGATGATGCCTTCCGACGCTCCACCCTGCTCAATAAGCTGAATGCCGGGGACTATGCAGCCGTGCCGGGCCAGATGGCCCGATGGGTCCACAACGACGGCAGCAAGATGGATGGCCTTGTGAACCGGCGGGCCGCCGAGGCCGGGCTGTGGGCGCGCGGCGCGCACGTCTCGTCCAACAATGTCGGCGCGAAGCCCGGCGGCGAGCCCATCGTGACCAAAGAGAACGTGGCCTGGGCCTCGGGCATCCTCGCCACCCTCGGCGCGCTCTTTGCCGGCACCGGCCCAGTCCAGTGGGCGCTGGCCTTTGTCATCGTCGGCGGCTTCGGCATCGGCGCATTCCTGTTCATTCAGTCCCGTGTGAGGCCGTCATGATCGATTGGGTTTGGTCGTTTCTGTGGGGCATGATCCCCACTTGGGTATGGGTGGTGATCGCTGGGGTCCTCCTCGGTGCGGCCTGGCGCACGTTCGGCTGGCAAGGCGTCATCGGTGGCCTACTGGCGCTCCTGACGCTCGGCGCCTACCGGCAGGGCTGGCGCGACAGGGACGCCAGCAAGCCGCCTCTGGTGCCGTTCGAGGACTATGAGCGCGGCATAGTGGAGGAAGCCCCGCGAAAGCGCCGACGCACCCTCATGGACATCATCAACGGGAAGTAGCCCAGTGGCCGGTGACAGCACCCTCTTGCTCAAAATGATGGAGCAGCTTCGTGACGATTTCCAAGAGGAGAGGGAAGCATCCCGACAAAGCCGGGCGCGGCTCCATGAGCGCATGGACGCCATGGCCGATGACGTCGGCGCCATCAAAGGCGATATCCGGATCCTCGGTGAGGTAGACGGACAGGTGAGGGGTGAAGTGCAGGGGCTCAAGGATAGCCTGGGCGCCCATCAGTCGGACGTCGAGCCAACGATTGAGGCTTGGCGCGACCTGCTCAAGACCGGCAAGCGGATCTCGTGGGTGTTCGGCATTGCCGGCATATCCACCATTGGCGGCCTGATCGCCGCGGTGACCGGGGCTTGGGAATGGCTCGCCAAGTTGGTGCTTCGGCAATGAGCGATCACGTCGTCTGCCCGCACCACGCCGTGCCGCCGAACTGGGACTGGGCACCGTTTCGCGTGGCTGGCCGCCTCACTATCGTGTACCGGTTCCCCTGCTGCGACTTCACGATACAGGTGAACGGCTTGCCAGTGCCGGGAATCCATCTACCCTTGCCGGAATGCAGTCGTTCACAGTCAACACCCTCCAAGCCCTTATCGACGATGGCTACACGGTAAGGGCCTATTGCAACTCCACCGAGTGCTTACATGGCTCGGAGCTGGACCTTGTGGCGCTGGCCGCGAAGCTTGGGCCGGACTTTGTGCACGTCGGCGATCCCAACCCGCTGGCGGCGCGCCTGCGCTGCGCCAAGTGCGGTGCGAAGGGCGTCGGGCTGATTCTGTCACCATCGTCGACGCCATCGCCTGGGGCGAGCTATCGGTCAGAGGCCTACTAGGGCGCGTCCTGCCGGCGCCAGCTCATAGGCCGGGCCATCGTCCCCGCTGCCATCCTCGATCAGGAATCGCCACTTGGCGAGCTGCCGCAGCTCCGCAGCAATCGGAGCCCATTCCGCATCCACCGGGAGCCCGATGCAGATTCGGCCGTGCTTGTTCACGACGGTGAGGATGTGGAGCTGGTGGTCAGAGAGGCGGCGCATGGTCAGGACTTCATCAAATGTTGGCGGGCGCGACGCTCCCAGTCTGCAAGGTCGCGCTCATATTGATCCTGCACCCATAAAGGAATGGTGGCCGAGCGGCTTTCCATAGGCTGGAAGGGGAAGCGCTCATTGTGTCTAGCGGCAAGCCTTGGCAGCAGATCGCGCATGGCGTCAGGATCCGCCGACGCGGAGACAGCGGCGTTGGCTCGGCCCTGGGCATCCAGCTTTCTCGCGCGGACGCAGAGGTCAAGGGCTTCAGACAACAGTTCGCGGTCAGCCTCGCTCATCTGTCTCTTCCTATCGTGAAGGGGAGGGGGAAAGGCTGAAGGATACAAGCGAGCCGTCAATAGCGAACGCGGTTTCCCCCACCATCTCAATCTGGGTCTTTGTCTTTCCGGATAAGAAGCGCCGCACCTGCACCGGACGCCAGCCGATACGGCTCGCCACTTGATCAATCGAGAGCCCGGAACATGCGAACGCTCGGTTCAACTCTGCCAAGATTGTGAAGCGCGTATATCGACCCACGGCGTCAAGCGTGTCGCGCGGTATCGGTTTCGTTTCGTCTGCCATCGCCTATCTCCTTGCCGGAACGGGTCGTGAATCTCGTATGCCGCTGGTGTGCCAATTCTTCCTGTTCGTTCTCGGCATGTTCCTGTTTGAGCCTACACGAACCTGCATGGCTGATTTTCCAAATCACTTTGTCTCTTGCGGTTTTCCGCGCCTTCCCGTAGTTCTGAAAACAGGACATCTCGCCCTAACGCGAGACGCATAGACCTGGGAGGGTCGCTGAAGATGGCTGATACGCCCCAAACCGCACCGGCGGTAAAACCGGCTAATCCAAATTTTTCGTCGGGCCCATGCTCAAAGCGTCCTGGTTGGACCCTTGAGGTGCTTGCCGACGCGCTGACCGGCCGTTCGCACCGCGCCAAGCCCGCCAAGGCCCGCATCCAGCAGGCCATCGACCTGACGCGCGAGCTGCTCGAAGTTCCGGCAGACTACCGCATCGGCATCGTGCCCGCTTCGGACACCGGCGCTGTCGAAATGTTCCTGTGGAGCGCCCTGGGCGCCCGCGGCGTCGACATGCTCGCCTGGGAATCGTTCGGCGCCGGCTGGGTCACCGACGTGCAGAAGCAGCTCAAGCTCGATGACGTGCGCGTTCTCGATGCGCCCTATGGCGAACTGCCCGACCTGACCCAGGTCGACTTCAAGCGCGACGTGGTCTTCACCTGGAACGGCACCACTTCGGGTGTGCGCGTGCCCAATGCTGACTGGATCCCGGCCGACCGCGAAGGCCTGACCATCTGCGACGCCACTTCGGCCGCCTTTGCGCAGAACCTCGATTTCGCCAAGCTCGACGTGGTGACCTTCTCCTGGCAGAAGGCGCTCGGTGGTGAAGCTGCCCACGGCATCCTGATCCTGTCGCCGCGCGCCGTCGAACGCCTCGAGACCTACAAGTCCGAGCGTCCGCTGCCCAAGATCTTCCGCATGACCAAGGGCGGCAAGCTGATCGAAGGCATCTTCAAGGCCGAGACCATCAATACCGTTTCGATGCTGTGCATCGAAGACGCAGTGGACGCCATGAAGTGGGGCCTCGAAATCGGCGGTCTCAAGGCGATGCAGGCCCGTGCCGACGCCAACTTCAAGGTGCTGAACGACTGGGTCGCCAAGACCGATTGGGTCGATTTCCTCGCCAAGAATGCCGATCAGCGCTCGAACACCTCGGTGTGCCTGTCGATCGTCGATGCCGACATCGCTGCACTGGATGCCGACGGCCAGGCCGCGTTCGCCAAGGCCATCGTGTCCCGCCTCGACAAGCTCGGCGTCGGCTATGACTTCGGCTCCTACAAGGATGCCCCGGCGGGCCTGCGCATCTGGGCCGGTTCGACCATCGAAGCGTCCGATCTCGAAGCGCTGACCCCGTGGCTGGACTGGGCTTTCGCCCAGGAAAAGGCCGCTCTCAAGGCTGCTGCCTAACTTCTGATACCCCCTCCCAACCTCCCCCTCTACAAGGGGGAGGCGCTGATCGAGTAAGCGGCGACACCATGCCAAAGCTCGGAGCAGAGAGGGGAATTTCACTCAAATTTCAGGGAAATTCCCATGCCAAAAGTTCTCGTTTCAGACAAGCTGAGCCCGACCGCCGTCCAGATCTTCAAGGACAATGGTGTCGAGGTCGACTACCTGCCCGATCTGGGGAAGGACAAGGAAAAGCTGCTCGAAGTCATCGGCCAGTATGATGGTCTGGCGATCCGTTCGGCCACCAAGGTGACCGAGAAGATCATCGCTGCCGCGACCAATCTCAAGGTCATCGGCCGCGCCGGTATCGGTGTCGACAATGTCGACATCCCGGCTGCGACCAAGAAGGGCATCATCGTGATGAACACGCCCTTCGGCAACTCGATCACCACGGCCGAGCACGCCATTGCCATGATGATGGCGCTGGCCCGCCAGCTGCCGGAAGCCGACGCCTCGACCCGCGCTTCGAAGTGGGAAAAGAACCGCTTCATGGGTGTGGAAGTCACCAACAAGACCCTCGGCCTGATCGGCGCCGGCAATATCGGCTCGATCGTCGCTGACCGTGCCATCGGCCTGCGCATGAAGGTCGTGGCGTTCGACCCGTTCCTGACCCCGGAACGCGCCCAGGCGCTGGGCGTCGAAAAGGTGACGCTGGACGAACTGCTGGCCCGCGCCGACTTCATCACGCTGCACACGCCGCTGATCGATGCGACCCGCAACATCCTCAATGCCGAAGCGCTGGCCAAGACCAAGAAGGGCGTTCGCATCATCAACTGCGCCCGTGGCGGCCTGATCGATGAAGCTGCGCTCTATGATGCGCTGAAGTCGGGCCAGGTTGCTGGCGCGGCGCTCGACGTGTTCCTGCAGGAGCCGGCCGAGAACAACCCGCTGTTCGAACTGCCCAACGTCATCTGCACCCCGCACCTTGGCGCATCGACCACCGAAGCCCAGGAAAATGTGGCGCTGCAGGTTGCCGAGCAGATTTCGGCCTACCTGATGAGCGGCGAAATCACCAATGCGCTCAACTTCCCGTCGATCTCGGCCGAAGAAGCGCCGATCCTGACCCCGTGGGTCAAGCTGGCCGAGACGCTCGGTTCCTTCGCCGGTCAGCTGACCGAAACGGCGATCAAGGGCATCAAGATCGAGTTCGAAGGCACCGTTGGCGAGCTCAACGTCAAGCCGATGATCGCAGCGGCCATCAACGGCGTGCTGAAGCCCTCGCTGGGTGACGTCAACATGGTCTCGGCACCCCAGGTGGCCAAGGATCGTGGCATCACCGTCGAGACCACCACGCGTGACCGCCAGGGCGCCTATGAAGGCTATATCCGCCTGACCGTGACCACCGAACGCCAGGAACGCGGCGTTGCCGGTACGCTGTTTGCCAATGGCAAGCCGCGCATCATCCAGGTCAAGGAAATCAACATGGAAGCGGAACTGTCGCCGTCCATGCTGTATGTGACCAACGAAGACAAGCCGGGCCATATCGGCCGCCTCGGCACGCTGCTGGGCACGCTCGGCATCAATATCGCCAACTTCAACCTTGGCCGTGTCGATGTCGGTTCGGACGCCATTGCGCTGGTCTCGATCGACGGCACGCTGACCGAGGCGCAGCTGGCAGAAATTGCCGCGCTCGAAGGCGTCAAGCAGGCCAAGACCCTCAAGTTCTAAGGCTTGCTGCAAACGAGAATTGGAAAGGCCGGTGGTTCGCCACCGGCCTTTTTGCTGCTTGACGCTGCCCAGGCGCGGGGCGCTACTACTCCCGACAGGGGAGAGGGCCGTGGTCAGACTGATCGCGATTGCCAGCGTGCATGGAGCCGCCAGCGGGCTGGCTGCGGGGCTGCTTCTGGTCGGCATGCAGATGCTCAGCGCCCTGATCTGGCGCGACGACTATGGCCCGCTCACCATTGCCGCCATCATCATGGCCGGGGGGCTGCTGATCGCGGTGTTGCGCCGTTTCGGCGACGAACACCGCATCGATGCCCAGATCGCAGCGCTGCGCGATCCGATCTCGATCCATCCGCGCCGGGCGCTGGTGGTGGGGGTTTCGGCGATCGTGGCGGTGGCGTTTGGCGGCGCCGTCGGCCCGGAAGCCGGGCTTATCGCGGTGGTGAGCGAACTGTCGGTGTTTGTCACCAAGGTGATTGCCCGCAGCAAGGCCGAACAGCAACTGGTCGGGCAGTCCGGTGCGGCGGGCGGGTTGGCCGGGCTCTATGCCTCGCCGCCCGGCGCGGCGGTCTACGCCGAGGAACGCGAGCCCGGAATCAGCGGCCTGCTGTTGCTCGCCGGATTGTGCGGCTTGGCCGGGTTCTGGCTGATCCTGCATCTGCTGGGGCAGGGCGCGGGGCTGCGCCTCCATATGCCGGCGGTGCAATCGGGGCAGCCGGGTCTGGACGTGATTTCTGCGGTGATCCCGGCACCATTCGGCGTGCTGATGGGCGTGGTCTTCATCGCCGTTCGGGCGGGCGCGACGGGCCTGCTGGCGCGGGTAACGCCGGCGACCTGGGCTCAGACGCTGATCGGCACCGTGGTGTTTGCGCTGCTCGCAGCGCTGCTGCCATTGCTGCGGTTTTCCGGCCATGACGAGTTTGGTGCCATCGCCGACTGGGCCGGCCGCGAGGGGGCGCATGGCCTGCTGGCGCTGGGACTGCTCAAGGCGCTGGCCTGCGCCATCTGCATTGCCAGCGGCTGGCGGGGCGGGGCGATATTTCCGCTGATGTTTGCGGGCGCTGCTGCTGGTGCATCGATAAGCGTGCTGTTCCCCGGCGTGCCCCTGGCCGTGACCATGGCGTCGGGCATGGGCGCGGCGGCGGCCATCGGGCTCGGGCGGCCGCTGGTCGCCGGGCTGATCGTGATCCTCCTGGCGGGTGGCGACACGGCCTTGCCGGTGTTGGTCGGGGTGCTCATCGCGCATGGCTGCCTGCAGCTGTTCCCGCAACTGCGGCAGAGCGGGCACCACTAAGGACTGGGTTATTCTGCGGGGCGGGAGGCCTGCCTGCTGCGCGCGGCCCATTCGGCCAGCACAATGCCACAGATGATGATGGCGGCAGCGAGGAAGTGATAGGGCTGCAGGCTCTCCCCAAGGATGATCACCGAGCCGAGCGTGCCGAAAACCGGGATCAGGTTGTGGCTGGGCGCTGCGCGGTTGGCGCCGACCAGTTCGACGCCGCGGGCATAGGCGACCTGGCTGAACATGGAGGGGAAGATGGCGACATAGGCGATCACCGCCCAGACGGTGGGTGAGGCCTGCGCCAGTGTAGCGATCTGACCGAGGCCGCCGCCGAACAGCGCCAGCATGATCAGTCCGGTGATCGCGGCGCCGGCGAAGGAGACGCCCATGAAGCTCATGATGTGCATCTTTGGGCGGAAGCGCAGGGCGAGCGTGTAGCCGGTATAGGCCAGGCAAGCCAGGATGACGAAGCCGTCGCCGACATTGAGGTCGAGTGTCAGGATGCGGGTGGGATCGCCATAGGTGGCGGTGAGGAGAACGCCCGATATGGCCAGCAGCACGCCCAGAATCTGCAGCGGGCGGGCGCGCACGCGGAAGAAAATGAAGTTCGCCCCCAGGATGAGCATGGGGAGCGAGGCCTGCTCGATGGCCGAATTGACGCCGGTGGTGGTCTGCAGGCCGACATAGAGGAAGACGTTGAACAGCGCATAGCCGACGGCGCCATAGGCCATCAGCAGCGGCCAGGTGCGCTGGATGGTGGGCCAATCCTGTTTCAGAAACCGCCAGGCAAAGGGCAGGATGACCAGCGTCGCGAGCACGCAGCGTGCCGCCAGCAGCAGGAACGGGTCGATTTCGCCGACTACCAGCTTCGCCGCAACCACATTGCCACCCCAGAATAGTGGGGCCAAAAGCAAGAGCAGATAGGGCTGATCGAGCATTCGGGCGGATATGCCGCGATTTTGGTGATTCAGCGGCTTTGTCATCGACGCTCTGGTGATGTAAGGACAATCGGACTTAGCAGTTATTCGGCCATGTTCAAACTGTTACGCAAGTGGCCGGGAGACAGTCGTCCGAGTTGAAAGAAGGGGCGGTCCCAGCGACCGGACCCTTTGTGTTGCGCCTATCCTGGAGATGGTATTCATGGCTAATGTGGTTGTCGTCGGCTCTCAGTGGGGCGACGAGGGCAAGGGCAAGATCGTTGACTGGCTCTCGGAGCGCGCCGATGTGGTGGTGCGCTATCACGGCGGCCACAATGCCGGCCACACGCTGGTGATCGATGGGGTGAGCTACAAGCTGGCGCTGCTGCCTTCGGGCCTGGTGCAGGGCAAGCTCTCGGTTATCGGCAATGGTGTGGTGGTTGATCCGCACCACTTCGTGCAGGAAATGGCCAAGCTGCGCGCCCAGGGCGTGGAGATCACCCCTGAGATCCTGCGCATCGCCGACAATGCGCCGCTGATTCTCTCGCTGCACCGCGAACTCGATGCCATCCGCGAAGATTCGACCACTGGTCTCAAGATCGGTACCACCAAGCGCGGTATCGGTCCGGCCTATGAAGACAAGGTTGGCCGCCGCGCCATCCGCCTGATCGATCTCAGCGAGCCAGAAACGCTCATGGTCAAGATCGAGCGCCTGCTGACCCACCACAATGCGCTGCGTCGCGGCATGGGCCTGCCCGAGATCGAAGCGCAGAAGATCTATGACGAGCTGACCTCGGTCGCCGCCGAAATCCTGCCCTTCATGGACCAGGTCTGGCAGGTGCTGGACGACAAGCGCCGCGCCGGCGCGCGCATCCTGTTCGAGGGCGCGCAGGGCGCCCTGCTCGACAACGACCACGGCACCTATCCGTTCGTGACCTCGTCCAACACCGTCGCCGGGCAGGCTGCTGCCGGTTCGGGCCTTGGCCCGACGGCGATCGGCTATGTGCTGGGCATCACCAAGGCCTATACGACCCGCGTCGGCGAAGGTCCGTTCCCGTGCGAACTCGATGACGAGATCGGCCAGCACCTGGCAACCGTCGGTCGCGAAGTGGGCGTCAATACCGGCCGTCCGCGCCGCTGCGGCTGGTTCGACGCCGTGCTGGTCCGCCAGACGGTCAAGACTTCGGGTATTTCCGGCATTGCGCTGACCAAGCTCGACGTTCTTGATGGCCTCAAGGAGATCAAGGTCTGCGTCGGCTACGAGCTCGATGGATCACGAATTGATTATTTGCCTGCCTCAATGGGGGCACAAGCACGCGTTAAGCCGATCTACGAAACCCTTGAGGGATGGTCGGAAACTACTGCTGGGGCAAGAAGCTGGGCCGAATTGCCTGCTCAGGCTGTCAAATATGTCCGGTATATCGAAGAGCAGATCGGCGCGCCCGTCGCCATGCTTTCGACGAGCCCGGAACGTCTGGACACGATCCTTGTCGTTGACCCATTCCAAGATTGATAATTTTTGTTACAACACGTCGCTGCAATTGTGAGTACCAACTAACCAATGGCGGACTACAAGGAGTTGTTGCGCCGGGCGATCTCGGCGCTTCCGGAGAATAATGGGGCTGCCCGGCGGGCGGTTTACGAGAAGGCGCGTTCGGCTCTCGTCGGACAATTGCGCGCCATCACGCCCCCATTGCCCGCACGCGACATTACCCAACACCGCCTGCAGCTCGAAGATTGCATCCGACAGGTTGAGCAGGAAGCCAGCGAGGCGGTGATCACGCTGGGGCGCGACAGCGCCTTCAGCGCCCGCCCGGTGGCGCCCCCGGCAGCCGCGCGGCCGCCAGAACCGGTGCCGGCCCCGGCCCCGGCCCCCGTGGCGGAAGCCCCCAGGGTGGTTCCGGTGGAACAGCCGCGCCCGGCTCCCGTCGTGGAAGCCGAAGCGCCCAAGGCCGTCACTCCGGCGGCCCCGGAAGAGGTAACGGTCCAGGCTCCGGCCGAACCCGAGCCCGAGGCACCTGTTGAGGCGCCCAAGCCGGCAGCAGCCGGTCCGATGTCGATCGAGGACATCATTTCGGAGGCGGCCTCTACATCAGGCGCTCCGGTTCACCTCGTCAGCGAGGAAGAGCCAGCCAAGCCCGAGCCGACGCCTGACGCGCGGCCCGTGCCATCGATCGTGGCGCGCGCCGAGGCCAACAAGACCGGCCCGACCTCGCCCCTGCCCATTTCCAATGTCCGGCCGCTCGAAACGCCGCTCAAGGCACCGAGCTTTGAGCCGCGCCGCGATGCCATGCCGCTGGCCGCCAATTCGACGGTCGAACCGGTTCGCGTGACCTCGCGGATCGAGCCCTCGCTGGGCAACCAGGCGGTGATGCGCCAGCAGGCGACCGCACAGGTTGCCGTGGTGGAAACGCCGCCGGTTGAAACCGCCCTGTCCAACGTCCGCGAAGTCGAGGTCGAACCCGATCCGAGCGAAGCACAGGGCGCCATCGAGCGCGCCATTGAAACACTCGACCGCGAAGCGCGCGGCGAAACCACTCCGACCCTTCAGGACGCCCGGCCGTTCCGGGCCGAGGACGCGGCTGAAATCAGCGATGACGCGGGCTTTGCCAGCGCGCCGATCCAGCAGCGCGGCGGCGCGGGGCTGACGATTTTCCTCGTGGTCTTTGCCATCCTGCTGGCTGGTGTCGGCGGCGCGGGCTTCTGGGCCTGGCGCGAGGGCTATGTCGATCTCGACCAGATGTTCGGCCGGGCTGAGGCGCCCGTCACCGAAGTCGCGGCTCCGGCAACGCCGACGCCAACGCTCGATCCGGCAACGCCGACCGAAACGGCCGACAGCACCGCTGCCGGCCCCGGCAATACGGCGCCGACCGCCACCGACCAGCCCAGCGCCGAGCTGAGCGGGCTGGAAATCGACAACGATCGTCTGGAGCCCACGCCGGAGCCGGTTCAGGCCACGGGCAATGAATCGGTGCTGCCGAGCATTGGCCTGGGTGACGACAAGAGCGAAGAGCGCCTGCCGGGCGCCGATGCCACGGCTGTTGCTGCCAATGATCCGGCGGCTTCGGTTGATCCTGCGGTTCTGGCTGGCAGCCAGTCGCTGCTGCTTGAAGCCAGTGCCGATGGTTCGACGGGTGCAGTGCCATTCTCGGGCACGGTGGAGTGGAGCGAAGGGGCCGATGAGCTGGGCTTGCCGACGCTTAAAGCCTCCGCCAGCATCCCGGCGCGCAACCTGGGCGTGGATATCACCATCCGCAAGAACTCGGATCCGAGCCTGCCGGCCAGCCACCTGATGGAAGTCGACTTCAAGGTCAACGACACCTTCATCGGCGGCACGATCGCCAACCTGCCGGGCATTCTGCTCAAGGATCAGGAACTGGTGCCGGGTACGGCGCTGGTGGGTGCTTCGGCGCGCGTCGTGGGCAACTCGTTCCTGTTCGCGCTTAGCGCGGCGCCGAACGATGCGGCCACCAATGCCAATCTGCTGAAGGACCGTCGCTGGATGGATCTGGCGGTGGTTTATGGCACCGGCCGCAACGCCATCATCACGCTGGAGAAGGACGACGCCGCACAGACGCTGTTCTCCAAGGTGTTCACGGCCTGGGGCAACTAGTTCAGGCCGCCACGAGACGGCGGTCGACAATCTGGTAACGGCGCTGCGCAAGCGCCGTTACGTCATCCACATGATGGCTGACCAGGATCGTGTGCCAGCCATGGCGGATGGTCAGCGTGCGGACGAGGTCCCGCACCGCGAGGCGCGTTTCGTCATCGAGCGCAGAAAACGGCTCATCCAGCAGCAGCACCGGGCGGGCGCGCAACAGGGTTCGTGCCAAGGCGACGCGCTGCTTCTGTCCGCCTGAGAGCGTGCTCGCCGTCTGTCCGGCAATTCCCTCAAGACCAACTTCGGCCAAAGCCGCAGCCACCTGCGCGGCAATGTCCTGCCTTGCCGTGCGCGGGGGCAGGCCGAGCGCCACATTGCGCGCGGCGGTCAGGTGCTCGAACAGGCTCTCGGACTGCAGCAGCAGCGAGACCGGACGGGCTTCGGGCGGTAGCGGCACGAGATCGCGGCCATCGAGATCGATCCGCCCGGCGCTGGGCGTGAGAAAGCCGGCCAGCAGGTCGAGCAAGGTGGACTTGCCGGACCCGCTGGCGCCCGAAATGGCGGTGATTTCGCCGGGCTCGGCGGCAAAGCTGAACAGGTAGCGTTCGGCCTGACCGGGATGGGCGAAGGTCACATTGTCAACGCGCAGCACGGGCAATCCTTTCGATGAGTTTGGGCAGTCCGACAAAGGCAATGATGGTGCCGATCAGCAGGATGGCGGCGATGGAGGCCGCATCATTGTTGCGATAGGCCCCCAGGGCCCGGAACATCATCAGCGGCAGGGTCTGGAAATCCTGCGTGCCGAACAGGGCGATGACGCCGAGATCGCCGAGCGAAAAACAGAAGGCCAGCGCCAGCATGACGCCGATATCGCGGCCGAGCAGGGGATATTCCACCAGCGCAAACTGCCTCCAGCCGGACAGGCCCAGCGAGCGGATCAGCTTGCCGCGGGTGCGGGCAATGGCCTCGAGTGGGGGACCGAGCGTCGCCATGGCAAAGGGCAAAGCGAGCAGGCTGTTGCCCAGGATGACGACGAAGGGCGCCGCGGCGACTGGGGCGATGCCCAGCTGCAGGACCAGCAGGAAAAAGCCGAGCGAGAGAACCACGGCGGGCACGGCGAGATAGGCATAGGCGGGCACACCGAGCAGGGTGCGCAGACCGCTGCTGGCCGTGGCACCGCGCCCCATGGCGAGGATCAGCGCCAGCGCCAGCGTGAGGGCTGCGGAAGCCGCGCCGATGGTGACGCTGCTCAGTGCCGCCCACCAGAAGGTCGGCTTGGCCAGCAGGTTCATCAGGCCGGGGCGGAAGCCATCGACCAGCACCGAAACCAGCGGGAGCACGAAGCCGATGGTGGCGAGCAGCAGCACGAGGATCTGCAGCAGGCGCGCCGCACCGGCATCGCGCCAGCGGGGCGGCGACGATGCGCCAAAGCTGGTGGGCACGGGGGCGAGCATCGAAGCGGCCAGGATCACCGCCGAACAGACGGCAATCTGCGTCGCGGCGAGGCGAACGGCGCCCACGAGGTCAAAATCCTGGCGCACGGCGGCATAGATCGCCACTTCGAGGGTCTGGTTGGCGGGGCCGCCGCCGAGCAGCAGCACGATGGGGAAGCTGGTGAAAGCCAGCAGGAAAATGATGGCGGCGAGCCCGGGCAGGGTGCCGCGCAAGGCGGGCCAGTCGATCAGCGAAAAGCGCTGCCAGGCGCCGAGGCCCAGCGACTGGCCGGTCTTGAGCCGGCTCTGCGGGGTGGCATCGAGGCGGGCCAGCATGATGCGGGCGGCGAAGGCGCCATCGAGAATCACATGAGCAAAGAGGATGCCCGAGAGGCCGAAGGCCGGGTTGCCGAGGGTGAGGCCGAACAGGGCTTCGCTGGCCTGATTGATCCAGCCATTGCGGCCCCAGATCGACAGCAATCCGAAGGCAACGACCATGCCGGGGGTGACGATGGCCGAGGCAAAGAGGCCCACGACGAGGTCGCGGCCGGGGAAGCGCAGCCGGTTGAGCGCCCAGGCCAGCGCCATGCCGACGGCCAGCGACAAAATGGTGGTCAGGCCCGCCTGAATGGAGGTCATCCGCAGCAGGTGGGGGATATCGACGCGCGAACTGGTGCTGGCCGCGCCGGTGGCGGCTTCGAGGATGGCCCAGAGCACGAGGCCGATCATGGCGGCAATCGTCGCGGCGAGCAGGGTGGCCGCGGCGATGCGTTGCGGGCGATGGGGCAGGGTCAGCATGGCCAATCCGAAATTGGTGCGTGTGAAGAACCCCCACCCTTGGTCCCTCCACACAAGGGGGAGGGAGACGCTGGGCCTGCGATCGGAACTCTAAGCGGGCACTGCGCGAGCTTCCCTCCCCCTTGTGGGGAGGGAATGAGGGTGGGGGTGTTCATCACCGGGCCTGGGGCTACTGCACGGCCTTCAGCATTTCATCGATCCAGGCCTGTCCGTTGGCCGCGATCTCTTCGTCGGTGAAGGTCAGGGTCTTTTCCGGCTCGGGCAGGTTGGCGAAGGCCGGGTTGAGGTCGGCGCCGAGGTCGATCACCGGGAACATCCAGTTGGCTTCGGCGATGATCTTCTGGGCTTCGGGCGTCAGCAGATAGGCGAGGAACTGCTTGGCCAGCTCCTGCTGGTCGGAGGATTTTAGCACGCCGGCGACTTCGATCTGCGGGTAGTGCCCCTCTTCGAACAGCGCCGCCTTGATGGTGTCATCGCCGTCTTCGATGATGTGATAGGCCGGCGAGGTGGTGTAGCTCAGCGCCATATCGGCTTCCCCGCTGAGGAACAGGTTGTAGCTGTCGCTCCAGTCGCGGGTGATGGCCAGGATATGGGGCTTGAGGCCGGTCCAGATTTCGCTGGCGCGGTCGCCATAGGCGGCCTTGACCCAGAGCACGAGTCCGAAGCCGGGGGTGGAAGAGCGCGGATCCTGGATGGCGATCTTGACCGTATCGGGCAGGGCGATCAGCTCTTCGAACGACTTCGGCGGCACCGGCATGGTGTCGGTGTCGTGCATGAAGGCGAAGTGCGAATAGTCGAAGGGCACAAATTGCTGGTCGGTCCAGCCCCCAGGCAGAACGAGGTTGTCGAGCGTCAGGCCGTGATCAGAGAAGAGGCCAGTGGCGCGGGCTTCGCCAGCGATGGCGGTATCGAGGCCCACGATGATGTCGGCGGGCGTGGTGGGGCCTTCCAGCTGCACGCGACGCAGTGTCCCGATGGAGCTGTCGGCCGCGACCCAATCAACCGTGCAGCCGCCGCAGATGGCCTCAAAGCCGCTCTTGAGAGCGGGAGCGGGGCCCCATTCGGCGGCGAAGCCGTCATAGGTGTAGATGGTGAGCTTGGGCGCATCCTGAGCGAATGCGGGTGAAGCGAACAGTCCAACGAGGACCGCAAGCGCCAGACGAGTGGATTTGACCATGGGTCTTTCCCTTCAATGGTGTGCGGCCATGAGTGAAGGGATGTGTCAATGGCATAGGCGTCGAGCGGCCCCGGCCATCTCGAACTTCCTCCGCCAGCATGACCTGGTTCAGGTTCAATGGGTAACTCTCAGCCCCGGACATAATCCGGAACACCCCAGCGAGACACCACACACTTAGTCAGACCGCCGGGCGGTTGCAAGCCACTTCCTTGCGGCGGGCGCGGGAGCGCTAGCGATCCGCCGATGAACCGAGGTCGCGGCCGTAGAAATCGGAGTGGGGATCGTTCATCACCAGATCGAACAGGCGCTGGGACAGGTGCTGGCGCAGCTCGATATAGCGCGGCAGGGCGCGGGCATCATATTCCCAGCGGGGCCGGGGCAGGTCGACCTCGACAGTCTCCATGATGCGGCCGGGGCGCGGGCCCATCAGCACGATGCGATCGGACAGCAGCAGCGCCTCGTCGACGCTATGAGTGACAAAGACCACGGCCGATTTCTGCCGGTTCCATAGGCGCATCAGCTCGATCTGCATCAGTTCGCGCGTCTGTGCATCGATGCTGGCGAAGGGTTCGTCCATCAGCATCAGCTCGGGCTCGCAGCAGAAGGCGCGCGCCAGGGCAACGCGTTGCTTCATGCCGCCCGACAGCTCATGCGGATAGGCCTTGGCGAAGCGCCCGAGCCCCACCAGTTCAATATAGTGCATGGCGCGCTCGCGGCGTTCGGCAGCGGCGATGGGCAGGCTGCGCAGCGCGAACTCGACATTGCCCAGTACCGTCGCCCAGGGAATGAGCCGGAACGACTGGAACACGAAGCCGATGCGCGGCGAGGGTTTTGGCGGCGCGCCGAAGGCGGTGATCACGCCGGTATCGGGGGTGATCAGGCCATCGAGCAGGCGCAGCAGGGTGGTCTTGCCGCAGCCAGATGGTCCGAGCAACGTCACGAACGCCCCCGCTTCCACGTCGAGCGAAATATTGCTGAGGGCGAGAACGGTCGCGTCGGGTCGCGAGGCAAAGGCCTTGTTGACCCCGGAGACTGAAATGGCGAGCGAGGTCCCGCTCGCCACAGATTGCGTTTTGGTCATCGAGCGGGCGTATCACCACTGTCATCGACGCCGATGGCGGCAAGCACCTCGTCCATCACCGTGAAGTCGGTCCACTGGTCGAGCGTGACCGGCGCCACGCCGGCAAAGTCTTCGGTGGTGTAGAGATAGTCCTGCGTGGCCTGCAGCTCGGGGACCGAGAAGCCGCCATTGACGCTCCAGCTGCCCTTGAAGCTGTCGGCCAGGTAGGCCAGATCGGCATCGCTGAGGTTACCCTTATAGGCCTGCATGGCATCAACCCACTTGGCGGGATCGGCATTGAAGTCACGCGAGAGCTTGGTCAGTGCGGTGATCACGGCGATCACATCGGCGCGGCGCTCTTCGAGCACCTTGGCGGGCACCACGTTGACCTTGTTCACCACCGAAGCGGCGGCGTAATAGTCGGCCTGGTCGACCAGTACGGAGAGGCCGTCGCGCTCGGGCAGCGAGAGCCAGACGCCCACCGACATGGTGGTGGCATCGACCTGGCCGGCGGCAAGGGCCTGGCCGCGCACATTGGGCTGGCCCAGGGTCAGGATTTCGAGTGTGCTGGTATCGAGACCGGCCGCCTCGAAGACTTTCATGCTCAGCGAATAGTCGAGGCTGCCGACGCGGCCGACGCCGAAGCTGCGGCCCTTCATGTCGGCAACGGTGGCGATCTCGCTCTTGGCGGCGATCAGGTAGGGCAGGGATTTGTTGGGCGAGGTGACGGCGATGAGGTCGCTCGCGCCCTGCGCGGTCAGCTGCAGCAGCGCATCGACGCCGATATTGGCCATTTCGCCTTCACCGGCCTGGAGGGCGGCAATGGCCGACGGCGTCTGCTGCACGCGCACCAGTTCGACATCGACGCCTTCACGCTCGAAATAGCCAAGCTCCTTGGCCAGATCCATGACGGAATTGGGCACCAGGGGCGGCTCAAGGTGGGTCAGGATCAGGCGGAACGGATCGGCCATGGCGGTGCTCGACATCAGCGCGAGCACGGACAGGCTGGCAAGGGTCAGCGATTTGATATGCATGATTGTCTCCCTCTCAAAGTCTTTGTTCTTGTTCGTCAGTCGGCCCGCCGCCAGCGCGAGAGGCGGGATTCGAGCAGACGCAGCATTTCGGTCACCGCCACGCCGATGAGGGCGAGGGTGATGACCACCACGAAATATTCGGCCATGCGGAACGTGTTGCCATAGACCGCGAGCAGGCCCCCAAGGCCGCTGACAGCGGTATAGAGCTCGGCGACCACCGTATTGATCAGCCCGATCGTGGCGCCGATCCGCAGGCCGACCACGACGAAGGGCAGCGAGCCGGGCAGGGTGATGCGCCAGAAGATGCGGCGGCGCGGCGCGCCCACGGCGCGGGCCATCTCGACCAGTTCCTGATCGACGGCGAGCACACCGGCATAGGTGTTGAGCAGGATGGGCATGACCGCGCCCAGAAACACCACAAAGACTTTTGCCTGCAGGCCGAGGCCGAGCAGCACGATGATCAGCGGAATGAAGGCGACGCGTGGCGTCGCAGCGAGCGCGTTGACGAAAATGTCGAGCGTGCGCCCAAGCGGGCGAACCGTGCCCATGATAACGCCGAGCGGAATGGCGACGGCGACGGCAGCGGTAAAGCCGGTGAGGTAGACGGTGAGGCTGGCGCCGAGCGCGCTCACCAGGCGGCCTTCACTCAACAGGCGCTGTGCGGCTTCGAGCGTCGCAAGGGGCGTCGGAATGGCGGCACGGCCCACGAACTCAGACGCAACATACCACAGCGCGATCAGCGCAATCAGGAACAGGACACGGAACAGGGCGATCATAATGGCTCGGCGCACCGCTTGTGCGCGGTCGGTACGATGGCGATGTAAGTGTCTGATGATGTGGACATATCTGCCAGCGTCTGGAGCAACGGCGTACTGTTTTTGACTGCGGAATTCGTCAATCTGGGAGGTGGAACCCACCCCTCGGCGCATTGTTGGCCGAAAAGCCAATTGCGTGCGATAGCGAAACGGACCGGCAGTTTGCTACTTTGGTATTATGCTCTCGCGGCGGCATAAAAGACAGCCGAACATTTCAGACTGCATCTGTCCGAATAGGCCGTCGCGATTTGAAAAAATGCCAAGTAGTGTCAGGTTGCCGCGAGGCTGACTGGCGCTTCACCAGTGAATGGTGTCAGTATATTTTTAATACTGATCGGCCATTTTTGCTTGGTAATAACTCTATCTGTTCTTCAATCTTGTATGCAAGTAATTCATATGAAATTTGATAGGTGTTATATTCTCATTGAATCTTGAGAAATGGCGATAAGTGCTTTGAATCAAGCGGGCGCGGCATGCGATGTCGCGTCGGCATGCTGAAGAGTGCGCATCGGCTGCGGCGCTATACCTCTGCGACACTTTGTGCTTGTTAGACCCCGTTGATGACACGTGTTGGAAGACATGTGGGTCCGGTGACTGTGGGCTTTGCCTCGTCATTTCACGGGTCTGGGTGGCGGCGTTTGGCCGCGGCTGCAGCGCGTGGGGTGATTCTAGGTAGGAGAGGAGCCAGCAAGGGCAGGTACCGGGGGGAGTTGTCTGTGGTCGCCAAGCTGATCCTAGAAAACAGCAGTGCACCGACTTTGGTACGAGGAAATCGTCAATGAAGATGAAAACGACGCTGATGCTGCTGGCAGCTGGCATGCTTGCCAGCACTTCGCTGCCGGCCGTTGCGCAGCACGATGCAGTGGCCGATAGCGGGCAGAATGTATCGATCGAGAACTACACGCCCGTCACCACGGAAATGCTGGCCAACCCAAGCGCTTCCGACTGGCTGATGTGGCGCGGTACGCTGAACCACCAGGGCTATAGCCCGCTGGACAAGATCAACAAGGAAAACGTGGGCGATCTCTCGATCGCGTGGGCACGTGGCCTTGAATCCGGCGACATGGAAGCAACGCCGCTCGTCCATGACGGCATCATGTTCATGCCGCAGGGTCGCGGTGTGGTGCAGGCGCTCAATGCCACCAATGGTGACCTGATCTGGGAATACCGCCGCAGCATGCCGTCCGATCTGGCGCAGTATGTCCAGCTCAACGGCATCACGCGTAACATCGCGCTGCACGAGAACCTCGTGGTCATGGCGACCCCGGACAGCTACATGGTCGCGCTCAATGCCAAGACCGGCGCTGTCGAGTGGGAAACCCAGATTTCCGACTACAAGACCGATCCGAACTGGCAGACTTCGGGCCCGATCATTGCCAATGGCAAGGCCATTTCCGGCCGTTCCTGCGCCCCGCAGGGTGGTCCTGACGCTTGCTTCATCGCGGCGCACGACCTGTCGACCGGTGAAGAAATCTGGCGCACGCACACGATTCCGCGTCCCGGTGAAGCCGGCGACGAGACCTGGGGCAACATCCCCTATGAAAGCCGCTGGCACGTCGGCAGCTGGATCACCCCCAGCTACGATCCCGAGCTGAACATGATCTTCGCGGGTACCTCGGTTACCTCGCCCTATACCAAGTTCATCATGGGCTCGGAAGATCCCGATGCCGAGCACCTCTACCAGACCTCGACCCTGGCGCTGAACGCCGATACCGGCGAGATGGTGTGGTACCAGCAGCACATTCGCGACCAGTGGGACCTCGACCATCCGTTCGAGCGTATCCTGGTGGATACCGTGATTGCGCCGAGCGCCGACGAAGTGAAGTGGATCAACCCGAACGTCGTTCCGGGTGAAGAGCGCAAGGTTCTGACCGGCATTCCGGGCAAGACCGGCATCTTCTACTCGATCGACCGTGCGACCGGCGAGTTCCTCTGGGCTCGTGAAACCACCTACCAGAACGTCATCCTCGATATCGACACGTCCAATGGTCGTGCGACGATGAACAAGGACCTGTTCTTCACCGAAGCTGGTCAGGAACACCTGGTTTGCCCGGCTGCCATCGGCGGCAAAGACTGGCCGGCTGGCGCTTATAGCCCGCTGACTAACGCGATCTACTACCCGCTGCAGAACCTGTGCATGAACGCCATGGCACTGGGTGATGAGCCGGTCGTGGAAGAACTCGGCCAGGTTGACCTTGCAGCGACCGCCGCACCCGGCACCGACCAGCTCGGCACCGTGCGTGGCATCAACGTCGAGACCGGCAAGGAACTCTGGAAGTACGAGCAGCGCGCCAACACCCTGTCGCTGGTTGCGACCGGCGGTGGCCTGCTGTTCGGTGGCGACATGAACCGTCGCTTCCGCGCCTTCGACCAGGAAACCGGTGACATCCTCTGGGAAACCATCCTTGGTGGTCCGGTCGGTGGCTTCCCGATGACCTACGAAGTCGATGGCCGTCAGTATGTGGCTGTTGCGTCCGGTGGCTTCCTGATCGCCGGCAGCTATCTCGGCCTGACCCCTGAACTGCGCTCGAACACCTCGGCCAACCAGCTGTTCGTGTTCGCCCTTCCTGAAAAGAAGTAAGGCTTTCAAGCTGAACCGCGGCGGCATCGCCGCCGCGGTTCAACAAGGAATATCGTCATGATCCGTCGTTTCGTCATCGCGATTGCCGCAAGCGTGCTGTCGACTGCCGTCGCAGTGGCGCAGCCTTCGAGCGTGCCATGGGTGCCGACGGATATGGCTGAGCAGAGGCGCAGCCTCAACGACGACGAAATTACCATCTGCCTCAACAAGACCAGCGCCCTGGTCGAGCTGGACCGGCAGGTCGCCCAGGCGGTCGGCGACACGTTGCTGCTCAACGTCAAATTCGTTGAACTCTCGTCGCACTTTCCGCCCTACAAGTATGATTTCCGGCTGCCATTTGCCGAGCGCGACCTCTATGTGGAGGTCACCAACAAGTGCCAGGCGCTGATGGGGATGCGGCTGAGCACGGGCGGCATTCCCGCCTGGCTCACGGTCAGCGCGCCTTATTATCGTTCCCGTTCGGTGTTCGCGGTTGCCGACGCAGCGCAGGCAGATTTCGCCGCGCTCGCAGCCGGACAGGCCATCGGCAGCCGTCTCGGCGCGCCCGGCGATACGCAGTTCACCGCCTATCTACGCTCGATGGACGCCAACACCCGTCCGCAGCGCGTGCCTTACCCTAACAATGAAGTGTTGCTGGACAAGATCGAGACGGGTTCGGTCTCCGCGGCCTTCCTGTGGGAGCCGGCGCTGTTTCTGGCAGCAGACGGCAATCCCGAGAACCTGGGCATCACCCACACCTTTGAGGCGCCGTTTGCCTCGCCAGTCGTTGAATTCGGCATCGCCTTTCCGGTGCAGGACACCTTCCTGCGCGGACTGTTCGACGAGGCCCTCAGTGTCTTGATCGCAGACGGCGAGATCGACTCGATCATCTCCGGTTTCCCAATTCCCCCCAGCCTGGCGCCATAACAGCATCAGGCCAAAACAAGCAGCAGGACTAAGTGATGAACACTCTTCTCAAATTGGGCGCCATTGCCGCTTTTGCGGCTCTCTCGGCCGTGCCGGCTTCGGCGCAGGACGCCACCTCGGCAGCGGGCATCTTCTCCGCCGATCAGGCCACGCGTGGCATGGACGCCTTTGAAATGAACTGCGCGGCTTGCCACGCCAGCAATCTCAACGGCACCCCCGGCGGCCCGGGCATTGCCGGCTCGCGCTTCAAGGTGAAGTGGGCCAAGAAGACCGTCGGCGATCTCTACACCAAGATCCACGACACCATGCCGGCCGGCATGGGCGGTTCGCTGACCGAGTCCGAATACATCGACATCGTCGCCTACATTCTCTCGGTCAACAAGTTCGCGCCCGGCGAGGCTGAGCTGGCTGTCGACATGGACAAGCTCAACGCCATCACCATCGGTTCGGCAGAGTAATCGCGATTGGGCCGCGTCAGGCGCGGCCCAATGACACCATGCTGAACACCGCCTGGAATACCGGCCGCAGGGCAAGTCCAGCGGCCAAGGCTGCCAGAGCGATCAGGGCCAGGCGGACGACCAGCCCGTAGCGGGTGGCCAGGGCGAAGGCGCGGGGTGCGATCGAGCCCAGCGCCATGCCCATGGTCAGCGGCGGGATGGGCAGGATGTTGATGATCACGAACCAGGTGGTCATCTCCAGCAGCACCCGGATGGCGGTGGTGGCAGCGCTGGCGGCGGCGACATTGGGGATGACGGTGGCGAGCCAGGGGCGGGCCAGCCAGATCAGCATGATGGCGGCCAGCGTCAGCAGCAGCGAGAGCATGGCGACGGCCCAAAGCGATGCCTTGCCGCCGCGCAATTCGGCGGCGTCGATGGCAACGGGGCGGATCCAGCCGATCTGGAACAGAATGAAGGGGATGGTGGCCAGCAGGTCGAGGTGAACGAGCGGGTTGGGAGTGAGGCGGCCGTCATATTGCGGACCCTTGGCGCCGAACAGACGCGCGACCAGGGCGATGGACAGCCCGTGAATACCCACCAGCACCGCCATGGCCACGAGGCGGTACAGGACGGTTTGCAGGCTCAAGTCCAACATCAAAAAACTCCGCGAACAGGTTCCTATTGTTAGGTGCTGATGCGCGGAAAAAATCAAGCGCCGATCCAGACGAGATCAAAAACAGAGCGCAATTCGCGAAGTTTCCGGTAGAAAAACATGCTACCGGCGGCGTGATTCGGAGGATGGCGATGCAAATCGCCAGTAGAACAAAGTAGAAAATGGCGCGTTTGGAGGGGAATATAGATCCGCTTGATCAGCGGTTGAGAGCAATCCAGTTGCGTATGCGCAGGCTGGTCTTGGCGCATTCACTATCGTGGGTTCTCTGCGCTGGCCTTGCGAGCATGCTCTTGCTCGCGGTTCTCAATTACCTGATGCCGGCGCAGCTTGGCGCGCTCGGCTCGGGCTTGCCCCTTTTTGCCATTGGTGCGGTGATTGGGCTGATCGCCGGACTGATCGTGCTCGCGACTTCGCGCATGCCGACCACTCATGATGCCGCGCGCCTTTCCGACCGCCTGATGCAGTCTGGCGAGCGCTTCAGCACGGCCCATGACGTGACGGCGCGCGGGCAATCGGGCGTGGTGGCGCAGGCGCTGCTCGACGATGTGGTTGTCGCTGCCGAGACCATCGAGCCGCGTGGGCTCGTGCCCATTCCGGTGGTGCGTTTCGCCCTGCCGGTCGTGGCGCTGGCGGGGCTGCTGGCGCTAGGCCTCACGCTGCTGCCGCAGGCCGCTCCCGTGGCGGTTGTTGCCGAAGCGCCGGCTGCGCCCCCGGCCGAGCTGGTCGATGACGAGCGCACCGCCCTTGCAGTCGATATTGCCCGCGTGGCCTCGTTCATGGCCGGGCAGGCCGATGACCGGCGCGACGATTATGCGCGTGCCGTCGCGCGCACGCTGGAAAATCTGGCCAGCCGCCTTGAGGCTGGTGGCGAGATTTCGCGGGATGAACTGGCGGGCGAACTCGCCAATCTCGGCGACTATGCCACGGCGGCGACGAGTCAGTGGCGCGGCACGGCGGGCCTGCGCATTCCCGAATTGCTGGCCGCGCTGGCCGATCGCGTGCAGCAGCCGCCAGTTTCGCCCGAGGCCGAGATGCAGCCTTCGCCCGAAACCGGCATGCCGGCGGGTGAACCGGCGGGTGACATTCCTGCGGGCGGTGACCAGCAACAGCAGCAGGTTGCCTCGAGCAAGGGTCCCTCCACCCAGCCGGCCGACGATTTCAATTCCATGATGGACCAGGCCGAAGCCTCGGTAAAAGGCACCGCTGATGCCCCCGCCGCCGAACCCGGCCTTGAATCACCGCGTGTTTCCGCCAGTTACCTCGATATCGCCAAGGCCCAAAACGAGGCCGAAATGGCGGCTTCCGGCGCGCAGGCGGGTATGGAATCCGAGATCATCGGGCCATCCTCCAATGCACAGGCGGGCGACAGCCTGCTGGCGGGCGAGGGCACCGACGCATTGGGCAATGTGCCCATGGCAGACCTGGAACTGCATTTCGATGTGGGCGAGCAGGTGACGCTTGAGGCGACCGACACCGGGGAGGGGCAGCGCATCGAGAAGTCGGTGACGCCGCCGACCCAGCGCAGCATGGTGGCCGATCCGGCCGACCTTTCGACCATGGCGGCCTGGACCAGGACGCCGGAAGCCGAAGTCGGCCGCAGCCAGGTTGCTCCCAGCGATCGTGATTTTGTGAGCGCCTATCGTATGGGCCTGAAGGCGCAGGCCGAACAATGAGTTTTTATGCCCCCCTCTGGCTGCTTGCGGGCGGCGCCGCGATCCTCGTCATCCTGCTGCACACGTTGCGGCGCACGCAGGTGGAAGTGCCCAGCGTATTGCTGTGGCGCAAGCTTGCCGGGGTCGCGCAGGCAAGGCCGGTTCCAAGGCCGCCGCAGCTGAGCTGGCTGCTGCTATTGCAGGTGCTGGCCGTGGTTTTGCTCGCGCTGGCTTTGGCCCGGCCCCATTGGGGTGGCGAGCCGCCCGCTCCCGCTCATCGCATCTATGTGCTCGATGCCTCCGGCAGCATGTCGACGCGCGACGCGGCGGCGGGGCAGAGCCGGTTTGAGGCGGCCGTTGCCGGCATCGGTGCCGACATTGCGGCGATCGATGCGACGGCGGATGTACGGTTTTCCCTGATCACCACGGGTGCCGGGACGCGTCCGGTGGCGGCGCGGTTCGATGATCGGGCGGCGTTTGCCGCGGCTTTGGGCGCGGTACCGGTCAGCGATGGGGCGGCCGATTGGGCCGCCGTCACGCCGATGTTGGAGGGCGTGACCAATACTTCGGAGGTCACAAGCCTTTGGATCTACACGGATAATGCCGACTCCGTGTCCGGTCTCGTCGACGCGCAGGCGGCGCTGCAGCCGCAGGTGTGGACTGCCGGGGCCAGCGACACCGCCAATTCGGGGCTGACCGCAACGCTCGAAGCGGGGGATCGGCCGGGCGAGTGGACGGTCAGCGGCAATATCATGCTGGCCGGTGGCGCGACCGCCGAGGCGTTTGACATGTCGTTCCGCCCGGCAGGGGGATCGGGCTTCCTCGACATGGGCCGGGCGCGGCTGCGCGGCACCAGCCAGGTGTCGCCGGACCTCGCCATGGCGCGCTTTTCGTCGACGCTGAAACTGCCGGGGCCGGGGACGCTGAAGCTGGCGCTGCCCGACGATGCGGCGCTGTTCGACAACATCTATCTGCTCGAGGTTGACGCGGCGGCGACGCCGATGCGGGTACTCTATATCGGCACCGGCAACCGTCCGGTGGAGCTGGCGCTCACGGTCAATCCTGGGGTTAACCTGTTCAGCAGCCAGATTTTTCCGGGCGACGTGGACAGTTATGACCTGGTGCTGATCGACAATGTGGCGGTCCCCCGCGTGCCCCGCACCAATGTGGTCTGGCTGGGTTCGGCGCGTGGCCCCGACATGGCGGCGCCGGAGCTGACGCCGGCCAGCGCGGTGCTGGCCTGGAACAGCGAGCATGTGCTGGCGCGGGGCATTTCCTGGCAATCCGCAACGACATTGCCGGCCTATGGTGTGGCACCGATGCCCGGTGCGACGCGCCTGCTGGAGACGGCGGCCGGGCCAAATATCGAAGCGCGAACAATGCCTTGGGGGCGCGAGGTTCGCATTGCGCTGGCCATTGATGGTACGACCTGGGTCGATGGCCCGCAGCTGCCGCAGCTGATCAACCGCATCCTGGACTGGACCGGCGGCATGCCGTCGGCGCGTGGGGAGTGCGTGGTGGGAACGGCCTGCACCATTCCGGCGCGGCTGCTGTCAGAGACGGTGCGCGATGCTGCGGGGCAGGTGGTGTGGTCGGCCCCGATGGGCGGTGGCGATACCATTCCCGATGGGCTGAGCGAGAGCTTCGTGCCGCAGCGCGCGGGGAGCTATGTGCTTGGGAAAGATCACAGTTTTGTGGTCAACGCGCCCGCTTCGGAAAGCGCCATCGCGGCAACGCCGATGTCTGAAGTGACCGCGGAAACCCCGTCTCAGGTGGATTTGTGGCGGTGGGTTCTGGTCGCGGCGCTGGCGCTGCTGGTGCTCGAAGCGGTGCTGGCCGGGCGCGGCGGGGAGCGGTTTTTGTATCCTGCGGCGCTGGCGAAAAACGTGCTGGGGGCCCGACGGCGGCGCTGGTTGCTCGCGGTGCGGAGCCTGGCAATCGGTGCCGGGGTGATCGCATTGTTTGCGGTTGCCGTGCCGGTTTTCACAAGAAATGCTGACATTGTGCTTGTTGCGCAGAACCCAGTTCCAGCGGCTTGCGGCTGGGTCGGGCAGCAGGGTTCGGGGCAGGTGACGGCTGCTGCCGCGGCGCATGTCATGGCTGATATCGGCTGTGCCGAAGGAGTACCCGAGACGGCTTCGGCCGAGACCATCAATCTCGAAGCGGCCGTGCAATTGGCCGCCGCGATGGTGCGTCCCGATAGCGATGGCCGGGTCATCCTGGCGGGCTATGATACTGAAACTGCTGGCAATGTGGCCGCTTCGCTGGCCCTGCTCAATGCCCGCCAGCTGCCGCTCGACCTGCGGGCGCCGGGGGGCGAAGCCGACCCGGTTGCCGTCACCGCCCTGCACGCTCCCGCGCCGATTTTCGGCGGCGACAAGGTGCCGGTCACTGCGACGCTGTTCAGTGCGGCAGAGGCGACACTGGACCTGCAAATGCTGGTCGATGGTGCTGTCGTCGAAACACGCAACGTCTTGCTGCATGCTGGCAGAAATCCTGTGAATTTCGTGCTGCCCGAGATGAGTGCCGGGGATCACCTGTTCGAAGTGGCCGTAATCGGCGGTTCGGGCGACGCCGGCAACGACCGGTTCGGGGTAGCGGCGAGCATTCTCGAAGCGCCGATGGTGGCCATCGTGACGCCGGAAGCGCAGTGGGGTGATTACTTCGCCCAGGCGCTCGCGGTGCATGGCTTGCGGACGACGGTGCTGCGGCCCGACCGTGCGCCTTTCGCGATCGAGGGGTGGCTCGACTATGACAGCGTCGTGCTGCTCAACACGCCGGCCATCGACCTCAGCACGCAGCAGCAGGAGCAACTGGAAGAATATGCCCGGGTGCACGGCAAGGGTTTGCTGATCCTGGGGGGCGAGAACAGCTTTGGTCCGGGCGGGTATTTCCGGACGCCGCTGGAAGATGTGTCGCCACTCTCGGCGCGGGTGCCCAATGACATGCCGGTGGCGGCGCTGAGCTTTGTGCTCGACCGTTCGGGCAGCATGCAGGCGCTGGTCGAGGGCGTCACCCGGCTGGACATTGCCAAGCAGGCGACGCTGAGTGCCATCGAACTGCTCAATGACGAAAGCCAGGTCTCGGTCGTGGTGTTCGATACCGAGTCCCATGTGCTGACGCCGATGGAGCAGAAGAACATGCCGCGTATCGAGGCGGCGCTGGCGCCACTACAGCCGGGCGGCGGGACCTTCTTCATGCCGGCGCTGGAACAGGCGCTGGTGGAGATGGACAAGGCCGATGCGCCGGTGCGCCATATCGTGCTGATGTCCGACGGGCTGTCGCAGCCGGGTGATTATGACACCTTCGCCACGCAGGCCAATGAGGCCGGCATTACCCTTTCGGTGGTGGCGATTGGCGCTGGCGCCAATGTGGGACGGCTCGAGAGCATTGCGCGCAGCGGCGGCGGCTCGTTCCACAGCACCAACGACTTCCGGGCGCTGCCCAGCATCCTGTCGCAAGAAGCCATGATGCTGGCGGGCGAGCCGATGCAGGCGGGCGTGCAACCCTCGATCTGGGCGGACCGCGCGGCCGGGTTCCTGCGGGCGCTGCCCGAGGAGCTGCCGCCGATCCAGGGCTTTGTCGAAACGACGCCCAAGCCCGATGCGACCGTGCATATGGAAACCATCAACGACAAGGGCGACCGTGTGCCTCTTCTGGCATCGTGGACCTATGGCAATGGCAATGTGCTGGCCTTCGCCACGCATGGCGCGGGGCAGGGCACGGCACAGTGGCTGGCGATGGAATCCTATCCCCTGCTGTGGTCCCAAGCGATCCGGCACTTCGCGTCAGGCGGCACCAAGGGGCCGCAGGTGGCGATGTCACGGCATGGCGACATGGTGCGGATCGACGTCGCTGAGACCGATGCTGCGACGGTGCGGATCACCCGCGACGACGCGCCCTTTGCGGAAGTGGCGCTAGACCTGCGGGCCGATGGCAGCCGCAGCGCGCAGTTCCTTGCCCAGCCGGGTCTCTACCGGGCCGAACTGGGTGCGGGCGACGGCGTCGTGACCGGCCAGCTGGCAGTCAGCTATCCCGCGCGGCTCAATCCCGACCGGGCCATGCCGAATCTGGCCGCCATGGCGGCGGCGACAGGCGGCACCGTGCTGGCGGCCGATGCGGCTCTGCCGCAGGCAGGCCTGACCGTGGCGATGGAGCGGGCGTGGCGGCCCTGGGTGGTGCTGGCGCTGGTGCTGTTCCTGCTCGACCTGACCATGCGCTATGCGCCGGGCTATTTCGGGTTCCTGCGCGACCGGCGCGGCCCCAGCAAACCTGTTTTCGACAAGGCATAGAGATGGAACGAGCGATGACAGAGCCTGTTGAAGCCGTGCCGGGCGATGGCGAATTCGCCGTGCGCATCGACAAGGTGAGCAAGCGCTTCGGCCGCACGCTGGCGCTCGACGCGGTGAGCCTCGACATTCCGCAGAAGGAACTGATCGCCATTCTGGGGCCGAACGGGGCCGGCAAGTCGACCCTGATCATGATCCTCTGCACGCTGCTGCAGGCCGATTCCGGCAGCGCCACGATTGCCGGTTTCGATATCGGCAAGCGGCCGAGGCAGGCGCGGCGGAAGCTGGGCGTGGTGTTTCAGGAACCGAGCCTCGATACGCGGCTGACGGTGCAGGAAAACCTCGATTTCCATGCCCGCGTCTATCAGGTGCCGGCGCATCTGCGGCAGAAGCGGATCGACGAGATGCTCGAAATGGTCGAGCTTTCGGATGTGCGGGACCGGCTGGTGCGCACCCTCTCGGCTGGCATGAAGCGGCGGGTGGAAATCGCCCGGTCGCTGATCCACGATTCCAGCGTCGTCATCCTTGACGAACCGACGGTTGGCCTCGATGCCCAGTCGCGCGCCCGGATCTGGGACTATCTGCACCGGCTGCGGCGCGAGCGCGATATCACGCTGATCGTCACCACCCACTATATCGAGGAAGTCGAGCGGTGCGATCGGGTCTGCGTGATCGACAAGGGCAAGGTGCTGGCGCTCGATACGCCGACCGCGCTCAAGCAGACCTATGGCGAAAAGATCATCCGGGTGACCCCGCTCGATGCCGAAACCGGCCTCGCCATCCAGGCGCGCTTCCCCCAGACGCTGACCAGCCCGGACGGCGACATCATCGTCACGGACAGCACGGGCCAGGTGTCCGAACAGCTGCTGGCCGAGTTCGGGCAGCATTTGCGCTCGGTCAATGTCGAGCGGTCCAGCCTTGAAAGCGTGTTCCTGAACCTGACGGGGCACGCCATTCGCGACAAGGCGGACGAGCGCAGGGCAGGGGGCGTCGAAGGACGCCAGCCGGGCCAGGAACCAAGGATGTGAGCGCGGCGATGCGGGACTTTTTCGGATTGATCGACGGCGTCTTTGCCATCTGGCTGCGCGAGGTCAAACGCGCCATGCGCGACCGCGGCCAGCTGATCGGCGGCGTCAGCCGCCCGCTGCTGTGGGTGCTCATTCTGGGCATAGGGCTCAACCCGTATTTCCGGGCCGAGGTGTATGGCGAAGTGCGCTTCGTCGTTCCCTATACCTATCTGCAGTTCATCTTCCCGGCGGTGATCGTGCTCAACATCACCTACACTTCGGTGCAGTCGGCGGTGTCGCTGATCTGGGATCGCGAATTCGGCTTCCTGCGAGAAGTGCTGGTCTCGCCGATGCCGCGCACACTGGTGCTGCTGGGCAAGATTTTGGGCGGGGCGACGGTCGCGATGTTCCACGGGTGCCTCGTTCTGGTGCTGGCCCAGTTTGCGGATGTGCAGATGCCCTGGGGCAACATGGCCCAGACGCTGCTGCTGATGTTCCTGCTGGCCTTCGCGCTGACCTCGCTAGGCGTGGTGATTGCCAATCGCATCACCAGCTTTGAAGGGTTCGGTGTGTTCTCCAATGCGGTGATCCTGCCGCTCTATTTCACCTCGAGCTCGATCTTTCCGCTCGACCCAGCGCTGACCAGTGCGCAGACGCGGGTGCTCTACCCTGAATGGCTGGTGTTCCTGGTCACCTATAATCCGCTGACCTATGCGGTGGATGCCCTGCGCGGGGTGCTGATCGGATTCAACCAGTTCGATCCCTCGCTGGGGCCGATCATCATGGTGACGGGGGCAGTGGTGCTGTTTGCCATCGCGGTATGGGACTTCCGCCGTGCCTGACGCCAGCAAGGTCCGCAAGGCGCCATGGCGGGCGCGCCTAAAGCTCTGGCGACCGGTTGCGGTCGTGCTGGTGCTGCTGGCGGGCGTCAACCTGCTGCCGCCCGATACGGCGCTGGCCGAGGTGCGGCGCACCGGCACGCTGCGGGCCTGCCTGCCGACGGAATATCCGCCGCTGGTGACGACCGACGCGGCGCGGCCGGGGCTGGAAGTGGAAATGCTGCAGGAAATGGCGCGGCGCATGGAGCTGCGGCTGGCGCTCAATGCCAATTCCTCGATGGGGCGGGACATCAATCCGCGCAACTGGCGGCTGACGCGAGCGCAGTGCCAGATCATCGCGGGGGGAATTCTCGCCACCAATGCGACGCGCTCCTATCTCGACACCACGGTGCCGCATCTGGAAGTGGGCTGGGCGGTGATCAATCCGCAGGGGCAGGCCAAGGGGCTCGAAGGCACCAAAGTGGGGTTCTTCGCGGGCTTTTCGGGCTTCGACCGGATTGCGCTGGGACGCTATCTGCGCGCGGCGGGGGCCACCGTCACGGTGATCAATTCGCGGGCCGCGTTCGAACAGGGTCTCAAGGATGGCGCCTTCGACATCGGCATCACGGAATCGCTGGGCGCGCGGCAGATCGCGGGGGTCCATGGCTGGCCGGTGCAGTGGCTTTCGCCCTCGCTGGGCAATGTGCCGCTGGCGCTGGGCCTGTGGAAGGGTGACCTGACGCTGAAGCGGGCGTTCCAGAAGGCGCTCGATGGCATGCAGGCCGACGGCACGCTCGACGCCCTGCGCGCAAAGTATGAGCTGGATCAGGATATTTCCGGATTTTTCAGCAACGAACCCGGCGCGGCGGCAACGGCCGACGCCACCACGCAACAATAAGCGGCGACCAGGCCGAACGACAACGAGGTAGGATCAGTGACTGTTAAGGATACGGCGGAGCTCGATAGGCTGGTAGGCGCGATGCGGTCCGTGCGGGCCGAAGTGGCCAAATCGGTGGTGGGGCAGGGCGAGGTGGTCGACCAGCTGCTGATCGGCCTGCTGTGCGGCGGGCACGTGCTGCTCGAAGGCACGCCGGGCGTGGGCAAGACGCTGATGGTTCGCACGCTGGGCGCCGTCACCGGCCTGAGCTTTGGCCGCGTGCAGTTCACCCCCGACCTGATGCCGGCCGACGTGACCGGCGGGCTGATGCTGGTGCCCGACGATGCCGGGCATATGTCGGCCAAGTTCCAGCCGGGCCCGATCTTCTCGGAAATCCTGCTGGCCGACGAAATCAACCGCGCGCCGCCCAAGACGCAGTCCTCGCTGCTCGAAGCGATGCAGGAGGGCACGGTGACTGTCGGTGGCGTCAGCAGGACGCTGCCCAAGCCCTTCTTCGTGCTGGCCACGCAGAACCCAGTGGAAATGGACGGCACCTATGAACTGCCGGAAGCCCAGATCGACCGCTTCCTGTTCAAGTCGGTGGTGCGCTACCCCAGCGAGGCCGAACTCGACACCATTCTCGACCTGACCACGGGCACGGCGAGCACCAAGCTCAACCAGATCCTGTCGGCCGGGGAAATCCGCGAGTTGCAGCAGCTGGTGCGCGACGTGCCGGTGGCCGACCATGTGCGCCGGGCCATTGCCCGCATCGCCATCGCCACCCAGCCCGACAGCCCGCAGTCGTCCGAAGTGGTGCGCAAGTATCTGCGGTTCGGGCTCAGCCCGCGCGGCGCGCAGGCGCTGCTGCTGGCGGCAAAGGGCCATGCCCTGCTCAACGGGCGCTACAATGTGGGCTTTGACGATATCCGTGCGATCATGCTGCCGGTGATGCGTCACCGCGTGCAGCTCAACTTCCACGGCGAGGCGGCCCGGCTCGACCTGGGCAAGCTGTTTGGCGACCTGCTCGACGCCGAGATCAAGGTGGCGGCGTGAAGCCCAGCGCGCATATCCTGCAGGCCCTGCAGCGGTCCAAACTGCTGGTGCGGGGCGCTGTCGCCTCGACCGGCATTGGCGAACGCAAGTCGCGCAAGGTCGGCTCGGGCATGGACTTCGCCGATTTCCGTGAATATGCGCCGGGCGATGAAACGCGGCACCTTGATGCACGGCTCTATGCGCGGTTCGGCAGCTTCTATGTGCGCCAATATGACGTGGACATGCAGCTGCCCATCACCATCGTGGTCGATGGCAGCCGTTCCATGCTCGGGGGCGGCGGCGACAAGCTGACCATGGCGCTGTGGCTGGCCAATGTGCTGGGCTATACGGCACTGCGCAGCAGCGACCAGGTGCAGCTGGCCTTCTGGTCGGGCGCGGGGCTCGACGTGTCGCGGCGGCTGGCCGGGACCAACAAGTATCGCGAACTCAGCGAGTGGCTGGAGCGGCAGCAATCGGAAGGGAATGCGCCGTTCGAGACCTGTTTTGCCGGGCTTGGCGATGCGCTGCCGGAGCGTGGGCTGGTCATCCTGATCAGCGACTTCTGGATGGGGGCGCTCGAAGACAATCTGGGCCTGCTGGCGGCCAAGGGGGCGGAATTGTGGGCGATGCAGCTGCTGTCGCGCGGGGAAATCGACCCCACCACCATGCCGGAAGGCGAGGTGACGGTGACCGATGCCGAGAGCGGCGAAACAGTGGCCATCGCCATCGACCAGACGGCGCTGGACGGCTACCAGGCGCTGCTCGAGGAGCACCAGAGCGCGCTGCATCATGCCTTCACGGCGCTGGGCGGACGGCACAATCTCATCGCGACCGATGCCGATTTCGAGGCCTTCGTGCTGCACGAAATGGGCGCGGCGGGCATGCTGAGCCGGGTCTGAGTAGCGGGCAGGCGCAAGGTGCTGTACTGCGGTGGCAGGTTTTCCGACACGTGAGAGCGTTGTGACAGTGCAGGACAGTGCGGCGGCTGCGCCGGTGATGACGTTTCCCGGTCCGATGGCCATTGTTGGCGGCGGGGCGGTCGATCCGGCGCTGCTGGTGGAACTGGCCGGGCGGGGCGTGGCGCTGGTGGGCGCCGATGGCGGGGCCGACGCGATCGGGGCGGCGGGGCTGGTGCCGGCAGCGATTATCGGCGACCTCGATTCCGTGACCGACCGAGCCGGCTGGGAGGCGCGCACCCGGGTCATCCACGTCCCCGAGCAGATCACCACCGACTTTCAGAAATGCCTCTATTCGACCAGTGCCCCGCTGACTCTGGCGCTGGGCATGACGGGCAAGCGCCTCGACCACACGCTGGCGGCGCTGAGCGCGGTGCTGCAATACGCCCCGATGCGCCGGCTGATGCTGGTCGATGAGGTGGATGTGGCGCTGGCCGTAGTGGGGCCGATCGGCTTCGAGGCGGGGCCGGGCGAGCGCGTGTCGATCCATCCGCTGCTGCCGATCAGCTTCGTGAGCTCGACCGGCCTGCTCTATCCGATGGATGGGCTGACGCTGCAGCCGGGCGGGCTGCTCGGGACGTCCAATGAGGGGACGGGCGGCAGGGTCGAGGTGGTGCCCGAGGATACGACGCCGTGGCTGCTGATCCTGGGCCGGGAGCGGCTGTGGGATTTGATGGGGCAGTATCCCAACTAGGGGTATCGGCCACAAAAAAAAGGCGGGCACCGGGCCCGCCTTTTTGTTTTCTGTCGTGTGTTTAGTGCGCGGCCTGGGCGGCTTCCTTGACGGCGTCCTGCACCTTTTCGAAGGCACGGACTTCGATCTGGCGGATGCGCTCGCGGCTGACGTCGTATTGCTGGGCCAGTTCCTCGAGGGTCGAGGGATTGTCCTGCAGGCGGCGCGCCTGGAAGATGGCGCGTTCGCGTTCGTTGAGCACGTCCATCGCGTTGTTGAGCAAGCTCATGCGCTCGGAAAATTCCTGGCTTTCGCCGAGGCTGGTTTCCTGGCTCGGGGTATCGTCCACCAGCCAGTCCTGCCATTCCGAAGAGCCTTCGTCAGCCCGCATCGGCGAGTTGAGCGAGGCATCGCCCGACAGGCGCGCATTCATCGAGACGACGTCGTCTTCGGTGACCTTGAGCGTGGTGGCGATATGCTTGATCTGGTCGGGATGGAGCGAACCATCATCGAGCGCGGCAATCTGGCCCTTCACCTTGCGCAGGTTGAAGAACAGACGCTTCTGCGCGGCGGTGGTGCCG
Organism: Devosia sp. T2-14; assembly: GCF_055397495.1. NCBI lineage: Bacteria > Pseudomonadati > Pseudomonadota > Alphaproteobacteria > Hyphomicrobiales > Devosiaceae > Devosia > Devosia sp. T2-14. The sequence continues at coordinate 544,852 of NZ_AP027921.1, read as the reverse complement.
ATCTTGACCAGGCTCCAGCTGCGCAGCACGTATTCCTGAATGGCGGCACGAATCCACCACATGGCATAGGTCGCGAGGCGGAACCCCTTTTCGGGCTCGAAACGCTTCACGGCGTGCATCAGACCAACGTTGCCTTCCGAAATCACTTCGGAAATGGGCAAGCCATAGCCGCGATACCCCATGGCGATCTTGGCCACGAGGCGCAGGTGACTGGTAATGAGCTTCTGGGCCGCGCCGGGATCGGCGTGTTCCTTGTAGCGCTTGGCCAGCATGTATTCTTCATCCGGTTCCAGCATGGGGAACTTGCGGATTTCCTGAAGATAGCGGCTCAAGCCCCCTTCGGCGGAGAGGACGGGCAAATTGGTCTGGGCCATGTATGCACCCCTTTCTGGTTCCCCCGCATTCCACGGGCGGACATCAGTTTGCGACGGCCTGGCTGGCCCATCGGCAAACTACGATGGATATATAGGCGGCATTCCGGCAATTGTAAGGTCCGCAAGCAATACGGAACGTTACATTTTTGCAATGGTTGCGCCTGACATTGAAGCTAGTTCGCAACCATTACGCGAAAGTTGCCCGGCCGGTTCAATCACCATGAGGTGATGGCCTAGCGGGCGAAGGCCTTGTCGTAATCCTGCAGGGCATCGTCGAGCGCCTGCAGATCGGGCGGAAGATCGGCCTCGAAGAACATTTCCTCGCCCGTTACCGGATGCTCGAAACCAAGCTCTGCCGCATGCAGGGCCTGGCGGCCAAGCGCCCTGATGGGCTCGGCAACCTCGGGCGGCAGGCGGTTGATCTTGGTGGCATAGCCCGTCGCATAGACGGCATCGGCCACCAGCGGGTGGCCGATATGGGCCATGTGCACGCGGATCTGGTGGGTGCGGCCGGTTTCGAGATGGCACTGCACGCGCGTGATATCCCAGCCCTCGTCGCCAAAGCGCGCTTCGACGAAATAGTGGGTGATGGCCTCGCGGCCATCCTTGCGTACGGCCTGCTTGAGGCGATTGTTCTGGTCGCGGCCGAGGGGCGCCTCCACCGTGCCCTTGGCGGTTTCCGTCAGGCCCCAGACATAGGCGATATAGGCGCGGTGCAGCGGGCCGGTGCGGCCATGGTCAGCGAACTGCTCGGAGAGATGCTTGTGCGCGGTCTCGGTCTTGGCAGCGACCATGACGCCGGACGTGTCGCGATCGAGGCGATGCACGATCCCTGGGCGCTTGACGCCGCCAATGCCCTGCAGGCTATCGCCGCAATGGAACAGCAGCGCATTGACCAGCGTGCCATCGGGCGAGCCGGGGGCAGGATGGACCACCATGCCGACGGGCTTATTGACCACGATCAGCTGATCATCCTCATAGAGGATGTCGAGCGGAATATCCTGCGGCTCGGGGTCGGCATCTTCGGGCGGCGGGGCAATAAGAACGATTGTCTCCCCAGCCGTAAGCCGGTATTTGGGCTCGCTGACGGTCGCACCGTTGATGCTGACGGCGCCGGCAAGGATCAGATCCTTGATCCGGTTGCGGCTCAGCACGGTATGTACCTTGGCAAGCGTGGCATCAAGCCGTCCGCCAGCCATCTCGGCTTCAACGACGACTTCGACTTCGTCGCCCTCAAACTCTTCAGCGGTATTTTCGGCCATGAACGATCCTAATCAGACTGGGCCAGCCGGCCCCAAAGCGGACGAGCCACTGTCCCCCGAGGCGCTGGCCATGTTCGCAAAGGCGCGCCGCTCATTCGGGATATCGATCGGCATCCTGTTGCTGGGCTTTATGGCGATTGGTGTCGCCCTTGTCTATCGCGTGATGCGCGATGCTCCTCCGCCGGCCGTTGCCGAGCAGGTAGTGCTGCCCGCCGGCGCGCAGGTTGTGTCGGCCATGGTCAACGAGGGCGCGATCAACGTGACCTATGTGGTCAATGGCGTGACGACGCTGGCGCTGTTCGATCAAGCGACGGGCGAATTGACGCGGTCGGTGGTGATCGCGGCGGAGTAGGGTGGCTTCTTCCCCTTATCACCGGCGCTGCCCGCGGACTTGATCCGCGGGCCTCTGGTATATTGCCCTACCGATAGTGGCCCCCGGACCAAGTCCGGGGGCAGCGACTGTGGTTGGGAAGGTTTTGCGGCACGCCTCCTTCGCGCGCTTAGCACCACGAGGGCGTGCAAACGGCGCCCTTAGCGGCCCTGGATTTCGCGGAGGGCGGCCATGCGGTCGGAGATGGAGCCGCGGCGTTCGGGCTTTTCCGGGGGGACGGAGACGTCTTCGTCGGCGAAGCGCTGCACGCGGTCGAAGAGGCTTTCTTCTTCCTGACGCGGCGGCGTGGCTTCGGTATCGGCGGCGTAGACCAGGCGGCTGACGCTTGAGGCGATGTCGATGAGCCGGTTGCGCAGGGCGGGCTCGTCGAGCCGGTCGGTGTCCCAATCGGCAATCAGCGTGCCCTCGACGCCCGCTACCTTCTGGCGCAGACTTTCGATTTCGGCTTCGAGACCCAGCCGGTCGGCGAGCAACTGTTCGGATCGGCCGGTGCTCTTTTCTACCAGCTGGCCGGTTTCGGCGAGCAGGGAATTGAGCCGGTTTTCGGCATCGGCGATGCGCGCTTCTGCCACAACCAGGTTTTCGGCATCGGCCCAGCTCCGGCCATCCTGCCCGGCCAGTGCTTCGCGCATCTGGGCGATGGCGGCCGTGGCTTCGGCGCTGCGGCGGTCGGAGTTTTCCAGGCGGCCGATCAGGCTCTTGGCCTGATCCTCGAGGAAGCTGGCGCGCTTGCGCTCGATGGCGAGCGCCGCAGTCAGGCGGCTGACATCCTCGTCATAGCTGCCGCTGAGCTCGCGCTTATCGATCTCGGTGCCGCGCGGCATGTTGGCCCGTATGGTGTCGCGCAGCTCTTCGAGCTCCTCGCCACGGACGTCGAATTCGCGGTCGCGCATGCGCAGGCGCTGCGCCAGATCGGTGCCGTCGCGCTCGAGTTCGAGTACGCGGGCGCGCAGTTCGGTCTCGCGGTTCTCCAGATCCTGCACGATGGCCAGGTGCTGGTCGCGCTCGGCCTGCAGGGCCCCGAGGTCGCTGCGCTTCTGGTTGACGTCGCCCAGCTGCTCGGCAAGCCGCTTGCGCAGCGTTTCGACATTCATTTCAAGACGGCGCGTGGACAGGGCGAATTCGGCGCGCAGCTGATCCTTGTCGGCGCGGAACTCGGCCATGGTAATGGGGGTGGCGGCTTCGATGCGGCGCTTGGTAAGGCGGACGGCGCGCTTCCAAACGGCGGGCAGAATGACCAGTGCCACCAGACCGGCTACAAGCAGGCCTAGCGCGAAGTACATGATGTTCTCAATGACCATCGGTCGAACTCCGGAGACGCATCGGCACGCAAGTGGGCAAATCTTGTCTGACAGCTGTCGGGCGTGGCCGCCATCTTTGCCAGTATTTAACCCTAACGGTTTTGGGGCCTTCCGTCATCGGAAAGCAAGCGGAACAAACCAATAGTGATCCGGGCCTCTATTGGGGGCCATTGGAAGGGCCATCATTCAAAACAATACTGCCGCTGCGGCGCCCGATGGGCCGGAGCGGCAGTTGAGGATGGCGTCGCCGGGTTTTGGCAAACGCGAGATCAGAACGGGTTCCAGGTCGGCTCGTTGGTGAACTTGAGGTAGCCCACATTGATGCCGAGGCGGGCGCCGACGCCGGAGCGGATGGGCACCATCACCACGTCGGCGCGCTTGATCACGGTCATGCCGAAGCCTCCCATGACATAAGCCGAGCCATCGACACCGGCAAAGCGGCCCAGTGCATCGGGGACCTGGTTGAGGTTGTAGACCAGCATCATGACCTTGGAGCCGTCGCCACCGATGTCAAAGCCGATGGAGGGGCCCTGCCAGTAGATGTTGTATTCGCCCACATTGCGGGTGTGCAGGATGCCTTCGCCATAACGGGCGCCGGCAAACAGGGCCCCCCCGGCGTCCTCGCCGAGAATGTAGCCATTGGGCAGGCCGAACTGGCTGACCGCCCGCTCGACCAGCGAGGCCAGGCCCTGGGAGGCCGAGCCAAAGAATTCCTTGCCGCTCGCGACCAGATCTTCGCCGGAATAGCTGTCGCTCAAGGAACCCTGAGCAAAGGCGGCGGGCATGGGCGCTGCCATGGCGGCCACGAGGGCAATGAGGAGGGCAAAGCGCTTGAACATCGAAATCTCCGGGTCATCGGCCAGCAGTTACGACGACCTTAAGTTTTAGTGGGGCATTCTTGAGGTCACCGGCGTGCCGATCATTTGGGCCAATGATGAAGCAAACCTCTAAACAAATCTTAACCATGCTTGCCTTTGTTTTGCCGCTTTTGGGCGGCGTTCCGGGCATTCAGGCACAGTCCGTGGTGACGCTGATCGTGACCGATCCGCTGACCGGAATCGGCATCTACGGCATGGATCCGGTGAGCTATTTCACCGAGCCCGAGCCGCTGCCGGGGCGCGCCGATTTCGAATTCATCTGGCAGAACGTGCCGTGGCATTTCGCAACGGCGGCCAATCGCGACATCTTCAGCCGGTCGCCGGACATCTATGCGCCCCAGTTCGGCGGGCATGGGGCGATGGCGGTGGCGCGCGGCTATATCTCCGACAGCGATCCCAAAATTTACACCGTGTTCAAGCAGCGGCTGTATCTCTTCTATTCAGCGGCCAATCGCGAGGCGTTCCTGATGGCGCCCGATACGGCCGCAACCGAAGCCGAAGCGCGCTGGCCGCTGCTCTCGCGCAACCTTTCGATCAACTAGGCAGGCCGCGCCTGTCTGGAATGCAATTCATCTGTCCACTCCTGCCGATGACACTCTAATGTCGGCAAAACTGATTCTTACGGAGACTGCCCCGATGACCGATATCATCGAGCTCAAGGCGACCGATCTGGCGGCCATGCTGTGCAGCCGGGTCTGCCACGATTTGATCAACCCGATCGGGGCGATCGGCAACGGGCTGGAAGTGCTGGGCGATCCCGGTCAGACCGAAATGGCCGAAGGCGCGCGCGATCTCATCGCCAGCGCTGCCAAGCAGAGCCGCGCCAAGCTGGAATTTGCGCGCCTGGCCTATGGCGCCTCCTCGACCGCCGGCACCGATATCGATACGCGCGAATGCGAGCGCGTGGCCCGCATCCTGTTCGAGATCGAAAAGGCCGACCTCGAATGGAACGTGCCGCTGATCCTGATGCCCAAGCACAAGGCCAAGCTGTTCATGAACATGCTGCTGATCGCAGCCATGTCGGTGCCGCGCGGCGGGCTGGTCACGGCCTCGATCACCGGTGAGCCGGGCAACGAGAAGTTCGAATTCTCGTCCAAGAGCGATCCCGAAAAGCGCCAGAAAACGCTGATCCCGGCCGGTGCCGCGGGTCTGCTGGCGGGCACGCCGGAAGAGGGCTTTGTCGACGCGCGGGGCATCCAACCATTCTACACCGGCCTGCTTGGCCGCATGACCGACATGGAAATCGCCATCGGCCTGGCAGACGACAAGTTCTTCCTCACCGCAACGCCCAAAGTTGTCGAGCCGGTCGCAGCAGAATAGCGCTGGTGCTGCTAACCAATCCGTAGGAGGTACTGCTCATAATTGAGCAGTACATCTGCGCGCGGAGTCCGAGGATGAAGTCTTGCCTGATCGTCGATGACTCCAGTGTGGTGCGCAAGGTTGCGCGTCGCATCCTCGAAGACATGGACTTCATCGTCGAGGAAGCCGAAGACGGCCAGGACGCGTTCGACAAGTGCCGCCAGGAAATGCCTGACGCCATTCTGCTCGACTGGAACATGCCCATCATGAGCGGGCTGGAATTCCTCAAGCTGCTGCGCGCCTTTGTCGGCGGCGAAAAGCCCTATGTGGTCTATTGCACCGTCGACAATGATATCGGCGCCATCGCCCTGGCGCTCAAGGCCGGGGCCAGTGACTACATGATGAAGCCCTTCGACCGGGCAATCCTTGAATCCAAGTTCGAGACTGTGGCGGAGGCGGCTTAGGCTGCCCAACACGCGCGATGTGGCGGGATTATCCCGTTTCTTCGGCCCGGCCCAGCAGGTAAGCGCGTTCGCGTTCGTTGCGGGTGAGGTCGGCGGCGCGACGGAATTCGAGCATGGCTTCGGTGTGGCGTCCCAGCTTGCTGAGCAGGTCACCGCGCACGCCATAGAGCAGATGGTAGTTCTTGAGCGCGGGATCGTCGCGGATGGCGTCGATCAGCCTGAGCCCGGCAGCGGGCCCCTCGGCCATCGAGACCGCCACGGCCCGGTTGAGTTCGATCACCGGGGAAGGCGTCACCACATTCAGGCGGCTATAGAGCGCGGCGATCGCCGACCAGTCGGTGTCGACGGCCTTGCGGGCGCGGGCATGGCAGGCGGCGATGGCGGCCTGCAGCGCATAGGGCCGGTCGGCGCCGCCCAGCGCGATGGCGCGATCCAATCCAGCCAGACCCCGGCGGATCAGCAACTGGTCCCAGCGGCCACGATCCTGCTCCAGCAGCAGCACCGGCTCGCCATGGCGATTGGTGCGGGCATTGTTCCGCGAGGCCTGGATTTCCATCAGGGCGAGCAGGGCGTGGACTTCGGAATCGTCGGGGGACAGCCCGGCCAGGATGCGGCCGAGCCGCATGGCTTCGTCGCTGAGCTGGGGGCGCAGCAGGTTGTCGCCGGCGGTGGCTGAGTAGCCCTCGTTGAAGATCAGGTAGAGCACGCCGAGCACCGAGCCGAGGCGCTCCTGACGCTCTTCGCCGCGCGGCACTTCAAAGGGAATGCCGGCATCGGAAATGGCCTTCTTGGCGCGCACGATGCGCTGGCCGATGGTGGGTTCGGCGGCGAGAAAGGCGCGGGCGATTTCCTCGGTGGTGAGGCCCCCGATCAGCCGCAGGGTGAGGGCGACACGGGATTCGGGCGGCAGGATCGGGTGGCAGGAAGTGAAGATCAGGCGCAGGAGGTCGTCGCCGACCTCGTCGTCGAGCGCCGCAACGATGGTTTCCTCGTGGTCGGGTGCGTCGTCCTCGATGATGCGGCCGACCTCTTCGAGTTTGGTGGCGGCCATCTTGCGGTGGCGGAAATAGTCGATCGCCCGGCGCTTGGCGGTCTGCATCAACCACGCCCCGGGATTGCGGGGCACGCCCGATTCCGGCCAGGTCTTGAGCGCGGCGACCAGAGCGTCCTGGGCCAGCTCCTCGGCGAGGGAAATGTCGCGCACCATGCGGGTCAGCCCCGCAATGAGGCGGGGCTGCTCGATCTTCCAGACCGAATTGATCGCGCTATGGGTTTCGGCATGGGAGGTCATGGCGCGCGATGAAAGCAGGATGACGGGATGGCGGCAAGGGGTAGGTCTCAATCTGCATCCACGTGTCACCCCGGGCTCGACCCGGGATCCATCCCGAGATCTCAGGATGGATCCCGGGTCAAGGCCGGGATGACACCGTGTTCGTTGAGGACGCTTACATGCCCATGAAGCCTTCAGGGGTCTGGTCCTGCAGGAAGGGCTCGATGAAGCCGTAGAGCAGGTCGGCCTGGTTGATCACCGCGGTGTGGGAGGTGGCGGGCAGGACGCCGAGACGCGAGGCGGAGAGGGGCACGCCCATGTCGCCCATCTCGCCGCCGCCCAGCAGGCGGAACAGCGCCACATTGTGTTCGAGGGTCGAGACGTCGGCGTCGCCGGCAATGATCAGCACCGGGGACTTGATGGTTTTGACTTCGGCTTCCCAGGCCATCGGTTCATGTTCGAGGGCGATGAGCTTTTCGACGAGGGTCCGGAAGCCGTCGGGATTGGGGGCGAGCTTTTTCCATTCGTCCTCCATCGGGGTTCCCACGAACATGTCGGGCGTCATGGTGGGCAGGAAGGCGGTGAAGGCCGGCTGCCAGCCCGTTGCGTCATAGGCGGCCGAGGCGGCGACCAGATGATCAACCTTTTCGGGGTGGCGGATGGCCAGTTGCAGCCCGGTGGCCGCGCCCATGGAATAGCCGAAGATATCGGCCTTCTCGACGCCAACGGCATCCATGAAGGCGGCAACGTCGTCGGCGAGGTTGGGATAGGTGATCGGCCGGTCGATATCGGCGGTGCGCCCGTGGCCCTGGAATTCGATGGCGTAGACCTTGTGGGTTTGGGCGAGCTTGGGGACGATGGCCCCCATGGTGGGGATGTTCATATAGGCGCCGTGCAGAACGATGAGCGGCTCGCCCTCGCCGGATACCTCGTAATACATGTCCATGCCGTTGACCGGGACGGTCTGGCCGGACTGGGCGAAGGCGGATGTGGTCATCAGCAGGGCGCCGATGGTGGCGAGCGTGCGGATCATTGGGTGTCTCCTCGTTGGTCTGTGACAAGACGACGAGGGAGGGGTGCCGGTTTCGACAGGGGGGAGGGATTTTTGGTGGGAGCGGTGGCTGGCCCCCACTCCACCCTCGTTCCCTCCCCATCGAGGGGAGGGAGGCGATGGCTGATGGATCAGTGGAGTTTGGGGGAGAGAATGACGGCGCGGGCAAACAAAAAACCCGCGTGACGGGGTCACGCGGGGCTCGAAATTGCGGAGATTGTCAGCCGATCAGGCGACGTTCTCGTTGTAGCCATCGGCCTCATCGGGCTCGCGCAGCACGTAGCCACGGCCCCAGACGGTTTCGATGTAGTTCTTGCCACCGGTGGCCACCGACAGCTTCTTGCGCAGCTTGCAGATGAACACGTCGATGATCTTGAGCTCAGGTTCGTCCATGCCGCCATAGAGGTGGTTGAGGAACATTTCCTTGGTGAGCGTGGTCCCCTTGCGGAGGGAGAGCAGCTCGAGCATCTGATATTCCTTGCCGGTGAGGTGGACGCGCTGCGTCTGCACTTCAACGGTTTTGGTGTCGAGGTTGACCGTGAGGTCGCCGGTCTGGATGACCGACTGGGCGTGGCCCTTCGAACGCCGAACGATGGCGTGGATGCGGGCCACGAGTTCGTCCTTGTGGAAGGGCTTGGTCATGTAGTCGTCGGCGCCGAAGCCGAGACCGCGCACCTTATCCTCGATGCCGGCCAGGCCGGACAGAATGAGAATCGGCGTCTGAACCTTGGCGACGCGGAGAGTGCGCAGCACTTCGTATCCGCTCATGTCGGGCAGGTTCAGGTCCAGAAGGATGATGTCGTAATCGTAGAGCTTGCCAAGATCGACGCCTTCCTCACCGAGGTCGGTCGTATAGACGTTGAAGCTCTCTGACTTGAGCATCAGTTCGATGCTCTGCGCTGTCGCGCTGTCGTCCTCAATAAGGAGTACCCGCATTATATTCCCCTTGTCATTCGTTCCTGCTGGAACCCGTGCGACGCAGCAACCAAGATGCTCGCCCCAACTCCAACCCTACTGGATATGACTGAACCCTAAGCTCAAGTAGTTAACAAAGTTTAATTCGGTTCGGCAATACGCAAACGCTGTTAGGGTGTATTTAGTTTAAGTCATTGAAATTTAAGGGTTAATCTTATCAATTTTTCTTAAGAAAATGGTTTAAGAAGCCGTTGCAAGCGACTCAGGTGACTCATCGATCGAGGCTGTGCACGGGGTTTGGCCAGGGGTCTGCGCTTAGCGCTTGACGGACTGATCCACCGTCTGAAATAGCGCCTTTTGCTTAACGATCGGTTACTCTCTGATTCGTAGCCGGGCTCGATTCGCCGGGCGCGGAAACCATAATTCAGAAATCCAGCCGATGAACGGACACTGGCCATCATGAAGGCGCTGATCTCGGCCATCGAGGCAATCGACGACATTGAAGTGTTCGGCCGGGTGAAATCGGTGCAGGGCCTGCTGGTGGAAATCGTCGGCCCGGTGCGCGAATTGCGCGTCGGCGGGCGCGTGCATATCGAAACCGTCAACGAGGAAATGCTGGCAGCCGAAATCATCGGCTTCAAGGACGGGCATGCCCTGTGCCTGCCGTTTGGCCAGCTGTCGGGCGTGCGGCTTGGCTGCAAGGCAGTGTTCCTGCGCAATGACGGTTCGGCCTTTCCCTCGGAGGGGTGGCTGGGCCGGGTGGTCAATGCCAATTGCGAGCCGATCGATGGCAAGGGGCCGCTGCCGCGCGGCGCCTCGGCCTATCCGCTGCGGCAGGACCCGTTGCTGGCCCATGACCGCGTGCGGGTGGGCGAGCCGGTCAATCTGGGCGTGCGGTGCCTCAATACCTTTACGACGCTCTGCGAAGGCCAGCGCATGGGCATCTTTGCCGGCTCGGGCGTCGGCAAGTCGGTGCTGATGTCGATGCTGGCGCGCAATACCGACGTGGACGTCTCGGTGATCGGGCTGATCGGCGAGCGCGGGCGCGAAGTGCACGAATTCGTCCAGGAATATCTGGGTGAGGAAGGGCTGGCGCGGGCCGTGGTGGTGGTGGCCACCAGCGACGAGGCGGCGCTGATGCGGCGGCAGGCGGCCTATATGACGCTGGCGCTGAGCGAGTATTTCCGCGACCAGGGCAAGCGCGTGCTCTGCATGATGGACAGTTTGACGCGCTTTGCCATGGCGCAGCGCGAAATCGGCCTCGCCATCGGGGAGCCGCCGACCGCCAAGGGCTATCCGCCCACGGTGTTCACCGAATTGCCGCGGCTGCTGGAGCGGGCAGGGCCGGGAACACCGACGACGGGTTCCATTACCGGTCTATTTACCGTTTTGGTGGAAGGTGATGATCACAATGAGCCCATTGCGGATGCCGTGCGCGGTATTCTTGATGGGCACATCGTGATGGAGCGCGGAATCGCCGAGCGGGGAAGATACCCTGCCGTCAACGTGCTCCGGTCCATCTCGCGCACCATGCCAGGGTGTGTTCCGGCCGATGTTCGGCCGGTCCTGCAGAAGGCGCGAGAACTCATGTCCATCTATTCGGACATGGAGGAACTGATCCGGCTGGGGGCTTACCGGAAAGGGTCAGATCCGAAAGTGGACCGCGCGATTGCCATGAATCCCGCATTCGAGGCCTTTCTGGGCCAGGAGCGGGAAGAAACGACCGGTATTGCCGAGGGCTATAAAATGCTCGAGGCAATCGTGGGCGCGGCGGGCGCGGCAGGCTGAAGGGACTAGCTTCTGGTCCCGGAACTGACTTGTTGTGTAAGGAGTACAGGTCTTGAAATCGCGCAGCGAGAGCCTCATACGGCTCAAGAAATTTCAGGTGGACGAAAAGCGTCGTCAGGTCGCGCAGATCGAGATGATGGTCAGCGATTTCGAGCGCATGGCAGGCGAACTGGACCAGCAGATCGAAATCGAGCAGACCAAAACCGGCATTTCGGATGTGGCTCATTTCGCCTATTCGACCTTTGCCAAGGCGGCCCTCACCCGGCGCGACAATCTGCTGAATTCCGCCAATGACATGCGGGGCAAGCTCGAAGCTGCCCAGGATGCACTGGCCGAGGCCCTCGAAGACCTCAAGAAGGTTGAACTGCTGGATCAGCGCGAGCATCAGCGCGAAGCGGCGGAACAGCTCAAGGTCGAGCAGGCCGAATATGACGAAATCGGCCGCCTGCGCTTTCGCGGGCAGTAGCCGCCGTCAAAACTGAATTTGAAAGAGCCCGCCTCGTGCGGGCTTTTTTGTGTTTGGTGAGCAGCCTAGGGATTGATCACCATGCGTTGAGTGTCGCGGTTGTCGGCATAGGTGGCGGGGTCGTAGGGGGGCTGGGCTTCGAGTTGCTCGCGGGTGGTGTTGAGGAACAGGTAGCGCGTGCCGGCGGTGTCGACCGAAAACACCAGGTTGTCAAAACCCACGGCGACCGGCTTGCCGCCAATGCCGAGGAAGCCCCCTACATCCACGATCACCGCGTCGAAGGTGCCGTCGACATTGGTGACGATGTCGCCGATGGTGCCGATCTGCTCGTCGTCGATGCCGAACACGCCAATGCCGCGCAGTTGGTCGGCGGTGAGGCTGGACTTGTCGAATTCGGAAAGCCCGCTGCGATCGGCAGGCGTGGTGATGTGCGTGCGCTCGGGCTGGTCGGTGGTGAGATTGGGGTCGACCGGCGCGGCATTGGGGTCGCCCTTGACGAGCTGGTCCTGCTCCTGCTGGGGAGTGAGCGCCGGGGTGCCGGTGGTCTGTTCGCTCTCGCCCCAGATGAAGGCGGGCGCTTCCGAGAGGGCTTCCACTGTAGTGGGAAGCACCCAGCGCCGGGAGCCGTCCTCGCGGGTCGCCCATTCTAGCTGGGTGAAATCGACTGCTACGTCCTTCTGGCCGATTCCCAGCACGCCGCCGACGCTGATGACCACGGCGGAAATCCCCAGGCCCGAGGTGACGACGAGGTTGGAGATCTTGCCGATCTCCTCGGCATCATTGGCCACCGAGGAGTAGACGGTCTGGCCCAGCAGCTTGGTGACCAGCACATCGGTTCCGCTGGTGGTGTAGCCCTCCGACATGATGGTCGGGGCAGTGAGACCGCTGCGGCCCAATTCACTCGACGAGGAGGCCTCCTGCGCCAGGACGGGGTGGGCGAGCAACACTGCCAGTGCGGAGGCGGCGGGTAGATGACGAAGCATGGATACTCCTCGTTAGAAGACGCAATGAGGGGCCGGCCATAGGCCAGCCCCAGGGATCGTGCGTGCCGCGTCGACTAGTTGGTGACGGGCGCGGCCGGTGCCGCAGGGGCCATGGTATCGACGGGAGCTGCCGGCTCGTCCTCAATCCAGACGAAGTCCGGCGCCGCCTTCAGGGCATCGGCGGTGGTGGGCAGCACCCAGCGTTCGGTATTGTCGGCAGCGACGGTGAACTCGAGCGAGCGGAAATCGACCGCAACCGACTTTTCACCAATGCCCAGGAATCCACCAACGCCGATGACGGCGGCCGTGATCTGGCCGTTGTGGTCAAAGACGATGTCGGTGACCTTGCCGATCTCTTCGGCATCACCGCCGGTGGAGGAATAGACCGACTGGCCAATCAGGCGCGTGCCCAGATTGTCGGTATCGGCGGCGCTATAGCCGGCCGAGAGTTCGAAGATGGGGCGGGTGGCGCTGTCCAGGGCAACAGCCGCGTTATTGGCGGCATTGTTGGCGGCAGCGGCGGCGTTGTTGGCCGCGTTGGATGCCGCATCAGCGGCGGCGGCGGCAGCATCCTTGGTGGCTGCGGCAGCGTCCTTGGCGGCCTCAGCGGCGGCATCTGCTGCGTTGTCGACCCCTTCGACGACCGTCTGGGCGGCATTGTCGGCAGGTGTCGTAGGGGCGGTGGCCTGGGCCATGGCACCAGTGGTCAGCAGGGCAGCGAGGGCTGTAGTGGCCAAAAGCGTGCGGATCATTGTAGGCTCCATAGGTTCATCGTCGAAGGTGAACGGGCCGTACGGTGCAAAACTTGCCGGTAGCGCATCGTGCGGCCCTTTATGCCCACGACAACGCCGGGACGCGCGAGGCGTTCCGAAAGAATACTGATTGCTGGCTTGGCTTTGGATTGAAAAGGCCGGCTCGCGAAGTCGCTGCCGGCCTCCTCCGCCTCCCTGGCGGTTATTGTTGGGGGGCGCATCTTGCGGTGCGCAACATCCCTGACATCGCAGACAATATCGCAAAAAGCGGGGCCGCCAACCTGCCGTCGAACGGCAGGCTTAAGAGGTTCCTAATTGGTTAACACGGCCGTGTCGCGGTCATAGCTGCGCATGGCGCGGTGGGGCATGCCGCCGTCCTGGAATTCGGGGCCGAAGGCGGCAAAGCCCAGCCGCTCGTAAAAGCCCAGCTTGTCCGATTGCGCCGTGAGGTAGAAGCGATCCCGGCCTGCTGCGCGGGCATGATCCATGGCTGCCAGGATCATCGTCCTGGCGATGCCATGGCCGCGGAAGGCCTGGCGCACCGCGACGCGGCCGATCTTGATATGCTCGGGCTTGTCGATGAGGCGCAGCGTGCCAACCACCTCGCCCGCGACCACGGCGACGAAATGGGTGGCCGTCATGTCGTCGGCGTCGTGCTCCTCCTCCTCGGGGACTTTCTGCTCCCAGACGAAGACTTCACGGCGCAGGCCAAAGGCGGCATTGCAGAGGGTGGAAAAGGGCGGAACGATCAGGATGGTGGTTTGCATGGCCCGAGATTATCCAGTCCCGGGCGGACTGTCATCGTCAGTTGGGGCGGCGGTTCATCTTCTGCCGACAGGCCGGGCAAAAGCTGTCGCTGGCCGGGTCGGCGCGGATCAGCCAATTGCAAAGGCCCCGATGGGCATTTTCGCAAAACACGTAGGCGTCGTCCGGGAAGGCCGGGCTGGACCACAACCCGCCGTCTTCAATCACCGAAACCAGGGCATGCTTTTCGGGGAGATAGCCCAGCTTGCGGCCGCATTGCCCGCAGCGGGCGGCGTCGAAGTTGATGAGATTGCCGCAATGGTCGCAGGCAAAACGCTTCATAGAATAGGCCCCTGACGTCTCCAGAACAAATGAGGGGCGGGCGCGGCGGGTTCCTAAGCCATTGGACTAAATGACCGCCCGTAGTGAATGACGGCGCCTGTGGACGGCGCGCGCAGATCGACTGGCGGGCGGGGCCGGGACGATTTATCGTCTCGGCAACTGAACGAAGGCGGGCAGCATGAGCATTGAATTTCTGATCACCACGCTGATCGTCGTCGTCTCTCCGGGCGCTGGTGCGCTCTACACCATTGCCGCTGGCCTTGGCCGCGGCAGCAAGGCGAGCCTGTGGGCCGCGCTCTTCTGCACCATCGGCATCGTGCCGCACATGATCGCGGCCATCACCGGTCTTGCCGCCATTCTCCATGCCAGCGCGCTCGCCTTCGAGATCATCAAGTATCTCGGCGTCGCCTATCTCCTCTACATGGCCTGGGCGACGTTGCGCGAAACCGGCTCGCTTTCGGTCGCCGCCAATGCCGAGCCCAAGAGCCTGAAAGACATGGCCGTCGAGGTCGTTCTCATCAACCTCCTCAATCCCAAGCTCTCGATCTTCTTCTTTGCCTTCCTGCCGCAATTCGTGCCGGCGACGGCACCCAATGGGGTGTTGCGCATGCTGGAGCTGAGCGGCGTGTTCATGGCGATGACCTTCGTTGTCTTCGCGCTCTATGGGCTGTTTGCTGCCGCCATTCGTGGCCACGTGATCTCGCGGCCGGCCATCATGGTGTGGATGCGGCGCACCTTTGCCGGAGCCTTCGTGCTGCTCGGCGCCAAGCTGGCCCTGACCGAGCGCTAGGCTTCGTCGCGGATGGTGTAGTGGCGGGGCATGCCTGCCGTCACGATGGCCCAGTCAGAGGCGCCGGCGCGGCTCTGGTGGCCTTCGAACGCCGCGCGGTCGGCAAAGACTTCCGACACGCGGAAATGCGTGGGCTCGTCCGGGTCCTGCGTTACCTCGAAGCTGAGGCAACCGGGTTCTGTGCGGGTGAGGCGGATATGCTCGGGCAGCGCGGCGCGGACGGCGTCGATGCGATCGGCGGGAACTTCGAGATACCCATCAAGCAATACGCGGGACATGGCTAGACGCTGCCGACCGTCTTGAGGCGGATGCGGGGGTGGACCTCGTTCTGGCTCATCACCACGGTCTGCGGGCGGAAGCGCTCGATGATGGAGCGGACATGCGGGCGGATGGCGGGCGAGGTGATCAGCACCGGCAGCTCGCCCTGCTGGGCGGCGCGTTCAAAGGCCTGCTGAATGGCGGCGATGAACTGCTGCAGGCGGCTGGGCGCCATGGCCAGGTGCCGGTTGTCGCCTTCGCCAACCATGGCCTCGGCGAAATCGCGCTCCCATTGCGGGCCCAGGGTCAGCAGCGGCAGGTTGCCGTCGGGGCCCATATTGGCGGCGCAGAGCTGGCGGGCGAGGCGGCTGCGGACATGCTCGGCAATGACCTGCACCGACCGGCCGGGGCCGGCGATCTCGGCAATGCCTTCGAGAATGGTCGAGAGGTCGCGGATCGAAATGCGCTCGTTGAGCAAAGCCTGCAGTACGCGCTGCACGCCTGATACCGTGATAAGGCCGGGGACGATATCTTCCACCAGCTTCTGCTGGTCCTTGGGCAGGCCTGCTAGCAGGGACTGCACGTTGGAATAGCTCAACAGGTCCGCGACATTGGCCTTGAGCACTTCGGTGAGGTGGGTCGAGATCACGGTCGAAGGATCGATGATCGAGAGGCCGCGCAGCTCGGCTTCGTCGCGCAGCGCCGGTTCGATCCAGGTGGCGGGCAGGCCAAAGGTCGGCTCGGTGGTGTGCGTGCCCGGCAGGTCGATCTGGTTGCCATAGGGATCCATGACCATCAGTTGATTGGCATAGATCTCGCCGGCGCCTGCTTCGACTTCCTTGATGCGAACCTTGTAGACGTTGGGCTCGAGCTGCATGTTGTCGAGGATGCGGACGGGCGGCATGATGAAGCCCAGTTCCACCGCCAGCTGGCGGCGTAGCGCCTTGATCTGCTCGGTCAGGCGGTCGCTGCCGTTCTCGTCTTCCTTGACCAGCGCCAGCAGCCCATAGCCGAGCTCGAGCTTGAGCTCGTCGATCTTGAGGCTGTCGGCGATTGGTGGCTCGGCACTGGCGGCAGCGGCCCCGGCGGGGCTGTTGGCGGCCTCGAGCGCGGTCTTGGTCGCAGCTTCAGCCTTGGCGACGTCCTTGTTGCGAGCGGCGCGCCAGGCGACATAGCCGACGCCACCGGACAGCGCGAGGAAGGGCAGGATGGGCATGCCCGGCAGGAAGGCCAGCATGCCCATGACGGCCGAGGACATGCCCAAAGCGCGGGGATAGCCGGTGAACTGGGCCGAGAGGGCCTTGTCGGCGGAGCCGGAAACGCCGGACTTGGAAACCAGGATACCGGCCGCAGTCGAAACGATCAGCGCGGGAATCTGGCTGACGAGGCCGTCGCCGATGGTGAGCAGGGTGTAGACATTGCCCGCTTCCTGGAAGCTGAGGCCTTCCTGCATCATGCCGATCAGGATGCCAGCCGACACGTTGATGAAGGTGATGATGAGGCCGGCAATAGCGTCGCCGCGCACGAACTTGCTGGCGCCGTCCATGTTACCGAAGAAGGCGCTTTCGCCTTCCAGCTCGGCGCGGCGCTTCTTGGCGGTGTCTTCGTCGATCAGGCCGGCGGAGAGGTCGGCGTCGATAGCCATCTGCTTGCCGGGCATGGCATCGAGGCTGAAGCGGGCGGCCACTTCGGCGATACGGCCCGAGCCCTTGGTGATGACGATGAAGTTCACGATCACCAGGATGATGAAGACCACCGTTCCGATGACGAAATTGCCACGCGTCACGAAGTTGCCGAAGGCCTCGATGACGTGGCCGGCCGAGGCGGTGCCGTTGTGGCCCTCGCTGAGGATCAGGCGCGTTGTCGCCAGGTTGAGACCCAGCCGCAGCATGGTGGCGATCAGCAGGACTGTCGGAAAGGCCGAGAATTCCAGCGGCTTCTGAATGAACAGCGCCGTCATCAGGATCATCACCGAGAAGACGATGGAGATCGCCAGCAGCATGTCCACCAGCAGTGGCGGCAGCGGCACGATGAGGATGACGATGAGGCCCATCACACCGGCGGCAAGGGCGATATCGCCCGAGCGCAGCAGGTCGACGACAGACGTGACCGAAGGAACCTTGAACGAAGACTGTGGGCGGCCGGCCGGCATCTCGCTCATGCGGCCACCCTAGATTTGGTCAAGCCGGCCCCTGCCGTCCCCATTTGGGGGCGGTTTGCAGCGCAGGAGGGGGCGGCCAGGTGTTTCAAGCTATGCGACGCTCCGCCGTTCGCCCGGTTCGGGCACGTTGGTCCCCTCATCAGCATATTGGTTGAGCTTGTTGCGCAATGTCCGGATGGATATCCCCAGAATATTGGCGGCGTGGGTGCGGTTGCCCAGCGTGTGATCGAGGGTATCGAGGATCAGGTCCCGCTCTACATCGGCCACGGTGCGGCCCACCAGGGCCCGCGACATGGTCTCGGCGGTCTGGGCGAGCTGGGACGACAGCGAATTGGCGCTGGCGGCCTCGGTCAGCCCCATGCCGTCCGGCAGCACGATGGCTTCGGGGCCGATAATGTCGCCCGAAGACAGCAGAACGGCGCGGTGCAGGGTGTTTTCGAGTTCGCGCACGTTGCCGGGCCAGGGCGCCTGGAGCAGCGCGCCACGAGCTTCTGCGGAAAGCTGGCGGGGCGGCAGACCATTGGCCTTGGCATATTTGGCAACGAAGTGTTCGGACAGCGCCGCGATATCGCCGGGGCGATCGCGCAGGGCCGGGAGCTTGAGGTTGACCACGTTGAGGCGGAACAGCAGGTCCTCGCGGAAGTTGCCTTCGCGCACCGCCTCGCTGAGATTGCGGTTCGAGGTGGCCAGGATGCGGATGTCGACGGGCACGGGTTTGCCGCCGCCAACGCGGTCGATCAGGCGTTCCTGGATGGCGCGCAGCAGCTTGGCCTGCAGGCGGACATCCATTTCGCTGATTTCGTCGAGCAGGAGCGTCCCGCCCGAAGCTTCCTCGAACTTGCCGATACGGCGAGCAATGGCGCCGGTAAAGGCACCCTTCTCGTGGCCGAACAGCTCGGACTCCAGCAGCGCCTCGGGGATGGCGGCGCAGTTGACCGAGATGAACGGCTTGCTCGCGCGCTTGGATCGCGCGTGCACGTATTTGGCGATGACTTCCTTGCCGGTGCCGCTCTCGCCGGTGATCAGGATCGAGGCGTCGGAGCCGGCGATCTGGTCGGCCATCTTGACGACGCGTTCCATGGCGGGGTCGCGGAACAGGAATTCGGAGCTGTCCCGGGCGACAGCGGCGATGACGGCAGAGATCAGCTCGGCATCGGGGGGAAGGGGGATGTATTCCTTGGCGCCGGCGCGGATGGCGTTGACGGCGGCGGCGGCATTGGCTTCGACGCCGCAGGCCACCACCGGAATGGCAATGCGCTCGGCTTCGAGGCCGGCAATCAGCCCGGCAATGTCCATCACCACATCAACCAGCAGCAGGTCGGCGCCGCGTCCGGCGCGCAGGGCGGCCAGGGCGATCTCGACCGAAGGCGCATGGGCGACCTTGGCACCGCCATTCATGGCCATCTTGGTGGCTTCGCTGAGTTGGCCTTCGAGGGCCCCGATGATGAGCAGGCGCATCGCGGTCTCCCTTACTGTGGTTTGATAATTTCGGTCATGGTGACGCCGAGCTTGCTCTCGACCAGCACGATTTCACCACGTGCCACGAGGCGCTCGTTGATGAAGATCTCGACCGCCTCGCCGACCTGACGGTCGAGTTCGATGACAGTGCCTGTATCGAGGCGCAGCAGGTCGCTGACGGGCATCTTGGTGCGGCCCAGCACGACCGAGACGCGCACCGGCACGTCGAACACGGCTTCGAGGTCGGCGGCGTTGCGCTCGACATAGACTTCAGGGCCACCGGGGCGGCCGGGGGGCAGCATCTCTTCGAGCGAGAGGCCTTCCTGGGTGGTGATGTCGTCGCCGGGATCGGAAGCGCTCATGGGCGGCTCTCCTGCTGTTGCGTTGCCCCAGATTTGCGTGCGGCAAGGTAGGCTGAAATCTTGGTGTCGATGTCCTTGGCGGTCGTCGCGATATCGCGCACGAGGCCGCCTTCGACCCATTCGAGGCGTCCGTCACCCAGGCGGATGTCGGGATCGCCCATGACGACGAGACGGCCGGAGAAGCCGGATGTCTGCATGTGGTTGGTCGCGATGTCGCGAATGGCGTCGGCAATCGCGGGATTGCAGCGCACCACCAGGTGCGGCACGCCGCCCAGGCTCTGCATGCATTCCCCGATCAGTGCGTCGAGCTCGACGGTGGGGTAACGGGCGAGCAGGTGCAGCGCCAGCTTGCGGCCGATGCTGGCAGCCAGCTCGACGGCCTCGCGGCGGGTATTGGCGCTGGCATCGTCAAGCGCTGCCGCCATTTCGGCAGTCTGCATGGCCAGCGTGCCGGCTGCGGCGGCCAGCGTCTGCGCGGCGACCGAGGCGGCATTGCGTTCGCCGGCGGCCACGCCTTCGGCATAGGCCTCCTCTCGCGCCTGCGCGACCAGCTGGGCCACGAGGAATTCGGGGATGCTCGGCTCGGGCTGGGCCGCGATGTGGCCGTGGCCGGGGCGTTCGGCGAGGTCGAGATCGAAGGTGTAGCGGGCAGGGGATGCCATGGGTTACGCCACCATCTGATCGTCGGCCTTGGACTTCAGGATCAGGATTTCGCCCTTGGCGGCGAGATCCTTGGCCGTGGAGACCATGCGGCCCTGTGCTTCGTCGACATCCTTGAGGCGCACGGGGCCCATGACTTCCATATCTTCCTTGAGCAGCTTGGCGGTGCGACCCGACATATTCTTGAAGAAGGATTCCTTGACCGTCTCGTTGGCGCCCTTGAGCGCCAGAGCGAGGTCCTTCTTGTCCATCTTGGTGAGCAGGGTCTGGATCGCCGAGGATTCGAGCTTTGCCAGGTCTTCGAAGGTGAACATGAGCGCCTTGATGCGTTCGGCATCGTCGCGGCTGTGTTCCTCGAGCGTGGTGATGAAGCGGGCTTCGGTCTGACGATCGAAGCTGTTGAAGATTTCGGCCATCTGCTCGTGGCTGTCGCGGCGCTTGGTGTGGTTGAGCGTCGACATGAATTCGGTGCGCAGGGTGTTCTCGATCTTTTCAAGAATTTCCTTCTGCACGGGGTCGAGGCCGAGCATGCGCTGCACCACGTCCATCGCCAGTTCCTCGGGCAGAACGGCGAGCACCTTGGAGGCGTGATCGGTGGCGATCTTGGACAGCACCACGGCGATGGTCTGGGGATATTCGTTCTTGAGGTAGGCGGCCAGCACGTCGGCCTGCACGTTGGAGAGCTTTTCCCACATGTTGCGGCCGGCCGGGCCGCGGATTTCTTCCATGATGGAATCCACCTTGTCCTGCGGCAGGAAGCTAAGCAGCAGGCGTTCGGTGGAATCGGTGTTGCCCGACAGCGAACCGTTGGTCGAGATCGTGGTGACGAACTCGATCATCAGATCATCCAGCATTTCCTGGGTGATCGGGCCAAGGCGCACCATGGCGCGGCTGAGCTGCTTGACCTCAAGGTCGTCCAGCTCATCGAAAATCGGCTTACCATAGGCGGGGCCGAGGGCCAGCAGCAGGGCAGCGGCCTTTTCGTCGCCGGTCAGGACGCGCTGGCTGGCGGCATCGCCAACGATGAGCTGCTTGGGGCCGTTAGTATCGATGAGATCGGTGGATTGGGGCATGCTGGCCATGGAACTACGCTGCGCTACCCAGCCAGTCGCGCACGATCAGTGCTGCCTGGCGGGGGTTTTCTTCAACTAGGGTGCCGACGGTTTTGAGGGTCTGAAGCTGGGTCTCGCCCATGGACTTGGCGTTGGCGACCCAAGCCGGGGTCTTGTCGCGGGGCTCTTCTTCTTCCAGCTGATCGGCGATGAGTGTGCCATCGGCGCCCAGCAGGCCGTGCTGGCCCACTTCGGCGGCGGTCGGCAGGGCCAGGGGGGCGGTCTCGGGGGTCAGCACCTTCTTGAGCAGCGGGCGCATCACGAAGAAGACCAGCGCCAGGGCGATGAGCAGGGTGACGGCCATTTCGGCGCCATTCATCAGGTCGTCTCGGGTGAAGTCGAGCAGGCCGCCGGTGGCGTCCGTGCCGGCCGGAGCAATGCCCGGACGTTCGGCAAACTGCATGTTCACCACTTCGACGCTGTCGCCACGGGTTTCCGAATAACCGACGGCCGAGCGGACGAGGGTGAGTATCTGGGAGATTTCGTCGGCCGAACGGGGCGCATAGACCGGATTGCCCGAGGTGTCGGCGGAATAGACGCCATCGACCACCACGGCCACGGACAGGCGCTTGATCGCACCGGCTTCGGTGACGGCGGTCTGGGTGGTCTTGGAAATCTCGTAATTGGTGACTTCTTCGGACGTCGTGCCCTGTTCGGTGGTGCCGTTGCCGGTATTCTGGCTGGCGCCGGGCAGTTCGTTGGCCACGGTCACCTGACCATTGGCGCCGCCCGAGAGGTTCTCGGTTTCGCGCAGCTGGCTGGAGCGGACGACCTGACTGTCGGGGTCGAAGGTTTCCTGGGTGGTGGTCGAGCGGTTGTAGTCGATCTCGGCGGCGACTTCGACGCGGGCGCGGCCCGAACCGACGACATTGGCAAGCATGTCCTCGACGCGGGTGCGGATGCGATTCTCAAAGCTCAGCGTGCGTTCGGCGGCCAGGCCCGACATGGCGCCCTGGTCCTCGTCGCCACTGCCCGACGCGAGCAGGTTGCCCTGGTCGTCAACGATCGACACGCGGGTCGGGGTCAGGCCCTCGATGGCCGAGGCGACCATGTGCTGGACGGCGCGGATTTCGCTGTTGGACAGCTCGCCGCGCACCGACAGCACGATCGATGCGGAGGGAGCGGTGCGCTCGCGGCGGAACAGTTCGCGTTCGGGCAGCACCAGGTGCACGCGGGCGGTCTTGATGCGGGTCAGCGAGGTGATGGTGCGGGCCAGCTCGCCTTCGAGGGCGCGGACATTGTTGATGTTCTGGACGAAGCTGGTGGCACCCAGCGTCGACTGCTGGTCGAAAATCTCGTAGCCGACCTGGCCGCGCTGGGGCAGGCCCGAACCGGCCAGCGTCATGCGGGTGGTGGTGATCTGATCGCGGGGAATCAGGATAGTGTCGCCTTCGCCGCGAAGCTCGAAGGGCACGTTCATGGTCTGAAGTTCAGACACGATGGCCGACGAATCCTCGAGGCTCAGCCCGCTATAGAGCGGCGCCAGGTTTGGCGTCTGCGCCCGCATGATGAGGAAGCCGAAGAAGCCGAGCATCAATACCGCCACAACGGCCATGGCTGCCAAGCGGGGCAGGCCTATGCGATTGATCAGCTGAGTAAAGTTATCCACGCGGCGCTCGATTCGGATGTGGCCACTACGACGCAAACGCGTGAGACGACCGGTCGGCAAAAATTACCTACCAGATGGTAAACATTGTCTTAACCATCAGTATCAGTTTGCGAATTCCGGCAGAAAATGCCCACCTAAGTTGAAAAAGGATGAAGGCGATGATGAAGGTTCTGGGACGGGTCACCTCGATCAATGTCCGCAAGGTGCTGTGGGCGCTCGACGAACTGGGCCTGCCCTATGAACGAGAGGACTGGGGCCTGCCGCTGCGCGATCCCAAAGTGCCCGAGTTTCTCGCGCTGAACCCCAATGGGCAGATCCCCGTGCTGATCGACGGGGACTTTTCGATGTGGGAAAGCAACGCCATCCTGATCTACCTGGCGGAGAAGGCCGCGGATGGCCGCCTGCTGCCCTCCGACCTGCGATTGCGGGCCAAGGCGCTGCAATGGCTGGGCTGGCAGGTATCTGACCTCAATCCGAGCTGGACGTATGCGATCATGGCGCTGATGCGCAAAGTGCCCGGCTATGACGATCCCCACCGCATCGCGGAATCGATAACCCGGTGGACGGCGCGGATGGATATCCTGGAAGCCCAACTCGCCAAGGGGCAGGGCTTCGTGGCGGGCGGGCAGTTCACCATTGCCGATATCGCGATCGCCCTGTCGCTGCATCGCTGGTTCCGCCTGCCGGCCGAGAAGAAGGCCATGCCCGCCGCACAGGCCTATTACGAGCGCATGATGGCCCGCGAGGCTGGTGCACGCTGGATGACGGACGCAATGCCCTAGTTGCAGGGCCAAGACAACACAAAGCCCGCCGGGTGAACCCGGCGGGCTTTGAATAAGTTACCCTGATCGTCGCAACTAACCTTCGCGGTAGTGCTGGATCCAGGTGGTGCGCAAACCAGCGAGGCCATGCTTGTCGATGGCGGCCTGCCAATTCAGAAATTCGTCGACACTCAAGGTGTAGCGGTCACAGGCCTCTTCGAGGCTAAGCAACCCGCCGCGAACGGCAGCGACGACTTCGGCTTTACGGCGGATGACCCACCTCCGCGTGTTGGCGGGGGGAAGGTCTGCAATCGTGAGCGGACTTCCGTCCGGACCGATAACGTACTTTACGCGTGGGCGCATTTGTACGGTCATTTTACTCTCTACTCAACCTGACCATATGAGGAAGAGAGTAGGCCAACGGCCTTAAAAATCGACTAAGGGGAAACTTACAACAGGTTAAGAATGATCTTGGATTTCAAGGCATTGAATCAAGTCTTGGCGGGGCGCCCGGACCATTGAACCAGACCATACTATAAGAGAGTAAATGGCGCCCGGACGCGGGCGCCAGATCGCGGTCAGGCGGGCAGCTGCCCGGCCTCGGGTTCATCCGGCTTGGGCTCTTCCGGCTTGGGCGCTGCCGTGACGTCGGGGATGCGCACGTCGGTGACGTCGACGATGGAAACGCGGCGCGAGCCGACGGTGAGCATCGGCACGTCGCCGGTGAAATCGACCGCCGTAACAATGCCGATCGAGGCGGTGCTGATCTTGACGTCCTTGCCGTTGGCGTCCTTGCCCTTGATGTCGATCGTATAGATGCCGTTCGGCTTCATGTTGCCGTCGCTGCCCTTGCCGTCCCAGCGGAAGGTGCCGGGGCCGGAGCTGATCGGGCCGGTTTCGGTATAGACGATTTGGCCGTTGGCGTCCTTGATGGTCACGGTGGCATTGGCGGCATTGGCATTGGCACTATAGGCCCAGAAGGCGGCATTGCTGCCGCTGAGCTCGCCCGTCTTGCCCGATGAGGTCACTTCCTTGCCGATATAGGAGACCGCCTCGGACTTGGCGGTGTTCTGGCTCGACAGCATCAGGGTTTGCAGGAAGTCGTTGGTCTTGAGCTGCTGCTCGACGCCGGTGAACTGCACCAGCTGCTGGGTGAACTGGTTGGTATCCATCGGATCCAGCGGGTTCTGGTTCTTGAGCTGGGTGGTCAGGATGCCCAGGAAGGTGTCGAAGTTGTCGGCAATGGTCGAACGCGAGTTCGAAATTGCGCCATTGGGGGCTCCGGAAACGCCATTGACGGCCATGACACCTACTCCTTACGCAATGATGTTGACGCCGCTGGCGCTGAGGCTGCCGCGGTAGAGGTTGACGGTTGGCACGGGCGTTTCGTCGGCCTCGGCCGTGTCATCGCCACCGAACAGGGACCCGCGGCCATTGCCGTCCTGGCCCTGCTGGCCGCCACTGAAGGGGTTCTGCTTCAGCGAGAATTCGAGGTTGGTCTTGGCGCCGTCGAGACCGGCCTGCTGCAGGGCGCGTTCCAGCCCGCGCTGGTCGCGCTGCATCAGGTCGAGCGTTTCAGACTTTTCGACGGTGAGGCGCGCATTGACCTGACCGGAGCGGTCGATTTCCAGCCGCACGTCGATCTTGCCCAGTTCGGGGGGATCGAGCCGGATCTGGAAGCGCGTATTGCCCTCGCTGGCCTGGCGGACCACTTCGAAGGCCAGCTGGGGCAGGTTGAGCTGCTGCTGGCTGGTCTGGTAGCCGGCCTGCACGACGCGGGGCGCGGCCACAGCGTCGGCGCGGCCCAATTGGGCCGGCTGGGTGACTGCCTGCGGCTCGGCCTGTTCGACCACGGCCGCTGCGGCGGCAGCAGGCGGGCGAACCTCGGCGGGCTTGCGCTCGTCCGGCTTGGCGGCAGCGGGCTCGATGGCCCGGGGCGCCTCGGAGGCTTTGCCGGTCAGAACCGACTCGGTGATCTTGAGTTCGGGTGTGCCCAGAGCGGGCGGTGCCGCGGCTTCGGATTTGGCGGTCGCACTGGCGAGCCGGGCGACGGCGGCGTCGAGATCGGCGTCTGCGTCGATGCTGAGCTGGAGCGAGGCGCGCTGTTCGGCCGTCATCTCGTCTTCATTGAGCGCGACCAGCAGCGCCGCGAGCTTGTCGCCAATCGACTTGAGCATCTCGGCATTGGCGTCGGCGGGCGTGCCCTTGAGCAGGTTCTCGGCCATCGGGCCCAGCGCCTCGGTGAGGCGAGCCGCAAAGCTGGTATCGCCCGGCTGCGCCTTGGCGAGCAGGGCGGTCAATTCATCGAGCGATGGCAGCTTGTCGAGGTCCAGCCCGAGCGCGTCGGCAATATCGGTCAGCGCAGCGTTGAGCTGCTGCAGCATATCGGGGTCGATCGGCTCGCCTGCATCCAGCTTGGCCTGCAGGTTCGCCAGGCCATTGATCAGATCGGTCAGGGCCGGGCCGGTTTCCACTGGCGCTTCGATGGGCACGATGACGTTCAGCGCCGCTGCGATGGCTTCGGGGTCGTTTGGCTGCTGGCTGCCTTCGCCGCCAAAGCCGAAGGCGAGATCGACCAGCCCGCCAGCGGGCGTTTCGTTTGCGGCCGGGGTGGTTTTTTCAGACTGCGATCCCGCGCCAAGCAGGGCGGCGAAGGCATCGGTTCCCGCGCTGTCATCGCCTGCGCCGCCGGAACCATTGAGGTTCCGGCTGGTGCTGACGCCGGCATTGGTAGTGGTTACGGTCAGATGTGATGCCACGAAGGCGGCCCCGCGGAAAAAGAGACTGGTCCGCAAGAGGCAATGCAAGCGCGGTGCCAAGTTGGCGCGGTGAGGTAATAACCTTGAAAATCATGGGGTTGTGCCGGTCTTGACGCGTTCGGCCTGGTGGTCGCGGCCGGGTAAGAACGGCAAGAAGGACAAGTGAGCGGCACTTTTTGCCGGGCGGCATGAGGAATAGGCGCTCCCGATCTCCTGCCACGCCCCCCATGGCAACGGATGTTGCGGGGCTCCGCTTATGGGGGTAGAAAGCGCCTCACATTCGTCCGCTGGCCCTTGAACCCACCCGGATACAGGAAACTATGTTGAACTCGCTTGATATTGCCAAGCGCCCTGAAGACACGCGCGTTGTCGTCGCGATGTCCGGTGGCGTGGATTCTTCGGTCGTGGCGGGCCTGCTGGCCCGTCAGGGCTATGACGTCGTCGGCGTAACCCTGCAGCTTTACGATCATGGCGAAGCGACGCACCGAAAGGGTGCGTGCTGTGCTGGTCAGGATATCCATGATGCGCGCCGTGTGGCCGCGACGCTGGGCATTCCCCATTACGTGCTCGACTATGAAGAGCGCTTCAAGAAGAGCGTGATCGCCCCCTTCGCCAATGCCTATCAGCAGGGCGAAACTCCGGTGCCGTGCATTGCCTGCAACCAGTCGGTCAAGTTCGTCGACCTGCTGGAAGTGGCGCGCGACCTGGGCGCCGATGTTTTGGCAACGGGCCATTATGTGCAGTCGCGCCTGGGTGAAGATGGCCGCC
The DNA here is from genome assembly GCF_055397495.1 of Devosia sp. T2-14. Lineage (NCBI taxonomy): Bacteria > Pseudomonadati > Pseudomonadota > Alphaproteobacteria > Hyphomicrobiales > Devosiaceae > Devosia > Devosia sp. T2-14. Next base: position 517,874 of record NZ_AP027921.1, on the reverse strand, counting down.
GCCAGCTGTTCCGCCCGGTCGATGCCGAGCGCGACCAGACCTATTTCCTGTTTGCGACCACGCAGGAGCAGCTCGACTATCTGCGCTTCCCGCTGGGCGGCATGGGCAAGGCCGAGGTGCGGGCGCTGGCGCGCGACATGGGGCTGGAGATTGCCGAAAAGCACGATAGCCAGGACATCTGCTTCGTGCCGCAGGGCAAGTATGCCGACATCATCCGCAAGATGCATCCTGAAGCCCTCGCCACCGGCGAGATCGTCCATCTCGATGGACGGGTGCTGGGAACGCATGAAGGCATCGTCAATTACACGATCGGCCAGCGCAAGGGCCTAGGCGTTGCCGCAGGCGAGCCGCTCTATGTGGTCAAGCTCGAGCACAAGACCGGCCGGGTGATCGTGGGTCCGCGCGAGGCGCTCAAGACCCACACCGTGCGGTTGCGCAATGTGAACTGGCTGGGCGCGCGTCCGCTGGCGGAAGTGAGCCTGGGCAATGGTGCGCCGGTCGAGGTCAAGGTGCGCTCGACGCGCGGCCCGCAACCGGCAGTGATCCAGATGCGGGACGGCGAAGTGTATGTGACGCTGGTGAGCGGGGAATACGGGATTTCGCCCGGCCAGGCCTGCGTTTTCTATGCCGATGACACGGCCACGTCCGAAGTGTGGGGCGGCGGCTTTATCGCCGAGGCCGTGCCGCAGGTCTTTGCAGCCTAAGCTGCTCGCCGCCTAGTTGGCGGCGGGCGCCGGCGCTGGGGTCGTCTCAACAACTGCCGCTTCCTTGGCGGCATTGTTGGCGTCCTTGAGGGCCTGATAGGAGCCCAGACCACCCAGGCTCGTCGAAATGACGATCAGCAGCGCAAGCGCGCCGAACATCAGCAGGATGATGCGCGATCGGGTGAGCGTGAACGGGCTCAGCTTGGGTTCGTCCATGGGAGTGTACCTTTCGTTTCCCGGCAGATAGGCCTTTGGCGCGGCGATGTCACGCTTCTCGGGAAAAAACTTGCCGCCGGACCCAAGGACTTGTGCTGCAGCGCCGTCCTAACCTTAGATGACAGCGTCTTCATGGGCATTGGATGTATGGTGCAGTGAGCCTGGGGTTGGTCGCATCGGAGGGCAGGGAACAGGCGCAGGCGGTGACGCAGGCGCTGGTCGTGCGCGCGCGGAATGGCGACCCCGATGCCTTCGGCGAGCTGATCGAGGGGCATTATGACCTGATCTATCGCACCGCCTGGAAATGGTGCGGCAGCCGGGCGGATGCCGAAGATGTCGCACAGGATGTCTGCGTCAAGCTGGGTGGCGCGATCGCCGGCTTTGACGGCCGCTCGGCGTTTTCGAGCTGGGTCTATCGCATCACGCTCAATGCTGTGCGAGACATGCAGCGGGCGGGCAAGACCCGCGGCAAATATGCCGAGGCCTTTGCCGAAGTGTCGCCCGAGGACCATCCGGCCGAGCAGGAAGATGCGGCGACCAGCCGGCAATTGTGGGATGCGGTCCGGCGCCTGCCCGACAAGCAGCGCGATGCGGTGCTGCTGGTCTATGCGGAAGAATTGAGCCACGCAGCGGCCGCCGAAATCATGGGCGTGCGGGAGGCCACGATTTCCTGGCACGTGCACGAGGCCCGCAAGACCCTGAGGGGGCTGCTATGAGCAGTGACATGCAGAACGACAAGCTGAACCAGCTGGGCAAGGGCCCGGTTCCGGCGCCAGGCGCCGAGGCACGGCAGCGCGCGCTGGCGACTGGCCGGGCGGCTTTTGCGGCAGCGCAGACAAAATCTCAAACCACACCCCAAGGATCGACCTGGGGGCAGCGTCTTACGTCCATCATCACTTCCTTGAAAGGAAACAAGATCATGGACATGCGTCTCCCCATCGGCACGGCTGCCATTGCGCTGTTGATCCTGCCGCTCGGCTACCAGCTTTATACGACGACCTCGATGACCCCGCCGGTGAGCGTGGAGACCCAGCCGGTTGCAACGACGGCAGCTGACGCGGTGGCCGAGGTTGCGGCGCCCGAACCCATGCCAGCCCAGCAGAGCGTCGAGATGGAAAGTCTCGCTGTGCCCGCGGCCGATGCGGCGCAGATGTCCAACCGGGTTGCCGCGGCACCACCGGCGCCGATCGCGCCGTCGCCCATGGCCGTCGGCACCAGTGCCAAGACGCTAAATATGGGCGCGGCGGCCCCCATGGCCGAATCCTACATGATGCCCGCGCCATCGCTGGCCATGCAGGAAGCAAGCGGCGACGAATTCACCAGCTTCGACGAGCAGCGCCTCAAGGTCGCGGCCGAGGAGCCGGTGTCCACGTTCTCGATCGATGTCGATACGGCCAGCTATGCCTATACCCGCCGCATGCTGGAGGATGGCTATGTGCCCGAGCCCGACGCGGTGCGCGTCGAGGAGCTGATCAACTATTTCCCCTATGACTACGCGCCGGCAGACAGCGCCGCCGTGCCGTTCAAGCCAATGGTGGCGGTTTATCCGACGCCGTGGAACCCCAAGACGCAGCTGCTGCATATCGGCATCAAGGGCTATGTGCCCGCGGCCGAAGAGGTCAAACCCGCCAATCTGGTCTTTTTGATCGATACGTCGGGTTCGATGGACGAGCCGGACAAGCTGCCGCTGCTCAAGCGCGCCTTTGCACTGCTGGTCGATCAGCTTTCCGAGCACGACACGGTTGGAATCGTGGCCTATGCGGGCTCGGCCGGGGTGGTGCTGGAGCCGACCGAGGCGGGGCAAAAGGCCAAGATACTGGCCGCGCTCGATGACCTCTCCGCCGGTGGCAGCACTGCCGGGGCCGAAGGCATTGCGCTCGCCTATCGCCTAGCCGAGCAGGCCAAGGTGGCGGGGGGCACCAACCGGGTGATCCTGGCGACCGACGGAGACTTCAATGTCGGGATCGATGATCCCGAGGCGCTCAAGGACTTCATCAAGGTGCAGCGCGAGAGCGGGGTGACGCTGTCAGTGCTCGGCTTCGGCATGGGCAATCTCGATGATGCGACCATGCAGGCGCTGGCCCAGACCGGCAACGGCAATGCCAGCTACATTTCGAGCTTCCGCGAAGCGCAGAAAGTGCTGGTCGAGGAAATCGGCGGCACGCTCGACATGATTGCCAAGGACGTGAAGGTCCAGGTCGAGTTCAATCCGGCGCAGGTCAGCGAGTACCGGCTGATCGGCTACGAGACGCGGGCGCTCAACCGGGAAGACTTCAACAATGACAAGGTCGATGCCGGCGATATCGGGGCGGGCCACACGGTCACGGCGATCTATGAGATCACCCCGGCCGGCTCGGATGGCGAACTGGTCGATCCCTTGCGCTATGGGCAGGCCACGCCAGCACCGGCGGGGGATGGTGAAATTGCCTTCCTCAAGATGCGCTACAAGCTGCCCGAGAGCGATGTCAGCCAGCTCATCGAACAGCCGGTGACACCAAGCGTCGTCTATGGCGACATCGCCGAAGTCAGCGACGACATGCGGTTTGCCGCTGCGGTGGCGGCCTTCGGACAGAAGCTCCGGGGATCGAGCTATATCGGCGACATGAGCTGGGACGCGATCGCGACGCTTGCCAGGTCGGGGCGCGGCGAGGATGAGGGCGGCTATCGTGCCGAGTTCCTGCAGCTTGTCAAAACCGCCTCGCTGCTCAAGCCGGACGCAAAGTAAGTGCTGGCGACGGGGTGGATTTGGCCGCCCCGTTGCCCATCAGGCCCGGCCGCCGTCGAACACCACGCGCAGGCCCGCACCAAAGGACTTGGCCTGGTACATGTTCTGGTCGGCGCGGGTCAGCAGGGATTCCGGCGTATCGGTCTGCGGATCGAAGGTTGCTGTGCCGATGGCGGCACCGATCTCGAGCATGTGGTCGTCGATCCGCATTGGCACGAAAACCTGCTCCATGATGCGCTCGAACGCCGCGAGCGCCGCCGACATGTTCTCCGGCGCGATCCTGAACATGACGATGAATTCATCGCCCCCCAGGCGGGCCACGAAGTCGCCCTGCCGGCAGGCAGAGGTCAGGCGAGCGGCCAGGGTCTGCAAGACCCGATCACCCATGGCGTGACCGAGCCCGTCATTGATCGCCTTGAAGCCGTTGAGGTCGATGAAGGCGAGCATCAGGCACTGTGTGTCGAGATGGGCATCGCGGACGCAGGCACGGATATGGTCATCAAAGGCCGAGCGATTGGGCAGGCCGGTAAGGGCATCGGTGCGCGCGGCCTTGATCAGCGCCTGTTCCATCTGGCGCTGCAGGTTCACCCGCACCGAGATGTCGAGAATGATCTCGACGTCATAGGAGCGGTCGCCCACCTCGGTGCGCTGCGCCGAGATCAGGGTTGGAATTACGGTGCCATCGACGTGGCGCAGCTCGACTTCCTCGAGGCGGTAGCCGCCTTCCTCATCGAGCAGGCGGCGGCGTTCCATGCGGGCGGGATCGGAATAGTCCGTGCCGGACGCGATAACCCTGGTGCCCTTGATCTCATCCCAGGTGAGCCCCGTCAGGCGCAGATAGGCGTCGTTGACTTTGACATAGCTGGAATTGTCGAGGCTGCTGGTGGTGATCGCCATGGCCACCGGAGCGAACTCGAACATGCGCAGGAGCATGGCCGCGAGCGTTTCCTTGGAAATCTGGTCATCACTCATCGTCAACTCGCCCAAGCCGGAATGGCAGCCAACCTTCATCATGGCCGTGGGTGTGTTGACTATGTGCTAACCGGTAGGCAAGTCGTGGCGGTTCTCACCGCCTAAAAAGTCTTTTCTGTGAAGAACTTGCAGAAGAGCAACGCGTTTCCACCCAGTATTCTGATGTCGGGCGGCGTGCATGGCGCCATTTTGATTTCAATTCACTATTCCCGGCAAGAAAAAGGCCCCCCGCCGTGAAGCGGGAGGCCATGTCTGGATTTAGACGAGGGGCTTGAGGCCTGCCTCGATGCTGGCCCGGCGTCCTTCGAGGAACGGGGGCAGAGCGAGGCTTTCGCCCAGGGATTCCATCGGTTCGTCGGCGGTGAAGCCGGGAACGTCTGTGGCAATCTCGAACAGAATGCCATTGGGCTCGCGGAAGTAGAGCGAGGTGAAGTAGTAGCGCTCGACTTCCCTGCTCGAGCGGAGACCAAACTGGCCCACCCGCTCGACCCACTGGCGCAGGCTGTCCTGGTCCGGCGTGCGGAAGGCGACGTGGTGCACGCCACCGGCGCCCGGACGAGCCGCCTTGAGGCTCGGATCGACAACCACGTGCAGTTCGGCACCCGGGCCGCCCGGGCCCATCTCGAAGACATGGGTTTCGGCGGCGCCATTGGCAGCGGGATAGCTGCGAACCTTGCGCATGTTCATCACCTGGGTCAGCACGGCCTCGGTACGATCAAGACGCGGAACCGCCATCGAGATGGGGCCCAGCCCGATGATCTGCCGCTCGGCCGGAACCGGCGACTTGGCCCAGGGAATGACCTTGTTGGCCTCATCGATCACCATGCGGAAGCGCTGGCCTTCAAAATCCTCGAAATCGAGGGAGAGGCGGCCGTTGCGTTCCTTGATCGCACTGGTGCCGACATTCTTGCCCTGCAGATATTCCTTCCACCAGTTCAGGCTGTCCTCGCTATCGACGCGCAGGCCGGTGCGGCTCACCGTGTGGTTGCCGCGCTGTTCGCGTGGGGCGTCAAAATCAAAGAAGGTCAGGTCGGCGCCGGGAGAGGCCACGCCATCGCCATAGAACAGGTGATAGGCGGTGGTATCGTCCTGGTTGACCGTCTTCTTGATCAGCCGCATGCCCAGCGTCTGCGTGTAGAATTCGAGGTTCTTCTTGGCCTCGGCGGTGACCGCCGTGAGGTGATGGATGCCTCCGAGTTCGAGCGTCATTTTCAGTCTCTCCTGATGCGGGGCGGGTGTTCGCGCCGTGTTGAGATGAATGTAGTTCACTCAGCGTGGCTTGGGGAGCGCGCCAATCCCAACAGACTGGTGTCGAATTTTGAACGATCTGCCGTTGATGGACGGAACCTGTTGATGGTATGAAAAACAGCACTGAATCTTGTCGGGGTAGCGACTTGACAGCGCGTCGTGCTAAACTTAGGTAAGGCGCGTCGGCGGGCAACCCCGGCAGCCACTTGTGGCGGAGTAGCTCAGTTGGTTAGAGCGGCGGAATCATAATCCGTGTGTCCCCAGTTCAAATCTGGGCTTCGCTACCATTCAAAAACGCCGGAAATCCTCAGGGTTTCCGGCGTTTTTCTTTTTCACCCGAACGTAGTCTTGCGGCATGAGGCAAGCCTGCGCTGAGGCATGGAAGTCAGTCGGAAATGCGAACGGTCGGGCTGGTGTGCTAGCGGCCCGGGAGCAGGGCGACGGCCTGTGCGCGGGTGGAGACGCCTAGCTTCTGCAGGATTTCGGACATGTGATAGGCGACGGTGCGCGGGGTGCGCCCGGTGATGACAGCGATTTCGCCGTTGGTCTTGCCCTGACGGGCCCAATCGAGAATCTCTGCCTGCGCGTCGGTCAGGGTGGCCAGGGCCGCAGGGGTAGGGGCGGGCGCCGATTCGATCAGTCCGAGGGCGCCGGCGCGCAGCATTCCGGCCTGACCGATCACATAGATGGCGGTGGCGGTGTCGGCTGTAATCGCGCTGACGGTGTAGGAGACGGCGGTAATCGCGCTCATCACGCCCGGCCGTTGCGTCAGTGGCGCCGTGACGCCTCCCTGAATGCCATTACCCACCAGATAGTTGGCATACTCGCCAAACTGCAGCGACTCTTTCCACTCCTTGGGCGACCAGATCTTGGGCTGGCCATAGCCGGAGGCATAGGCGAGCAGGGGATCTTTCTCGAACTGGTAGTGAAGGGCATATTCGGTGATGCTGGGCACTGACCATGTGGTCAGCGTCGGTTCCAGGATCAGTTCCTCGGCACGGCGCTTGTGGCAGGCGAGATTGAAGCTGTCGAAACCGAGCCCGTGCAAGCCGGAATGGACCCGCTCTAGCAGGGATCCGGGGTCGTCCGCTTCGCCAATGTGGCTAACAACGCGAGCTACATAGTCCAGCATGTGCCTACGACTTGAGCAATGTGCTCAATAAAGTAACGAATCCCCCGTCGGGCAACATACCGATCACAGATCAGATTGCAACTGGTCACTCTACCAGTCGGGTCGTCTTATCGATTCTGTCAAAAACTGGGACTCGCGCGTCTCTGTCCTCCCGGCGGCGCGTGCCTGGTTTGGCGTCGCGCGTGGGTGGTCTCTCCCTCACCACCCACGCAGTGATCCAGGAAAATGGCTAGTTCATGGTGCCTGCGCAGTGGGTGGCGGGGCGGTTTTCGCCGTCGCGTCGCTGCGTGTCCTGTCCTGTCTTGTGCCAGGGCAAGAGGCGCCTGCACGGCGCCCCCATTTTGGGGCGCCCGTCAATTTCCCGTTCCCAGACCAGTTTTTTGTGCGGTGCCAATTGGTGCCGCTTGTTTTGTTGTCGATGCCAGAGAGTTTCGCCATGTCCGATCGTCGCAAGAATATCTTCCGGAACTCCGGTCTTGCGGGCGTGATCCTGGCGAGTGCTCTGCTGGCTGTCCCTTCGGTCATGGCGCAGAGTGCCGGTGACTGGACACTCAATATCGACAATACCGGCTACAACCTGATGCCGGCTGGCGGGTTGCTGCCCTATGGCATCCGCATCGACAGCAGCGCCAACGGGGGAACGCCGGCTTCCTCGATCACGTTCACGATTCCGGCCACGGCCACCTATGAGGGCATTTCCGGGCTGGATAATTGTGTGGGTACCCCGGACCTGGTCACCCCGACATCGGTGAAGTGCGATGTCCCGGCCCTTGCGGATGGCGGGTCGCTCAATGCGATCGTGAACCTGCGGCCGATGCAGGAAGGGATCATCAGCCTCACCGGCACGATGCCGCATGGCACGACCTTCACCCGCCCGACCACCGTGCAGAAGGGTGCCGACCTTTCGGTGCTGATGAGCGTCAGCCCCACCACCGTGCAAGCTGGTTCGCGTGCTGGGTTCAAGGCCAAGATCCACAATAACGGGCCCTATCCGTCCCAGAGCGCGCGACTGGTCATTCCGGTGCCGTCGGGGCTGTCGTCCGCCGTCACCATGCCGGCGGGCTGCTCGATCGCGTCCAACACGATTACCTGCGATATCGCCGGCCCGATTGCGGTGGACCAGGATATCGAGCTCGATTTCTCGGCTCAGGTGACCACCGAAAATGCGTCGACCGTGACGGTCGCAGCGACGGTGAGCTCCACCGCCCCACGCGATGGCGTCAGCGACAACGACCACTCCACGGCTGATATCACCGTCACGCCCGGTACCGACGTCTCGGTCGGCAAGCTGCGCTCTCCCTCCGGGCTGATCCTGATCGGCGACACGGTGACGTTCACGCTGTCGCCGCGCTATGTCGGCAATGTACCGACCTCAGCGACGCTGACCGATACCGTGCCGGCGGAATACGAGATCGTCTCGGTCACCCCGACGGCCGCATCGGGCTGGACCTGCCCCGCGCCAGTCGGGCAGGCCATCGACTGCGCCTATACGGCAGCAGCAGGGACCAGCTATCCGGCGGCCATCACCATCGTCACCAAGGCCAAGAGTGCCTCTGCTGCCGGCGGGGTGACCAATACGGCCACCATCGCCTCGGTCGACGAAAATGCCGATGCCAAAGACAACAATAACGGCACCGACGGCGTCGCCCATATCGTGGCGCCAACCGTCGATCTGGTGGCAATGAAGTCCGGTCCGCGTGGCGGTCTGGCTGTTGTTGGCCAGAGCTATGATTTCACGCTGCGCGCCCGCAACGATGGCAATGCGCCCTTCCATGGTCCGCTGACCATCACCGATCACCTGCCGGCCGGGTTGACCCTGACCGCGGCGAACCTGCCAGCCGGCTGGTCGTGTTCGCCCGCGCTGCCGCTGGTCGGCGGCCCCGGCGCCGATTTCAGCTGCACTACCAACAATTACACCCCGGGCGCTCCGCTCGGCTCTACCCAGCAGACGCCGAACCTGGTGCTGACTGCCGATGTGACGGCCGCTGGCAAGTTCACCAATGGCATGACCGTGTCCTATCCCGGCTACGATCAGCCCGGCGGTGATATCGACCTTCCCAACAACACTACCGGCTCGGACGTTGACAGCTCGGAAGGCCCCAACTCGGCCGATGTGAGCGTGGTGAAAACCCGCAAGGGTCCCGTCGTCGCGGTGGATTCGGGCAGTCCGGTGTCGTTCGACATCGAAATTCGCAACGCCGGTCCCGCGTCGTCTCAGAATGTCGTGCTGGACGATCGCCTCAATGACATCGTTAATGGCGCCAATGGCGGTCAGCCCCAGCCGGGTGACGTCGTGGTCACTCACACTCTGGGCAACGCCACCGGCCTGGTTTGCAGCTTCCCCAATAGCAGCGCCTATTCGGCCGACCTGCAGTGCGTCATTGACGATCTGCCCAAGTGCACGACGGGTGTGGATTGCCCGGTCGTTACGGTCACGATGCGGACCGGTAGCCAGGGCACCAAGACCAATACTGCCAACGTCTTCTCGACGAAGACGCCAGACCCCGTCCTGACCAACAACAGCTCAAGCGTCAATTATGACGTGACCTCGCGCACCGACGTGACCGTGCAGAAGTCGAGCCCGGTCTCGGCACTGGGTGCCAAGGCGGGTCAGGAGCTGATCTATGTGCTGACGGCCATCGTGCCGCGCAACGGCCTGTCCGACGCCGACAATGTCACGCTGGTGGATACTTTGCCCGAAGGTCTGGTGTTCAAGAGCGCCGACCCCAGCAGCGGCGTCTGCGCGGTCAAGCCGGCTGCCGGCGCGATCACCACCGCCCTCAACAAGACGCTGAGCTGCAATCTCGGCACCATCGCCAATGGTGCCCAGCAGACCGTGACGGTCACCGTCGTTCCGACGACGGCGATCGTGGACGACATTGCCGTCAATAATGTCCTGGTTTCGACCTCGACCACCGAGCCCGACAAGAGCAACAACTCGGCAATGCTGCCGATCAAGATCCTGCCGCCTGAGCTGGACCTGATCATCAGCAAGACCGACGGTCCCGATCCGCTCGAGATCAACCTGAACACGACCTACACGATCAAGGTGCGCAATAGCGGCCCGTCCGACGCGTTCAATGTGGTGATGGTCGATACGCTGCCCACGACCGGGCTGGCCAATCCCGTGGTTACCGGTTCGGTTGGCGGTTCGTGCGTCCTCGCCGGTACCAGCCCCACCGTGCCGGGCGGTACCGTGACCTGCACGTTCCCGCACCTGGCTGCCAACAAGGATGCGGATGTCACGCTCACCATGAAGGGCGTGGCGCGCGGCCGTCACACCAACAATGTGAGTGTCACGTCCGACGAAACGGTCGGGGGCTATGAATTCCCGCAGACCAACAACACGTCCTACGAAGACACGACCGTGCGCGAGCGCGTCGACCTGTTGGTGACCAAGGTCCCCAGCGTCAGCACCGTGGACCTGCGCAAGGAATTTTCCTGGACCATCACAGTCCTGAACCAGGCCGGGGCAGGCCTTGGCATCGCCGACTCGGTGACGCTGAACGACGTTTTGCCGGCGGGCATGGAATTGACCCGAGTCCCGGTGGCGCCCCCTGGAACCACCTGTACCGGTGTTGTCGGTGGCCGCAATATCTCCTGCGAACTGGGGGATATCGCCAATGGCGCCTCCGTCGAGATCACGCTCTACACCAAGATCACGTCGCTGTCGGCGCAGGCCGCCTCCAACTCGGCAACGGCCACGACCCTCTCATTCGAGCAGACGCCGCCAAACAATACCGGTTCGGGCAGCGTCACCACGGTTCAGGGCGCCAGCATCAGCGGCAAGGTCTACCGTGACTTTAACGCCAACGATTCCAAGGACGGTGTCGATACCGGCATTGCTTCTCTGACCATCAGCCTTGAGGGCACCGCGCTGCACGATGGTGCCGTGATTACGCGGGCAATTCCAACTGATCCGCAGGGCAACTACAGCTTCACCGAACTGCCGCCCGGTACCTATAACGTCTACTACGGGACCATTTCCGAACAGCATCTGCGCGATGGCAAGGCATTGCCTGGCCTCGCCGCCGGCTTGGCGATCGCGAGTGGCGTCAACCGGATCAACAATATCGTCATCACCAACGCCATCAATGGCACGGGGCACGACTTTACCCGTGTCCCCGTGGCGCGTATCGGCCTCGGCAAGGTGGCGGGTACGCCAACGATCCTGGCCGACGGCACCTACACCATCGCCTATTCGCTGACGGTCAAAAATTTCAGCCTTGAACCCGTAACGGGGGTGTCCGTCACGGATATTCTCGATGGGGCATCGCAGAATTTCGGCACCAATAGCGGTATCGCTCTGCCGACAGAAGGACAGTATCGTGTCGAATCCGTCACGAGCACTTTCGGCTCGCTCAATTCGGCTTTCAACGGCGCAACCGTCACCAGCCTCTTGACCAACGGCACGCTGCCTGCGGGGGCGACCGGCACGCTGACGTACACCGTCCTGGTCAATCCGGTCATCCCGCGCGTCGTGCCTGCGCTTGTCCACACCAATCAGGCAAGCGTCAGTGCTATCGGCCAGCATTCGGCCCAGACCCCGAATGACCTCTCGCACAACAATGCCAATCCCGATCCGGATGGGAACGGCATTCCAAACGAACCCAATAACAATACGCCAACCACGGTGACGCCGGCTGCCTCGCCGGCGGTTGACCTGGTCAAGACCGCGACGCCACGCCGTGTTGCCGGCATTCCAGCGGTCGGCGACATCATCGACTACGCGTTCCAGGTCACCAATACCGGCAAGACGCCGCTGCTCAACGTGACCGTGACCGACCCGCTGATCGGCCTGGCCTGGGTGAACAACACCCCGATCGCCCGGCTGAACCCCGGCGTGGTGGATACCACGTCTTACACGGCCACCTATACCCTGACACAGGCCGATCTCGATCGCGGCACGGTGCCCAATACGGCAACCGTCACCGGGCAATGGGGCGTCTCCGGCGTTACGCCGCAGAACGTAACCGATACGTCGAACGCCACCGTTCCGGCGCTCAGCCGGCCCGGCCTGACCATCGTCAAAACTTTGGAATCTGCGGCTGGTATTGGCAATCCGCGCACGGCGGTGGGCGACATTGCGCGCTATCGCTTCGTCGTCACCAATACCGGTAACACCACGCTCAACAACGTGACCGTCACGGACGCGCTAAGCGGGGTCGCCGCCGATCCGGCTGGGTCGTTCACCATCGGCACGATGGCACCGGGTGCGACGACGACCGTTTATGCCAATTATCCCGTAAAGCAGGGCGATATCGACGCCGGTTCGGTCAGTAACAGTGCGACGGCCGGCGCAGTGCATGGCCCCGGCAATACGCCGATCACCACGCCGCCCAGCTCGGTCAACGTGCCGCTGTATCGCGAGCCGGGCCTGACGGTGACCAAGTCGCTGACCAGCACCATTCCGGCCGTGCCACGGCAGGGGACGCCAATCACGTGGACCGTGAAGGCGACCAATACCGGCAACGTGACCCTGACCAACCTTGTCGTCACTGACCCCTATCCGGGTGCGGTCGTCACTCCGGCCTCGCATGCGAGCCTGGCGCCAGGTGCGAGCTATAGCTTCACCGTCAACGCGCCTCTGGATCAGGCGAGCATCAACAGCGGCTCGCTCGATAACACGGCGACGATCAACTTTTCCGATCCGGTGGGTCCGCAGCCGCCCAGGACGGCCAGCTACCACGAGCCGCTGCCGGCCCATAGTCCGGCCATCGCGCTGAAGAAGACCGGTAACGTCTCTGGCCTGTCGAACCCACCGAAGGTCGGCGACACGATCGCTTATACAATCGTGATCCGGAACACCGGCAACGTCGCCCTGAATTCGATCACGCTGGTCGACCTTTTGGCAGGCGTGGTGCTCGATTCGGCTGACGTTATTGCGATGCAGGCCGCTGTGCTCAAGCCGCAGAACGCGGCAGGCACCGTGCCGGCCAGCGAGAACGAGATCACGGTTCGCGCCACCTATGCGCTCAAGGTCGCCGATATCGATCGCGGTTCGGTGATCAACACGGCTGTCACCACTGGCAAGTCGGTTCCCGTTCCGGGCACCACGGTCACCGATCGTGGCGGCACGACTTTTGAAACCGATGACCCGACGGATACGCCGCTGGCTCAGTCGCCTTCCATCGGCCTGGTCAAATCCATCACGTCGGCTGCGCTCAGCACGCCGCCAAAGGTTGGCGATGTCATTACCTATGGTTTTGTCGTCACCAATACCGGCAACGTGACGCTCAATAATATTGCCTTGACCGATGCGGTCGCGGGAGTGGTCATCAGCAACCCAACCAACTGGACGGGTCCGCTGGTTCCAGCCGCTACCAATTCGACGGCCTTCACTGCAACCTATGCGCTGACGCAGGCCGACATCAACGCTGGCACGTTTGTGAATACTGCACGGGTAGAAGGCACTGGCCCGGGTGTCGGCGGCGTGCCCACCACGGTGAACGCCACCTCGACCGCCACCCAGCCCGTAGCCCGCACGTCGTCGTTGACGGTGGTCAAGTCGGCGACCCCGACCCTGACCACGCCACCGGCGGCCGGGGACGTGATCGACTACACGTTTGTCGTGACCAATACGGGCAATACGACGCTGACCAATGTCGTGCTGACCGATCCGCTGGTTGATCTGGTGATGAACTCGCCGACCACGATCGCGACCCTGCTGCCGGGCGCCGCCAATGCGGTGACAATCGACGCGACCTACGTGGTGAAGCAATCCGACATCCACACCGGCAAAGTTACCAACCAGGCATCGGTTAGCTTCAACGACCCGGTTGGTCCGCAGCCGATCGTTCCATCCAACCGTGTCGACGTGCCGCTGACGCAGTCCCCTTCAATCGCCATCGTCAAGTCGTCGGCGTCGGGGCTCAGCGATCCGGCAGTTGTGGGCCAGGTGATCACCTATAGCTTCACCGTCACCAATACCGGCAACATGGATCTTACCGGCGTTGTCATCAACGATCCGCTGGCGCGCCTGACGCCAGGCTCCTTCACGGTGCCGGGCACACTTGCCCCCGGCCAGACCTCGTCTGTCTTCACCGCCACCTATGCCATTGATGCCAATGACATCGCGGCGGGCGAGGTGCGCAACCAGGCCACTGCCACGGGCACCTATGACGACGGCTCCGGCCCCAAGACGGTCACCGACCTGTCGGGCCCGACCATCACCACCGACGCGCCGGAGATCGTTCCGGTGCTGCCCGAAGCCCCGAGCATGACGATCGTCAAGACTGGCAGCTTCGCCAGGACCGGTGCCTATGTCTATGTCGGCGACGTCATCGACTACCAGTTCGTCGTGACCAATACCGGCAACGTGCCGCTCAGCAATGTGCTGCCGCGCGAACTCGGCATCACCTTCGGTGGCCGCCCGGCAACGGGTGTGGTCGAGCCGATCCTGCCCGGTCCGCAGACGATCGCGGTGGGTGGCAATGCCACCTACACGACGCGCTACGTGCTGACGCAGGACGACATCAACAACGCTGCGGGCCTTGCCAACGGTGTTGCCAACCGGGCCGATGCCACGGGCGACTACAATGGCACGCCGGTCACGGCGACGCCGGACGATGCGATATTGAGCATTCCGACGCAGGAACCGGCCGATATCACCATCGTCAAGCGCGCTCTGGTCTCGTCCATCCGCCGGGGTGAAACTGCTGGTTTCGTCATCAGCGTCACCAACAATTCGCTCGCCGATGTTGGTCTGGTGACGATCACCGATCGCCTGCCGAACGGGTTCACCTTCGTCGAGGGTAGCGCCACGGTAAACGCCGTTGCAGTGACGCCTGTCGTGGTGGGTCCGGTCGTGACCTTCCCGCCCACGCGCCTGGGTCCGAAGGGGAGCATCGAGATTCGTCTCGTGCTCCGCGCGCTGCCGACAACGCCGCCCGGCACCTATCGCAACATCGCCGAGGGTACCGATGCCATCGGCACGCCGCTGGCCCCGCCAGCCCATGCTGATATCCGCATCGATGCCGAGGCGGTGTTCGATTGCAGTGACGTGATTGGCACGGTCTATGACGACCGCAATCGCAACGGCTATCAGGACCAGGACGAGCCGGGCATTCCGGGCGTGCGTCTCAGCACCGTGCGCGGCACGCTGATCACCACCGATGCCTATGGGCGCTATTCGGTGCCCTGCGCGGCGCTGCCGAATGGCAATACCGGCTCGAACTTCGTGCTCAAGATCGACGAGCGCACGCTGCCGACCGGCTTCTCGCTGACCACTGAAAACCCGGGCATGGTTCGCCTGACCCCGGGCAAGATGGTCGAGCTGAACTTCGGGGCCTCGATTGGCCGCGAAATCCGCCTCAAGCTCGATGCCTCCGCCTTTGTCGGCGGCAGCACGGCTCCCGTGGCGGCGCTCGATGGCGGGCTCGATCAGGTGATTACCCTGCTCGAACCGGAGCGCTCGACGCTGTTCATCTCCTACCAGCCCAGCACCGACGGTGCGCTGGCGCGCCAGCGTGTCGATCACATTGTGACGCTGATCCGTGAGCGGTGGGACCGCGCGGGCGAGCCCTATCGCCTCGTCATCAACACCGCCATCGGGGAGAACTGATCATGAAGGGCATTTTCAGGACCCTCCGCCATTCCGCACTCGCGGCCACCTCGATGTTGACGCTGGGGCTGGCGACGCCGGCCCTGGCCCAGGTGGGCTTTTCGATCTCGGTCGACGGCACCCATGTTGCCGGCGATCCCGTGCCGCGCGATACCAAGCGCGAGACCGACCGCGCGCTGGCCCTGACCGACATTCAGGTGACCTTTGATGGCCTGGGCGCCAAGCCCAGCCTCAATGTGCTGCCGGTCAATCGGCGCAGCGTCTATCGCGTCGGCGAGGTGGTGAACTTCGTCATCGACACCAATTACGCGCCATGGATCGCGCGTTCGGAAGTGCGCATCTATGAAGCGGGCACCGACAAGTCGGTTGCCGTGCTACCAGCCCAGGCGGGCAAGCCGGTCGACTGGCAGGTGCCGGCCGATCGCAGCGGCGAATTCTACTATGTCGCCCGCGTCTACGACCGGAATGGACGGTTCGACGAAACGCTGGCGCTCAAGCTGACCCGTAGCGAGGAGATCGCCACCGAGGCGACCGACCTGCCGGTCTGGGGCGATGACCGCACCGGCGTGCGCAACATCACCGTCGAAGGTGGCATGGTCACGGTGCACGGCACCAACCTACCGGCAGGCGGCACCGCCCATATCCTGGGCGAAAGCGTTCCGGTGGATGCCACCGGCGCCTTCGTCACCCAGCGCATCCTGCCGAGCGGCGACCACAGCATTGAAGTGGCCGTCGATGCGCCCAATGGCGCGGGCATGGTGTTCACCCGCGACATCAACATCCCGACGCAGGACTGGTTCTATGTCGGCATGGCCGACCTGACCTTGGGCAAGCGCTGGGGCGACGGGAAGATCATCGACGCCAATCCCGGCGAGTTTGACGGCGTCTATGCCAAGGGCAGGGCGGCGTTCTATCTCAAGGGCAAGATCAAGGGTGAATACCTGCTGACCGCGTCGGCCGATACCGGGGAGGGCCCGCTGTCGGAGATGTTCAACGGCGTGTTGTCCAGCGATCCGCAGGCCGTGCTGCGCCGCATCGATCCCAACCAGTACTATCCGGTCTATGGCGATGACTCGGTGATGGTCGATGACGCCCCGACGCGCGGCAAGTTCTATGTCCGGCTCGAGCGTGGCCCGAGCAGCGTGATGTGGGGCAATTTCCGCACCGTGGTGGGCAACAGCCAGCTGCTGCGCAGCGAGCGCGTGCTCTATGGCGCCGCCGCCCGCGTCGAATCCGATGCCGTGACCGCCAATGGCAAGCCGGTCTTCGAGGCCAATGGCTATGCCGCCCAGCCGGGCACCTTGCCGGCGCGCGACGTGCTGCGGGGCACGGGCGGCTCGGCCTATGTGCTGCGCCGTCAGGACGTGGTGGCCGGTTCGGAAACCATCAGCATCGAGCGCCGCAACGCCACGACCGGCATGGTCGTCTCCACCACGCGCCTGCGCGCCGGTGTCGACTACACCATTAATTACATGCAGGGCCTCGTTATCCTGGCGCGTCCGCTGGCCTCCACCGAACGCGCAACGGGCGCCGTACAATCGAGCAGCGACGACGTCGTCAATCTCGTGGCCCAGTATGAGTTCAGCCCGCCCAATGCCGATATTGGCGAATATGCCTTTGGCGGCGCCGGCACGGTGCGTTTCGGCGATGTCGTCAGCGTCGGCGTGGTCGGCATGAGCGAGACGGTCGAGAGCAATCGCGACGTCCGCGTCTATGGCGCCAATGTCAAAGTCGCACCGACCGAGCGCTCGTTCCTTGAAGCCGAAATCCTGCGCAGCGAGGGGTCGTCCCTCTCCAACTGGCTCTCCACCGATGGCGGCATGACCTATGTGCAGCAGCCGGTGTCGGGCACGGTCGCACCCGCCCATGCCTATCGCCTGCATGGCCAGGTCGCGCTCGACGATTTCATGGAAGGCACGTTCGATGCCGTCGCCGGCTTCACGCTGGAAGGCCGCCAGGCCGGGTTCTCCACCATCGACCAGCAGGCCGCCCATGACACGCTGGCCTTCAACGGCTTCATCGACGCGCAGATCACCGCTGATCTGGCGCTGGCGCTGAATTATGACCACATCGACAATGCCACGGGCGCGCGCCGCGACGAGTTGGGTGCCGAGGTCCGCTATCGCCTGAGCGAAGCCTGGGCGGTCAGCCTTGGCCTGCTGCATCGGGACGAAGTGCGCCCCGGCGGCGCGGCAAGCGCCAATGGTTCGCGCACCGATCTAGGCCTGCGGCTGGCCTATAACCCCGATGACGATCTGACACTCTATGGCTTCGGCCAGGCGACGCTGGCGCATAGCGAAGGCTTTGGCCGCAATGATCGCGTCGGGTTTGGTGCTGATATCCGCATCGCCGAAGACTGGACGCTGTCGGGCGAAGGCTCGGTCGGCACCACCGGTCCGCAGGCCATGGCCACGGTCAGCCACGAATCCGAGCCGGGCAAGCGCACCTATGCCGGTGTCCGCGTCAGTCCTTCGGCTCAGGACGACTTCTTCGTCCAGAACAAGGCGCTGAGCGGTGTCGTACTGGGCTCCGAACAGCGCATCAACGAAGCGGTTTCCGTTCGTGCCGAAAATACCTTCGGCCTGTTCTCCGATGCCGGTTCGGCCACGGCGCTCTATGGCGTCGACTTCACCCATGACGCGCACTGGACCAGCTGGGGTCTCTACGAAACCGGTCGCATCGTTGACCAGAGTGCAAGCGACTTCGATCGCCATGCTCTCTCGCTGGGCTTCGGCTACAAGGACGATGCCATCGACTGGACCAACCGTGGCGAGCTGCGCTTCGAGAACTCCGCCGACCACAAGCGCGACCGGACCACGGCCCTGCTGCAGTCGGGCCTGTCGGTCAAGACCGACGAGAGCTGGCGCGTGCTGGCCGGGTTCAACAGCCTGCTCAGCCGCTCCGACCAGAGCGCCATTCTCGATGGAGATTATGTCGAAGCCAGTGTCGGCGCGGCCTATCGCCCGATCGACAATGACCGGCTCAATGCCCTGTTCCGCTACACCTATCTCTATGACCTGCCGGGTCCCGATCAGGTGTCACGCGGCACCGCGACGGTACTGGGTCCGGCGCAGCGCAGCCACATCCTCAGCGTCGACGCCAATTACGACATCACGCCCTACCTGACCGTTGGCGCCAAATATGGCCTGCGCGTGGGCGAGGTCTCGGCCAGCCGTGACCCCAAGGACTTCGCCAAGTCGACGGTCCATCTGGGCGTACTGCGTGCCGATATTGCCGTGCTCGAAGACTGGAGCGTCCTGCTCGAAGCGCGGGCGCTCTACAATCCGCAGACCACCATCGCCGATTTCGGCGCCCTGGCGGCCATCTCCTATGACTTCACGGACCAGTTCCGCGTGGGCGTGGGCTACAACTTCGGCAAGTTCTCCGACGACCTGCGTGATCTCACCTATGACGATCACGGCGTGTTCCTCAACATGACGGCCAAGTTCTAGCGCCAGCCGGTTTTGACCTCAAAAGAAGCCCTCCGGGGCTTCTTTTTTTTGGGCGCGCCCCGGATTTTAGATTGAACGTGCCGCGTGCGCGCCTCTGGCCAGTGGATGGCCTGCTTTCCTCACTTGCCAAGGCCCCCCCATTCCCGCCTAGATGGGCGGCAGGGAAGCTTGGCGTTTTTTGGACAAAACGAGGTCGCAAATGACTGACAAAACTAAGATTGCACGTCGTACAGTAGTGGCTGGCCTCGCGCTGGGCGCGGCGCTGGTCATGGGTGTTCCGGCCTGGGCGCAGGACCTCACCAAGGTCGCAGCGGTCTGGACCGTTCCGGTCGAGCAGCAGTGGGCGAGCCGCCTGCACAATGCGCTCATCGCTGCCAAGGATCGCGGCGAGATCGAATATGTCTATTCCGAGAACGTGTCGAACACCGACTACGAGCGCGTGATGCGCGAATATGCCGAGCAGGGCGTCGCCCTGATGGTCGGCGAGGCGTTTGGCGTCGAGCAGCCGGCGCGTGCCGTTGGCGCCGAATATCCCGAAATCAAGTTCCTGATGGGCTCGTCGCTCGCACCGGTTGAGCCGAACTTCGCCACCTTCGACAATTTCATCCATGAGCCGAGCTACCTCACGGGCATGATTGCCGGTGCCAAGACCGCAACCGACAAGATCGGCATGGTCGGCGGCTACGCCATTCCCGAAGTGAACCGCCTGATGAACGCGTTCATGGCCGGTGCGCTGTCGGTCAATCCCGACGTGAAGTTCTCGGTCAGCTTCATCAACTCCTGGTACGATCCCCCGAAGGCCAAGGAAGCCGCTTTCGCCATGATCGATGCCGGCGCCGATATCCTCTATGCCGAGCGCTTCGGCGTTTCGGACGCGGCCAAGGAACGCGGTGTTCTGGCCATCGGCAACGTGATCGATACCGCCGCCGATTATCCCGGCACCATCCTCGCCAGCGCGCTTTGGCATGGTGAGCCGATGATCGACAAGGCCATTGCCGATGTGAAGGCCGGTACCTTCACCGCGTCGGATTACGGCATCTACGCCTTCATGGCCCATGGTGGTTCGAGCATGGTTGTCGATGAGGCGCTGGCCGGTCCGGAAGCGGTTGCTGCGGCAAAGGCCAAGGAAGCCGAAATCCTCGCAGGCACGTTCACCGTCGAAATCAACGACGCCGAGCCGACCTCGAGCATGTAATTCTTCCAGCCGGGCGCCGCTTCAGGGTGCCCGGCGCATCTTGCCGGGGCACACATGCAGGATAAGCAAGGCGATGTCGTGCTCTCGCTGGAGGGCATTACCAAGCGTTTCGGCGCACTCGTAGCCAATGACGGATTGGATCTCACCCTGCATCGGGGCGAGATCCTGGCGCTGTTGGGCGAAAACGGTGCCGGCAAGACGACGCTGATGAATATCCTCTTCGGCCATTACGTGCAGGACGAGGGTGTTGTCCGCGTCGCTGGCGACAATGGCCTCGTCGTGCTGCCGCCGGGCTCGCCTGGCGCTGCCCTGGCCGCCGGCATCGGCATGGTGCACCAGCACTTTGCCCTCGCCGAAAATCTCTCCGGCCTCGACAATATCAGGCTCGGCACCGAGCCCCTGCTGCGCCCCGCCAGCGGCCGCGCCGCCCGGCGCCGCGTCGAGCAGATCATCGCCGAAAGCGGGCTCGAGGTGGACCTCGACCGCAAGGTGGCCGCGCTGACCGTTGGCGAAAAGCAGCGGGTCGAAATTCTCAAGGCACTCTATCGCGACGTGCGGGTGCTGATCCTCGACGAACCCACGGCCGTTTTGACGCCGCAGGAATCCGAAGGCCTGTTCGGCGTGCTGCGCCGTCTCGCGGCGCGCGGGCTGGGCGTCATCTTCATTTCCCACAAGCTGGGCGAAGTGCTCTCGGTCTCCCATCGCATCGCCGTGCTGCGCGCCGGTCGCAAGGCCGGTGAGCTGGTGACCGCGCAGGCCGACCGCCGCGCCATCGCCGACCTGATGGTCGGCAAGGCCGTGGCCGAGGTGCATCGCACCCAGCCCGCCCCCGGCGCGGCGCTGGTCGAGTTCAAAAACGTGACGCTCAAGCGCGCACCGGCCCGCTCGCCGCTCACCGATGCGAGTTTCTCGCTCCGTGCCGGCGAGA
Organism: Devosia sp. T2-14; assembly: GCF_055397495.1. Taxonomy (NCBI): domain Bacteria; kingdom Pseudomonadati; phylum Pseudomonadota; class Alphaproteobacteria; order Hyphomicrobiales; family Devosiaceae; genus Devosia; species Devosia sp. T2-14. The sequence goes on along the minus strand of NZ_AP027921.1, from coordinate 496,739 downwards.
TTGTCGGCGTCGCCGGGGTGTCGGGCAATGGGCAGGCGGCGATCGCCGCCTTGCTCTCCGGTCTGGCCGTTCCCGATGGGGGCGAGGTGCTGCTTTATGGCAAGGCGATCAAATCTGCTGATCCGCGCGCGCTAGTCGCGGCCGGAGTCGCAAGAATGCCAGAAGATCGTCAGCATGATGGAAGCATTGGCGTGATGTCGGTGGCCGACAATATCGCCATCGAGGACGTCAGAAGCCCGGATTTCCAGCGGTTTGGCCTGCTCAATCGCAAAGCGATGCAGCAACGGGCAGTTGCAGCCATTGCTGCATACGATATTCGCTGCCCGGGACCCGATGCAGAGGCGCGGCTGCTGTCGGGCGGCAATGTGCAAAAACTCATCCTCGCGCGGGTTCTTGAGCGTTCTCCGAGGGTTATCCTGGCCAACCAGCCGACGCGTGGCCTCGATGTCGGCGCGCAGGCCGAGGTGCACCGCCGCATTATCGCCGCCCGCGACGGCGGCGCCGCCGTCATGGTGATTTCAGAGGATCTTGACGAATTGTTCGCCCTTGCTGACCGTTTTCTTGTGGTTCACGCCGGGGAAGTCACCGACGCCGGAGCCTCGGACGTGCTCGATCGCAGCACTGTTGGCCTGCTGATGGCCGGGCAAGTGGTCACGGCAGCTGAGGTAACGCCATGAGTTTCCGTATAGAACCGCGCGCCGAAGCCTCGGTTGGCCTGCGCATCGGCGTCTCGCTGCTGGCGGCCCTGGCGGCGCTATTGCTGGTCGCCATCCCCGTGCTATTTGCCGGCGGGTCACCGCTGACGGCCTATGAACTGATCTTCAAGGGCGCCTTCGGGTCGATGTTCGCCCTGTCCGAAACGCTCAACCGCGCCACTCCGCTGATCCTCACTGGTCTGGCGGCCGTCGTGGCATTCCGGGCCAAGCTCTGGAATATCGGTGCCGAAGGCCAGCTTTATATCGGTGCGCTCGCCGCCGTCGTGGTGGGCAGCGGTATAGTGCAATTGCCGCCAGCCCTGATGATCCCGGCCATCATGCTGGCCGGTTTCCTGGCCGGTGGCCTGATGATGGTGGTCCCCGCCGTGTTGAAGCAGCGCTTCGGTGCTGACGAAGTGGTCATCACCCTGCTGCTCAACTTCGTGGTCATCCTGTTCATCCAGATGCTGGTGGAAGGCGTGCTGAAGGACCCGATGGCGCTCGGCTGGCCGCAGTCGGTGCCGCTCATCGACGCCGCGGATTATCCCAAGCTGATGCCGCGCATGCGCATGCATTTCGGGCTGATCGTGGGTGTCGTCGCGGCGCTGGTGCTGTGGGTGCTGGTGCGCAAGACGGTTCTGGGCTTCGAAATCCGCGCTGTGGGTGAGAACAAGGCGGCAGCGCGCTTTGCCGGTATTCCGGTTGACGCCACCATGCTCAAGGTCGCGTTGATTTCGGGTGGCCTGGCTGGTCTCGCCGGCGTTGGCGAAGTGGCTGGCGTCAAAGGATATTTGTCGGCCGACCTGTCACCGGGCTTTGGCTATACCGGCATCGTGGTTGCGATGCTGGCGGGACTATCGCCCATCGGCGCCGTGATCGCGGCGGTGTTCGTGGCCGCGGTCTTTGTAGGCGCGGATTCGATGAGCCGGGCGACCGGGATTTCAAGCTATCTGGCGGATCTGGTGGTGGCGCTGTCGCTGCTATGCGTGCTGGTTGGCAGCTTCTTCCTGCGTTGCCGCGTGCGCTACGAGCGCCCGGTGCAGAAGCTGGCGGGAGAGTAACATGGAAGTTATCGATATCCTCCTCTCGGCCAATTTCTGGGCGGCTGCCTTGCGCATCGCCACGCCGCTGATTTTCGGCGTGCTGGGCGCGCTGATCTGCGAGCGGGCAGGGGTGCTCAATCTGGGCATTGAAGGCATTTTCGTCGCCGGAGCCATGGCCGGCTGGCTGGCCGTCTATCTCGGGGCTGGTCTGTGGACAGGTGTGCTCGTCGCGGCGCTCGCCGGGGGGCTGTTCGGCCTGCTGCATGCCGTGCTGACGGTGATCCTTGGCCTGTCCCAGCACGTCTCGGGCATCGGCATAACGCTGCTGGCGACCAGCGCCAGCTACTTCACCTATCGCACCGCGCTGCCGAACGTGTCGTCGCCGCCGCGCATTACGCCATTCCAGCCGATTTCGATCCCCGGCCTCAGCGATCTGCCGTTTATCGGTCCCGCGCTGTTCCAGCAGACGCCGATGACCATGCTGGCGCTGCTGCTGGTGGCGGTGGTGGCTTTCGTGCTCTACCGCACCCCGCTTGGCCTCGCCATCCGGGCTGTGGGCGACAACCCCGCCTCGGTCGAGGCGCAGGGGCTTTCGGTGCGCGGGCTGCGTATCGGCGCGGTGGTTGCAGGTTCGGCGCTGATGGCGCTGGGCGGGGCCTTCCTCACCATGTCGGCCTTCGATGCGTTCTTCTTCGGCATGGTCAATGGCCGTGGCTGGATCTGCATCGCGCTGGTGGTGTTTGCCTCCTGGCAGCCGGGCAAGGCTCTGCTGGGGGCGCTGCTTTTCGGAGCGTTCGATGCGTTCCAGATCCGCCTGCAGGCGCAGATCGGACAGGTGGTGCCCGGCCAGGTGTTCCTGATGCTGCCCTATCTGTTGTCCATTGTGGCGTTGGTCATAGTGGCGCGTCGCGCCGACTATCCGCGCGCCCTGCTGCAGCCGTGGTTCAAAGGCCAGCGGCACTAGTTTTCCAAGGAGTATCCCCGTGTTCGACCTCAAGATTACCAATGCAACTCTCCCCGATGGCCGCACCGGCGTCGATATCGGGGTGCGCGAAGGGCGTATTGCAGCGGTCGAAACCAACCTTGCGGGTGAAACCGGCGAAACGATCGACGCGGACGGGCAGCTGGTGTCGCCGCCCTTCGTGGATTGCCACTTCCACATGGATGCCACCCTGTCGCTCGGCCTGCCGCGCCATAATGAAAGCGGGCGGCTGCTTGAGGGCATCCAGATCTGGGGCGAGCTCAAGCCACTGCTGACCCATGAAGCGGTGATCGAGCGTGCGCTGCGTTATTGCGACCTTGCTGTTTCGCAGGGGCTACTGGCCATCCGCACCCATGTCGACGTCTGCGATGACCGCCTGCTCGGGGTCGAGGCGCTGCTCGAGGTCAAGCGCCTCGTTGCGCCCTATATCGACCTGCAGCTCGTGGCCTTCCCGCAGGATGGCTATTACCGCTATCCCGGTGCGGTCGACCTGCTGAACCGCGCCCTCGACATGGGCGTTGACGTGGTCGGCGGCATTCCCCACTTCGAACGCACGATGAGCGACGGCGCGGCCAGCGTGACCGCGCTGTGCGAGATCGCGGCCGAGCGCGGGCTGCTGGTGGACATCCATTGCGACGAGACCGACGATCCGCTGAGCCGCCACATCGAGACGCTGACCTATGAGACCCATCGCCTGGGTCTGGGCGGGCGCGTTGCGGGATCGCACCTCACTTCGATGCATTCGATGGATAACTATTACGTGAGCAAGCTGCTGCCGATGATGGCTGAAGCGGGCGTTGCGGCCATCGCCAATCCCAATATCAACATTGTCATCCAGGGCCGCCACGACACCTATCCCAAGCGCCGCGGCATGAACCGGTTCCCCGAAATGCTGGCTTATGACATCACCTGCGCCTTCGGCCAGGACTGCATGATGGACCCCTGGTATTCGCTGGGTCAGGCCGACATGCTCGAAGTGGCCAATATGGGCCTGCACGTCGCGCAGATGACCAGCCGTGACGCGATGCGCCAGTGTTTTGCGGCGGTTACCAGCGGTCCCGCGCGGATTCTCAACCTTGAAGGCTACGGGCTCGATGTCGGTTGCAAGGCCGATATGGTGCTGCTGCAGGCGGCCGATCCGATCGAGGCGATCCGCCTCAAGGCCACCCGCCTTGCCGTCATCAAGGGGGGCAAGGTGATCGCCCGCACGGCACCACGGCAGGCGCAACTCGCCCTGGCTGGCCGGCCCGCGACGCTCGACCCCTCACGCGTTCGCGCTCAGTAAGCATTCGATTCAAGTTCATGCGGCAAGCTTAGGCTTGTCGCATGGCGGATCTGCGAACCTCGCAGCCGTCACAGGCCGCAGGCTAACCCGCTGTTAAGGTAAACCGACCGATAATGTCGCCCTGGGAACGATGTCCCTCTCAGGGTGAGTTTTAGGTCTTATGCGTCTGATTATCGGCATCGTCATTGTGGTGGGTAGCGTCGTCGGAGGCTATCTCGGGGTCGGCGGACACTTCCAGGTCCTTTGGCAGCCGTTTGAATTCGTGATCATCTTGGGCGCAGCCATCGGCGCGTTCGTCATCGGCAATACCGGCCCGATCATCAAGGGCACGCTGGGTGCGTTCGGCACGCTGTTCAAGGGCCCGAAATACAACAAGGCGGCCTATGTCGAGCTGCTGGGCATGCAGTTCAGCCTCTACAAACTGGTGCAGTCCAAGGGCATTCTGGCGCTGGAACAGCACATCGAAAACCCGCATGAATCGACCCTGTTCAACCGGTTTCCCACCTTCGCCAACAATCACCACGCCGTGGAATTCGTCTGCGACTATCTGCGCATGGTGACGCTGGGCTCCAACAACGTTCATGAGATGGAAGCGTTGATGGACGAGGAGCTGGAAACCCACCACCAGGAAAACGAGCGCATCGTGGGTGCCGTGCAGGCGCTGGCCGACGGCACGCCCGCACTGGGAATCGTGGCCGCCGTGCTTGGTGTTATTCACACCATGGGCGCCATCAGCGAGCCGCCGGAAGTGCTGGGCCACATGATCGGCGGCGCGCTTGTGGGTACGTTCTTCGGCGTGTTCGTGGCCTACGGGTTCTTCGCGCCCTTCGCGCAGGGCCTCAAGAACATCTACGAGGCGGAATCGAAGTACTTCCTGTCGCTCAAGGTGGGGTTGCTGGCGCACATTTCCGGCCAGGTTCCCGTCATGGCGATCGAGTTTGCCCGCAAGGCGCTGCTGTCGGAAGACCGCCCGACCTTTGCTGAAATCGACGAAGCCACCTCGAACCTGCCCGCTTCGACCTAAGACCAAAACGGAAAGCCAGAATGGCGGATTTCGACCGGCCGATCATCATCAAGAAGGTCAAGAAGAACAAGCACGCCCACCACGGTGGCGCGTGGAAGATCGCCTATGCCGACTTCGTGACCGCCATGATGGCCTTTTTCCTGCTGCTCTGGCTGATCAGCATGACGACGCCGGAACAGAAGGAAGGTCTGGCGACCTATTTCGCGCCACCCAATATCGCGCCGACCACCAGCGGTTCCGGCGGGCTGATGGGCGGCACGGCACTCGACGATTCCGCGTCGCTGATGGCGGGCTCGACGCCCGACGTGACCATCGACGCTTCGGTTACCCCCAAGGGCATGGAATTCGGCACCAAGGAAGGCGCCCTGTCCGGGCGCGCCGAGGGCGAGGGGAGCCTCTACGACCCGGCCAAGGCCTCCCAGTATGATCTGAAGGCCGAAGACGATCAGGCCTTCCACAGCGCCGCCGCCAGTATCCGGCAGGCCTGGCAGGCCATGCCTGATATTACCGAGATTGCCGACAACCTCTTGGTCGAGGAGACCAAGGAAGGGCTCAATATCCGCATTGTCGATCAGGAGGGCCGGCCGATGTTCCCTGAAGGCTCGAAGTACCCGACTGAGACGACGCGACGCGCCATCGCGGCTATTGCCCCCATCCTGCAAAAGCTGTCGGCTCCGGTGCGGATCGCGGGTCATACAGCGGCCGGTGGCACCTATGCCAATCCGCGCTACAGCTCGTGGGAATTGTCGTCGGACCGCGCCAATACGGTTCGCCAGATCCTGGGCGAGTTCGGGCTTAGAGATGACCGCATCTATTCGGTGGTTGGCCGTTCGACGGCAGATCCGTTCTTCCCCAATGACCCCTATATGGCGGCCAATGAGCGGATCGAGATCACGCTCCTGCACGAGATTCCGCCGGTTCCGGCTGGGCTCAAACCCTGATCTGAAACCGCCGCCCCGACCTCCGGGCGGTGGTTTTGTTTTGCTGTGACCAAACGGTCGGTGCGGCTGGCATGGCATGCAGAGGCGGTGCATGGTCGGGCACGACATGACCTGAGGAGACGTTCTGCCGTGCCCTTTCCCGACCTGATCCAACCCGAACTTGGCGCCTATCAGAGCGCGGTGCAGACGCCCGCAGACTTCAAGGCATTCTGGGAAGCCACGATTGCCGAGGCGCGCGCTATTGGCGGGACGGTCAGCATCGTGCCGGCCGCGACGACGCTCAAGGCCGTCGAGGTCTTCGATGTGACCTTCCCCGGCTTCGGCGGGCACCCGATCAAGGGTTGGCTGGTGCTGCCGGCGCAGCGCCGCGGGCGCCTGCCGCTGGTGGTGCAATATGTCGGCTATGGCGGCGGGCGCGGCTTTCCGCACGAACTGCTGCACTGGGCGGCATCGGGCTACGCCTATTTCCGCATGGATACGCGCGGGCAGGGCAGCGGCTGGAGCACGGGCGCTTCGCCGGACCCGGTGGGCACCACACCCTCGATCCCCGGCATGATGACTAAGGGCGTGCTCGACAAGCATGACTACTACTACCGCCGCGTCTTCACCGACGCCGTGCGGGCCATCGATATGCTGGTGGCGCAGGATTTTGTCGATGGCGAGCGTATCGCCGTTTGCGGCGGCAGTCAGGGGGGCGGCATTTCGCTGGCCGTGGCGGGCATCGACCCGCGCGTCAAGGCGGTGATGGCCGACGTGGCCTTTCTCTGCGACTACCCGCGTGCGCTGCAGAAGGCCGGGCGCGATCCCTATCTGGAACTCGTGCGGTTCCTGGCGCAGCACCGCGAGAAAAAGGCGGCGGTTTATGAGACGCTCAACTATTTCGACGGCGTCAACTTCGCCCGCCAGTCCAGCGCGGCTGCGCTGTTCTCGGTCGCGGTGATGGACGATGTCTGCCCGCCGTCAACGGTCTACGGCGCGTTCAACGCCTATGCCGGGGCGGACAAGGTGATGGTGGAATACGAGTTCAACAATCACGAGGGCGGGGGGCCATTCCAGGACCGCGAGCAGATGGCCTGGCTGGCCAAGCGCTTCCTCTAGCCGGTCACGTTTTCGCATGGCCGGAACCGGCGGGCGGGGCAGGCCGTTGGCCGTTGAGCGTCCAGTCACAAACCGTACCGGCGCGTGACACCCATTCCTGGTTAGGGCGATGCGAAAGAACTCAGAGGTGGCCGAGAGCATTCGGCAGACGGCGTATTTTTTGTGGGAGCAGGACGGGCGCCCGGAAGGGCGCGCGTTTGAATACTGGCTCAGGGCCAAGCAGATGCTGGTGCGCCAGATGGCCTATGACCGTTGGCTCGCTGAAGGCACGCCGGTCGATCGCGCCGAGGAGAACTGGCGCGATGCCACGCGCCAGATCGAGAACAAATAAAAACGGGCCCGCGAGGGCCCGTTTCATATCGTGGCGTCGGCCAAGCGATCAGTCCTTGGCGCGCTCGACGTAGGAATTGTCTTCGGTGAGAATCACGATGCGGGTGCCGACGCCGATATGGGGCGGGACCATGACCTTGAGGCCGTTGTTCAGCACGGCGGGCTTGTAGGACGAAGAGGCCGTCTGGCCCTTCACCACAGGCTCGGTCTCGACGATCTCGAAGGTGAGGCGCTGCGGCAGTTCCATCGAGATGGCGTTGCCTTCAAAGGTCTTGAGATAAACCTTCATGCCGTCGGTGAGATAGGCCTTCTGGTCGCCGATGACGTCATCGGGAACAGTGATCTGCTCGTAGCTGACGGGCTCCATGAAGTGGTGGCCTTCGCCGTCCGAGTAGAGGTAGTCGTATTCGCGCTCATCAACGTCGGCCTTCTCGACCATCTCGACAGTGCGCCAGCGGCCAACGACCTTCACGCCATCGGAGATGCGGCGCATGTTGACGTTGGTGATGGAGTTGCCCTTGCCGGGGTGAACGTTTTCGGCCGTCAGGATGACGTGCAGATTGCCGTCCTGCTCGACGACATTGCCCTTGCGCAGCGAGGAGGCGATGACCTTGACCATTAATTCTTCCTTGTTCGATCTGTGGGCGCGTCGTAGAGGCTTGACCACCGAGCGCCAAAATTTCGGTATCGGTGCGCCAACTACCCTATATCCACAAAAATCGCCAGCCCGGCCGTCACAAAGGTCACATGAGCAGACAAGACGCGCATGCCGCATCCCCATGGTGGACCCCTTCGGTCCATGCCGACCGGCGTCCCATCCTGTTGGGACGCAACCGGATCGAAGCCGCCGTGCGCAACTACCTGGCGGCCAATGACTTTCTGATGGTCGACCCGCCGGGCCTGCAGCGATCGCCGGGCAATGAGACGCACCTGCATGCCTTCGGCACGACGATGGTCGGCAATGACGGGGTAGGGCAGGCGATGTATCTGCACACCTCGCCCGAATTCACCATGAAGAAGCTCCTGAGCGCCGGTGAACAGCGGATCGCCAGTTTGCAGCATGTGTGGCGCAATCGTGAGCGCAGCGCACTGCACCACCCCGAGTTTACCATGCTGGAATGGTACCGGGCGGGTGAGCCCTATGACGCCATCATCGAGGATTGCCTGGCCATCCTGCGGGTTGCGGCCGAGGTGACGGGCGCCAAGACGCTCCGTTATCGCGACCGGGAGGCCGATCCGTTTGCGCCCGCAGAGCGGTTGGGCGTGGTCGAGGCCTTCAGGACCTATGCCGGCATCGACCTGCTGGCGACCATGAATGACGCTGGTAAAACCGATGGCGATGCGCTGGCCGCGCAAATGCTGGCCGCTGGGCTCGATGTGCCCGATGATCGCAGCTGGAGCTATCTGTTCAGCCGCATTCTCAATGAAAGGGTCGAGCCGCAGCTGGGCAATGGGCGGGTGACGGTGCTCGACCGCTACCCCGCCGCCGAAGCGGCGCTGGCACGGCGGTTGCCGGGCGACAGTCGGCTCAGCGAGCGGTTCGAGCTCTATGCCTGCGGCGTGGAACTGGCCAATGGCTTTGGTGAGCTGACCGACCCCGATGAACAGCGCCGCAGATTTGCCGCGGAGATGGACGAGAAGCAGCGTCTCTATGATGAGCGCTATCCCATCGACGAGGATTTTCTCGCTGCCCTTCGGTTGATGCCGGAGGCCAGCGGTGTGGCGATGGGGTTTGACCGGCTGGTGATGCTGGCGACCGGCGCGCCCCGGATCGAGGCGGTGCTGTGGGCACCGGTGGCCGAATGAGCAAGCAGCGAGCGATCAAGAGCGTCAGCGAGTTAAGCGCGGCAGGCCTGGCTACCGATACGGCCGGGCTTGAGGCGGTTGCCGCCAAATACGCCATTGCCATCACGCCGGCAGTTGCTGCGCTGATCGATCCGAATGATCCCAATGATCCGATGGCGCGCCAGTTCGTGCCGACGGCTGCCGAACTGGTGACGACGCCCGATGAGCGCGCCGATCCGATCGGAGATCTTAGCCACTCCCCAGTCGAGGGGATCGTGCACCGCTATCCCGACCGCGTGCTGCTCAAAGCCGTGCATGTGTGCCCGGTCTATTGCCGTTTCTGCTTCCGCCGCGAAATGGTGGGGCCGCAGGGGCTGGGTACGCTAACGCCGAGCGAGCTGGATGCCGCTATCGGCTACATAGCGGCACATGACGAAATCTGGGAAGTCATTCTCACCGGCGGGGACCCGCTCGTGCTGTCGCCGCGCCGGCTGCGTGAAATCATGGCGCGGCTCGCAGGCATCGCCCACGTCAAGGTGGTCCGCTTCCACACGCGCGTGCCGGTGGTGGAGCCGGAGCGGGTTGATGCTGAAATGGTTGCGGCGCTGAAGGCGAGCGGCAAGACGACCTATCTCGCCATCCACGCCAATCACCCGCGCGAATTCACCGATGGGGCTCGCGCGGCCATGCAGCGGCTGGCGGATGGCGGCATTGCGCTGATCAGCCAGTCAGTGCTGCTTCGTGGCGTCAATGACGACGTGAAGACGCTTGCGGCGCTGATGCGGGCTTTTGTCGAGAATCGCGTGAAGCCCTACTATCTGCATCACCCGGACCTGGCGCCGGGCACCAGCCATTTCCGACTCAGCATCGAAGAGGGACAAGCGCTGGTCACCGCCTTGCGCGGTCAGATCTCTGGGCTTTGTCAACCGACCTATGTGCTCGACATTCCCGGTGGTCACGGCAAGGCCGATATCGGGGCCAGCACGATCACTGGTGGCGATGGGTGCTTCACCGTGCGTGACTGGCAGGGCGGGGACCATCTCTATCCCCCGCGCTGATCAGCGGCGCTCGAACGTGCTGAACTGGAACTTCTGCACCGATCCCCATGGCGTCGTGTGCTCCTCGCGCTGTTCGGCGAGCAGCGCGAAACGTGGGCCTAGCACTGTGGCCAGCGTTGCCGCGTCATAGCGGGCCACCGGCAGGCCGCTGCACTTTTCCGGGCCATCGGGCGCGAAGGTCCCGATGACGGCCCTGCCGCCCGCCGAAAGGGCGCTGTGGAGGATATCGGCATAGGCCTGCTGGTCGGCAGGATCGGTCAGAAAATGGAAGGCCGCCCGGTCGTGCCAGAGGTCGTAGACCCGGTCCGGGGTCCATTTGGTAATGTCCGAGACAATCCAGGAGACATTGGCAGGGTCGTTGAGGCGGGTGCGTGCGGCCGAGAGCGCGGCCGACGACAGATCGAGCACCGAGACGTGTTGCTGGTCCTGCGCCAGCAGCGTATCGACCAGCCGCGAGGTGCCGCCACCGATATCGATGACGGCCATGTCTGGCGTGAGCCCTGCCGCGCGCAGCAGGGTCAGGGAGACCTCGGGCGTGTCCTCGAACCAGCTGACTTCGGTGTCCTGCTTGGTCGTGTAGACGCGTTCCCAGTGAGCTCTCCGGTCTTCGGTCATGGCGTCGTTTCTAGCGCCCGGCCGGCCGGGAAAATGCCGGACATGACCATGAAGCCGGGAACGCGGCGGACGCGGTCGGTCCAGCGGCGCAGGGCCGGATAGTCCTGCCGCGAAACGCCGCCTTCCTCGCTCAGCATCACATAGGGGAAGCAGGCGATATCGGCGGTGGTGGGATGGGCGGGTGAACAGAGCCAGTCGCGACCCTCACGCTCGCCGAACCACAGATGCTCGTCCATCAGGCGGAAGATGCGGTGGGCGCCCTGCTGGGACTTGGCGATATCGAAGTCATAGCCATAACCCAGCGCCAGGCGCGCGGCCGAGGAGGTCGAGGTGATGTCATCGGCGACCGAGTGCCAGCGCAGGATCTCGGCGGTGATGGCCGGATCATCGGGGAACCACAGGCCGCTCTCGTCATACTTCTTGGCGAGGTAGGCCAGGATCGCACCGGAATCGGAGAGGACCAGACCGTCGTCCTTGAGCACGGGCAGTTGGCCGAACGGATTGAGCCGCAGGAACCAGTCGGCCTTATGCTGGCGGCCGGGGAAGAAATCCACCGGCACGATGTCGTAGCGCACCTTCAGGATGTTCATCAGGAGGCGCAGCTTGTAGCAATTGCCGGAGAGTTCGAAGTCGTAAAGGGTGATGGCCATGGGTCAGATATCCAGCACGAGACGAGCGGACTTGGCGCGAGAAACACAGGTCATCATGCAGTTGTTGGAGCGCTTTTCGCTCTCGTTGAGGTAAACGTCCTGGTGGTCGACTTCGCCTTCCATGACGGTGGTGAGGCAGGTGCCGCAGGCGCCCTGTTCGCAGGAGCTCGGCACGGTCAGGCCAGCTTCACGCATGACTTCGAGAATGGTCTTGCCCGAGGGCACGTGCAGCGTCATGGCCGAACGGGCCAGCTCGATCTCGAAGGCCGAGCTGTCGTCGATCACCTTGTCGTTCTTGAAGTATTCGAAGTGGATCGCCTCGTCGGGCCAGCCCAGGGTGGCGGCCTCGCGGCGCACGGTTTCGAGCATGGGGCCGGGGCCGCAGACATAGACGTGCTGGGCCATGCTGTGCGGGCCCAGAAGACCGGCAATGGTCGGCGCCACATCGGGAACCGCAACGCCGGTGTGATAGATCACCTTGCCCTTGAGGGCGCCCAACTGGTCGCGGAAGGCCACCTGCTGGTCGTCACGAATGAAATAGTGCAGCTCGTAGTTGAGGCTCGACTTGTCGAGGAAGCGGGCCATCGACAGCAGCGGCGTGATGCCGATGCCGCCGGCAATCAACACGGTACGGGTGGCGTCGCGGCGTAGTGGGAAGTTGTTGCGCGGCTCGGAAATGGTGAGCAGGTCGCCCTCGCGGACGGTTTCGACCAGCACCTTGGAGCCGCCCTTGGACGCGGATTCCTGCTTGACGCCGATGACGTAGCTCATCAGCTCGCCCGGGCCATTGGTGATCGAATATTGCCGGATCAGGCCATTGGGCAGGTGCACGTCGATATGCGCGCCGGGCTGGAAGGTGGGCAGATGCCCATCGCGCGCGGCCAGTTCGAAGCCAACGACGCCGTCGGCGGTCTGCCACTTGCGCTTGACCACGACGGTGAGGGTGTTGCCGCGCGGAATGGCGATATCGGGCATGGTGGCCAGATCCACCGACACTTTGTCGAAGGCGGGTTGCTGCGGCTCTGGGGCCGGCTTCTTTGCCGCGGCGCGCTCAAGGCGATTGCGCAGCTTGCTCAGCGTTTCGTTGTAGGTGCGCAGCGTTGCGACCGGGTCTTCCGGCTGGCCGGACAGCAGGCCGCGGATCACGGCGCGGCCGGCATCGATCGGCTGGACGAAGAAGATCGCCTGGTCGAGACGCACGGCAAGGCCGGGCAGCACGTCGGCGGGCTGGTCGTCGGGCGCAAGGCTGGCGAGCCCTGCGACCACGTCTTCTGGCGCGGCATTGAGCGGGATCGGGCGCAGCGCGAACCAGTCGCCATTGTCGGCGCCGGGGAAGGGCACGAAGGGCTGGTCCTCATTGGCGGCGGACCAGATCAGCCCATAGGCCTCGCGGACCGGATAGGTCTTGTTCTGGATGCGGCGGGCCGGAGCGTCGGCGGGGTGCGCCGGAATATAGGTGCAGCCGGCCGAGCGGTTGGCATAGCGCCAGCCATGATACTGGCACTTGAGCTCGCCACCTTCATTGATGCCGATCGAAAGGCGGACGCCGCGGTGCAGGCAGCGGTTTTCCCAGACGTTGACGTTGCCGTCATCAGCGCGCCAGACGGCAAATTCACGGCCCAGGAGCTGGCCCTGATAGACGTGGCGGAATGGCAGGTCGTCGCTTGAGGCGATCGGATACCAGGTGGGATCGGAGAGAGTGAGGGTCATTCGGTCATCCGAGGAACTGATCGCGCCACGATCGGATGAGGTCTGCATAGGCCGCCCTGGCGTACGGGGCAGCATGGTGTCGTGCGTTGCGGCTAGGAAGCCATCGGGATCACGCCATAGGTGATGCCCTTCTGGCCGAGCCAGCGACGGTAAGCGATGGCCGACTTGTCAGCGCGGATGGGGGTTTCGGCGCGCGGATCAAGCGGCAGGCGCTTGGGGAACTGGTTTTCGAGGATCGGCTTGTCCTGACCGAAAATGGTCTGCTGGAAGCGGCGCAGATCGGTGATGGTCGAGGTGGAATCGATCATCGACTGCAGTAGGTGGGCGCGGCAGCGCTCTTCGGTCATGGGCTGGAGGAAGATGGCGATGACGTCCTGGCGCGTTTCGTCCTCAGGGCACGACTTGTAGAGCACCGAGCAGAACGGGTGCGGCACGCGGTAGACATATTCCACTTCCATCGCGCCAACCGCCGACTTGGCAGCCATGGGCTGGATGAACTTGCAGCGGGTAGCCAGAACCTCGTCGCGCTCCTCAGAGACCTCGACGTCGTATTCCTTGACCTCGGTATGGGGCTCGGCGCCCAGGATATCGGTGTGCACATAGGGGAAGTGCCCCATGTCGAGGAAGTTCTCGACGGCGCGCGGTGCCGAAACGTGCAGGCCGATCGAGCCGCAGCTCATGTTCTTGCGGTCATGCTCGGCATATTCCGGAATCGGGAACAGCTCCTTGGGCGGGTTGCCCAGGCTGGTCCAGATGAAGCCATAGGCCGTGATGGCGGGCAGGCGATCAAGAATGGCCTCGGCATCGACCTCGTCGCCCTGCTCTTCATCGCTACGGCGCCACACAACGGGATTGCCGTCGCGGTCGCGCGTCATGGCGATGGGTGTGTCGAGCAGAAGCGTGGTTTCAACCAGGCCGGCGGGGATTTCATCGGTCGCTGCGATGACGTGCCAAAGGTCGGCGGTGATAGGATCAATGGAAGACATGGGCGGCCTCAAAGTTTGGCTCAAGCATAATCTGGTGCGCCGGGAGTGGAAGCGGAAAGTTGCTGTGGAGGTTATCTGCCGCATGTTAGCTTGTATGGTAGGGCGTTACCCATGTGGGAGGAGGATCCCGTGAAAACCGATAAAGCCCAGGTGTTTGCTCCTGCAGTCCTCGAACAGAAGGTCGCCGCGGCCCTGCGTTCTGCCGGGGCGAGCGAGGCGTCATTGCAGGCGGCGACCCGCGCCATGCTGCATGCGTCCCTGGTGGGCGTGGATAGTCACGGGGTGCGCCTAACCGGGCATTATTGCGCCATGCTGACGAGCGGGCGGCTCAACAAGAACCCGCAACTCACGGTGGATATTCGGGCGGCCTCCAGCGCGATGGTCAATGCCGATGACGGGCTAGGGCACTATGCGGCATATCGGGCCGTGGAAATGGGGATCGAGCTGGCCCGGCAGACCGGCGTCGGCGCGGTAGGGGTGAGCCACTCTTCCCACCATGGCGCAGCGGGAGCCTATGCCGTGGCGGGCGCCGAGCAGGGCTATGTGACCTTTGCGACTACCAACACCGATTCCCTGGTCGCGCTGTTCGATGGTGCCGCCCCATTCCATGGCACCAATCCGCTGGCCTTTGCCGCGCCGGTGCCAAACAGCCGGCCGTGGCTGCTCGACATGGCAACCTCGTCCATCCCGATGAACCGGGTAATGCTGCACCGCTCCCTTGGGCTGGAACTGCCACCGGGTGTGGCTGCCGATGGGGAAGGTCACGCGACCACCGATCCCAATGCCGTTGAAATGCTGCTGCCGTTGGGAGGGGCGGAATATGGCTACAAGGGAGCGGCGCTGGCGGGGGTTGCCACGCTGTTTTCATCGCTGCTGACCGGCACGACGCTCGATACCGATTTGATTCCGATGTATGGCGGCACGGATCAAACGACGCCCCGCAATCTGGGGCATTTCGTGCTGGTGATCGATCCTGCGAAATTTGTTGGGCGGGACATGTTCGGGGCGATGATTACCGCCTATCTGACGAGCTTGCGCGCCGCGCCGGTGCGCCCAGGCGCCGAACGGGTGATGGCGCCGGGCGATCGCGAATGGGAGGAAGCGGCACGCCGCCAGGCTGAGGGCGTGCCGGTCGATCCCGATACCGTGCGCTTTCTGGGCCTCTAGCCTATTTGGCCTTTTCTGGCGGGGTATAATCTACCTTGGTCGCGACCAGGGCGTTGTCGACGATTTCGAGGGTGATCACGGCGCTGCCGCCGGTTGGGCAGCAATTGGCGTCGTCCTCGCTCCACAGCGAGGTGCTGGCCGCGTATCCTGACCAGGCAGCGGCGAAGTCGTAGCGGACGCCTTTCCAGATTTCGAGGCCCGCAGGAAGCATGTCGGAGATGTTGCTCAGCCAGGTGTCCATGTCGATCTGCTGCCAGCCGCCATCGGTGGTTTGGAACAGCAGGTCGGCGTTGAACGAGCCGGTGCCGCTGGAATAGCCCGCCACATGCAGAACGCCCTCTTCGTTCAGCGTTGGCAGTTCGTAGCGATAGGCCTCGAAACCGCTACCAAAGCTGGTCCAGCCGACGTCCGCATGCTGGAACAGGACCACGCCACCTACCGTACCCGCCTCGACGCTGACGCCGGCCTGAGTTTGCCAGGCGAGCAGGGGGCTACCCGTGCGCGCCTCGTCGTTCATGTCGTCGACATTGAGGTAGCCGGCGCTCAACACCTTGCAGTCGGAGAGCGAGGTATCGAGGCAGGTGACGCCGAAATCGTCGAGCGCAACAGGGCCGGCAGCAGTTGCGCCGATGGGTGCAAACAGGGTCAGTGCGGTCAGGGCGAGAATGGGTCGGATGATCATGGCAGCTCCATTGCGGTGTCCGCAGCGTGGCAGGAGTGCTCGAATTTATACATGACTGGTGGGGCGCGCCAGTCGGCACGCCCCGCAGGAAACGGTTTCAGGGCTCGCGGAAGATGTCGAAGGGGCCCCAGGCCTGGGTGGTGGCCATCATCTGGATGCGGTTGATATTGACGTGAGCCGGCAGGGAGGTGGCCCAGAAGATCGACTCCGCGATGTCATCGGCGTTCATCGGCGTGGTGCCTTCGTAAGGCTTGGCGGCCTTGCTGTCGTCGCCCTTGAAGCGGACCAGCGAGAACTCGGTTTCGGCCAGGCCCGGCTCTATATTGGTGACGCGGACATTCTTGCCCTGGACGTCCGAGCGGATATTGAGCGCGAACTGCTTCACGAAGGCCTTGGTCGCGCCATAGACGGACGCACCGGGATAGGAATAGTCGCCGGCCACCGAGCCGAGCGTCACCACATGCCCGCCGCCGCGCTCGATCAGCCCCGGCAGCAGCGCCCGCACGGTATAGGCGAGACCAGTGACGTTGGTCGCGATCATGGTTTCCCAGTCGGTGATGTCGGTTTCGGCCGCTGGCTGCAGGCCAAGCGCCAGCCCGGCATTGGCGAGCACGATATTGATGCCGGCAAAGGCAGGCGGCAGGGCGGCAATCGCGGCGTCGATTGCAGCGCGGTCGCGCACGTCCAGCTCGACGATGTGGCAGTTTTCGGCGCCCAGCTCGGCCTGCAGCTCTTCCAGCCGATCCTTGCGGCGGCCGGTCGCGATCACCTTGCCACCCGCGGCGACATAGCGGCGTGCGGCCGCGGCGCCGAAGCCCGAAGTGGCGCCGGTGATGAAAACGATGAAGCGGCTGGGGTCGAGCAACTGATACATGGCAGATGTCCTGAAGCGTGTAGTCTGAGGCGGTGGCAGGGTGGACCGGACGAGGGCGGCCGGTCAAATCCATTTGATTGGCGGTACTCTTGCCAACCTTACCAAGTGCTAACGTGAATAGTGGCGGCAGCCGTACTATTCAAAAGCGGATGAGGAATCGGAGACGTTCAGCTTGAAGACGTTGGCAAAGGTGTTGGTCGCGCTGGTGGTGCTTGTTGGCGCCGGAGCTGGTGCGTGGTGGTATTTTCTCGCTGCGCCCAAGGCGGCGACAATTCCCACCACGGTTGCGGCAGGCCGAGGGACCATCGAGCAGACCGTGCTCGCCTCGGGCGTGCTGCAGGCCAATTCGCTGGTCAGTGTCGGCGCCGAGGTCTCGGGCCGCATCGACGCCGTGCATGTCGTGCTCGGCCAGGACGTCAAGAAGGGCGATCTGATCGCCGAGATCGATAGCCTCGACCAGGAAAACGCCGTGAAGGCCGCGCAGGCGGCCCTAGCCGGGATTGAGGCCCAGAAGCGCAACCAGCAGGCCATGCTGGCAAAATCGGAAGCCGCATTCGAGCGGAGCCGCCAGCTCAGCGCCAATAGCCTTGTGTCGCAGACCGACCTGGAGACGGCGCAGGCTGCGGTGGATTCGGCAAAGGCGCAGATCGATCAGCTCGATGCCCAGATCGCCCAGAGCCAGCTGAGTGTGGAAGCGGCCGAACTCAATCTGGCCCGGACCAAGATCGTGGCGCCCAGCGATGGGACCATCGTGGCGCTGCTGGTCGATGAAGGGCAGACCGTCAATGCCAACTCAACGATCCCTACCATCGTCAAGATCGCCGATCTCGATACGATGGTGATCAAGGCCGAGATTTCTGAGGCCGACGTGGTCAAGGTCAAGCCGGGGCAGCGGGTCTATTTCACCATTCTCGGCGCGCCGACCAAGCGTATCAACGCCACCTTGCGCGAAATCGAGCCCGCGCCGACGTCGATCGCCTCCGACACCGCCTCGACCGACAGCGCCGTCTATTACAACGGCCTGTTTGACGTGCCGAATGACGACCACATGCTGCGCATCTCGATGACGGCGCAGGTCACGATCGTACTGGCAGAGGCCCAGGATGCGGTGACCCTGTCGTCGGGGCTGCTGACGCGCCCAGGTCCGGATGGCGAATATACGCTGCAGGTCTATGATCCAAACACCCAGCAGATCACGCCGCGCCGGGTGCGCGTGGGCCTCAACAACAATATCGACGCCCAGATCACCGAAGGCCTCAATGCCGGCGAGCTGGTGGTGAGCGGTGGTTTTGCGCCTGGCGGTGGCCAGCCTGGCGGGCAGGGCGCCCGAGGCGGCGCCGGTGGCCTCGCCGGCGGTGGCCCAGGCGCGTTTGGCGGCGTCCGGCGATGATCGACCCCATCATTTCGGTCCGTAATCTCGTCCGCCAGTTTCAGGCGGGCGGAGAGGCGGTGAGCGTCCTCAAGGGGATCGACCTCGATATCCATGCCGGTGAACTGGTGGCCATTATCGGCCAGTCGGGCTCGGGCAAGTCGACGCTGATGAACATTCTGGGCTGCCTTGACCGGGCGACCTCGGGCACGTTCAAATTCAACGGGCGCGATGTCAGCGGGCTAGCGCCCGACGAATTGGCCGAGCTGCGCCGCGAGCATTTCGGCTTTATTTTCCAGCGCTATCAGCTGCTGCCCGACCTCGATGCCGTGGGCAATGTGGAAGTGCCAGCCATCTATGCGGGCGCCGATGCCGGTGCGCGCCGGCAGCGCGCCAAGGACTTGTTGACCCGCCTGGGGCTGGGCGACCGGCTGGACCATCGGCCCAACGCGCTTTCAGGCGGCCAGCAGCAGCGCGTCAGCGTGGCGCGGGCACTGATGAATGGCGGCGAGGTCATCCTTGCCGACGAACCCACAGGCGCGCTCGACAGCCGCAGCGGCAAGGAATTGCTGGCGCTGCTGCATGAATTGCATGGCGAAGGCCACACCATCATCATTGTGACGCACGATCCGGCAATTGCCGCCCAGGCCGAGCGCGTGATCGAGATCTCCGACGGCGAGATTATCGCCGACCGGCGCAATGACGACGCCAGGACCGGCGCCACCAGCAAGCAGACGATGAAGAAGACCGCGCGCTGGCGCGAAGGTTTCGATCGTGGGGCCGAGGCGCTCAAGATCGCGCTCAAGGCCATGGTGGCGCACAAGCTGCGCACGTTCCTGACCATGCTCGGCATCATCATTGGTATCGCATCGGTGGTGGCGGTTGTTGCGCTGGGGCAGGGCAGCCAGCAGCAGGTGCTCGACAATATCGCCTCGATCGGCACCAACACGATCAACATCAATCCCGGCACCGGGTTTGGCGACAGGCGGGCGGCGCGGGTGCAATCGCTCAAGGCAACCGATGTCGAAGCGCTGTCCACCCAGCCCTATGCAGATAGCGTCACCCCGCAGGTCAGCGCCAATGCGACGGTGCTCTACGGCAATATCTCAGCCAATGCTTCGGTTACCGGGGTGGGGGAGAGCTATTTTCGCGTCAATGGCCGCAACTTCATGTCCGGCAATGGCTTCAATACTACCAGTATGGACGAGCGGGCGCAGGAGGCGGTGATCGACGCCAACGCGGTCACGGCCTTCTTCCCGAACGGGGGAAATCCGATCGGCGAAGTGATCATGCTAGGCAAGGTTCCGGCCCGCATCATCGGCGTGGTGGCCAACCAGCAGAGCTTCGGGCCCGGTGGCAGCAATGCCAATGTCTACATGCCCTATACGACCGTGATGGATCGCATCCTGGGCACATCCTATCTCGGCTCGATCTCGGTTCGCATTGCCGACGATTACGACATTGCCCAGGCCGAGGACGAAATCACCGCGCTGATGACGCGGCTGCACGGTAAGGTCGACTTCTTCCTGATGAATACCGACACGATCCGTGAGACCATTCAGAGCACCAGCCAGACCCTGACGCTGTTGATCTCGACCATTGCCATCATCTCGCTGGTGGTGGGCGGCATCGGGGTGATGAACATCATGCTGGTCTCGGTCAGCGAGCGCACCAAGGAGATCGGCATTCGTATGGCCGTGGGTGCCCGGCGAGGCGATATTCTCCAGCAATTCCTCATCGAGGCGGTGCTGGTGTGCCTGGTGGGCGGGATTGCGGGCATCGCCTTGTCGTTCGGGTTTGGGGCCATGCTGACGACGCTAGTGAATGGAGCGACGCTCAAATACTCGCCCGAAACGATCCTGCTGGCATTCCTGTCATCGAGTCTGATCGGCGTGGTGTTCGGGTTCATGCCGGCGCGCTCGGCCGCCCAGCTCGATCCGGTGGAAGCGCTGGCGCGGGAATAGTCCCGCGCCGCGTTGCGCATCGGCCACGCTGCGCCGCGGAATCTCATCCCATTTCTGCAGCGCAGTTGTTCGCGTCTGGTTGCCGCCCTAAACTAGCCATGAAATCGACGCCTGTTGGACGGGCGTACAATTTCGGCACTCAGGGGCGAACGGTGCTTAACGGAATCTTTTCGTCCCGCGGGCAATTATCGGCTTCTGCCTATCTGGTTGAAGCGTAACGGGCGGGAATTAGTCCACTGCATATCGCGCGCATAGTATCGAGTTTTGGCGCATTGTGCGTTGCCGCAGCCGGTTTCGGCATTGCGGCCGCTCCTGTTGCTGCATTTGAATTGTTCGGCATCAAATTCTTCGAAGATCAAAGTGAGATCGACGCAGAATCGGTGATCCTGGACCCACAGCCCTATTCGGTGACCCTTGTGGTCAATACGACGGCCCCGGTGGAGAACGTGGTGCGCAACGCATCCGCGCTCGTTGCCGATCAGGGCGAGCCCGCCTCTGGCGCCGCCGGCCTGCTCGCCATGGCGCGGGGCGACTACAGGCGCATCGTCGCCGCCCTCTATAATGAAGGCTATTACGGTGGCGTCGCGAGCATTCGCGTCGGCGGCGTCGAGGCGGCCAATATGGCGCCGGATGTCAACCTGCCCGATCCGGTGGATGTGGCGATTGTCGTCGATCCCGGCCCGCTTTTCCGTTTCAACAGCGTCAACCTCATCAACCAGGCCCTGCCGACCTCCGATCCCGATGATCAGGTCGAATTGCCGTCCCATATCGGTTTCGGCACCGGTGAGATCGCCAAGTCGTCCGTCATCCTGCGGGCCGAGCAATTGGCGCTGGAAGCCTGGCGGCAGCAGGGGCATCCCAAGGCCGTGGTGGTCAGCCGCGATGTTGTGGCCGACCATGCGACCAACACGGTCGACGTGACCGTTACCGTCAATCCGGGCCCGCTTGCAGCGTTCGGCGAGGTGACCGTCACCGGCACCGAGGCGATGGATCCTGAATTCGTGCGGCGCCAGACCGGCCTCGTCGTTGGCGAAGAGTATGACCCGGACGATCTGACCTTGGCGCAAAAGCGCCTCGACCGGCTTGAGGTGTTCCGTGCGGCGCGGCTCGAGGCGGCCGAGGCCGTCGGGGCTGATGGTCTTTTGCCCTACAACCTGATGGTTCAGGAGCTTCCTGGCCGGCGCTTTGGCGTTGGTGCGACCTATTCCACGGTCGACGGGCTGGGGCTCGAGGCCTATCACCTGTGGCGCAACCTGTTTGGCCAGGCCGAGCGCCTGCGGCTCGATGCGCGCGTTGCCAGCATTGCCTGGCCGATCGATACGGCCAATTTCGATTACATGTTCGGTGGCACCTTCACCAAGCCGGGCATTTTCACGCCCGACACCGACCTTGTCGCCGCCATCTCGGCCGAGCGCACGATCTATCCCAAGTTCACCCAGACTTCGGCAAATGGGCGGGTGGGGCTGAGCCACATCCTCTCCGATGAGATCACCCTTGAGGGTGGCGCCAAATTCTCGATCAGCCGGTTTGACGACACGTTCGGCACGCGCGACTTCAAGACGGTCGGCCTTTACGGCACGGCGACGCTCGATTTCCGCAACGACAAGGTGAACCCCACGGGCGGCTGGTATGCCCAGGCCAATGTGGAGCCCTTCTACGAGCTCAACTACGGCAATCTGGGTGGCCGCATCGAGGTCGAGGGCCGCACCTATTTCGGCTTCGGTGAAGATGATCCCTTCGTGCTTGCCGGCCGGGTCAAGGCCGGTGTTCTCGTTGGGCCGGAGCTGTCGGAGATTTCGCCGGACAAGCTGTTCTTTGCCGGCGGCGGTGGATCGGTGCGCGGTTATGCGTTCAAATCCATCGGCGTTGATGACGGCAGCGGCAATATCACCGGCGGACGCTACCTGCTCGAAGGCTCGGTCGAGGCGCGCGCCAAGGTCACCAACGACATTGGCGTGGTGGGCTTCGTCGACGGTGGCTACGTGGCCGCCGACGTGTTCCCGGCGCTTAGCGACATGCGGATCGGGGCGGGCATCGGCGTCCGCTACTTCACCCCGCTGGGGCCGTTGCGGCTTGATGCGGCCATGCCGCTCAACAAGAAGGCGGGCGACCCCGACTATGCAATCTATATCGGTATAGGGCAGGCATTCTGATGGCCGCGCGTATCCTGTCGATGCCGCGCCGCATGCTGGCGCTGATCGTTCTGCTTTTCACGCTTGGTATGGGCGTGCCGGCATTCCTCGTCGCGCAGGACGTGCTGACGATGAGCGACAACGAGCAGAAGGACTGGCTCACCACCTTTGTCGAAGACCGTCTCTCGACCCCAGAGCGGCAGATCCGGCTGTCCAATATCGACGGCATTCTGGGGTCCGACGTGTCGGTGCGCCAGATCACCATTTCCGATGCCGAAGGCGTCTGGCTGGCGGTCAACAATGCGACGCTGAACTGGAACCAGGCAGCCTTGTTCATGGGACGCCTTGAAGTGCGCTCGCTCAAGGCCGACTCCATCCAGTATCTGCGCAATGCCGTGCCGGCCGAAGGCGCGGTCGACCTGCCATCGGCTGAGGCGGGTGGCTTCCAGGTTCCGCAGTTCCCGGTCGCGATCATCCTCGACGAACTGACGGTCCCGTCGGTGACCTTTGGTCAAAGCGTATTCGGGCTCAGCTCCGAGGTCTCGCTGGCAGGCTCGATGCGCCTCGATGGCGGCAATCTCGATACCAGCCTTGATATCGTGCGTCTCGACGGCCCCGGTGGCACGCTGGACCTCGACGTAAAGTACCAGAACGCCAGCAATACCATTGATCTGGGCCTTGCGCTGGTGGAGCCGGAGAACGGTGTCATCGCCAACCTGCTCAATATCGAAAACCGTCCGGCGGTGACGCTGACGCTCAAGGGCAGCGGCCCGGTGACCGAGTTGCGCACCGATCTCGTGCTGCAGGCTAATGGGCAGACGGCGCTTTCCGGCGTCGCGACGGTCAACCAGCAGGCTGAGGGTATTGCCGTGGCCGCAGATCTGCGCGGGCCGCTGGCGGTGCTGATTGCTGAACCCTATCGCCCCTTCTTTGGCGCTGAAACGGCGCTTACCACCAACGCGATGATCCATAGCGGCGGCGGCGTATCCATCGATGGCCTACGCCTCACCGGCGGACAGCTCTCGCTTGAGGCCTCCGCGGAAACGGCTCCGGACAATTTCCTCAAGGCTCTCAATGTCGACGCCGTCATCGCCGATGCCACTGGTGGGCAGGTCATCTTGCCCGTTCCCGGCAGCGCCACCCGCGTGGGTAGTGCGCAGGTGAAGGTGGATTTCGGCCGCGATGGCTCGGAAAACTGGTCGTCCTCGGTCGTGGTCTCGGGCTTTGAAAGTCCCGGCTTTGCCGCCCAGTCGCTCGATTTCGACATTGGCGGCGTGGCGGTAAATCTCTCGGACCCGGTCAATCGCCGGTTGACCTTCAATGGCGATGGCGTGCTTTCGGGCATCAGCGCAAGCGATGAAGTCGAAGCGGCTTTGGGCGATAGCATAGGACTCGGCGTTGCCGGGCTGTGGAATGCGGGTGCGCCCATTGAGCTGGCGCAGTTCCGTGTTGCCGGTGGCGTACTCTCGGCCGCCCTGAGCGGGCAGATCGACGGTCTCGATTTCAACGGCGATATCGACGTGCAGACCGCCAGCATTGCGCCATTCTCGGCGCTGGCTGGTCGCGACCTGGAAGGTCAGCTGGCGCTCAAGGCCAGCGGACGCATCATGCCGCTGAGCGGTGGGTTCGACCTGACGCTCGATGGCACCGGCACCGACCTGGCGATCGACGACGAGGTGGTTGATCGCCTGCTGACCGGTGTGGTGGACCTGTCGGGCCGCCTCGCGCGGACCGAAGAGGGGCTGACCGCCGATGCCTTCCGCATCGCCAACGATCAGGTTCAGCTCAACGCCAACGGCACCTATTCCAACGCGCTGGCCGATTTCGCCTTCAACGTCGATCTCGCCGATCTTGCGCTGCTCTCCGATGCTGCCACCGGCAAGCTGTCGGTGGCGGGTACGGCCAAAGGGGCGGAAAACGTCATTGACCTCAAGCTCGACGCGACTGTTCCGTCCGGCAAGCTCGCCGAACGCAATCTGCGCAATGCAAATGTCGGTTTTGCCGGTCGATACAATGTGGATCGCCTGGATGGCCGCATTATCGGCGGCGCTGAACTCGACGGCCATCGCGCCACGCTTAGCGGCGATGTGACCGCGGATGCGGCCCTGCAGGCGTTGACCAATCTCGATTTTGCCGTGGCGGGAACCCGTATCAGCGGTGGCGTCAGCCGCACTGCGGAAACGGGCCTTTTCGACGGCGGGCTGAGCGTTGTTTCTCCTGACGTTGCCGTGGCCGCCTCGCTTGCGCTGCTCGAGGCGCGTGGTGCGATCAATGCCGAGGTCGTGCTGACCGGTGCCGATGGGAAACAGGGTGCGACCGTCCGGGCCGATGTGTCCGGGCTCGTCGTCAACAACGACATTCGCGTCGGTTCGGCCGATATCAATGCTGTCGTGGGTGACCTGTTTGGCGTTCCGGTCGTCGATGGTACCGCCAATGCCCGCAATGTTGCGGCGGCGGGCGTAGAAATCTCGACCCTTGCAGCCAAGGCGAACCAGAGCGGCGCTACGACGTCGTTTGACGCCCAGGCTGCGCTTACGGCAGGAACCAATGTTGATCTGGCCGGCTCGCTGACGCCGATCGCCGATGGCTATCAGCTCGCCCTTGATCGGGCCCAGTTGCAGCAGGGCCAGCTCTCCGCGCGTCTGGCGCAGCCGACCGTGCTGCAGGTTGCCGGCGACAATGTCGCCATCGACAACGTGCGCTTTGACGTGGGGTCGGGTTCGATCACTGCATCTGGTTCGGCTGGCGAGGCGCTCAACATCGCGCTCGATATTCGCGCGCTGCCGCTCAATATCGCCAACACGATCATGCCCGAGCTTGGTCTGGCCGGTACACTCAGTGGCAGCGCCACGGTCACCGGCACGGGCAGCGATCCGCGCGTGGCCTTTGAAACCAGCGCATCCGGCGTCAATGCGGCGGCGATTGGCGAGTTCGGCATTGCACCGATTTCCGCGACGGCCAGCGGTTCCTTCCGCAATAATGCCGTGACGCTCTCGGCCCTGAGTGCCAATGGTGCGGGCGGCCTGACCTTGAGCGGGTCCGGCACGGTGCCGCTCAGCGGCGGCGGGCTCAATGTTGCGGTCAAGGGTTCGGCGCCTCTGGTGCTGGCCAACCGCTTTGTTGCAGATCGTGGCGGCCAGTTCAGCGGTGTTGCCAATCTCGACGCGCGGGTGACGGGCAGCATTGCCAGCCCACAATTTGCGGGCAGTGTTTCGACCAGCGGCTCGGGTTACGCCGATCCGGAACTCAATCTGCGTCTGCAGAACATCAATGGGTCGGCAAGCCTGAATGGCACCAACCTGGTGATCAACAATCTGACGGCAGGTCTCTCGACCGGCGGCAGCGTCTCGGCCTCGGGCAGCGTTGGCCTGCAGGGTGGTTTCCCGGCCAATGTGCGCGTGGACCTCAATTCCGCCCGCTATGCTGATGGCACGATGTTCGTGGCAACCATATCGGGTGGCCTCGCGCTGACCGGCAATCTCACCGGCACGCCGCTGCTTGCCGGCACGCTCAATGTCGAAAAGGCCGATATCACCATCCCCGACAGTCTGGGTGGCGGTGCGGAACTGGTCGACGTGCGCCACAAGAACACCCCGCCGGCCGTGAACCAGACCCTGGCACGCGCCAAGGTCAACGAGGTCACCAAGGCCCCCAATCCGCAAACGCGGCCCGCAGGCCTGCTGCTCGATGTGACGGTCAATGCGCCCAACCAGATCTTCATCCGCGGCAAGGGTCTTGATGCGGAAGTGGGCGGGTCGGTCGTGCTCAAGGGCCCGATCAACAACATCCAGCCGGTCGGCGGGTTCTCGTTGAACCGTGGCCGCCTGTCGATCCTTGGACAGCGCATCAACTTCCAGTCGGGCACGGTGACGTTGGTGGGTGACCTCGATCCGTTCCTCGATTTCCTGGCCACCACCGAGGGGCAGGACATAACGGTCAACGTGGCCGTGAAGGGGCGCGTGTCGGATCTCAGCATCGATTTCAGCTCGAGCCCGCAACTGCCGCAGGACGAAGTTCTGGCGCGGCTGCTGTTCAATCGCTCGATGGGCGAACTGTCGCCGCTGCAGCTGGCCAAGCTGGCCGGCGCTGCCGCCGAGCTCGTTGGCGGCGGGGGCAATTCATCGCTGATGGATAGCCTGCGTGGCGCAGCCGGTCTTGCCGATCTGGATCTCGTCACCGACGAGCAGGGCAATGCGGCCGTGCGCGCCGGAGCGTATCTGGATGACAATCTCTATCTGGGTGTCACGGCCGGGGCCAACGGGCAGAGCAAGGTCACCATCAATCTCGACGTGACCAACGATCTCAAGGTGACCGGCTCGGCGGCGCAGGATGGCAATTCCAGCCTCGGCGTCTTCTACGAGCGCGACTACTAAGTCAGAACCGTCGAAGAATTAGACAGATGCCCCGCCCGGAATGGACGGGGCATCTGCGTTTCTATTGGGCCGCGCCGCCTGTCTTGGCGGCCTTTTCGGCATCCCACCACCAGATGGTTGGGAAGCCCGACGAGAAGTCCGGCAGCGTTTCAGGATGGCTGAAGCGGTCCCAACGCGCGATGCGGGAATTGCGCAGGGAGTAGGATGGCACCATGTAGTGATTGGCCAGCAGCACGCGGTCGAGCGCCTTGGTGACGGCGATTTGGGTGTCGCGGTCATCGGCAACAACCAGCTTGTCGATCAGCGTGTCGATGGCAGGGTTGGCGATGCCGGCATAGTTCTGCGAGCCTTCCTTGTCGGCGGTCGATGAACCGAAGAAGAAGCGCTGTTCATTGCCGGGCGAGTAGGACTGCGCCCAGCCGCTGTAGATCATGTCATAGTCGAATGAGCGGGCGCGGTTGATGAATTGCGGGCTGTCGACGGTGCGGATGGTGGCGGCAACGCCGATCTGGGCGAGATTGGTGACAAGGTTGGACGCGACCGGCTCGATGGTGGGACCGTTGAGCAGGATTTCGAAGCCGAACTGATTGCCGTTGGCGTCGACCAGCCGGTTGCCATCAAGCGTGTATCCTGCAGCGTTGAACAGCTGGAGCGCCGTACGCAGATTGGCGCGCAGCTTGGCCGGATCGCCGCTGACCGGGTTGGTATAGGGTTTGGTGAAGACGGTTTCGGGCACCTGATCCTTGATGGTGTTGAGGATTTCCAGCTCCTCGCCTTCCGGCAGGCCGCTCGACTTGAACGGCAGGCCAAAGAAGTAGCTGTCGACGCGCTCATACTGACCATAGAACAGCGTCTTGCTGAGTTCCTCGAAGTCGAAGGCGTAGTTCAGCGCCTCGCGGACGCGTTCGTCCTGGAACTTCTCGCGGCGCAGATTGGTAATGAAGCCGATCCCGATGCCAGAACCGGCATAGTCCTGCGGGAAGGTCTCCTTGATGATGCGGCCGTCGGTGACGGCGGGGAAGTCATAGGCCGTTGCCCAGCGCCGGGCCTGGTTCTCGGTCCACCAGTCGAACTGGTCGCCCTTGAAGGCTTCAAATTCCACAGTCAGGTCGAGGAAATACTCGATGCGATACTCGTCGAAATTGTCCTGCCCGACCTGGGTTGGATGGTTGATGCCCCAGTAATCGGGAACGCGCTTGTAGGTGATCGTCCGTCCGGCGTCGAAGCTGGCCAGCTCGTAGGGCCCCGAGCCCATCGGGGGCTCCAGCGTGGATTCGGCGATGTTGCGCGTCTTGCCGGAGGCATCCTTGCCCTCCCACCAATGCTGCGGCAGCACCAGCAGCTGCCCCAGAATGAGCGGCAATTCGCGATTGCCGGTCTGGTTGAAGGTGAAGGTCACCTCGCCCGGTGCGGTCACCTCGGCCTTAGTGATGTTGACGTAGTATTGCTGCCGGTCGGGATTGACCTCGATGAGCTTGTTGAAAGTCCAGACCACATCCTCGGCGGTCACCGGCTCACCGTCGCGCCAGCGGGCGTCGGGATCCATGCGGAAGGTCACGGCGCCATAGTCGGGCGCGATCTTGAGGGCCTCGGCGAGATGCCCGTAATAGACGCTTTGCTCATCCAGCGAGGGCGTCATCAGCGTCTCATAGAGCAATCCGCTGCCGCCCGCCGCTTCGCCCTTGGGAAGGATTGGATTGAAGGTGTCGAACCCGCCCAGGTCGCCCATCCGCACAGTGCCGCCCTTGGGGGCGTCGGGATTGACGTAGTCGAAATGGGTGAAGTCCGGCCCGTATTTGGGTTCGCCCTCCATGGCGAAGGCGTGGACCCACACGTCAGTCTGGGTCTGGGCCACGGCTGGAATGGCGAAGCCGGTCAGCGCGAGGCCGGCGGCGAGCAGGGGTGCGAATTTCATCGGAGGGCTCCGGAATTGCATCGGGCTGGAACAACACTAGGCGGAATGATCACGGCGTTACAGGGGGCGCGGCTGTGCCGAAGGCGGCGGCCATCAGTGTTCGGGTGTAATCGGACTGCGGCGCGGCAAAGATATCTTCGGCCCGCCCGTGTTCGACAATCTTGCCATCGCGCATGACGATGAGCTGATTGGCCAGCGCCCGCACCACTTTCAGGTCATGAGAGATGAACATGTAGGTCAGCCCGTGCCGCTGCTGGAGTTCACGCAGCAGGTCGACGACCTGCGCCTGGATGGAAACGTCGAGCGCCGAGGTCGGCTCATCGAGCACGACGAATTTGGGCTCGAGCACCATGGCCCGGGCAATGGCGATACGCTGGCGCTGGCCGCCCGAGAACTCGTGCGGATAACGGAAGCGGGTTTCGGGCGCGAGGCCGACTTCGGCAAGGGCTTTCACCACCCGCGCGTCGCGTTCTTCGGCACTGAGCCGGGGCGCATGAACGGCCAGCCCCTCGCCAATGATCTGATCGACCGAAAGGCGCGGGCTCAGCGAGCCATAAGGATCTTGGAACACGATCTGCATGTCGGCGCGCAGGGGCCGCATGGCCTTCCACGAGCGGCCATCGAGCGCATTGCCCAACACCACGATACGTCCGGATGAAGGGAGCAGGCGCAGCAGGGCATAGCCCAGGGTCGACTTGCCGGAGCCGCTTTCGCCGACGACGCCCAGCGTTTCGCCGCGCCGGATGGAGAGATCCACCCCGTCGACGGCCTTGATGTGCCCCACCACCTTGCGGAACACGCCGCGCTTGATCGGGAACCACACCTTGAGCGAACTGACGTCGACGATGGTGGGGGCGTCAGAGTCCGATTTTGGTGGGGTGCCGGCCGGCTCTGCCGCCAGCAGGTGCTTTGTGTAGGCATGCTGCGGGTTGGCGAAGAGCGGTGCGACGGGGCCGGTTTCCACGATCTGGCCATCGGTCATCACGCAGACGCGGTCCGCGATGGTTTTGACGATGTTCAGGTCGTGGGTGATGAACAGCATAGCCATGCCCAGGCGCTGCTGAAGGTCCTTGAGCAGGGCGAGGATCTGCGCCTGCACCGTTACGTCGAGGGCCGTTGTCGGCTCGTCTGCGATCAGAAGGTCCGGCTCGTTTGCGAGTGCCATGGCGATCATCACGCGCTGGCGCTGGCCGCCCGAAAGCTGGTGCGGATAAGAGCCGAGGCGCGAGACAGGATCGGGAATACCGACGGCGTCGAGCAGTTCGATCGTGCGGGCGCGGGCGGCGTTGGGGCGCAGACCGCGATGGATGGCCAGCACCTCGCCAATCTGCCGTTCCACCGTGTGAACCGGATTGAGCGAGCTCATCGGCTCCTGAAAAATCATCGAAATGTCGTTGCCCCGCACCGCGCGCAATTCGGCCGGCGGGGCCGATACCAGATCCTTGCCTTTGAACAGGATCTGCCCGGTGAGCGTCGCGCTGGGTGGCAGCAGCTTGAGCACGGATAGGGCCGTCACCGATTTCCCGGAGCCGCTTTCGCCGACCAGGGCGACGGTCTCTCCCGGTGCGATATCGAAGGATATGCCGCGTGTCGCCTCGTGGGCCCCAAAGGTTACCGTCAGGTCGCGGACGGACAGCAGGGGCGCGCTCATGTCATGGACTTTCGCGGGTCAAAGGCATCGCGCACGGCTTCGCCGACAAACACCAGCAGGGTCATCATGATGGCGATGGTGAAAAAGCCGGTTAGGCCGAGCCAGGGCGCCTGAGGGTTGTTCTTGCCCTGCGCCAGCAGCTCACCCAGTGACGGCGAGCCGGGCGGCAAGCCGAAGCCCAGCAGGTCGAGCGATGTCAGGGTGACCACCGATCCGGAGAGGATGAAGGGCATGAAGGTGAGCGTCGCCACCATGGCGTTGGGCAGCAGGTGGCGGAACATGATGGTAAGGTTGGAGACGCCCAGCGCCCGCGCGGCGGCGATGTACTCAAAATTGCGGCCGCGCAGAAATTCGGCCCGGACGATACCCACCAGCGAGACCCAGGAGAACAGCAGCAAAATGCCCAGCAATACCCAGAAATTGGGTGCGATCACCGACGAGATGATCAGCAGCAGATAGAGCGCTGGAATGGAGGTCCAGATTTCGATGAAACGCTGGAAGATCAGGTCCACCCAGCCGCCGAAATAGCCCTGGACGGCACCGGCGACGACCCCGATTACCGATGAGAAGATCGTGAGGGTCAGCCCGAACAGAATGGAAATGCGGAAGCCGTAAAGCAGCCGGGCCAACACGTCGCGGCCGCGATCATCGGTGCCCAGCCAGTGATAGTTCCCCCAGTGGCAATCGGGGTCGGCTTCCTGCTGGGGATAGCCCGCGCAGTTCTCGGCCCTGGTCATGGTCCAGCTCGGGGCGACGGCGCCCGAATAGGGCAGGAAGCCGTCGACCGTCTGGTAGTTGAAGCGGATGGGCGGCCAGATCGTCCAGCCATTGGCAGCGATCTCGTCGGCGATGAAATCGTCGCGATAATTGGTGATGGCAAAGAAGCCGCCGAATTTCGATTCGGGATAATCGACAAAGGCCGGGAATAGCAGCTCGCCCTTGTAGGATGCGATGATCGGACGGTCGTTGGCGATGAATTCCGAACCCAGCGTGGCCACGAACAGCACGAGGAAAATCCACAGTGACCAGTAGCCGCGACCGTTCTTGCGGAAATTGGCCAGTCGGCGCTGGTTGAGGGGAGACAGCCGGCGTCTGGCGGGGAGGGTTGAGGCAATCTCGTTCATACTTCGCGGCTTTCAAAGTCCAGCCGCGGGTCGACCCACATATAGGCTAGGTCAGAGATCAGGGCGACGACCAGTCCGAGCAGCGAGAAGATGTAGAGCGTGGCGAAGACGACCGGGTAGTCGCGATTGGACACAGACTGGAAACCGAGCAGGCCCAGCCCGTCGAGCGAGAAGATGGTTTCAATCAGCAGCGAGCCGCCGAAAAAGGCGCCGATAAAGGCGGCGGGGAAGCTGGCGATGATCAGCATCATGGCGTTGCGGAACACGTGGCGGTAGAGCACCTGGTTTTCCGTCAGCCCCTTGGCGCGGGCGGTTGTCACATATTGCTTGCCGATTTCGTCGATAAACGAGTTCTTGGTCAGCAGCGTCGTCGTGGCAAAGGCGCCAAGGCCCATCGAAATGATGGGCAGCACCAGATGCCAGAAATAGTCGAGTACCTGTTGATACCAGGGGAAGTTGGCAAAGCCCGGTGAGGTCAGTCCACGCAGCGGGAAGATCGACCAGAAACTGCCTCCCGCAAACAGGATGATCAGCACGATGGCGATCAGGAAGCCGGGAATGGCGTAGCCGATGATGACGATGGTCGAGGTCCAGACGTCAAAGCGCGAGCCGTCGGAAACGGCCTTCTTGATGCCGAGCGGTATCGAAACCCCATAGGCGATCAGTGTCATCCAGAGTCCCAGGGAGATGGAAACCGGCATCTTTTCGAGGATCAGATCGATCACCGAGATGTCGCGGTAGTAGCTGTCGCCAAAATCGAACCGCAAGTAGTTCCAGAGCATCTGCCCAAAACGCTCGAGTGGCGGCTTGTCGAAGCCGAACTGCTTTTCGATGCGGCTGACCAGCTCGGGCGAAAGGCCCTGGCTGCCGCGATAACCGCTGCCGCCGTCTTGCGGTCGCGCGCCGGGCTGGGCGGCAAAGTCGCCGCCTGCGCTGCCGGAAATGCGTTCCGCCATCGACACATTCTGCCCGGAGAGGTTGGCAAGCGCCTGCTCGACAGGGCCGCCGGGGGCGAATTGGGTGATGATGAACGAAATCGCCATGATCCCGAAAACCGTGGGGATCATCAAAAGTAGCCGGCGGATGATGTACGCGCCCATCGGGTCTCCGGGCAGGTTATGCGTAGAGCCAGCGCCGGACCAATTCCGACCGCAAATCACCATATGGCAAAACGGCTTACGGGTCAGTGCATCATTTTGATGAAGGCTTGGCAAGCCGATCGCTCTCGCGGTGGGCGCGCTGCGTTTTTGCTTGCCCGTCTTCCAGAGGACGTTCAGGATCGGGCTTTGTTGCGGAGTTCCTCATGGCCTACCAGATCATTGCCGAAGTGAAGGATCCCTCACAGGCGCGGGCGCTCGTTGTGGCGTTGCGCGGCTACGGTTTTCACCCGCTCGAGCAGGGCGATGGTGGGCTGCCGGGCGTGCCAAACCTGTTTGCGTCTTCGGGCGTGCCGGTTCAGGTGCCCGAGGAGGAAGCCGGCGATGCAACGCTGTTGGCCGAGGAACTATTGCGCGAGATGGCGGCTTCCAACACCTAATACCGCCACATTAATGCGCCCAAGTTCTGTTGCGGACGGGCGTTGAACGCAGCGCGGCCTTTGTTTATAAGCCAGCCAAGCTGTTAACTTTCATTAAGTCTTTGGGCAGGAGCGAACCATATGACGGTTTGGATACGCGGGTCGTTTTCCGCGGTGGGCGTGGCGGCAATTGCCGTTGTTCTGGCTGCGTGCCAGTCCACCGGGTCCAATACGGCCAATCTCAATACCATCGGCGCCCCACAGCAATTGCAGCCGGTTCAGAGCTCGACCGTGCAGCAGGGCAGCCTTCCGGCCATCGGCGCCGCCGGTACGCCGGCTCCCGGCCTGTCGGGCCAGCCGGTTCTCGGTGGCGTTCCCACGCAGACGGCAGCCAACACCATGCCCGGCTCGTCGCCCTCCATCGTCTCGCTCGATCCGCTGGCCCAGCCCGTTGCAGGCGGCATGAGCGCCGGCCCCGAAGGGGTGTGGAATGTGGCGGCTGGCGCGGCAACCTGCCGGATCAACCTGCCGATGACCACCAAGACTGGCACCACCTATTATCGCGCTTCGGCCCCCGGTTGCACCGTGCCACAGATCGCGTCGGTGACGGGCTGGCAGCAGGTCGGCAGCCAGCTGCAGCTCTATGATGAGAACGGCAATATCGCCGCATTCCTCGCACCGAGCGGCGGTCGCTATATCGGCACCATCAGCGGTGGCCAGGCGATCTCGATGTCGCGCTAAATCCCGGTGCAGCTGGCCTTGGCCAGCTGACCACGATTGTTCGGGCATGACCTGGCGGCCATGCCCGTTTTCTTGTCCATATGCAAAAAGCGAGCGCCCCGTGACGTCTGCCCTAGCTCCATCCGGTGGCCCGGTCAGCGCCGCTTATGCTGAGCTCGCGGCGCGCGGCGTGCTGCAGGCCGATCCCGCCCAGCGCGAGGCGGCGACTCTGCTTGACGAGGTGCTGGCCGGTATCGTGGCTGAGCGCCCGCGAGGACTGCTCGGCAAGTTCTTCGACAAATCTGCGCCCGCCAAGGGGCTCTACCTCTTCGGCGAGGTAGGCCGCGGCAAGACGATGCTGATGGACCTGTTTTTCACCGCGGTGCCGATCCGGCAGAAGCGGCGCGTCCATTTCCACGAATTCATGGATGAAGTGCATGCCGGCATGGCAGCATTCCGCAAGAGCGCCAAGGGCCGGGATGCCGACCCCGTCGAGGCGGTAGTCAAGCCAATGCTGCGATCCGGCCTGCGCCTGTTGTGCCTCGATGAATTCCATGTGCATGACATAACCAATGCCATGCTGCTGACCCGCCTGTTCGAAAAGCTGTTTGCGGGTGGCGTGACGCTGGTGGCGACGTCCAACGTGCTGCCGGACGACCTCTATAAAGATGGGCTTAACCGCCAGCTCTTCCTGCCCTTCATCGCCTTGCTCAAGGCCCATGTGACCGTGGCCTCCCTGCCGGCGGCGCAGGACTATCGCCGCATGAAGTTTGCCGGTCAGCATGTCTACGCCTTCGGCACCGGTCCCGAGGTCAAGGCCGAGATGGACCGGCTCTGGCTGCGCATCACTGGCGGTGAGCCTGGCGTGCCGGGCACCATCGAAAGCATGGGGCGCAAGATTGCGGTGCCGCTGATGGCCATGGGGGCAGGGCGGTTCGGTTTCTCCGATCTCTGCGACAAGCCGCTGGGCTCCCGCGACTTCGTGCGCATCGCCCACGCCTTCGATTCCATCCTGCTCGAGGACGTGCCGCAGATGGATCGCACCCGCTCGGACGCCGCCAGGCGCTTCATCCTGCTGATCGACAATCTATACGATCGTGGCGTCAAACTGGGCGCTAGTTTTGCCGTTCCGCTTGAGCAGCTGGGCAAGGACGACAAGACGGCGTTCGAATTCCAGCGTACCGTGTCCCGGCTGATCGAGATGCAGTCCGAGGACTATCTGGCGCAGGGCCTGCGCGAAGTGGGCGAGCCGGTCTAGCCGGACGCTGGAAAGCCGGTTGACGTTGCTTGCCCGGCATGCCCCCCTCACCCATCAGCAAGGGCCAAACGGCCGTTTAGACGAAGGGTTCACTTGCCCCAAAAGGCGCGTGGGGCTAAGAGGTGCGCCAATTCAACGCAGTCTGGGATGACGACTTATGGCGCGCAAAAAGATCGCTCTTATCGGCTCTGGTCAGATCGGCGGGACACTCGCCCACCTGGCAGCTCTCAAAGACCTCGGCGACATCGTTCTGTTCGATATCGTCGATGGCGTGCCGCAGGGCAAAGCGCTCGACATCTCGCAGTCGGCCCCGGTTGATGGCTTCGATGCCAAGATCTCCGGTACCTCCAAGTATGAAGACCTTCAGGGCGCTGATGTGGTGATCGTCACTGCAGGCGTGCCCCGCAAGCCTGGCATGAGCCGCGACGACCTGCTCGAAATCAACCTCAAGGTGATGGAGCAGGTGGGTGCAGGCATTGCCAAGTATGCCAAGGACGCTTTCGTCATCTGCATCACCAACCCGCTCGACGCGATGGTCTGGGCGCTGCAGAAGTTCTCCGGCCTGCCCACCAACAAGGTGATCGGCATGGCTGGCGTGCTCGACAGCTCGCGCTTCGTGCATTTCATCGCCGATGAACTCAATGTGTCGGTCGAAGACGTCAACGCCTTCG
This sequence comes from Devosia sp. T2-14, assembly GCF_055397495.1. Taxonomy (NCBI): domain Bacteria; kingdom Pseudomonadati; phylum Pseudomonadota; class Alphaproteobacteria; order Hyphomicrobiales; family Devosiaceae; genus Devosia; species Devosia sp. T2-14. Next base: position 461,121 of record NZ_AP027921.1, on the reverse strand, counting down.
TGCTGGGCGGCCACGGCGACACCATGGTGCCGCTGGCCCGCTACTCCACCGTTGCCGGCATTCCGCTGACCGACATCGTCAAGATGGGCTGGATGAGCAAGGAACGCCTGGAAGAGATCATCCAGCGCACCCGCGATGGCGGCGCCGAGATCGTCGGCCTGCTCAAGACCGGTTCGGCTTTCTACGCTCCGGCTGCTTCCGCCATCACGATGGCCGAGAGCTACCTCAAGGACAAGAAGCGCGTGCTGCCTGCCGCTGCCTACCTGCAGGGCCAGTATGGCGTGAAGGACACCTATGTGGGTGTGCCCGTCGTCATCGGCGCCGGTGGCGCGGAAAAGATCGTCGAGATCTCGCTGAACTCTGCCGAGCAAAAGGCGTTCGACAAGTCGGTCGCATCGGTCGAAGGGCTGATCGAGGCCTGCAAGAAGATCGCGCCCAAGCTGGCGTAACCGAGCCTGGCGTTATCCCCGCGTAAGCGGGGATTTCCCTATTGGGGACGCCGAAGTGAGATTTCCGCTCATGCGGGAATGACGCGGTGGGGGTTGAGGCCCCGTGATCGCCACGAGATTCGCCCATTCAAGGGGACTTACACATGAACATCCATGAACATCAGGCCAAAGAGCTGCTGAAGTCGTACGGCGCCCCGGTTGCCGCCGGCGTGGCGATCTTCTCGGCCGATGAGGCCGAAGCCGCCGCGAAGTCGCTCCCCGGTCCGCTCTATGTGGTCAAGAGCCAGATTCATGCCGGCGGGCGTGGCAAGGGCAAGTTCAAGGAACTCGGCCCCGACGCCAAGGGCGGCGTGCGCCTGGCCAAGACCATTGACGAAGTGGTTGCCTTCTCCAAGGAGATGCTGGGCAACACACTCGTGACCAAGCAGACCGGCGATGCCGGCAAGCAGGTCAATCGCCTCTATATCGAAGACGGCGCCGACATTGCCCGTGAGCTGTATTGCTCGCTGCTGGTCAATCGCGAAAGCGGCCGTGTGTCCTTCGTGGTTTCCACCGAAGGCGGTATGGACATTGAGGCCGTCGCCGAACACACCCCCGAAAAGATCATCACCGTCGACATCGACCCGACCACGGGTGTCACCGATGCTGACGTAGCAACCATCGTTGCCGCGCTCAAGCTCGAAGGCGATGCCAAGGCCGATGCCGCTTCGCTGTTCCCGATCCTCTATAAGGCCTTTGTCGAAACCGACATGAGCCTGCTGGAAGTCAATCCGCTGATCGTGATGACCGATGGCCACCTGCGCGTGCTCGACGCCAAGGTGAGCTTCGACAACAACGCTGCGTTCCGCCACGAAGAGCTCAAGGCCCTTCGCGACATGACCGAGGAAGACGCCAAGGAAATCGAGGCGTCCAAGTATGACCTCGCCTATGTGGCGCTCGAGGGCAATATCGGCTGCATGGTCAACGGCGCAGGCCTGGCCATGTCGACCATGGACATCATCAAGCTCTATGGCGCCGAGCCGGCGAACTTCCTCGACGTTGGTGGCGGCGCCACCAAGGAAAAGGTCACCGCGGCATTCAAGATCATCACGGCCGATCCGGCTGTTGAAGGCATCCTGGTCAACATCTTCGGCGGCATCATGCGCTGCGACGTGATCGCCGAAGGCGTGATCGCTGCGGTCAAGGAAGTCGGCCTCAAGGTGCCGCTGGTGGTTCGCCTTGAAGGCACCCGCGTCAAGGAAGGCAAGGAAATCCTCGAGAATTCCGGCCTCAACGTGATTTCGGCCGATGATCTCGACGATGCCGCACAGAAGATCGTGGCGGCGGTCAAGGGGCAGTAGGCCTTGGCCCCCCGCAAGATCAGCCTGTTAGAGGCGGCGGACGCGCGCATCAATGCCGTGTTCACGCCCTACATCGCCGGCGACATCAATCAGTCGCAGGTGAAGATCGCCAAGTTTGGTCCGATGTTCGATTGGCATGCCCATGAGAACGAGGACGAGGGCTTTCTGGTGCTGCGGGGGCGCATTGCCATCGATTTTCGCGATGGCACGGTCGAACTGGCCGAGAACGACTTCCTCGTGGTGCCGCGGTCGGTGGAACATCGCCCGCGCGCCCTGACGACCGAGCCGGTGGTGTTGATGTTCGAACCGAGCACCACACTCAATACCGGTAACGCAAAGAGCGACTTGACGGTCGCAGAACTCGAACGGCTCTAGGAACACCCATGTCCATTCTCGTCAATAAAGACACCAAGGTTCTCGTGCAGGGTCTGACCGGCAAGACCGGCACATTCCATACCGAACAGGCGCTGGCCTATTGCGGCACCAAGATGGTGGGCGGCGTGAACCCGAAGAAGGCCGGGGAAACCTGGACCAGCGGGCTCGACGCCTCGGCATCGCTGCCGGTGTTCGCATCGGTTGCCGAAGGCAAGGAGCGCACTGGCGCCACGGCCTCGGTGGTCTATGTGCCGCCTCCGGGCGCTGCCGAAGCCATCATCGAAGCCATCGACGCGGAAATCCCGCTGATCGTGTGCATCACCGAAGGCATTCCCGTGCTCGACATGGTGCGGGTCAAGGCGCGCCTCGAAAAGAGCAAGTCGCGCCTGCTGGGCCCCAACTGCCCGGGCGTGCTGACGCCGGAAGAATGCAAGATCGGCATCATGCCAGGCTCGATCTTCTCGAAGGGTTCGGTGGGCATTGTTTCGCGCTCGGGCACGCTTACCTATGAAGCCGTGTTCCAGACCACCAATGAAGGCCTCGGCCAGACCACTGCAGTCGGTATCGGCGGCGACCCGGTCAAGGGTACCGAATTCATCGACATGCTCGAAATGTTCCTCGCCGACGAGGCCACTAAGTCGATCATCATGATCGGCGAAATCGGCGGCTCGGCTGAAGAAGATGCAGCACAGTTCCTGATCGACGAAGCCAAGCGCGGCCGCAAGAAGCCGATGGCCGGCTTCATCGCCGGGCTGACCGCACCCAAGGGTCGCACCATGGGTCATGCTGGCGCCGTAATTTCAGGCGGTAAGGGCGGTGCGGAAGACAAGATCGCCGCGATGGAAGCTGCGGGCATCCGCATGTCCAAGTCGCCGGCCCGTATCGGCCACACCCTGAGCGAAGTGCTCAAGGGCTAAGTCGAAGAATTTCCGTCGGCCCGCCGCCATTTCATCTGATGGCAGGGCCGGCGGTCCAGACCACTTTCATCCGGTGACTGGCCGGGGATGGAAGAGACGGTAGTGTCGACTGGCCGGTCGCACGGAACTATGCGCCACGACGCTGCTCAGGGGTCGTTCACTTAACAGGATACTAAGGATAAGCGGTCAGTATCCGATCGAAACTTAAGGACCGCGTGACGCCGGCCTGGCCGGTTTGTTTAGAAGGATGGCGGGGCGTGGGCCTCGCGACAAAAAGCGATGACACGACAGGAAAAGAACGACACGTTCTTGCTGACTTCGTTCCTCTATGGTGGGAACGCCGACTATATCGAGCAGCTCTATTCTCGCTTCAAAACTGACCCTTCCAGTGTCGATGACACATGGAAGAGCTTCTTCTCCAAGCTCGACGACGGCGAAGGTGTTGCCCAGCAAAACGCCGACGGCCCGAGCTGGGGCCGCAAGGACTGGCCGCAGAGCGCCACCAGCGAACTGGTCAGCGCGCTTGACGGCAACTGGGGCGAAATCGCGGTAAAGACCGAGAAGGCCATCGCCAAGAAGGCAGAGGCGCTTGGCGTCGCCAAGAGCAGCGTCGCCGACGTGCTCCAGGCCACCCGCGACTCCATCCGCGCCATCATGATGATCCGCGCCTATCGCATGCGTGGGCATCTGCATGCCGATCTCGACCCGCTCAAGATGATGGCAGAAGAGCCGGCGCCGGAACTCGATCCCGCAAGCTACGGCTTCACCGAGGCCGACTTCGGCCGCAAGATCTTCATCGATAACTATCTCGGGCTCGAATACGCGACCATTCCCGAGATGCTGGCCATCCTGCGCCGCACCTATTGCGGCACGATGGGCATCGAGTTCATGCACATCTCCGATCCCGAAGCCAAGCAGTGGCTGCAGGAGCGGATCGAAGGCCCGGACAAGGAAATCACCTTCACCCCCGAGGGCAAGAAGGCAATCCTGGCCAAGTTGATCGAGGCCGAGGGCTTCGAGAAGTTCATCGACGTCAAGTATACCGGCACCAAGCGCTTCGGCCTTGATGGCGGCGAAGCCACCATTCCGGCGCTTGAACAGATCATCAAGCGCGGCGGCGCGCTGGGCATCAAGGACATCGTGCTGGGCATGGCTCACCGCGGTCGCCTCAACGTGCTGACCCAGGTGATGCAGAAGCCGCATCGCGCCCTGTTCCACGAATTTAAGGGCGGCGCCTTCTACCCCGACGACGTCGAGGGTTCGGGCGACGTGAAGTACCACCTGGGTGCTTCGTCCGACCGCGATTTCGACGGCAACAAGGTGCACCTGTCGCTGACGGCCAACCCGTCGCACCTGGAAATCGTTGATCCCGTCGTGCTCGGCAAGTCGCGCGCCAAGCAGGATCAGCACATCTCGCCCGATGGCAAGCTGGTGAATATGGAACTCGACGGTCGTCCCGACCGCTCGATGGTCCTGCCGCTGCTCATCCATGGCGATGCCGCGTTTGCCGGCCAGGGTGTGATCGCCGAGTGCCTTGGCCTGTCGGGCCTCAAGGGGCACCGGACCGGTGGTTCGATCCACTTCGTGATCAACAACCAGATCGGCTTCACCACGAGCCCGATGTATTCGCGCTCCTCCCCCTATCCGACCGACGTCGCCAAGATGATCGAAGCGCCGGTGTTCCATGTGAATGGTGACGATCCGGAAGCTGTGGTTTTCGCGGCCAAGGTGGCGGTCGAGTATCGCCAGAAGTTCGGCAAGCCTGTCGTCATCGACATGTTCTGCTATCGCCGCTTCGGTCACAACGAAGGCGATGAGCCAAGCTTCACCCAGCCGCTCATGTACTCCAAGATCCGCTCGCACAAGTCGACGCTGGAGCTCTATTCGGAAAAGCTGGTGGCCGAAGGCCTGCTGACGGCTGCCGAAGTCGACAAGCTCAAGGCCGACTGGCGCGCACAGCTCGAACGCGAGTTCGAGGCTGGTCAGGACTATCGCCCCAACAAGGCTGACTGGCTCGATGGCGCCTGGAAGGATCTTCGTCAGGCCGACCAGGAAGGCCCGCGTCGTGGCCAGACCGGCGTCGAGCTGGAGCGTCTCGCCCAGATCGGCACGGCGCTGACCAATGTTCCGGAAGGCTTCAACGTCCACAAGACGGTCAAGCGCTTCATGGACAATCGCCTGTCGGCGATCCAGTCCGGTGAGGGCATTGACTGGGCGACGGCCGAGGCCCTGGCCTTTGGCACGCTGGTGACCGAAGGCCACCCGGTGCGCCTTAGCGGCCAGGATTGCGAACGCGGTACGTTCAGCCAGCGCCACTCGGTGCTCAACGATCAGCAGGTCGACAACAAGACCTATACCCCGCTCAACAACCTCACCGCGGACCAGAGCCGCTACGAAGTCATCAACTCGATGCTCTCGGAAGAGGCTGTGCTGGGCTTTGAGTATGGCTACTCGCTGGCCGAGCCGAAGGCACTGACGATCTGGGAAGCCCAGTTCGGTGACTTCGTGAACGGCGCACAGGTGGTGATCGACCAGTTCATCTCCTCGGGCGAGCGCAAGTGGTTCCGCATGTCGGGCCTCGTGATGCTGCTGCCGCATGGCTATGAAGGGCAGGGCCCGGAGCACTCCTCCGCGCGTCCCGAGCGCTTCCTGCAGCTGTGCGCTGAAGACAATATGCAGGTTGCCAACTGCACGACCCCGGCCAACTACTTCCACATCCTGCGCCGGCAGCTGACCCGCGACTTCCGCAAGCCGCTGATCCTGATGACGCCCAAGAGCCTGCTCCGCCACAAGCGGGCAACCTCCGGGCTGGTCGAGCTTGGTCCGGATTCCTGCTTCCATCGCCTGCTGTGGGACGATGCCGAGGCACCGGGCCTGCCCAAGACCACGATCCGTCTTGTGCCGGACCAGAAGATCCGCCGCGTCGTGCTCTGCACCGGCAAGGTCTATTACGACCTGCTCGAAGAGCGCGAAAAGAAGGGCATCGACGATGTCTACCTGCTGCGCATCGAACAGCTCTATCCGTTCCCGGCCAAGGCGCTGCTGGACGAGTTGAGCCGTTTCCAGAATGCCGAGATCATCTGGTGCCAGGAAGAGCCCAAGAATATGGGTGCCTGGGCCTTCATTCAGCCATATGTTGAATGGGTATTTGACCAGATGGGACGCAATAACCAGCGCGTTCGCTACGTTGGCCGTCCGGCTTCCGCCTCGACCGCAACCGGTCTGATGCGGACCCACCTCGCTCAATTGCAGGCCTTCCTCGACGAAGCCTTCGCTCAATAAAGGACAAGCAAATGTCGACTGAAATCCGCGTCCCGACCCTTGGCGAGAGCGTCTCCGAGGCCACCATTGGCCAGTGGTTCAAGAAGGTGGGTGACACCGTTTCCGCCGATGAGCCCATCGTGGAACTGGAAACCGACAAGGTGACCATCGAAGTGCCGGCGCCAGCCGCTGGCGTGCTCGAAGCCATCGCCGCTCAGCCGGGCGAGACGGTGGACGTCGGCGCGCTGCTGGGTGCCATCGGCGGGGCAGGGGCGGTTGTTACGCCCAAGCCCGTCGAGGCTCCGGCCGCAGCACCTGTTGCGCCTGCTGCGGCACCCGCCGCCACCAAGCCTGCTGCTGCCACCAGCATGCCGCCGGCTCCCGCTGCCCAGAAGCTGATCAACGAGACCGGCATTGACGCCGGCGCCGTGGACGGTTCGGGCAAGCGTGGCCAGGTGCTCAAGGAAGATGTTCTGGCCGCGCTCAAGCAGCCAGCCGCCCCCGCCTCGGCTCCTGTCGCTGAGGCTCCAAAGGCTCCGGCCGCGCCGCGCTCGCCAGTTTCGGCTGACGATGCCAGCCGCGAAGAGCGGGTCAAGATGACCCGTCTGCGCCAGACCATTGCCCGTCGCCTCAAGGACGCACAGAATACCGCCGCCATGCTGACCACCTTCAACGAGGTGGACATGAAGCCGGTGATGGACCTGCGCGCTTCGTACAAGGAGCTGTTCGAGAAGAAGCACGGCGTGAAGCTGGGCTTCATGGGCTTCTTCACCAAGGCCGTCGTGCACGCGCTCAAGGAGATCCCGGCGGTCAATGCCGAGATCGACGGCGATGAGCTGATCTACAAGCAGTACGCCCATATTGGCGTGGCAGTCGGCACCGACAAAGGCCTCGTCGTTCCGGTCGTTCGCAATGCCGATCAGATGTCGATCGCCGAGATCGAGAAGTCGATCAATGGCTTGGGCAAGAAGGCCCGTGACGGCGCGCTGTCGATGGCCGACATGCAGGGCGGTACCTTCACCATCTCCAACGGTGGTGTCTATGGCTCGCTGATGTCGACGCCGATCCTCAATGCGCCGCAGTCGGGCATTCTGGGCATGCACAAGATCCAGGAGCGTCCTGTGGTTGTTGGCGGCCAGATCGTCATCCGCCCGATGATGTATCTCGCGCTCAGCTACGATCACCGCATCGTCGACGGCAAGGAAGCCGTGACCTTCCTCGTCCGCGTCAAGGAAAGCCTTGAGGCACCGGAGCGTCTGGTGCTCGATCTCTAGTTTGTTCGGCGGGAAGTCGGTCTTGTCCTTCATCCCGCCCATTAGCTTTACGAAAGGCCGGGGCAGGTGCTCCGGTCTTTTTTTGTGGGCGGCAGCTTGGAAGAGGCCGACCTAGCAGTTTCGTGATGGGCGGCAGGCCGGAATTCTAACAGTCTGTTAACGTCAAAGCCCCAGATGTCTTCGTCGATTTTTAGTGTTTTTTTTCGGAGTGGCCTGCCCTTTGCGTTCCCTGGTTTTGTCGGCCCTCGTTTGGCTCGCTGCATTCGCCCCAGCCACGGCTCAGGACGCATCTGATGCCGAGTTGATCGGCGAGTTGATGGCCTTTCACGGCTCGCGCGCCATCGTCGCGGCCATGACCACCCATTGCTACGAAACGACCGGGCTCGACCCCGCCTACAAGTTGGCCAATGACAACTGGTACCTGCGCAATATCGGGTTTCTCGACCTGGCCGACCGGGTCATCACCCGGCTTGGCGGCGCGGACGAAGGTCAGCAGCTGGCCGCAGAAACCTATGGCGGCACCCAGATCATGAGCGCCTACAACCAGGCCTCCGACAAGGTGTCGTTCTGCCGTCAGTTCCTCGCCCAGGTTGACGACGGCACCCTCGATATCGACCGCCAGCTGCCAACGGCTCTCGCCAAGGCGCAGGAAATCGCTGCGCAATAGTCGCCGTCGGTTTCCGCAACGCTCACCGCGCGCCGGGCATTGCTGCTTTGGCGGTGGGGGCTTGAGCTTTCGGCAATGGACGGCATGGCGCGATCATGCTTGTTGCCCCGAAAGCGGCTTTTTCCGCTGCGGACGGTGGTCTATTGGACGCACCGGCATTACATTCCCTGCGCGCGCCGCTCAGCTGGCGATGCCGCAGAAACGCAAAACAGTTTTGGGGCTATAAATGGCAGACGCTTTCGACCTCACGATCATCGGTTCGGGACCCGGCGGCTATGTCGCGGCAATCCGCGCTGCGCAGCTGGGGATGAAGGTGGCGGTTGTTGAGAAGTGGGCTACCCATGGCGGCACTTGCCTCAATATCGGCTGCATCCCCTCCAAGGCCCTGCTGCACGCGTCGGAGCTGTTTGAAGAGGCTGGCCACGGTTTCAAGGCGCTGGGCATCGACATTCCGGCGCCCAAGCTCAACCTGGCCCAGATGCTCAACCACAAGACCGAAACGGTCGCCGCCAACGTTGGTGGCGTGGATTACCTGTTCAAGAAGAACAAGATCACGGCCCTGCGCGGCATCGGCACCATCGTGTCGCCCGGCAAGGTGCTGGTGACGCCGCAGACCGGCCCCGCCACCGAAATCGAAACCAAGAACATCGTCATCGCAACCGGCTCGGTATCGGCCGGCCTGCCGGGCATCGACGTTGATGAGAAGACCATCGTGACCTCCACCGGCGCGCTGAGCCTCGACAAGGTTCCGGGTAAGCTGCTGGTCATCGGTGCCGGTGTCATCGGGCTCGAACTGGGTTCGGTCTGGGCGCGGCTTGGTGCGCAGGTCACCGTCGTCGAATATCTCGACCGCATCCTGCCGGGCATGGATAGCGAAGTGGCACGCCAGTTCCAGCGCATGCTGCAGAAGCAGGGCATGGAGTTCAAACTGTCGAGCAAGGTCGCCGGTATCGACCGGCAGGACGACGGCTCGCTCAAGGTGCGCATCGAGCCAGCCAAGGGCGGCGACGTCGAACTGCTCGATGCCGATGTGGCGTTGGTCGCTATCGGCCGCAAGCCTTTCACTGAAGGGCTGGGTCTCGACATCGTCGGCGTTGCCCTGGACGAGCGGGGCCGCGTGCGCGTTGACCACAATTACAAGACCTCGGTCGACGGCATCTATGCCATTGGCGACGTGATTGCCGGCCCAATGCTGGCGCACAAGGCCGAGGACGAGGGCATTGCCGTTGCCGAAATCCTCAATGGCCAGGCCGGTCACGTGAACTATGCCGCGATCCCGGCTGTGGTTTACACCAATCCCGAGATCGCTTCGGTCGGCAAGACCGAGGATGAACTCAAGGCCGAAGGCATCGACTACAAGATTGGCAAGTTTCCCTTCACTGCCAATGGCCGCGCCAAGGCAATGCTGGCGACGCAGGGTTTTGTGAAGATCCTGGCAGATGTCGAAACCGACCGCGTGCTCGGCGCCCATATCATCGGCAAGAATGCCGGCGAAATGATCCACGAGCTGGTGGTGCTGATGGAATTCTCGGGATCGGCCGAAGATCTCGCCCGCTCGACCCATGCGCATCCGACATTGTCGGAAGCGGTGCGCGAGGCGGCCCTGTCGCTGGGCGACGGCGCCATCCACATTTAGGCTCGCCACAACGACATGTTTCTAAACGCCGCTGGTTCGATCCGGCGGCGTTTTTGTTTGTTCTAACCAATTGTGGTGTCGAGGAAATTTCTGGAACTGCGTCGACGAGTGCCCTGGTTTCGGCGCCAGGAGAGGCGTCCGCACCTTGAAAAGTTATCATACAATTGATGTGTTTTTTGTATGTTGACTCTTGTTTTTCGCTTCCATACCAGTTTGTGCAGCAAGATCGCCGCGAGTCCAGAGGGATGCGGGCGGGCTTGTGCAGCGGAGGAGGAATTCTGCTGCGCATCACTGGCAGCGGTTGGAGGATGGCGCGGATGTCGTGCTGGACCGTTGTCCCCTATGGGAGGACCTTTATGTTTCATCTGCCAAAACTGGCAGCGACCGCGCTGGTCGCTGCAGCCCTGATGGTCTCGACGGCCAGCGCCCAGACCGTGTTGCGGTCTTCCGATACCCATCCTGATGGGTATCCGACGGTCGAAGCGGTCAAGCACTTCGGCGAACTGCTGAGCGCAAAGACCGGCGGCCGTTATTCGGTTGAAGTGTTCCACTCCGCCCAGCTCGGCGAAGAAAAGGATACGATCGAACAGACCCAGTTCGGCGTTATCGACATGAACCGCATTTCGATCGGCGCCTTCGGTACCCAGGTGCCAGAAGCCACCGTGACCCAGCTGCCCTATATCTTCCGTTCGGCCGACCATATGCACCACGTGCTCGATGGCCCGATCGGCGCGGAAATCCTGGCCGCCTTTGATGCCGTGGATGTGGTGGCGCTGGCCTATTACGATGGCGGCGCGCGCTCGTTCTACAACAGCAAGCAGCCGATCAATTCGCCCGCCGACATGGCCGGCATGAAGCTGCGCGTGATGCAGTCGGACATCTTCGTCGACATGGTCGCGGCCTTTGGCGGCAACGCCACGCCGATGCCGTATGGCGAAGTGTATGGCGGCATCCAGACCGGCGTTATCGATGGCGCCGAAAACAACTACCCCAGCTATGACACCGCCGGCCACGCCGAAGTCGCCAAGTATTACTCGCTGGACGAGCACCTGATGGTGCCGGAAGTCCTGGTGATCTCCAAGGTCGTCTGGGATGGCCTGGCTCCTGAAGACCAGGCCCTGTTCCGCGAAGCCGCCAAGGAATCCGTTGCCAAGCAGCGCGAGCTCTGGGCTGCAAAGGAAGTCGAGTCCAAGGCCGCCGTGGAAGCGCTTGGCGCCACCATCAACGAAGTCGACAAGCAGCCCTTCATCGACGCGATGAAGCCCGTCTACGAAAAGTACGTCACCGATCCGGCCCTCAAGGACCTCGTGGCCCGCATTCAGGCCACCGAATAATCGATCGAGCTGGGCCGGCGCCTCATCGCCGGCCCAGTCCATTGACGTCGCGGCCAACGCCGTACGGAGGAAATTCGTGAGAGACAGGCTCCTGCCGATCAGCCGCGCGCTGGGACGGCTTTCAAACATCGTGCTCTGGATTGCCGGCATCGGAATGGTCGCCATGACCGCCATTGTCGCCTACCAGGTGTTCATGCGCTTCGTGATCAACTCGTCTCCGGCCTGGACCGAGGCAGGTTCGATCATGATCATGACGTGGTTCATTTTCCTCGGCGCCGCCGTGGGCGTGCGCGAGAACTTCCATATGGGGTTCGACGTGCTGCTCTATGTCCTGCCGCCCGGCGCCAAGCCGTGGCTGCGCGGGATCAGCGACGTCTGCATTTTCGCCTTTGCATTCGGCATGGTGTTCTATGGCGGGGAGCTGGCCATTCGCTTCTGGTCGACCCGGATTCCCGTGCTCGGGCTGCCGACTTCCTTCACCTATTTCCCGATCGTGCTGTCAGGCCTTTTGATGTGCCTGTTCGCCCTCGAACGCTTCGTGCTGCGCCTGGCTGGCGAGCCGGTGGACGATGTCGTTGCCGATCACACCGTTAGCGAGGCGTAAGCCCCATGGAATATTGGATTCTCTTTGGCGTGTTCACCCTGCTCATGGTGATCGGTACGCCAATCGCCTACTGCCTGGGCATTGCCAGCTTTGCCACCATTGTCTATCTCGGCCGCCCGCCGGTCGTTGTCTTCCAGCAGCTCAATTCGGGCGTCTCGGCCTTCAGCCTGATGGCCATTCCTTTCTTCATTTTCGCCGGCGACCTCATGATGCGCGGCGGCATTGCTGCGCGGATCATTTCGTTTGCCGGATCGCTGATCGGCCATGTTCGCGGCGGGCTGGGGCAGGTCAACATCGCGGCGTCGACGCTGTTCGGCGGCATTTCCGGTTCGGCAGTGGCCGAAGCGGCGGCCGTTGGCGGCATCATGATCCCGCAGATGAAAGCGCGCGGCTATGGCGCCGACTATGCGGTGAACGTTACGTCGATGGCGGCGCTGATCGCACTGCTGCTTCCGCCCAGCCACAACATGATCATCTATTCGCTGTCGGGCGGCGGAAATATCTCGATTGCCGACCTGTTTACCGCGGGCATCATTCCCGGCCTGCTGCTGGCCCTGGCGCTTTCGGTCACGGCTTATTTCGTCGCCGTCAAACGCGGCTATCCCACCGAGCCATTCCAGGGCTTCCGCAAGGCCGGTTACTTCTTCGTCGCCTCCATCCCCGGCCTGATGCTGATTGCCATCATCTTTGGCGGGGTGCGGTCCGGCATCTTCACCGCCACGGAAAGCTCCTGCATCGCGGTGATCTATGCCCTGCTGGTGACGTTGCTGGTCTATCGTTCGCTGGACTGGAAAGAGTTCGTGCACTCCGTGCTTGGCGCAGTGCGCACCACTGCGATGGTGCTGTTCATCATCGGCGCCGCAGCCTCCTTCGGCTGGCTGATGGCCTATCTCAAGGTCGCAGTCTATCTCACCGAAGCCATGACCATGATCTCGTCGGATCCCCTGATGGTTCTGCTGATGATCAACGTGCTGCTGCTGCTGCTCGGCACGTTCATGGATATGGGGCCACTGATCATCATCACCACGCCGATCTTCCTGCCCATGGTGAAGGCCTTCGGCATTGACCCCGTGCATTTTGGCGTCATCATGATCCTCAATCTGGGGATTGGCCTCAACACGCCGCCACTCGGGCCCGTGCAGTTTGTTGCGGCCGCGGTGGGCAAGATAACGGTGTGGGAAGCCATGCGCAGCATCTGGCCGTTCTATACGGCTGGGCTCGTCGTGCTGGGTCTGGTGACCTATATCCCCGCCCTGTCTCTGTGGCTTCCAGCCCTGTTCCGAGGATAGTGACGTGAGCTTGTCTGACATTGGTGCGGTCCCTGCTGGGCGGAAGCCCAAATTGGCCGACCTGGTGGTGGAAACTCTGCGCAGGCGTATTGCTGCCGGTGAATATGACATCGGCGGCAAACTGCCCACGGAGAGCCAGATGACCGGGATATTCGGTGTCAGCAGAACCGTCGTGCGCGAGGCTATCGCGGCCCTGGCGGCCGATGGCCTGGTGCAGGCACGCCAGGGGGCAGGGGTGTTTGTGCTCGCCCATGCCCTCAGCCCGTTTCATGCCATTGGAGCGGGAAGCTCCAACAAGATTTCTGTGGCTCTCAACGTGCTCGAAGTGCGCATGGGTATCGAGATCGAGTCAGCCGGCCTCGCCGCCATGCGCCGCAGTGCCAGCCAGGACGCGGCGATCCAGGAGGCCTGGCACGAGTTCGAGCGGCTGCTCAAGCTCGGTACGCCAACGGGCAAGACCGATTTCGCCTTTCACCGGGCCATCGCGGCGGCGACCAACAATCCCTTCTACATCGAGGTGCTCGATGGTCTGGGCAGCCGGACTATTCCCTGCGACGTGGCCTCACCTTGGGGCACCGACAGCGTGGTGACCTATGAGTACCAGGTTGGCCTGCAGCGCGAGCATCTCACCATTCTCCGTGCCATTTCGGCCCAGGACCCTTGTGCGGCCCGGGAAGCGATGCGGCACCACCTTTCACTGAGCCAGGAGCGCTACCGCGCACGGCTCCACGAGCAATCCCAATAGGACAGAGTATGACCACCGAATTCGATATCCGCTTCGCCATAGACCCCGTCAGCACATCGGCCATGAACACGGCTGAACTGCGTGAGCATTTCCTCATCGAAGAGCTGTTCGTGCCGGGCGTGATCAACTGGACCTACAGCCACTATGACCGCATGGCAGTGGGCGGCGCGACGCCGACGACGCCGCTAACGCTGGAAGCGATCAAGCCGACCGGCACGGCAGGTTTCCTCGATCGGCGTGAGCTGATCGCCGCCAATATCGGCGAGCCCGGTACGATCACGGTCGATGGCGTCGATTATGCCGTCGGTTCCCGCGACATGCTCTATGTGGGCATGGGAGCCAAGAATGTGCAGTTCGCCGGCAAGGGCGCCAAGTATTATCTGCTGAGCGCACCGGCTCATGCCACCCATCCGACCACCCTGATCCGCCAGAGCGATGCCAAGCGCCTCGATCTGGGCAGCCAGGAAACCGCCAACGAGCGGTCGATCTTCCAGTTCGTCAATGCTGACAGCGTCAAGACCTGCCAGCTCGTGGTTGGTCTCACCAGCTTCGCGCCGGGGTCGGTTTGGAACACTATGCCCGCCCACGTGCATGACCGCCGCATGGAGGCCTATCTCTATTTTGACCTCAAGCCCGATGCTTTCGTGATGCACCTGATGGGTGAGCCCGAGGAGACCCGGCACCTGATCGTTCGCAACGAGGAAGCGGTGATTTCGCCCCCTTGGTCGATCCACTCGGGTGCGGGCACCGGCGCCTATACCTTCATCTGGGCCATGGCTGGCGACAATGTCGATTACACCGACGTTGAAAAGGTAGAGATGGACGAGCTGCTGTGATCGATCTCAGCGCATTCAGCCTAGCCGGCAAGACGGTGATGGTGACTGGCGCCAATACCGGCATCGGGCAGGGCATTGCCGTGAGCATTGCCCGCGCCGGTGGCCGCGTTATTGGCGTGGGCCGCTCGGGCATGGACGAGACCGCGGCCCTCCTGGCCAAGGCGGGCGGCGAGTTCGTGGCGGTCAGGGCCGACCTTTCCTCGACCTCTGCTGCCCAGGCCATGTTCGACGCGGCCTGGGATCAGCACGGGCCCATTGATGGCCTCGTCAACAATGCCGGGATCATCAAGCGCGTCGATGCGGTGGACTTCACCGAAGACGATTGGGATCAGGTGATGGACATCAACCTCAAGACGATGTTCTTCCTCTGCCAGTCGCTCGGCAAGCGCGCTCTGTCTCAGGGGCGCCAGGGCAAGATCGTCAACATTTCCTCGATGCTCAGCTTCCAGGGCGGCATTCGTGTTGCCAGCTACACGGCCTCCAAGAGCGGCGTGCTCGGGATCACGCGCCTGCTCGCCAATGAGTGGGCGGCCAAGGGTATCAACGTCAATTCGATCGCTCCGGGCTATATCGAAACCAACAATACCGAAGCGCTGCGGGCTGACCCCGATCGGTCCGCTTCGATCCTGGGACGCATCCCGGCCGCCCGCTGGGGCGTGCCGTCCGACATCGGCGACGCAGCGGTGTTTCTGCTGTCGCAGGCTTCCAACTACATGCATGGCGCCGTCATCCCCGTGGATGGTGGCTGGCTGGCGAGGTAATTCATGACTGAACAGAAGTTGTTTGCGCAGGCAGACGAGGGCGAAACCATCGTGCTAGCTCCCGGCAATACTCGCCGGGTGCTGATCCACACGCCCGAAATGATGCAGGTGGAGTTCGGCTTCGAAAAGGGTGGCGTTGGCGCACTGCACTCGCACCCCCATGTCCAGGTCAGCTACGTCGCCGAGGGGGCGTTCGAAGTGACGATCGATGGCAAGACCGAAGTGGTTGGCACTGGCGGCAGCTTTATCGTGCCGAGCGGGCTGGTGCATGGCGTCGTCGCCCTCGAAAAGGGCCGGTTGATCGACGTATTCACCCCGCTCCGCGCGGATTTCCTTTGATCGCCGCCAGCATTGCGGCATAGGCCTCATCGTGCCGGCCCGACCAGTTGGGCCGGTCCGGTGCGATCAGCCGCCCCCGACGCGGCGGAATATAGCTTGAAATCCGGCGTACCGGCTCCTGCCGCCACTGCAGGTTGAACGCCGCGTAGTGGGGAAAGAACTCCATATCATGGTAGGGCAGGTGATCATGCACCCACCAGGCCATCGCCTCCCAGTCGCCGGTGCGCTCGTAATAGGGCACGAAGCGGTTGACCACGATGCAGGCCGTTGCGCCCATCCGCCCTTCACCGTCCAGCCGATCCCAGATATGGCCCGCATAGTTTGAGGCATTGCTGCCGCAGTTGAGGCCATTGGCATTGCCAAATCCGTTGACCTCGGGTGAGCGATAGGCCGAGCGGATCGAGATTTTCCCGAAGCGCGCCTGCAGCGGCTCGAGCAGGTTTTCGCAAAGCGCCGTTCCTGCGGCGATTGCCAGATCGGGGTTGTCGGGGATATTGGCAAATCCGTGCATCACCGCGATTTCCGAATACAGGAAATCGCGCAGGAAGAAGTTCTCCGAGAGCCTGACGCGACCCAGGTTTTCGAGACTCCTGACGGATTTGGGTGCGCGCATCTCAATCCCCGCGTGAAAGCCGCAGGCTCCTGCGATAGCCTGCGCGGCGCAACCCGGTTTCCACAGGACCCGCCATGCTGGACCTCATTTTTTATGTCGCCATCGGTGCTGAGGCGATGACGGCCGCGCTCGCGGCGGGCCGCCGCAACATGGACTGGTTCGGCGTTTGCCTGCTGGCCTGCGTGACCGCGCTGGGCGGCGGAACCACGCGCGACATTTTCCTTGGCCACTACCCGCTCTACTGGGTGGAGAACCCCTATATCCTGGTACTGGTCTGCGGCGCGGCGCTGATGACCATCGTCATCGCCCGCATGATGCACCGCTTGCGCTGGACCTTCCTGCTGCTCGACGCCCTGGGGCTGGTGGTGTTCACCATTATCGGTTGCGGGGTGGCCATGGAGATGGATGTGAGCCCGATCATCGTGCTGGTCTCCGGCATGGTCACCGGGATCGTCGGCGGCATCCTGCGCGACGTGCTCTGCAACGACGTGCCGCTGGTGTTCCGCAGCGAACTCTATGCCACGGTCTCGATCGTCACCGGCGTCGTGTACTATTTCGGGCTGATGTACGGCCTGCCGCTGAACGTGGTTGTCATCGGTTCGATCGCCATCGGTTTCACGCTGCGCGTCGCCGCCCTGATCTGGAAATGGGAAATGCCCAAATTCGTTTATGACAGGGAGATGTAATGCAACCTCAGAGGATCGTGCTGTCGCGCAGGGCCGGCTTTGACCTGCAGGCGATTTCTCGCGCGCTCAACGGGCTGCCCGCGCATTCGGTGGCTCGGCCTGGCCCCTGGGGCAATCCCTTCACCATTGCCGAGGTTGCAGCTGAACTTGGCCTCGGCAAGGACGCCGCCCAGGCCGAGGCCGTGGCGCGGCACGGCCGCTGGATCCGGGGAGAAATCGAAGGCCCAAAAGCGCCTCCGGACCGCGCGACTATTCGGGCTGAACTGGCAGGATTGAACCTTGCTTGCTGGTGCCGAGAAGGCACGCCTTGTCATGTCGACACTTTACTGAAACTCGCCAACGAATAGTACTTTAGTTCAGGTAAAGCTTGTGGCATGGGTCTACCATACAAGGTGAGGATTTACTGTGCGACAGACTTGGCGTTGGTTTGGACCCCATGACCAGACGAGTATTGATGATATTACCCAGGTAGGGGCGGTGGGTGTGGTTAGTGCGCTGCATCACGTGCCTAACGGGAGCGTTTGGACACCTGAGGAGATTGCCAAACGTCAACGTGAGATTGCCACCCGCAAGGACGGCACGCCATCGGGCCTGACATGGGATGTGGTGGAGAGCCTCCCGGTCAGCGAAGACATTAAGAAGCAGAAGAACGCCTGGCGCGAGCATATCGAAAACTACAAGATCTCGCTGCAGCATCTGGCGGATGCCGGTATCGAGGTGATCTGCTACAATTTCATGCCGGTGCTGGACTGGACGCGGACCGACGTGCGCTGGACGGTGGCGAACGGCGCCTCCTGCATGCGCTTCGACATCAACGACTTCGCCGCTTTCGACATCCACGTGCTGGAGCGCCAGGGCGCCGCGGCAGACTATACCAATCTCATTGCCCACGAGGCCGAGCGCCGCTTTGCCGAAATGGATGACGGCGCGCGCAAGCAGCTGGCGCGCAACGTCACCATGGGCCTGCCGGGCTCGACGGAGTCGATGACGCTCGATGACGTGCGGGCGCATCTGGACGAATATGGTGCGATCAGTCGCGAGCGGCTGCGCGCCAATTTCGTGGATTTCCTCGATGCCGTCGTGCCCACCGCCGAAGATCTCGGCCTGCGCATGTGCTGCCATCCCGACGATCCACCGTTCGCGCTGCTCGGCCTCCCGCGCGTCATGTCGACCGAAGAAGACTACAAGTATATCCTCGACGCGGTGGATAGCCCTGCAAGCGGCATGACGCTGTGCTCGGGCTCGCTCGGTGCGCGGCCGGACAATGATCTGCCGGGCATGATGGAGCGCCTCGGCGACCGGGTGCATTTCCTGCATCTGCGCAACGTCAAGCGCGACACTGACGACGTGGTTGGCTCGTTCTACGAGGCCGAACACCTAGCGGGCGACACCGACATGGTGGCGCTGATTGCTGCCATCGTCCGGGAGGAGCGCCGTCGCAAGGCGGCCGGCCGCAAGGACCACATCATCCCGATGCGCCCCGATCACGGCCAGGACATCCTGGACGATCTCAACCGCCGTTCGCAGCCGGGCTACCCGACCATCGGGCGAATGAAGGGGCTGGCGGAACTGCGTGGCGTTATGACGGCGCTTGAGCACGCGACGTTCGGGCTATAGACTCGTTTTGCCGGACGGTCTTGTGGCCGTCCGGTATTGCTTTCAGGCAATAATTTACGACTTTTCAAAGTGTTGAGCCCACTCTCGATCTCCAACGTGGCGCGAGGCGGCTTCGTGAATTTTCTGTCTTCTTTCCAGAAACTGGTGAACTGGTTCGTTCCGGACCATCTCAGCGGCGACTTGCACACGCGCAAACGCGTGCAGATGTTTATCATCAGCCACATGTTCGGGCCGATCATCGCGACGCCGATCCCAGTCTTCCTGTGGTTCGCCGATCCCGCGCCCGTGCCGCAGGTCCCGATCCTGGCCGCCTCGATCTATGGGTTCTGGCCGTTCCTGGCGCTGGTGAAGCTGTTCCCGCGCGGCTACACGCCGCTGGCCATGCTGTCAGTGCTGAACCTGACCTTCTGCATCCTGTGGGGCACCTACAATTACGGCGGCACCAGTTCGCCATTCCTGGTCTGGCTCGTGCTCGTGCCGCTGCTGGCCTTCATGTATCTCGGCTCGACCTGGACGGCGCGTATCTTCGTGTTCAGCCAGATTACGCTGGGCATTGCCGCGCTCTACGGCGTCTATCTCTACAGCAACTTTCCGGAGAATATCCCGGTCGAGAACATGGCGGTCGCCGGTGTGCTCTCGGCGCTCGGCTCGAACATCTACGTGTTCATGATGGCCGCGTATTACTCCAGCGTGGTCGATAGCCAGTCCGAGCTGATCAAGGAAATTGACCGCCATCAGTATACGCTCCGGGAGCTGACCCAGGCCAAGGACGAGGCCGAGCGCGCCAACGGCGCCAAGTCGGAATTCCTGGCCAAGATGAGCCACGAACTCCGCACGCCGCTCAATGCCGTACTGGGCTATTCGGAAATCCTGCTTGAGGATGCCGAGCTCGACGGGCGCGGCGAGCAGATCTCGGACCTGCAAAAGATCAGCGCTGCGGGCAAGCATTTGCTGGCCATGGTCAATGACATCCTCGACATCTCCAAGATCGAAGCGGGCAAGATGGCCCTGCATCTGGAAGATCTCGATCTCGCCAGCCTCGTCAACGAAGTCGAGGCGACGGCGCGGCCGCTGGCAGCCAAGAACACCAATACATTCGTCGTCGAGCGCGGCGCCAATCTCGGCGTGATCCGTACCGATGCGACCAAGCTGCGCCAGGCGATTTTCAACCTGCTCTCCAACGCTGCCAAATTCACCCAGAACGGGCAGATCACCCTTTCGGTGCACCGCGTCGGTGAATGGGTGGAGTTTGCCGTCTCCGATACGGGTATCGGGATTTCCCAGGAGCAGCAGAAGGCCCTGTTCTCCAATTTCACCCAGGCCAATTCCAAGATCGCCGCCGTCTATGGCGGCACGGGGCTTGGCCTGTCGCTCAGCCAGAACCTGTGTCGTCTGATGGGCGGCAAGATCGAGATCAGCAGCGAATTGGGCAAAGGTAGCCGCTTCACCATCCGGCTGCCGGCGCAGGTCGTGCATGGTCCGGATGATGCGGCACTGGTGCCTGTCGTCCACCACGCCACCAAGCGTAGCGACGACGCCGCCCCTGCTGATAGCGAGGGCGAGCAACGTGGTCACAGGGACAGTTTCTCTGGTATCGCGGGGCACCGGACCAACCATGAGAGGCGCCCGCATGTGCTGGTCGTCGATGACGATCGCCGTTTCCTCGAACTCGCGGAACGCCTCTTCATCAAGGAAGACTATGCGCCCATCTGCACAGATGCTCCGCAATCGGCCTTGCAGATCGCCCGCACGGTCAGGCCCAAGGCCATTTTCCTTGATATTGTGATGCCCGGCTTTGATGGCTGGGACGTCTTGGCGGCCCTCAAAGCCGACCCAATCACCGCCGGTATACCGGTATTCATGATTTCTATTCTCAGTGAGCGTAAAAAAGCCTTGGAAGCAGGTGCAGATGGGATCGTTATGAAGCCATTTGACGCTAGCAAGGTTAAAGCGGCCCTCGCTGGGCTGAAGGCCACACGTGGTCAGTCCCACGCCAAGGCCTCGAACGTATAAGACGGAGCATGCCCAAATGACTTTGGTTCTCATTGTAGAGGACAACCCGATCAATCGCGACGTGCTGGGCCGCCGTCTCGAACGTCGCGGCTTTTCAATCCGCTTTGCAGAGGATGGCCCCAGCGGCATAGCCGCTGCCAAAGCTCTGATGCCCGACGTGATTCTGATGGATATCGGGCTGGGCGAAATGGACGGCTGCGAAGCCACGCGCCGCATTCGTGCCGACCCGGAAACGGCTGCGCTGCCGATTATCGCGCTGACGGCCAGTGCCTTTGAAAGCGACCGGGCCAGGGCCCTTGCCGCTGGCTGCATCGACTTCGACACCAAACCTGTCGACCTGCCACGCCTTCTCGGCAAGATGCAGGCCGTACTCGGGCCCAAGACGCCCGAAGCCGCGATGAACTTCGGCTAACCGGCAATACACCTCGCCTTCAGGGGAGAGGTGTACTGGTTCAGCCTGCCATCTTCTCCCGGTTGAGATTTAGCGTCTCGCGTAGCCGCCCCATGTTGATCGGCTTCTGATGCACATGAGGCAGGTGCAGGCCCATTAGTTCGGCAGTCCGCTGCACCATGCTCAATGTCTGCTGGTCCTGCCCGCTGACGATGATGATTTCACCATCGTAGCGGGCTTCGGACAGCAGCTTGAACAATTCGATGGCGTCGACGTGGGGCATAGATATGTCCACTGCCATCACGTCGGGGCGCAGGGCGGCGACCAGGCTGATCACCCCCCGTGAGTCCGAGGTGGCGAAGGCCTCGTAGCCGCATCGCTCGGCTACGCGCACAACCAGCTCGGCTGACGGTGCATCATCGTCGACCGCCAGTAGTCTGGGGGTGTGGGCCATCGCCGCCTCCATTATGCCGCGGACGTGCCGCGGGCGCGTCCCGCATACGGTCGGCCCTCATGACCCACCCTATATTCCAGATCCGCATCGCGCATTGCCTGGGCCAGGATAGTCACCACCTGGTCGATATCCTCGAATGAGTGCGCGGCCATCACCTGGAAGCGGAAGCGGGCGCCGCCCTGTGGGACGGCGGGATATTCGACCAGATTGGCAATGCCGCCGAGTGCCATCAGGTGCCGCGAGGCAAACCGGCCGACGCCTTCAAGCCCGAGGCTTACCGGCACGATAGGCGAGGGATCGCCCAGAGTTTCCAGCCCGGCCTTGGTCATTTCGGCGCGCAGATAGAGGATGTTGTCCATCAGCTTGCGGCGCAGCGCGCGGCCTTCTTCCGAGCGGACGATACTGAGCGCGCTCAAAACCGTGGCTGCCTGTACCGGCGAGAGTGCGTTGGAGAAGGTGTGGGTAGCGCTGTAGTATTTGAGATATTCGGCGGCGGCCTTGGACTTCACGGCAATGAAGCCGCCATTGGAGCCGAAGGTCTTGGAGAAGCTGCCGATGATGATGTCGGCCGCGTCCATGGCATTCTGCAGGCCCAGATGGCCCAGCCCGTCTTCGCCGATCGAGCCCAGGTCGTGAGCGCAGTCGACCAAAAGGGTCGCATTGTACTGATCGCACAGCGCACGCATGGCCAACAGGTCAGGGGTGTCGGAGTGCATCGAGAACAGGCTCTCGGTGACCACCAGGATGCCGTTGGTCTGATCCTGGGCGCGGATGCGTTCGAGTTTGCGCGTCAGGGCATCGAGATTGAGGTGGCCATGATAGTGCACATTGTTAGTCGCGGCCTTTGCACCTTCCTGCAGGCAGGAATGGGCCAGGATATCCAACACCACGTGGTCGTTGCCGCGCACGAAGCCTTGCACCGAGCCATAGCCCGCGGCCCAGCCGGTGGGGTAAAGCACGACCTCGCGCCCGCCGAGGAAGTCGGAGAGTGCGCTTTCGAGCAGCAGTGAATTGGCAGTATTGCCCAGGAGGGCCGCCGAGCCGGCGCTGTGCACGCCATACTCGCCGATCGCCTCGATTGCCGCAGCCTTGACGGCCGGGTGGGAGGAGAGGCTGAGATAGTCCTGGCTGGCGAAGTTGATGCCGGAAAAGCTCTGCCCGGAATCGCTCTTGGCCTCGCAACGGGCCTGCGGCGCGGTGGAGGTGGAACGGGCATAGGGCCACAATTCATGCTCGCGACGCAGGTTCTGCCATTCGTAAAACCCCGCAACGCGGTTGATGAGATCGGCGCCTTCGGGCGCACGAAAGTCGCGCAAACTGCCTGCCAGCGCTGCTTCCGGAACGGAATTGACCGTTTTGCTCATGACGCTCTCCTAGTCGAGACTTTTTATATGCTTGATTGATCAAAATTAAGGATGGTGCTTGAAAATCAACTTAAGCGGAGCGGTTTATTTTGGGTAACCGGGCGCGGTGAGGAATTGCGCTTAACAAAGCGTGTTCAGCTCGACCGTCTATTTGCCTGCGGAAAGGCACATACATAATATTAATCGCTGCTGCGGCATGTTATCCGCATGAGCTTACTTCCCGGTGCGAGTTTATTTTCGCTGGTCCACGGCTTTGTCGATCGCGCCATTGGCGCGGACGGCCTGCCACCGGCTGTCCGGGATAAACTACTACGCCAGCAGCTGGGTTCGGTAGGCCAGCTCGCCCCGGCAATGCTTGCAGCATGCTTGATGGTTTCTGGCATGTTTCTTGTACTTTGCTGGCAAACGCCGCATTTCGGACCGGTGCTGGCCAGCTCCTGCGCGATCGCGCTGATCGGACTGCACAATGCCTATCTCTTCGTCCGCTCATCACAGGATGCCAGCGCCGGGTCGCCACGCATGTCGGCGACGCGGGTGGTGCTCTATGCGCTGCTGCTCGGCCTGCTCTGGGGCGTGATGCTCAATGTGCTGCCGATGGATGGCAATGGTACGCTGCGCAGCGCAGCGGCGGTCGGGGTCGGTGGCTTGCTGTGCATCGCCATGGTCTCGCTGATCAACTATCCGCAGGCGCTGGCGGCCTTCGCCATTCCGCTGATCGTGGGGGCCTTCGGCACGATACTGAGCCTCAAATCTACCCCGGACTTCTGGGTGCACAGCGCGTTGCTGATGGGTTTTGTGCTGATCATGGTGGTGATCACCCTCAAGCATGCTGCGGCCTTCGTGGCGCATCGGGCCTCCGAGAGCCAGGTCAAGGAGAAGCGCGAGATCATCGCCCTGCTGCTGCGCGAATTCGAGCAGAGCAGTTCGGACTGGATTTGGGGCTTTGATGCTGATGGCGCGATCAACCGCATGTCGGCCGGGTTCACGGCCGCGACGGGCGTCGATGAGCAGGAATTGCTGGGCGCCGATTTCGTGCATTTCCTGCGCTGCATCACCCCGCCCAATGATCCGCTGATGGCCCATGTCGAGGAAGATGTTGCGGCGGGGCGGACCATTCATGACGTCGTGCTCTGCGTCACGGCTGATGGCCGGGAGTGCTGGTGGAGCCTGACCGGTAAGCCGGCCTTCGACGAAGCCGGGAAATATCTGGGCTACATCGGCACCGGATCGGACATCACAGAGCGCAAGATTGCCGAGCGACGCATCACCATGCTGGCCCATCATGATCCGATGACGGGCCTACTGAACCGCACCAAGTTCACCGAACATCTCAATAGCTGCGTGGCCCGGCTGGAGCGCTATGGCGCGCCGTTCTCGCTGATGTTCCTCGATCTCGACCAGTTCAAGTCGGTCAATGATGGCCGGGGCCATCTGGTAGGCGACAAGCTGCTGGTGCAGGTAGCCAAGCGCATCCATGCTATGGTGCGCGACACCGATCTGGCGGCGCGGCTGGGCGGGGACGAATTCGCCATCATCTTGCCCAATGACAGCAATGCCGACAAGGTCGGCGCTCTGGCGGCGCGGGTGATCGAGGAAATCAAGCGGCCCTGCGCGATCGATGGCGAACAGATCCATATTGGGGTGAGCATCGGCATCGCCATCGCCCCGATGAACGGCACGAGGCCCGACCAGATCCTGCGCAATGCGGACCTGGCGCTTTATCGCGCCAAGGCCGATGGGCGTTCGGTGTTCCGGTTCTTTGAAAGCCAGATGGATTCGGAGGCGCGCGAGCGCCGCCTGCTTGAGGTAGAGCTAGGTGAAGCGATCAGCAATCAGGAACTGGTGCTCTATTATCAGCCGCTGGTTTCATCGATCGATGCGCAGCCGCTCGGGTTTGAGGCACTGATCCGCTGGAACCACCCCATACGGGGATTGGTGGCGCCTGCGGAGTTCATTCCCATTGCCGAGCAGTCCAACCTGATCGTCGATATCGGGGACTGGACCATCATCGAGGCCTGTACCGCCGCCGCCAACTGGCCCGACCATCTTACGGTAGCAGTGAACCTGTCCGCCAAGCATTTCCGGCGCTCCGACATTGCCACGGTGGTGCGGCGGGCGCTGGCCGTATCGGGGTTGGAGGCGCATCGGCTGGAGATCGAGATCACTGAGGGCCTGCTGATGGAGACTCCGGAGGAGGTGGTCGAAAAGCTCGGCGAAATTCGAGCTTTGGGCGTCACCATCGCCATGGATGATTTCGGCACCGGCTATTCGAGCCTGAGCTATCTGCTGAAGTTCCCCTTCGACAAGATCAAGATCGATCGTTCCTTCATCGATGCCTCCAGCGGCGATGAAGTGGCGCGCGACATTCTCAAGGCCATTGCCTCGCTGGGCAAAACGCTCAAGCTCAAGATCACCGCCGAGGGCGTCGAAACACAGGCACAGGCCGAGTTCCTGTCCGAGATTGCCTGCCACCAGCTGCAAGGGTTCTACTTCTCCCGGCCGCTCGACAATATCGACCTGCCGCATTACCTGCTGACGCAGGTGCTGCCGAAAGCCCCGGCGGTCAAGGCCGAAGCCGAGGCTAGGCTGTCCGGGACGCTGGCGGCCAGCTAGCGGCCGACGTCGCGCGGGCTGATGTCGAAGCGCCGCCGGAATGCCTGGCTGAATGTCGATAGATCAGAGAACCCGAACCGCGCCGCCACCGCCGAGACCCGGCTGCCGGGCTGGGCGGCGAGCGCCGCCATCGCCCCCTGCAAGCGCAGTTCCCTGATATAGCCGGCAATGGGCAACTCCCGCTCGGCGAACAGGCGATACAGCGTGGCACGCGAACAGCCAACGGCCGCCGCGATGCGATCGGGTGAGAGGTCTTCTTCGTCGAGATGGCTGCGGATGAAGCGGCAGGCCGCAGCAAAGCGTCCCGGTTCCATGGCGGCGCTGTCGGGCGTATCGGGTGAGGCCATGGTTGCCTGCGCCAGCGCCGTGAGACCCGGAAACAGCGGACCGATGCTGCTGTCAGCCAGCCCGCGTCCGCGCTGCCAGAGCACGGTGAACTGCGCCGCCAGAAACGGCGCGAGCGGGGAGGCGGCGATCTGGCGGGCCAGCATGTTGGGCGTCAGGTCTGGCGAGAAGCCGCTGCGCAGGGCCACGTCGCGCGGCAGGGCCAGATAAACACCGCCGCCGCGGGTCCAGCCGACCTCTGCGGCGCGAGCGGCGTCGTAGACATAGAAGCCGCCAGCTCGGACGCTATGCTCGCCGGAATCGTCGACCTGCCAGCGGCAGCCTTCCATCACATAGCCGATGGTGATGTCATCGAGCCCATCGACGCGATACTGCGCGAGGTGCCGACTGCCCCGGATCGCCTCGCTCGTGCCGATGCCAATGGAGGCGTTTGGCGCGAAGAAGCCGGTGCCGGTAGCGTGGAAACGCTGGCGCTGGTCGTCGTCGGGCCGCTGCGCGCTGAAATTGTAGAAAACAACGCTGCGCCAGAAGTCATAGGCCTCGCGCGGTGCGACGCCGGCCGTGCTGACATCGATGCGGGCGGGTTCGACTGGGGCGCCATGCTCGGACCGCCACGGCCCCAATGCCGGGTCCCATGCCCAGCCGGATGCCGACCAGTTCCATCGCAGTCCATCATGCGTAGCTGTCATGGTCCGCCCCCACGACAAATAGGAACATGCCAAGCCCAAAATGCGCAAGTGGGTGCAATGAGACAGATCTCAGAAAATGAGACGCTTTGCAAAGCGGCGGCATTAACGCTGACCTAGCTTGCCAATGCTGTGAGGAGCCATCGAGCCCATGACTAAAGCCACTTCAGTGCTGTCCCTGCGCCTTGGGGGCGCCGTCTTGGCGTCGGCCGCCTTCGGGCTGATTGCGGTGGCGATACTGCCCAATGGGTCGCTGCTGGCGGCCATAGGCCTGGGCTTCCTGTTCGGCACCAGTTTCATCGGGGGCACGGGCTATCGCATCGTGCTGGCGTCGCTCTCAGGTGAACGGCAGGCGGCGCCGGCCTCCTGGTCGGGCGCCACGACCGGGGCGGCACTGTTTGCGCTGGTGCTTTGGGCGATTGCCCTGCTGTTCGGCCGCGACGGCCTGCCGGTGCTGATGGGGTTCGGCGTCGGGATCAATATTGCCTACCTGCTCGCCAAGACGGCCTGCGTGTCGGCCCACTGCTGTCATGCGGCGCCTGAGCACCGCCTGCCGGTGGATCTGCGGACCATCGAGATTGCCGGGACCATCGTGACGCTGGTTGCGGCCGTGGCGCTGGCCATGGTCAGCCTGCGCCTTGGTGCGATCATCGGGATCGGCGGGCACCTGGCCATACGGCTGCTGTCGCGCCGGACGCGCAATCGCTGGTCCTGGGGCTGGCCGCCGCTGCGCCAGCCCGGCGCTGAACTGGCGCCGCTGATTGCGGTGCTGGTTGCGGCC
Organism: Devosia sp. T2-14; assembly: GCF_055397495.1. NCBI lineage: Bacteria > Pseudomonadati > Pseudomonadota > Alphaproteobacteria > Hyphomicrobiales > Devosiaceae > Devosia > Devosia sp. T2-14. The sequence goes on along the minus strand of NZ_AP027921.1, from coordinate 433,731 downwards.
ATGCTGTCGGTTTGACCGCAGAAAGTGCGGATGGCGATACGCCTGAACGGGTGATGAGACGCAGACTAAAATCGGCGGGAGCCGGCCGCGTTATGCTTCATGCATTCATCGGAATCGAGGAGGCAAGTTTTGACCACGAATAAAGACGCAAAGCCGGGTCGTCGGGTTGGGTTTCTCGGCATCCTGCTGGCATTGACCGCGGCGGCCGCCGTTGGCGGGTGCTTCCAGGCGCCAATGGGTCCTGGCTATTCGGGCGGTTCGAGCCCGGGCATGTCCGGTCCGGTCTAAGACTGCAGGGCGGCGCTCACCAGCGTCGCCCTTCTTGTTTCGGGCGTCAGTCTTCCAGCAGATAGGCGCCAGCGCGGGTGGGCAGGATGTCCGTGCCGACGATCTTGGCAATGCCTGAGCCGCTCCGCACGTATTTTGCCGAAATCCGCGACAGCACGAAGCCGTCGGTGCCCGACAGGATCGGACGGCGTGCCAGGAAGGCTTCGGGGCCATCCATGGCGATCAGGTCGGCAATCGGCTGGCCCTTGGTGACGCGATCACCCAATTCGACACGATAGGCGATGATCCCGGGCGCATCGACGCGCAGCACTTCGGTGGCTTCAAACGGCACCGGGGCAGGGGCGGAGGCGGGCCTGGCCCCCGTAGCGGCGGTGATGAGTCCGCGGCCAGCGAAAAAGCCGAAGAGGCCATTGGCGTCATCCTTGCCGATAGCGTCGAACACGTCGGCCTGGCCGCGATATTCCAGCGTTGCCGTTTCGGCGCCCGTCGGGATCGGGTGATCGGGATTGGCGAGCCGCGCCTTGCGGTAGAGACTGGGCAGCACCTCGTCGAACGAGCCTCCGCCGCTATCCTCGGCGGTCAGCGTTGCGGCGACGCCCATCCAGTCTGCAAGGTCCTGCAGCTGCAGTTCTGGGGAAGTGAAGATGTGCTTGAGGCTGTCGTCGTCGCAATGCAGGTCGAGCACGATATCGGAGGCGGCGGCAGACTTGAGCACCAGCAGGCGCAGCTTCTGGATGGCGGTGGCCGGCCGCTGGCTATCGATCCATGCGGCGACAGCGGAACGGATGGTGGCGATATTGGCGGCGGGATCGCTGGTCAGCTTGCCGGCGATGGCATCGGCGATCTGGGGGTAGAGGTCGGGCCAGCGGCGATTGTAGTTGACCCCGGTTTCGATGTCATAGCGGCCGATATGGTGGCGCAGCGAAATATTGCCCAGCCCCAGCGGATTGACCGAGGGGAAGATCGTGAAATGCGCCTTGAGCTGGCCTGACGCATCGGCGTCGCGCAGCATGGGCAGCAGGTGATGCAGCGCCATGGTGCCGGGCTGTTCGTCGGCATGAAGCGCAGCCTGCAGGTGCACGCGGGTCGCGGCGTCGGCGTGGCCAACCGTGTACCAGGACAGGGTCGTGCTGGTGCCGGGGGTGTCGCCGGCAAGGTCGGTCTGGTGGAGCTGGAAGGTCATCGAAACATCTCTCAGGCGAGGCTGGCGAGTTTGTCAGCCATGGTTTGGGCTTTGTCATTCCGCGTCGAGAACGACATGGTGCAGAAAATGCGGGCGACACCAAGCGCGTGCAGGCGCTCGCAGCAGGCTTCGACCGTGGCGGTGACGTCGGCCATCTCGCCCTCGATATTGGTTCCGTTGGCATGCATCTCATAGCTGAGGCCCGAGGCATCGATGATGTCGCGCACCTCGCGGATATAGGCCGAGACCGACGGGCCGACGCCCATCGGGACAATGCACAGGTCGGCGATGATCTTCATGATGGTCCTAGCGTAGCCATTTGGGACGGAAGCGCATGCGCGGCGGGGCCGGCATGTGCCGCATCAGGCGCTGATAGATCAGTCCGAACACGTAGAACACCACCAGCGACACCGCCAGGAAGTAAAGCGCGGCGACCGAGAAATGCAGGAATGCGTTGAAGTCGCGCTCGAACAGGTCCTTTGCCGTGACCATCAGGTCTTTCTGCTGACCGATCACCGGCAGCGCGAAATAGACGATGGCCGTGGCGTGGAACAGGAATACCACTTCGTTGGTATAGGCGGGCCAGGCCAGCCGGATCAGGTTGGGCCACACGATACGGCGGAACTGCTGCACCCGGCTCATGCCATAGGCGCGCGCCGCTTCGACCTCGCCGCGCGGCACGGCGCGCAGGGCGCCGTAGAAAATTTCGGCAGTATAGGCGGCGGTATTCAGCGTCAGCACCAGCGGGCCGATGAACAGCGGATGCAGCACGAACCAGGAAATGCCCATCGGCTTCCAGAGGCTCACGTTGAACGAGAGCGCCAGCGAGTAGATCATGAAGAACTGGATGAACAGCGGCGAGCCGCGGAAGGCGTAGATATAGCCCCGGCTCAGCCGGGAAATGATCGGGTTGGACGAGGCCTTGCCCAGCGCCAGGAACACCGCGCAGACGAAGCCGATCGGGATCGAGGCCACGGCAAAGTAGATATTGAACCACACCGCCGGGGCGAAGATGGCGATCTCGTTGAGCAGGGTTTCCATCAGCGGGCCTCGCTCAGAATGCCGCGGCCAGCGCGCCGCATGATGGCTTCGAAGGCCTTTTCGGAGAGCAGGGTCACCAGGATGTAGAACACGAAGAGCACGAGATAATAGCGCCAGCGCCAGTCCTCATGGACGAGGCCGACGGCGGGCAGGAAATTGGGGGCGCCGAGGCGGTCGGCCCACAGCACGATATCGGCGATCTGCAGCAGCGAGAGCAGCGAGGTCGCCTTGACGATCAGCATCCAGACGTTGGAGAGGCCCGGCAGCGCATAGACCCACATCTGGCGGATATGGACGCGCCAGAGCACCTGGCGGGCCGACATGCCATAGGCGCGCGCGGCTTCAAGCTGCCCCGGGGGCACTGAGCGCAGGGCGCCGTGGATGACATTGGTGGCAAAGGCGCCATAGACCAGGCCCAGCGAAACCGAGGCCAGCAACAGGTATTCGGTGGTGCCCAGGAACCAGTTGGCTTCCTTGCAGGGCGGCCAGGCGGCAGTCTGGGCGGCGATGGCCTCGGGCGAGCAGACCTGGGTGGCGATCAGCCATTCCACGCCCTGCTCGAAGGCGAGCGGGAAGAACAGGAAGAACAGCACGTCGGGCACGCCGCGCACGATGGACGAATAGATCGTGCCGATCAGCCGGAGCGGGAAGAAACGGGAATTCTTGAGGGTGGCGCCGATCAGCCCGAAGACGACGGCGAGCGTGCCGCCGACCACGGCTGCGAACACCGTGAACTGAAAGCTTGCGTACCAGGTCAGGTGCTTGCCGTTGGTGAGATAGCTCAACCAGAAGGCGATATCGTCGGTCATGGAGCGGCTTTCAAAAGCATGGACGCTGGCATGGCAGACCTTTCAGCAAATGGCCGGGGTGAGCGAACCCACCCCGACCAGTCAGATTATTCAGCGAAATACGGGCCGTGGCCTTCGAACCACTGCGCGATCAGCTTGTCGACGGTGCCATCCTTCTTGAGGGCGGTCAGGGCGTCGTTGAGCGTGGCCTTGAGGGCCGGGTCGTCCTTGCGGACGCCAGCGCCAACGCCGTCGCCGATCATCACGTCGTCGCCGTAGAATTCGAGGCCGCCGCCCGAAGCGGTGACGATGGGCTCAAGGTAGGCGCCGTCGGCCAGGATGGTGTCGAGGTTACCGGCAGCCAGGTCGGCCATGGCCTGATCGGCGGTGGCGAAGGCGATGACGGTGTTGTTTGCGCTGAGGTTTTCGTCAGCATAGCCGGCCTGCATGGTGCCGCCCTGGACGCCGATGCGGGCGCCCGACAGCGCTGCAAAGTCAAGGGTCGAACCAGCGGGCGCCACATACTTGGACGGATCGGGCGGGAAGTAGTTCTGGGTGAAGTCGATGGTGGCGAGGCGCTCTTCAGTGATCGACATGCCGGCCATGATCACGTCGTAGTTGCCAGCGAGCAGGTTCGGAATGATCGAATCCCAGTCGTTGATGATCCACTCGCAGGTCAGGTTGGCCTGAACGCAGATGGCGTTGCCCAGGTCGATCTCAAAACCGGCAGGCTGGCCTGCGTCATTGAGGAAGTTCCAGGGGGCATAGGCGCCTTCGGTGGCGATGCGCACGGTTTCCTGGGCCTGAACCGCCGACCCGAGGGCCAGCACGGCTGCCGCCGCGAGAATGACTTTCTTCATAGGTTTCTCCTTGGATTGCTCTTGTCGTCCGCCCGTTATCGACCGGGCTTGTCATCAGCGCCGCTAGTCGTGGCTCGCGGCGTTGAGGAATTGTCTCAGGCGTGCCGATTTGGTCGCCCCGAACACCTCTTCGGGAGAGCCTTCCTCTTCGATCTGGCCTTGATGGAGAAAGATGACCCGGTCACTGACCGAGCGGGCGAATTCCATGTCGTGGGTCACCAGGATCATCGTGCGGCCTTCATCGGCCAGCACCTTGATGACGCGCAGTACCTCGACTTCGAGTTCGGGATCGAGCGCCGAAGTGGGCTCGTCGAACAGCATGACGCGGGGATTGATGCAGAGTGCGCGCGCGATGGCGGCGCGCTGCTGCTGGCCGCCGGACAGCTGATTGGGATAGGCATCGGCCTTTTCGCGGATGCCGACCTTGGCCAGCATGGCGAGCGCTTCGGCCTCGACTTCGGCCCGGGCCCGGCGCTGCACGACAAGGGGCGCTTCCATGACGTTTTCGAGCACGGTCAGGTGTGCCCACAGGTTGAAGCTCTGGAACACCATGCCCAGTTCGGACCGGATGTGGCGGATCTGTTCTTCGTCGGCAATGTGGCGGTGGGGGGCGGTGCCGCGCAGGCGGATTTCCTCACCATCGATCGCCACCGTGCCGCTATCGGGCACTTCGAGCATGTTGATGCAGCGCAGCAGGGTCGATTTGCCGGAGCCGGACGAACCAATCAGCGAAACCACTTCGCCATCGGTGGCCGAGAACGAAATTCCCTTCAGCACCTCATTGGCGCCGAATGATTTGTGCAAGTCGCGGATCGATACGACCGGCGTTCTTTCCGCAGCGGCTGCTTGCGCCATATTCACCTAGCCTGCAAAAAGCAGGGCCTTCCCGTACCGGCGATTGCCTTATTATGAGGCTGGCAACCTTGACCGCCGCCAAGAAAAGCAAAAGCGGCGGATATAGCAAGGGAAATGATGCTTTCCCCCGCCATGGCTGGGGATGAGACCTCGCCGATGCACGGCGAAGCGGTCTAATACTGTTGGATTCAAATAGGCGGGCGATGTTCTATATATTCTCCAAAGTGTTCTGGGTGCTGGCACAACCGTTGAGCATCGCCTTCCTCTTCGGACTGTGCGGGATCGCGCTGGCCATGTGGGGACGTCGGCGGCTGGGCATCGTCGCGGCAAGCCTGGGCCTGCTGGTGCTTGGGCTCGTTACCTTCACCAATCTGGGCGCGGTGCTGATCGCGCCGCTGGAAGCGCGCTTCGAGCGCCCGGCCGAGATGCCGGCCGATGTCGGGGCTATTCTGGTGCTGGGCGGCTCGACGGCGGCGCGGGTCAGCACGGCGCGCGGCATTGCCGAACTCAACGCGGCCGGCGATCGCTTCACCGACGCGGTCCGGCTGGCACGGCTCTATCCCGAGGCCAAGATCGTGTTCACCGGCGGCGTGGGCATTCTCGATCAGGGCACCGAGAGCGAAGCGGTCACGGCGGAGCGGTTCTTCCTCTCCATGGGCATCGAGCCGGAGCGGCTGGTGCTGGAGAGCCTGTCGCGCAATACCGATGAAAATGCCGATTTCAGCGCCGAATTGCTGGCCGATGTCGACGGCTCGATCATGCTGGTGACGTCCGCTTTCCATATGCCGCGCTCGGTGGGGCTGTTCCGGCGCGTTGGCGTGGATGTCGTGCCTTGGCCGACCGATTATCGCGGCCCCGGCAATGACAGCTTTGGCATCGACCTGGCCAATCTGGTGTTCAATGTCGAGGTGGCCAGCATCGCCATCAAGGAATGGATCGGGCTGGCGGCTTATTACTGGACCGGACGGATCGACAGCATGCTGCCCGATCAGGCCTCGAACTGATCGGCCGGCACGACCAGCCGATAGTGGACTGCGTCGCGATCGACGCTGAAGTCAGCAGATCCGCCGACAGATAGCGGCACGATGCGTTCCAGCACCAGCGTGCCGAAGCGCGGTTCGTGGGGGATACGGTTGGGATCAAGGCCCGTTTCGCGCCAGTCGATGACCAAGTCGGTGGGCTGATTGGGTTCAGTTCGCAGGCTCGCATCAAGGCGAACCTCGCCCGACCGTCCATCGGCCAGCGCGCCATGCAGCACGGCATTGGCGCCAAGCTCGTGAATGGCCAGCCCGATATGCAGTGAGGCATTGGGGCCGAGCAGCGGATTGGCGCCGGTGACGCTGACATTGGCCAGTCCCGAGGCGCCGACACGGGTCAGCTGGGAATCCACGAGCGAGCGCAGATAGGTCCCCCGCCAGTCGCTTTCGGTGACCAGGTCCTGCGTGCTCGACAGGGCATGCAGCCGGCCCCGGAACTTGTCGAGGAAGTCGCGGATATCGCCGCTGTGATGGGCGGTCTGCATAGCGACCGACTGCACGATGGCGAGCAGGTTCTTGGAGCGGTGGCTGACTTCGCGCAGCAATTGCGCCACGGCCATGTCGCGGGCGCGGTCGTCGGTGGTGTCGGTGACGATGGCGATCACGCCGGTTTCGTCGGGCTGCAGGCGCGCCTCGAAATGGCGGCGGTTGAGACCGTCGCTCATCTCGAATTCGATCACCTGTTCGGACCCGGTCGCCCGGCACCGCTCGTGCGCCTGCGCGAACTGGGTGGCGATGGGCTCGGGGAGGACATCGCTTTCCCGCAACCCGAGCAGGTCCTGCCGCGGCCAGCTCGGGGGCGGATTTTCAACCACGTCGAAGCGGTGGTTGGCTTCCTGATGCAGCACACAGACACCTCGGCCATGCAAAGCCGCAGACAAGGCGCGAAGCCTTGTCGACGTATGGCGGTCAGGTGTGGAAGCGGCCATAACATACTCGTGTGGGTAGTGGGTGGCGGAATCCTGCTCCGCCGCGGCAGGACCGCGCTCAGCGGCGCGGCCAGACCACAGAGTTATGTGCGCCGGAAGAACCCGACGACCAGCGAGATGACAAGGAAGACCAGGAACAGGAAGAACAGGATCTGCGCAATTCCCGAGGACGCGCCCGCAATGCCGCCGAAGCCGAGAACGCCGGCGATGAGTGCGATTACAAAAAAGACGAGTGCATAGTAGAGCATCTGGCTCTCCATTATTAAGCTACTGATCTTACAACGGTGTTTGCTGTTCGACGGTTCCTGCCCGCAAACAAAAAGGCCGGGGAAATCCCCGGCCTCTTGTTAAGCGGCGGCCCGTGAGCCCTCGTCGAAGAAGAGCGCCTGACTGATCAGGGCCTTCACCATGTCCGGATTGAACGGTTTGGTGACGAGGAAGGTGGGTTCGGGACGTTCACCAGTCAGCAGGCGTTCGGGGAAGGCGGTGATGAAGATCACCGGCACCGAATGGCTGTTGAGGATGTCGTTGACGGCGTCGATGCCGGAGCTGCCATCGGCGAGCTGGATATCGGCGAGGATCATGCGGGGCTTGGTCTGGGCGAACAGGTTGACGGCCTCGCGATGGGTGCGGGCGACGCTCACCACCTTGTGGCCGAGGCTTTCAACCAGCTGCTCGATATCCATTGCGATCAGCGGCTCATCCTCGATGATCATGATCTCGGTCGCGACCTGGCGCGAAATCTCGATCGAGGCTTCCTCAAGCAGCGAGGCGAAGTCGCCTTCCGACACGCCCAGGATTTCCGCCGCCTGGCTATGGGTGAAGCCTTCAACGGCCACCAGCAGGAAGGCCTGGCGCGGGCGGGGGGAGAGGTTGGCGAGGTTGGTCGCGGCGCGCTGTTCCCAGGCATAGCTGGAGGCGGGCTCGGGGATCGTCACGGCGGAGTTGGAGAACAGTGCCGAGAAGAGCTTATAGAGTGCAATACGGTCGTTCGACGCTTCGGGAAACAGGGAGATGTCTGCGATCAGGGCTTCCAGAGTGGCTGCAACATAGGCATCGCCGGAGGTCTGCGACCCGGTAACTGCGCGAGAAAACCTGCGCAGATACGGCAGGTGCGGAGCAATCCGCGTGGACAAAGTCATGTATTGAACTCCCAGTGACGCTTTTAAGGCCGTGGTTTGCACGAACAAGTGAAACGACGCGCATCCAATCAAAGTTCCCGATACTGGCGGAACTTTTTTCGGTGCTGCACATTATGACGATGAACCGCGGGCAATCTCAAACACTATATGACGGTCTAGACACGGCATGATGAAGGACAAACTTGTGACCCAGCAACGAATGCGGACGCAGGCGGGGCGGGCAGATGATGGGCTGGGTCCGAATACGGATATCGGCGCGCGTCTGCGTGCGCTGTACGGTGCCGTACAAGACGAAGGCGTGCCTGACCAACTTCTTGACCTGCTGGAAAAGCTCGACAGCGCCGAGCAGGCGCAAAAGGCGAAAAATGCTGCTCGTGGCGGAGAGTGATGCCATGACGGCCGAACCGACCTCCTTCAAGCGAGAAATGCTGGCCACTTTGCCGAGCCTGCGCGCCTTCGCGGTGTCGCTGTCGGGCAAGCACGACAAGGCCGACGACCTGGTGCAGGACACCGTCATGAAGGCCTGGGCCAAGCAGTCCAGCTTCGAGATGGGCACCAACATCAAGGCGTGGCTGTTCACCATCCTGCGCAACGAATTCTACAGCCAGATGCGCAAGCGCGGCCGCGAGGTGCAGGACACCGACGGCGCCTTCACCGAACGGCTCTCCGTACATCCCTCGCAATATGGCTCGATGGACATGCAGGACTTCAAGAAAGCCCTGGCGCAGCTGCCGGACGACCAGCGCGAGGCGGTGATCCTGATCGGGGCGTCGGGCTTTTCCTATGAGGAAGCGGCCGAGATCTGCTCCTGTGCCGTCGGCACCATGAAGAGCCGCGTCAGCCGGGCCCGCACCAGGCTGCAGGACATCCTGAGCATTACCGGCGAGGCCGATTACGGTCCCGACGCGGTCTCCACCCAGGTGACGACCAACAATCACTCGTTCTAGCTGCGCTTGGCGAGCACCTGCCTGATGGCGCTCGCCAGGTCCTCCTCGGGCACGGGCTTGAGCACCAGCGGCACGTTGGGCTGCTCGTCATAGCCATGATGCAGCGCCAGGTCGGCGGTGGTCAGCACCACCCCGATTCCCGCCGCCATCAGCGCATCGGCAAGATCCATCACCGCATCGGCGCCGAGGTCAGTCTCCACGACCGCCAGGGCGATTTCGGGCCAGCGGTGGCGCAATTGCTCGGCCTCGATGGGCGTGCGCACCACCAGCGTCTGGCCCGCGCCAAGCTCTTCGAGAATGCGCTGGATATCGAGCGCGATCAGGAACTCTTTCTCAAGGATGAGCGTCGTCCGTCCGTTGAGCATGATGTTTCCATAGGTGATCCTACCCACCAATGCGACAGGTGTCTGATCATGTCATTTAACTATGACATGTCGGGGAACGGGATCGGTTCGGAGGCGTTGCCCTCCCGACCCTCCAGTCAGCCATAAGCGTCAGTGGTGCCGATGAGTCTTGATCTTCCAGCGTCCGGGCGGCGTGTCGCCTGCGAGCAATGTCCGCTTCGCGCCCTGCCGAGCTTTCGTGCCTTCGAGCCTGCCGAACTGCGCTTTGTTTCCTCCTTCAAGACGGGCGAACTGGTCGCCGAGACGGGCACGACGCTGCTGCTCGAGGGCAGTCACAGCGCCCACCTCTATACCGTACTTTCGGGCTGGGCCTTCCGCTATAAGACGCTTCCCGATGGGCGGCGGCAAATCCTAAATTACTCCGTGCCGGGCGATCTGGTGGGCCTGCAGGGCTCGGTCATTGGCGACATGCAGCATTCGGTCGAGGCGCTGACGCCGCTGGTGCTGTGCGTGTTCCAGCGCAACCGCCTCGACGAGCTGTTCCGCAATCACCCCGGCCTCGGCTTCGACATGACCTGGCTCGCCGCTCAGGAAGAGCGCATGCTCGACGACCATCTGCTCAGCCTAGGCCGGCGCACCGCCATCGAGCGAGCGGCCTATCTGCTGGCCTTTCTCCATCATCGGGCGGCGGCGGTGGGGCTGGGCGGGAAGGCACTGCATCTGCCCATTTCGCAGTTGCATGTGGCCGATACGCTGGGCCTTTCCATCGTTCATACCAACAAGACCTTGCGACGGCTGGCGGCGCGCGAGCTGATCCGGTGGGGCGACCGGTTCTGCGAGGTGCTCGATATCGAAGGATTGATGCAGGTGGCCGACTGGACCGGCCCGTCAGAACGCAAGAGGCCATTGATATGAAACGAAGATCGGCCTCAAATATGCCATCGCCTTTGGCCATCACCCCATGGCACGATACACATTGATCGTCGGAGGGGGACGGACGGATGAGACAATGGGGATCGCAGTCGGCATGAGCAGTCCGGGGCAAAAAACAACGACGAGGCGGCGCGTCGCCCAACGTTTGGTCGTGCTCGTATCCCTGACGCTGGTACTGCTGGCGGCTGGCGCTGCACTGGTGCTGGTGCAGGGCATCGACCGGCAGATCAATGACGTCGTCTATACTTATGAAGTGCGCAACAAGGCGCGCGAGCTGACGATCTCGCTCAGCGAAGCGGAAAGCAGCCAGCGCGGCTATACGCTGACGCAAGACCAAAGCTATCTCGACGCCTATGAACGCTCCGTCGCGGCGATCGATACGCGCATGGCGGCGCTGATCGAGGCGACCCAGCCCGATCCGGGCCGCAGCGAGCGGGTGCGTGTCATCGCCAATGAGGTCGCCAGCAAGGTCGCCGAAATGGCGCGATCGGTGCAGCTGGCCGAGGCGCCGCGCACCTCTGAAGCGCAGATCGTGCTGCAGACCGGCATGGGCGAGCGCCTGATGGATAATCTACGCGGCATGCTCGAGAAGTTCATCGCCGAAGAAAATGCCAAGCTCCTGGAGCGCAACGCGCAGATCGATCAGTCGCGGCGCTGGCTGGTCGGGGCCATCATCCTGGCGCTCGCAAGCGCCGTGTTGATGGCTTACGCGCTATTTGCCCGCACCCAGCGGCAGGTCAGCGCGCTGGCGCGCAACCAGGACCTGCTGATGACCGAGAATGAAGAGCTCGAGGCGCATGTGCAGGAACGCACCCAGGCCCTCGAGGAAGCGCGCCTCTATGCCGACCAGGAGCGCAAGCGCGTCGAAACCCTGCTGCAGGACACCAATCACCGCATCGGTAATTCGCTGGCCACCGTGTCATCGCTGCTCGGCCTGCAGCTGATGCGCAGCCAGTCGCCGGAAGTGCGGGCGGCGCTTGAAGCGGCGCGGTCGCGCGTGCATGCCATCGCCTCATCGCATCGCCGCCTGCGGCTTGGCGATGACCTCGAAACGGCGAGCGCCGACGAATTTCTGGATGCCGTTCTCGATGACATTGCCGAAACGGCCGGGGACGGGAAATCGATCAAGCTGGTCGGCAAGTTCGATCCTATCGTCATCGGCGCGCGCGATGCCACCACCGTTGGCATTCTGGTCGGCGAGCTGGTGACCAATGCGGTCAAGCACGCCTTCCCCGATCGTAGCGACGGCTCCATTACCGTTACGCTCAATCGCGACAGCGAAGGCGTGCCCATGCTCAGCGTCATCGATGACGGGGTGGGCATTGATGGCGACATCGAGCCGGGCGGTGGCGGGCTGGGGTCGGTGATCGTCAAGCAGCTGGCCGCCCAGTTCGGCGGGGCGCCGCAATATGAGCGCATGAGCGGTGGTGGGCTCAGCGTGAAGGTGCCGCTGCCGGGCCTCGAAAACAACCGTCCGCCTGCCGTCAACTGATCCCGACGAATCCGGAGTTCCGCGCTTGCGTCTAGTTGCCGTGTTCAACCGCGATGGCGGAACCCTGAGGACGATGGATCTCAACGAGTTCTCGGCCAATGCCGCTGAGATCTTTGCCGCGCGCGGACACCGGCTCGACTGCAAGGTGGTGGCCGGAAGGGACGTGGAAAAGACCCTGCGCGCCGCCGCCATGGATGGGGCTGTCGATGCCATCCTGGCCGGGGGTGGGGATGGCACCATTTCCACGGCGGCGGGGATTGCCTTTGAAACCGGCAAACCCCTGGCCGTGCTGCCGGCCGGGACGATGAACCTCTTCGCCCGTGCACTGCGCGTGCCGCTGGATTTGACTGCAGCCCTGGAAGCGATCGCAGCAGGAACGATCGGCACGGTCGATATCGCCACCGCCAATGGGCGCCCATTCGTGCATCAGTTCGGGGTTGGCATTCATGCGCGGCTGGTGCGCATTCGCGAGAGTATGAGCTACCGCAGCCGGGTGGGCAAAATGCTGGCCAGCCTGCGCGCCATCGGCGCGGCGGCCCTCAACCCGCCGCAGTTCGACGCCGAATTCCAGACTCCAGACGGCACCGACCGACGCCGCGTCTCCGGGATAGCCGTCTCCAATAACCCACTGGGCGACCGGCAGATCCATGCCGACCGGCTGGATACCGGCATGCTGGGCGTCTATGTGGCGGCGCCGGTGTCGACATCGGAGCTGCTCAGGCTGGCGGTCGACCTGTTCCTGGGCAGCTGGCGGGAAAGCCCGATGGTCTCCGAGGAAGAGGTCGCCGAGGTGACTTTGCAATTTCCCCGCCGCAAACGGGGCGCGCATGCAGTGGTCGATGGCGAACTGATCAAGCTCGAACGCTCGGTAACCATCAGGGCACATCCGGGCGCTTTGCGGGTGGTTTTGCCCGGGACGGCCGATAACGCATAAATTGCATATTTCTTTGGAACCAAACCCGGCGCGGCGACGTTTCCGGGCCAATGTTTGCAAAAACAGAAGCACGTAGCTCAGGACGGCAAGTGACAGAGACAGGGGGACACCTTCCCAAACCGGTGCGGAAGGTTGTCGAAGACACAGCAAGACTAGAAGCCCTGGCAAACCTGGCCATGCTCGACGCTCCGTCCGATGCCGATTTCAACCGGCTCAGCCGGTCGGCAGCGCATCTGTTCGGCAGCGAAATCGCTCTCGTTACCCTGCTCGACAAGACGCGGCAGTGGTTCAGCGGCTGCTTTGGCGTCGACACCATCAATGAAGCCCTGACCGACACCTCGTTCTGCGCCCATGCCATTGCGCTGCCCGGCGACGAAGACACGCTGGTGGTTCTGGACGCGTCCAAAGACGAGCGCTTCCGCGACAATCCCCTGGTGACCGGCTGGCCCGGTATCCGCTTTTATGCCGGCGCAGCCATCACGGTGGCCGGGCAGAAGGTCGGTTCGCTCTGCGTTATCGACACCAAGCCGCGCGACGCCGTATCCGATGGGCTCCGCCAGCAACTGGTCGATCTCGCCGCCATCGCTTCCTCGATGTTCGCCCTCAAGGACGAGGCGCGGACGCGAGCTCGCACGGCCGCGGCGCTGGTGCGCGAAGAGTGGCGCCATGCCCTGACGCTGGAAGCCGGCAAGGTCGGCAGCTGGGTGTGGGACATCCGCACCGGCGAGATCTCGTGCAACGACATGTTCCGCCGCATGTATGGCCTGCCCGATACCGCGGTGATCCACACTGACGATGTTCTGGAGGCACTGCACCCGACGGGCCGCGTGCTTATGCAGGATGGGATCGATGCCAGCTTCAAGACCGGCGTCGACCTCGATGTCGAGGCGCGGGTCGGCAATTCGGGGCGCTGGGTGACCACGCGCGGACGCGTCTATCAGCGCGATGCCGAAGGCAAGGCCATGGTGATGATGGGCGCCAGCATCGATATTTCCGAAAGCAAGCAAAGCGCCGAGCATACGCGCGTGCTGCTGCGCGAGCTGAACCACCGGGTCAAGAATACCCTCGCCATGATCCAGTCGGTGGCGCGCCAGACCATCCGGCAAAATCCCGATCCCCAGGATTTCATCGAGGCGTTCTCCGGCCGGTTGCGCACCATTTCCGATGCCCATGTGCTGTTGGCCGACCGCGACTGGTCGGGGGTGCAGCTCTATGAAGTCATCGCCTCACAGCTGGGGCCGGGTTTCCGAACCGGGCCGGACCGCGCCGAGGTGACGGGGGCCGATGTGACCCTGCCGGCCGATCATGCGCTGGGGCTGGGGCTGATCCTCCACGAACTCACCACCAATGCGCATCGCTATGGCGCCTGGTCGGGCGAGCACGGCACGGTGAGCATCGACTGGGATATTCAGCGCGAGCCGGTCCGGGGCCTGTCGCTGACCTGGCGGGAGACCGGCGGGCCGAAAGTGCAACGGCCAGAAGAGGTTGGGCTGGGCACCAAGCTCATCGAACGGAGCCTGGCCAAGGTGCTCGACAGCGAAGTGAAGCTGTCATTCGACCCGCGCGGCGTCACTGCCAATATCTGGATGCCGCTGCCCGCCGAGGGCTGAGGTCGCCGTAGCGGCCTCGTTCACTTGTCTGATTTGTCGCCTTTGCGGGCCAGCATGAAAGCGCCGACCACGGCGGCGGGAATGCCGACAGCACGCACCAGCGGCGATTGCAGCAGTACCGGTAGCGCGGTCAGCGCGGCGGTGGTGACGAAGGCGCTGGTTTCGGTGGAGCGGCGCTTGGCCGCCAGTTCCCGCCGGCGGCGGTTTTCGCCAACGCGGGCAATGACATAGACCACCAGGGCCAGCACCAGGAAAATGGCGGCGATGATCAGCGCCGCATAGATGCCGCCCACCTGGTCGGCCAGCGCCATGAATCCGGCGGCCACGAGGAAACCCAGCGCCGCCACGCCCAACACCGCCATGATCGCGTTGAGAATCAAGGTGTTACGGACGCGCTCGGTAACGGATTCGATCTCGAGGCCAAGCAGGCTGGCCAGCGGGGTCAGGTAGTTCATGGCTTAGTGCCGCGACAGCAGGGCGAGCACAAAGCCGATGCCAACAGCGCTGGCGACGGCGGTCAGGGGCTTTTCGCGGATGGTGTCCTTGAGCTGCTTTTCGATGTCGCTGGCTTTTTCCTGAACATCTTCAACGACCTGCTGACCCTGGCGCTGCAGGTTCAATGCTTCGCTCTTGGCGGCGTCGCGGGCTTCGTTGACCTTCTCGTTGCTCATCCGGGCCAGCGTCGAGGCGATCGACTTGATATCGGCCTGCAGCTGGGCGACCTGTTCCTCCAATTGCGCTTCGCGGGCCTTGTTGCTGGCGCGACGGGCGGCGCCCGATGGTTTGGGGCGGGCGGGGGCAAGATCGGATGTGGTAGCCATGTGATGCTCCTGTGATTGCGATGGGATAACGCCCGGAAATCCTTGGGGTTCCCTCGGAAATCCCCATGGTTTCCAGGGTCTTTCCAGGTCCCATAAAGAAAGTCACCCCGACACGCGCGGGGCGTATCGGGGTGGCAGGAGGCGGGTGAAAGGGGGGCGTCTTTCGACCCGCAGGCGCCTTTCGCGAAGCGAAAACCAGGGGGGCTGGCTGCGCCTTTTTTCGTGCTGGTGCCGCTAGATACGTCCCATCAAAACCAGGATGAGAATGACGATCAGGACGACGCCCAGGATGCCTGAGGGGAAGTAACCGAAGCCGCGCGAATAGCCCCAATTGGGCAGCGCGCCGATCAGCAACAGGATCAGGATGATGATGAGGATGGTACCTAAACCCATGGTCTCTAGCCTTCTTGTTATTGGGCCCTTGGGGGGACTTAGAGCACGGCAACCAGGAGTGCGGTTGCGGCCACCAGGATGAACAAAGCGGGAGTCAAAGCCTTGAGAACGTTGGCGTAATGGGTGCGGTCATCATAGCCTTCCGTCCACAACATGCGGGTGTCATGCGCGGTCTCGCTTGCCTTGATATCCATGCTCGTCATGTCGTCCTCCACGTCACTGCGCGCGGTTGAGGCGCGTGACCAAGGAACGGGTCGGCATCGGTTTTGGTTCCGTGGCGAAGATTCAGCGTGCAAGATTTCGCAAGAAAAACGGCATAGTGCTGCAAGCATGCTGGCGGTTTTCTTGCGGATTTCTTGATGAGTTCTGGCGCGGACTAGGCCATCGCGTCGATTGCCTGCCGCTGGCGCAGCATTTCGAGAAAAATACGATAGTCCCTGTCGAACTGCTGGCGTGCCGCCGGGTCGGGCGCGCGCTCGCGCCCTCCCTGCTGCATGGCCACGCAGGCGGCATCGAGACTGGGGTAAATCCCGGCGGCGGTGGCCGCGACCATGGCCATGCCGAGCAGGGTCGCGTCGGGGGCCGAGGACTCCACCACCGTGCAGCCAGTGGCGTCGGCATAGAGTTCCATCAGCACGGCATTCTTGGTGTGGCCGCCGGCGATGTGCAGCGTGTCGATGGCATAGCCGCGGGTGTTGAGCGTTTCGAGAATGTGCCGGACGCCGAGCGCGATGGAGACGGCGCCGCGCCAATAGAGGCGGCAAAGGGAATCAAAATCGCTGTCGAGCGTCAGGCCCGAAATGACGCCGAGCGCAAAGGGATCGCCGAGCGGCGAGCGGTTGCCGTGGAAATCGGGCAGGACATGGAGGCGGTCGGCCAGGGCCAGCCCTTCGCGCAGGCGCAGTTCCATGATGCGGCGGGCGATGGCGCGGTGCTTTTCCGGACCGGGTTCGCCGCCGGCGCCGTGCCAGCGAATGATGTGGTCGAGCAGGGCTCCGGTGGCCGACTGGCCGCCTTCGTTGAGCCAGACGCCAGGCAGCACCGCGCCGTAATAGGGGCCCCAGACGCCATTGGTGGGACGGTCTTCGGCGGAGAGCGCCATGACGCAGCTCGATGTGCCGGCAATCAGCGCCAGGTGATGGTCGATGGTGGTGACATCGGTGGCGAAGGCCCCGAGTACGCCCAGCGCACCGGCATGGGCATCGATGAGCCCGGCGCCCACCCGGCAAGCGGTGGTGAGGCCCAGATCGGCAGCGGCCGCCGGCGTCAGGGGACCAAGATCGGTGCCGACGGGACTGGCCTCGTGCGGGAGGGCGGCTTTCTCGATGAGGTCTTCAAGCCCGACCGTGGCGAGGAAATCAGGCTGCCAGCCATCGGCATGGGCCAGATAGGTCCATTTGCAGGTGAGGGTGGACTGGCTGCGGGCGAGCGAGCCGGTTGCCTTCCACGACAGGAAATCGGCCAGGTCGAACATCATGGCGGCGCGGGCCCAGCTTTTGGGCATATTGCGCTTGAGCCACATCAGCTTGGGCGCTTCCATCTCGGGCGACATGACCCCGCCGGCATAGGCGAGCACGAGATGGCCGGTTTGGGTGCATTCCTCGGCTTCGGCCAAAGCGCGGTGATCGAGCCAGACAATGGTGTCCCAGCGGTCTTCGCCGCTGGTCGAGACGGTGACCGGCAGGCCGTCGGCATCGCGGACGACGAGCGAGCAGGTGGCGTCGAAACTGATGCCGACCACATTGGCGGGATTGGCCCCGGCCAGAGCCATGGCCTCGCCGACGGCTGCGCAGACGGCGCTCCAGATCTGGTCGCTATCGTGTTCGGCGTGATTGGCGTCGTGCCGGTTCATGACGATGGGATGCTCGGCGCGGGCGACGAGTCCGCCAAGCGTCGTCAGCACGCCTGCCCGGGCACTTCCCGTGCCCACATCCACAGCGACCAGCAGGCTTTGCGTCAATGCTATCGGGCCTTCTTCTCGGAGCTGAGCGAGCTTAATAGATCGGGCAGTGCCTGCATATCATCGAAAACTGCATCCGGCTGCAAGGCCGCGATCTCAGGGGCCAGCCCGCCCGGCGTAATGTGGCTGCCCCCCAGATAGGCGAATACCGCCATGCCCGCCCTCCGGGCCGCCGTAATGCCCGCCGGGCTGTCTTCGATGACGACGCAGTTTTCCGGGGAAACGCCCATGGCGCGGGCGGCGAGGAGGAAGAGGTCGGGCGCGGGCTTGCCATTCTCGACCATGCTGGCGGAGAAAATGCGCGGCTCGAACCAGGGCAGCAGGCCCGTGAGGTCGAGGCTGAGGCGGATACGCTCGGGCGTGCTGGAGGAGGCGACACAGAAGGGAATGTCGAGCTGCCTCAGCGTGGCGGCGACGCCGGGATTGGGGCGGAGTTCATTGCGGTAGAGGGCGTAGAGGTCCCCCCGCATGGCCGCGAGCGCCTCCGGGCCGAGCGGGGCGCCGTGGCTATCGAGCAGGCTGGCGGAGATCGAGGCGAGCGAGCGGCCGAGAAAGTCGCGGAAGGCGGTGGCGGGGGCGATGTGAATGTCCTGCGCGGCGAGGGCATTGAGCAGGACCCGCATGGCGAGGGGTTCGCTATCGACGAGCACGCCATCGCAATCGAAGATGATGAGAGCGGGCGTCATGGGGGAAAGGACTCATGCCCCTTGAAGGAGGGGGTGGGGGAAACGCACCGGCGCTGCCCGCGGACTTGATCCGCGGGCCTGTTCGAGAACTGGCGTGGGTGGGTAAGGGCCCCCGGATCAAGTCCGGGGGCAGCGATTGCGGGTGTGGTAGACGCGGGTTTGCACGTTGATGGGCGGACGCATCTGGGCCAGCCGTCCCCCCACCCTTGATCCAGCCATTCGAGCTTAGCTCTCATGGCCTTGCTCGCTCAAATCGCTCCACTGGAGCGGTCTGTCCCGGCGGGCCGCTCTCAAGCCCCACGGAGGGGGAGGGAGACGACTGGGGGATCGCGGCAGGGTGTTGAAGCCAGCGCTGGACGGGCTTCCCTCCCCCTTGTGGGGAGGGAGTGAGGGTGGGGAGTATGGGGCGTTGTGTCCGCGGGCCTGTGCGTGTGGGGAGAGGCCCCCGGATCAAGTCCGGGGTCAGCGATCGTCGGTGGGGGAGAGGCGTGTTTGCCCGGCGTGGGGGAGGCATTAGAGGCCGTCGCCGAGATAGCGCTCCAGGGTCGCCTTGGTGCCGTGGGCCCAGAGGCTGTTGAGGGCGTGGGTGAAGGCGGTGGCGAAGGTGTGGTTGTGGGCGAGATCGCCGTAGATGTCGGCCATGGCGAGCCAGGCGGCCGGGTTGTCGCGGGCGAGGCGGGACTGGGCGGTGAGGCGGGACCAGCTGGGGTCGTTGGGTTCGATCACCGCGCCGCTGTCGGTGGTGCCATGGCAGTAGCGGCACCAGAGGGCGGAGACGAGGGCGAGCCCGATGACCGAGTGGCCGGACCGGACGCGGTCGAGCGCCGAGGGGATGATGAATTTGGGCTGGCGGTTGGAGCCGTCGAGCGCCAGGCGGCGGATGGTGTCGCCGATCTTGGGATTGGCGAAGCGCCGTTCGCACAGCGAGAAATAGTCATCGAGATTGGTATCGGGAACCGGCGGCACGACGGGAATGATCTCGTCGCGCTCGACCTTGGCCAGGAAAGCCGAGACCAGCGGGTGCGCCATGGCCTCGTGCACGAAGTGAATATCCATCAGCCCGGCCGGATAGGCGATGGTGGCGTGGCCGCCATTGAGGATGCGGATCTTCATGTGCTCGTAGGGCGCGACATCGGCAACGAACTGCACGCCGACCTTTTCCAGCGCCGGACGCCCGGCGGGGAAATGATCTTCGAGCACCCATTGACGAAAACTCTCGCAGAAGACCGGCCAATTGTCCTCGATGCCGAACTCGGTGGCGAGCAGCGTCTTCTCGCGGTCCGAGGTGGCGGGGGTGATGCGGTCGACCATGCCATTGGGAAAGGCGACATCGGTTTTGACCCACTGGGCGATGGCGGGGTCGATCAATTCGGCCAGGCCCACCACGGCATTCTGCGTGACGTGGCCATTGCCCGGAATGTTGTCGCAGCTCATGACGGTGAAGGGCGGGATACCCGCCGCGCGGCGATCAATGAGACCGGCGAGGATCAGCCCGAAGGCGGTCTTGGGGGCGTCGATATGGGCGGCGTCAAAGGCGATGTCGGGGTGGGCGGGATCGAATTTCTGGCTCGCCGGATCGATGTAATAGCCGCCTTCGGTGATGGTCAGCGAAACGATGCGAATGGCCGGATCGGCCAGCTGGGCGATGATGGCGGCGCTGGCGCCGGGGCGCAGGTAATCGATCATGGCGCCGGTGATGCGGGCGCGGCTGCTGTCGGCTTCCTGCTCGACGACGGTGGTCAGCCAATCCTGCGCCAGCAGCTGGTGGCGCATGGCATCGTCGGCCTCGCGCACGCCAGCTCCAACAATGGCCCAATCGTGATCGGTGCCGGTGGCAAACAGATCATCGAGATAGACCGCCTGATGGGCGCGGTGAAAGTTGCCGACGCCGAAATGCACGATGCCCGGCGTCAGGCTCGCCCGATCATATCCAGGCACGGACGCGGTGGTGATAGCGGGCAGGGCGGCGGCGGATAGTTTGGTGGTCATGGTGTAAGTCCTTCACGCGCCTCCATGAGACCTCATGGTGAGCCTGTTTTTGGTCCGCCGCGTTCCCAAGAGTGGATTCCTGCCTTCGCGGGAATGACGTGGCGGCTATTCGATCGCCTTTCCGTCCGCGTTGAAGCGGTAGATGCGGGCCGGGTCGGGGGTGAGGTAGACGTCGTCGCCGTGGTTGAAGGTCTGGTCGCCATCGGTGCGGATGGTCATGAGGCCGAGGCCATCGACCTGAACGTGGAGGAAGGTGTCGCTGCCGAGCAGTTCGGCGACGCTCACCTTGCCCTTCCAGGTGCCGGGAGCGCTTTCGCGGCTCAGCTTGAAGTGCTCGGGGCGCACGCCGATGGAATGGGCATTGTGCTTGGCCGCTTCCGGCCCATCGACGAAGTTCATCTTGGGTGAGCCGATGAAGCCGGCCACGAAGCGGTTGGCGGGTTTCTTGTAGAGATCGAGCGGGGAGCCGAACTGTTCGACATTGCCGGCATTGAGCACGACGATGCGGTCGGCCATGGTCATGGCCTCGACCTGGTCATGGGTGACGTAGATCATCGTGGTCTTGAGCTGCTGGTGCAGTTCGGTGATCTCGAGCCGCATATTGACGCGCAGGGCGGCGTCGAGATTGCTGAGCGGCTCATCGAACAGGAAGGCCTTGGGCTCGCGCACGATGGCGCGGCCGATGGCGACGCGCTGGCGCTGGCCGCCCGACAGGGCCCGCGGGCGCCGGTCGAGATAGGAGCTGAGGTTGAGCGTGCGGGCGGCATACTCGACCTTGCGGTCGATCTCCTCGCGCGGGGCCTTGGCCATCTTGAGCGGGAAGGCGATGTTGTCGCGCACGCTCATATGCGGATAGAGGGCGTAGGACTGGAACACCATGGCGAGACCGCGGCGGGCGGGCGGGGCCTTGGTCATGTCCTCGCCATCGAGCAGGATGGTGCCGGCAGTGGTGTCTTCGAGCCCGGCGATCAGGCGCAGCAGGGTGGACTTGCCGCAGCCCGAGGGGCCGACAAAGACCACGAATTCGCCGTCCTCGATATCGAGCGAGATATCGGGAATGATCTGGACCTCGCCGAAGGACTTCTTGACGTGTTGCAGGGAGATGGAGCCCATTTTTTGGTCCTTATTTCACAGCGCCGAAGGTGAGGCCGCGGACGAGTTGTTTCTGGCTGAACCAGCCCATCAGCAGGATGGGCGCGATGGCGAGCAGGGAGGCGGCGGAGAGCTTGGCGAGGAACAGGCCTTGCGGGCTCGAGAAGGATGAGATGAAGGCCGTCAGCGTGCCGGCGCGGCCCGAGGTCAGCGTGATGGTCCAGAAGCTCTCGTTCCAGGCCAGGATCACGTTGAGCAGCAGGGTCGAGGCGATGCCGGGCACGGCCATGGGGACCAGGACGTGGACGATCTCGTTCCACAATTCGGCCCCGTCCATGCGGGCGGCCTCCAGGATATCGACCGGGATTTCCTTGAAGTAGGTGTAGAGCATCCAGATGATGATCGGCAGGTTGATCAGCGTCATGATCATGGTCAGGCCGTGCACGGTATCGAGCAGGCGCAGGTCGCGGAAGATCAGGTAGATCGGGATCAGCACGCCGACGGCCGGCATCATCTTGGTCGAGAGCATCCACATCAGCACATCCTTGGTGCGCTTGGTGGGGGCAAAGGCCATGGCCCAGGCCGCCGGGATGCCGATGACGAGGCCGATCAGGGTCGAGCCGACCGAGACCAGGATCGAATTGGTGGCGTGCTTGATATAGTCGGAGCGCTCCTGCACGGCGCCGAAATTTTCCAGCGTGAAGTTCTGCGGGAAGAAGGTCGGGTTGGCGGCGATGGCCTCGGCCTCGGTCTTGAAGGCGGTGAGCACCACCCACAGGATCGGCGAGAACAGCAATAGCGCAATGGCCCAGGCAAGCAGGGAAAAGCCGAGACGGGTGCGGGTGGGGACGTTGCGGGCCATGGGGTTAGCTCCTGACGCCGGTGATAATGGACTCACGCATCGAGGTTTTTCCCCACAGCCCTCATCAGGAAGAAGGCGACGATGTTGGCGATGATGACGGCGATGACGCCGCCGGCGGAACCGGCCCCGATGTCGTTGGAAAGGATACCGGTGCGGAAGACCAGGAAGGTGATGTTGGTCGAGGCATAGCCCGGGCCGCCCCCGGTGGTGACGCGGATCTCGGCGAAAATGCCGAGCAGGAAAATGGTCTGGATCAGGATCACGATGGTGATCGAGCGGGCCATATGGGGCAGGATGATATAGTAGAAGCGGTTGAGGGCATTGGCGCCGTCCATCTCGGCGGCCTCGCGCTGCTCCTCGGAGAGCGACTGCAGGGCCGTCAGCAGGATCAGCGTGGCGAAGGGCAGCCACTGCCAGGCGACGATGACGATGACCGAGAACAGCGGATACTGGTTGAACCAGTCGACCGGCTGCAGGCCGAAGAATTTCCACAAATGCCCCAGCATGCCGTAGCCGGGATGCATGAAGCCGTTCTTCCAGATCAGCGCCGCGACCGGCGGCATGACGAAGAAGGGCGAGATGACCACGATGCGCAGCAAGCCTTGGCCCCAGACCGGCTGATCGAGCAGCAGCGCCAGCAGGATGCCCCCGGTGACGGTGATGAGCAGCACGCCGCCGACCAGGATGAGGGTGTTGATCAGCGACTGGGTGAAGCTGGGATCGCCGATGACATAGAGATAGTTCGCCCAGCCGGCAAAGCCGGTCATCATGGGGTTGATGAGGTTGTAGTTCTGGAAGGAGAACCACAGGGTCATCACCAGCGGCACGATCATCCAGATCAGCAGGACGATGACGGCCGGAGCCATCATGACACGGGAGAGCGTACGGGTCTGTGCGGTGGCCATCGGTTACCCCGGAAGTTGCGGTGGGCAAGCCCCCACCCTCGATCCCTCCCCACAAGGGGGCGGGAGGCAGATCGCGTGCCCGCTGGACGGAGCGGGCAGCGCTGGCGTGGTTCGCATGTAGGCTTGGGTTTGCCGCCCGGATGATAGAGGGGACCGTCATCCGGGCGGCACGTCTTCGGGAGAAGACTACTTGATGTAGCCGGCGCGGGTCATGTCGCGCAGGGTCGACTCCTGGGCCTGCGCCAGGGCGTCGTCAGCCGACATCTGGCCCGCAAGGGCGGCAGAGAAGAGCTGGCCTACATTGGTGGCAATGCCGGCAAATTCGGGAATGGCCACGAACTGCACCCCCGTATAGGGCACCGGCTTGACGGTGGGCTTGGTGGGATCGGCCGAATTGATCGAGTCCAGAGTCATCTTGGCGAAGGGCGCGGCGGCCTGGTATTCGGGGTTCGCATAGAGCGAGGCTCGGGTGCCCGGAGGCACGCTGGCCCAGCCATCCTTGGCGGCGACGGTGGCGAGGTAGTCCTTGTTGGTTGCCCAATTGAGGAATTTCTCGGCCGCTTCCTTGTTCTGCGAGCTGGCAGGGATCGCCAGCGCCCAGGCCCAGAGCCAGTTGCCGCGCTTGCCCAGGCCATTGTCGGGCGCCAGGGCGAAGCCGACCTGGTCGGCGACGGTCGAATTGGGACCGATCAGGGCGCTGGCAGCCACGGTGGCGTCGATCCACATGCCGCATTTGCCCTGCTGGAACAGCGTCATGTTCTCGTTATAGCCGTTGGACGAAGCGCCCGGAGGGCCGGCATCGGCCATCAGCGAGAGATAGGTATCGAGGGTGTTCTTCCATTCGGGCGTATTGAACTGGGGCTGCCAGTTTTCATCGAACCAGCGGGCGCCGAAGGAGTTCGACATGGCGGTAATGAAGGCCATGTTCTCGCCCCAGCCTGCCTTGCCGCGCAGGCAGATGCCGCTGACATCGGCGGCGCGGTCGGTCATGGCGCGGGCGGCCTGGCCGATAAACTCCCAGGTGGGGGCATCGGGCATGGTGAGGCCGGCCTTCTCCATCAGGTCCTTGCGGTAATAGACCATGGAGCTTTCGCCGTAGAACGGGGCTGCATAGAGCTTGCCATCGAGCGAGAGGCCGCCGCGGATGGGTGGGAGCAGGTCATCGACGTCATAGGCAGGGTCGGCGCTGAGGCCATCGAGCGGCACGAGCCAGTTCTGCTTGGCCCAGGTCGGCGCTTCATAGGTGCCGATGGTCATCACGTCATATTGCCCGCCATTGGTGGCAATGTCGGTGGTGACGTTCTGGCGCAGGGTGTTTTCCTCGAGCACGACCCAGTTGAGCGCGATGCCGGTGGCTTCGGTGAAAGCCGGCGACAGGCCCTGCATGCGGATCATGTCGTCATTATTGACGGTAGCGATGGTGAGCGTCTGCGCCGAGGCGGAGACCGCCAGCGCAAGGCTAAAGGCGCCCACGAGAATGGGTGTCAGTTTCATTGCATTCCTCCCAGATACCGAAACGGGCATTTGTTCCAGTCGTGGGCAAATGTTCACCTGTTATGCGCCGAAGTCAAGGGTGTCATGCACAGCCCGAATGGCCTGCATGCGCGCCGCATGCAGGGGTATTGCCGATATTGAAGGCGTTTCAGGGCGTTAGGAGAGCTTCAGCAGGCCTTCGGCGGTGCGCTCGTCGGTGATGAGGCCGTTGATCAGGCGCCGGTTCAGCGTGGCGCGAATGCCGGGCAATTTGCGCTCGCCCATGGCAATTGCCACGACAAGGGAGCGTTCGCGCGACGGCATCGGGGCCGAGGCGACGCGATCATTGGTCAGCCCTTCGATGAGTTTGCCATTGGCGTCAAAGCTCCAGCCGCAGATTTCGCCGACGGCGCCGGCCTTCTGCAGGGCCTTGAGTTCGGCATCGGTGATGAAGCCGTCGAGATAGAGCGGGGCCTCGGGGCCGATATCGCCAATGCCGACAAAGGTCACGTCGGCCTTAGCCGCCAGGGCCAGGGTTTCGCGGATCATCGGCTGGGCATGCAGCAATTCGCGCTCGCGGGCGGATGAGGCAATGACCGGCAGTGGCATGGGAAAGCTGCGCGCCTTGACGATGTCCGCGACATTGAAAATGACGTTGTAGAAGGCGGCCGAGCCATCGGGCGCGATATTGCCGGTGAGCGAAACGACCTTGTGGTGCGGGCATTCCATCGGCGTCAGCTGCTCGATGGCGGCCTTGAGCGTGCGCCCGGTGCCGATCGCCATGACGATGGGGTCGGGCCGCTTGAGCCAGCGTTCGATCTCGGCGGCGGCGGCTTCGGCCACCCCGATCGTTGTGGATTGGCTGGCCGGATCGGAGGGCACGACTTCGGCGAGATCCAGCGCGAAGCGGGATTTGAGGCGCGCCGCCAGGTCCATGCAGCGGCCGATCGGGTGATCGAGCCGCACCTTGATCAGGCCCTCGCTGACCGACAGGGACACCAGCCGCTGGGCCGACTGTCGCGAAATGCCGAGTTTTGTGGCGATCTCTTCCTGAGTGTTTCCAGCGACATAATAGAGCCATCCGGCGCGTGCCGCGTCATCGAGACGGTTAATCGAATTATCCAGTCGCTGCGCCATAAGTCCGTCCCGTCACTATGGGGCGGATTATTCGGCCATGCGGGGCAGAGCCGCAAGGGCGTTTGTGCGATTGGGGCACGCCTCGCGGTTCAAAGCGGGTAGGAGGCGGGGCGCGTCCACGCACAGATGCTGCCCGCGGACTTGATCCGCGGGCCTGTGGTCAGCGCCGGTGGAAGGGAAAGGCAGCCAAGCCTTCCAGCGGCGCCTCAGGTCTCGATTTCGGCGTCGGGGCGGGAACCCCATTCGCTCCAGGCGCCGTCATAAAGGGCGACGTTGGTTGCGCCGGCGAGGCCGGCGGCGAGCGCCAGGGTGGCGGCGGTGACGCCGGACCCGCAGGAGGTGATCAGGGGTTGGGCCAGATCGATGCCGCGGTCGGCGAACAGCTGGGCGAGTTCGGCGGGCGCACGCATGCGGCCGTTTTCGGTGAGCAGGCCCACTGGAACGCTGTGGCTGTTGGGAATGTGGCCGCCGCGCACGCCGGGACGCGGCTCGGGCACTTCGGCGTGGAAGCGGTTGGCCGGGCGGGCATCGGCGATCTGCGCCGCGCCATCGGCACTGCGCGCGGCCACGGTTTCAAAGCTGGCGACGCGGGCCGCGTCAAAATCAGGCGTGAAGACCTGCGGCTTGCGCGAGACCAGACCCGCTTCGGTGGGGCGGTGATCGCTGCGCCATTGCGGGCCGCCACCTTCGAGAATGCGCACATCACGCGCGCCCATGGTGCGGAAGGTCCACCAGACGCGCGGGGCGGAAAACAGGCCGTGCTCGTCATAAACGACGATGGTCATGCTGTCGGAAATGCCCAATGCGCCGACCATATGCGCGAAATCGGCCGGGGTGGGCAGCATGTGGGGCAGGCTGGTTTCGGTATCGGCGATGCCGTCGATATCGAAGAAGACCGCGCCCGGAATGTGCCCGGCAAGGTATTCGGCCTGGGCGTTGCGGGCGGAATTGGGCATGTGCCAGCTGCCATCGACGACGACCACATTGGGGTCATTGAGGTGTTCGGCCAGCCAAGCTGTGGTGACGAAGGGGGATTCCATCATTGTCGACTCCGTCGGGTGTTGGCCAGTCGTACCGCCCCGGCGACCCGCGCCGCAAGGCTGGTGTTGGGGGGAAGGCCCGACTTCGTGGTTCGAGGCGCCAAAAGGCGCACCGCATCATGAGGTCTCAGGGGGCGCCTAGAGCACCAGCAGGTCCTTGCTGGCGAGGCTGATGGTGACGGGTTCGCCGCGGCTGGGTGGGGCGGTGCGCTGGTCGTTGAAGGTGTCGAGGCTGAGGATATTCTTGCCCAGCGCCACGCGCAGGCGGATGACCGAGCCGAGGAAGGTGACGTCGGCAATTGTGCCTGTAAGGGTGATGTCATTGTCGCTGCGGGTGCCGACGCTGACCACTTCGGGGCGCAGGGTGAGCGTGGTCGCCGCACCGGCTACGGCATCGGCGGGCAGGTGGGAAACGACCACAGTCTGGCCATCGATGGTGACGGTCTTGCTGGCGGGATCGAGCACTGTGGCTTCGATGCTGTTGAGCTGACCGACGAAGGTGGCAACGAACCGGGTTGCCGGCTGGTTGTAGATATCGTGCGGCGCGCCGAGCTGTTCGATCGCCCCGGCATTCATCACCACGATGCGGTCCGAGATCGACAGGGCCTCTTCCTGGTCGTGGGTTACGAAGACCGTGGTGATGCCCAGATCGAGCTGAATGGCGCGGATTTCCTCGCGCAGGGAGACGCGGATCTTGGCATCGAGGGCCGACAGCGGCTCATCGAGCAGCAGCATGCGCGGGCGGGGCGCAATGGCGCGGGCGAGGGCGACGCGCTGCTGCTGGCCGCCCGAGAGTTCGTAGGGGAAGCGCTTTTCAAAGCCGGCGAGGCCGATCAGCTTGAGCATTTCCTCGACGCGGGCGCGGCGCTGTTCGGCCGGCATGCCAGCGATCTTGAGCCCGAAGCCGATATTGTCGCCGACATTGAGATTGGGAAACAGGGCATAGGCCTGGAACACCATGCCGAGCTGGCGCTGATTGGGCTTGAGGTGGGTGATGTCCTCCCCATCGACGGTGATGGCGCCCGAGGTGGGATTCTCAAAGCCGGCGATCATGCGCAGGATGGTGGTCTTGCCGCAGCCGGAGGGCCCGAGCAGCGAGATGAACTCCCCCTTGGCGAAGGCAAAGCTGACGCCCTTGACCACGGTATTGCTGCCGAAGGTCTTGGTGAGGTTCTGAACGCGAAGAAAATCGGCCATGGTCAGTCGGTTCTCTCTCAGTCTGTTCTGGCGGAGGTGCGGGGGGCGAAGCGTCCGAGAACGCTGATCATGCCCATGGCACCCCAGGTGATGATGAAGGAAATGATCGCCAGCGCCGCCGGCTCATAGGCGCGGTTGGTGCCGATATTGACCAGATAGGGGCCAAAGGCCGGCCGGTTGAGCAGGCTGGCAATGGTGAACTCGCCGATCACGATGGCAAAGGTCAGGAAGGCGCCCGACAGGATCGCCACCAGGATATTGGGCAGGATGATCCGCCAGATGATCTGGGCCTGGTTGGCGCCCATGATCTGGGCGGCCTCGGTCAATGTGCCGATATCGATGGTGCGCATGCCGGTGTCGATGGCGCGGTAGAGGTAGGGCAGGGCCAGCGTCACATAGGCCCCGGTCAGCAGGATATCGGTGCCCAGCGCGCTGCCGGTGAAGGGAATGATCGAGCTGGAATTGTAGAGCCGGATATAGCCGTAGACCAGGATCAGCGCCGGGATGACCAGCGGCAGCAGCGTCACGAATTCCATGAAGGGCCGCAGCCAGGGCATGCGCAGGCGCACGAAATATACCGCCGGGACCACGACCAGAACGCCCACCACGATGGTGAACAGCCCGATCACTACCGAGTAGCCGAAACTGGCGTGGAAGCGCGGGTCGGAAAACACCGAGGCATAGGCATCGAAGCTGTATTCGCCGCGCCGCATGCGCAGCGAGAATTCGAACGTGGCGAGCAGGGGAATGATGAAATAGGCCGCGCCCAACGCGAAAACGACCCAGGCCCAGAAGCGGTTGGACTTCATTTCATCCACCTCTCGGCGCGATTGGCAATGACGAGGTAGATGATGTTGGCCACCGAGGTGATGACGATCATGCCCAGCGCCAGCGCGGCGCCGAGGCCGGGATTTTGCAAGGCATCGCCGCGGATCTGGTTGTAGAGCAGCACGGTCACGATGTTGAGGTTGGAGCCGGTGAGCGCCCAGGCAGTGGCGATGGCGCCGAAAGCATTGGCAAACAGCAGGCTGAGCGTGCCCAGGAAGCTCGGCCACAGAATGGGCAGGCCGATATAGCGCCAGAACTGCCAGGGGCTGGCGCCCAGCATTTGCGCGGCCTCGTTCCACTCTTTCTTGAGGCCATCTACGGCTGGCGCGATGATCAGGATCATCAGCGGAATCTGGAAGTAGAGATAGGTCAGGGTCAGGCCCCAGAAGCTCAGGAGGTTAAAGCCCGAGCGATAGAGGTCGAAGCCGAAGACGGTGCGCAGGACGATGGTGACGAGGCCCAGCCGGCCCAACGTGGCGATGAAGGCAAAGGCCAACGGCACGCCGGCAAAGTTGGAGGCGACCCCGGAAAAGGTCATGACCGCGGCGCGCAGGCCGGCGGGCAGGCGGCCGCGGATGATGGCCAGCGTGATGGCGAGGCCAATCACCGCGCCCAGAATGGCCGACGCGCCCGAAATGCGAATGGAAATCCAGTAGGCGGCAACGATCTGATCGGCGCCCAGGCCGATGATGTTGTCAAAGGTGAAATTGCCGGCCCGGTCGGTGAAGGCGGCCACCACCAGCGACAGGGTGGGCATGAACAGGAACATCACCGCGAAGATGACGAATGGCGCGACCGCCAGGGTGTCCCACGGCAGGCGGCGGCGTCGTGTCGGGGATGCGGTGTCGGTCATTTCGGTGCCTCAGCAGCCCTCATGGTGAGCCCGTCGAACCACGAGGGCGGGGCACGATCCAGCCACGACCTCGTCCTTCGACAGGCTCAGGATGAGGTCTGTTGAAGAGGTCGTGGCTGGCATAGTCATGTACTCAGCTTACTTCACGGCGGCGCCGACGGTGGTGTCCCAGCCGCTGGTGATGGTGGCCTTGTTGGCGTTCTGCTCGGCGATCGAGGGGAACACGGCCTTGGCGTAGTTGTCCGCGTCGGGCAGCTTGGCCATCAGGTCTTCAGGCAGCACGCCGGCATCGGCCATGGCGTTAAAGCGGATCGGGTGGCAATAGCCCGACAGCCAGCCCAGCTGGCCTTCGTCGGAATAGAGATATTCCATCCAGAGCTTGGCAGCGTTCGGGTGCGGGGCATGCGCCGAGATGGCCTGGACATAGACGCCGGCCACAACGCCGTCAGACGGCACGATGACGTCGATCGGCGGGTTGCCGTTGAGGTTGTCGCGGGCGGCCAGCAGGTTGTAGTCCCAGTTGATGGCGATCGGCGTGGTGCCCTGCGCGATGGCAGCAGCTTCTGCGTCGACCGGCACGAAATTGCCCTTGTCGTTGAGGGCCTTGAAGTATTCTAGGCCCGCCTGCGCGCCATTGGCGGCATCGGCACCGGTCGACAGGCCCGCGGCGTAGACCGACAGGATGGCGTTGTTGGCGGTGCGCGGATCACCGGCCAGGGCGACGGAATTGGCGTATTCGTCCTTCATCAGGTCAGCCCAGGACGTGGGATTGTCGCCGGTGATGATGTCCTTGTTGATGCCGAAAGCCAGCACGCCGTAATAGTCGCCATACCAGAAGCCGTCGGCATCCTTGGCGTCGGCCGGAATGTCTTCCCAGGTCGAAACCTTGTAGGCCTGCAGCAGGCCTTCATCCTTGGCCTGCGGGCCAAAGGCCAGGCCGATATCGAGCACGTCGGGGGCCTGCGGGCCGGTATTGCCGATATTGGCGCGGACGGCTTCGAGCTCGTCGGCCGAACCGGCATCGGGGTTGAGTTCGTTGATGGTGATGCCGGGATACTTGGTCTTGAAGCCCTCGATCACGCCGCCATAGTTGCACCAGGAGTGGGGCAGGGCGATGACGGTGAGCTGGCCCTCGGCCTTGGCAGCGTCATAGAGCGCGGTCATGTCGGTCTGGGCGAAAGCGGGTGCGGAAACGGCGAGCACGGCAAGCATCGACACGGATGCGCCGAGGGTATTCTTGATGGACATGTTCAGTCTCCCTGAAAAGTCGTTCGACGAGGCCCGTGCGGGGTCCCGCGGCGAACCGAGGAGCAAGTAGAGTGATGGCATGACAGCGCGATGACGGTGAAGGGAGCGGCCCTTTGCAGCCCGTCGCGGGCCGAAAACGCCCTCAGTTCAACCGATTACCCGCAGTCCCCTCCAAGACGCACCCTCCCAGTTGCGCTTGTGACAGTGCCCGTTTGTGACAGTTTCGTCCAGATGGTCAAAATTGGGGCGGGAGCCGGGGGAGCGGCGCGTCATGATCCTCACCAGCAACGCCCACGGATCAAGTCCGCGGGCAGCGGCGATGGGTGGGGTAGCGAGGTGAGCAGTAGCGACGCCTACGGCGCGGCCCCCGAGCTTTGGCGGAGGACGAGTTCGACGGGCCAAAGTTCGTGCACCTGTTCCACCGGCTTGCCGCTGCGGATCTGCAGGATCAGTTCGGCGATGCGCATGCCGGCCTGGCGGATCGAGGAGCGGGTGGTGGACATGGTGGGGTACATGTTGTCGGCGTTGAGATAGGGGAAGACGTCGTCATGGGCGATCATCGAGACGTCCTTGCCCAGAACCAGCCCGGCCTGGCGGATGGCGCGGAACACGCCCAGCGCGGTCATCATCGAGCCAGCGAGGAAGGCGGTGGGGCGGGGGCGCAGTTCGAGCATGGACTGCGCGAGGCGGAAGCCCACTTCGTCAGTGAAGGCCGAATTGCCCATCAGTGCAGGATCGAAGGGCACGCCGCGTGCCGACAGGGCTGCGAGATAGCCGATTTCACGATGCTCGGAAAAAGTACGGCCCTTGAGCCCGTTGAGCAGGGCAATGCGCTCGTGGCCGAGATCGAGCAGGTGGCTGGTGGCGCGCTCCACGGCGCCGGTATTGTCGATATCGAGCCAGGCGACGGGCTTGCCGATATTGGTGCGGCCGTGCAGCACGAAGGGAATGCCCAGATCCATCAGCATTTCTGCGCGCTCGTCGCGCAGGGTGGGCGAATGGAGCACGATGGCGTCAACCTTCTGGCTGGCGGCGATGCGCTTGTAAGCGGCGATTTCGTCCTGGTAATTGTCGACGGTGGTGACGAGGATATCGACTTCCTCGGTGCCAATGCGCCCGCCCATTCCGGCCAGGAACTCGCTCATATGCGGGCCCAGCTCGTCGGCGCCGCGCAGCACCAGGCCCACCGCGCCCGAGCGGCCGGTGGCCAGGCGCAAGGCACTGGCATTGGGGCGATAGCCAAGCCGCTTGGCGGTTTCGGCAACCCGCAGGCGCGTGGCCTCATTGACCTCTGGATAGCCATTGAGGGCGCGACTGACAGTGGTTTGCGACAGGCCGAGATGCTCGGCCAGATCCTTCAGTCTCATGGCTGTATACTGGCCCCGCACACCACATGACCTCGGCTGGTTCGTAACGCGCTCATGCGTGCGGATCCGCGGTCATGCTTGCCTTAGGGCACACAGGCCGCCTTGAACAGCGGTTCCTGCATCCTCCTCCAAAGTTCATTCAAAGCGATTTCAAATTTTGATGCAAGCCCCGTATTTGCAGTCGGTTTTCTGAGGTGCGTACGTCAATATTTATGACAGCGGCATTTACTTTTTCAGCAGGCCTTTGAGTTTAACTATCTGTAATTACAGTATTTTCCTTTGGTTTGCGGAGAAATCGTTAAAATTGCCAACAGGAGTCGCTTGACAGAAATTGCCTGCTCTGGTTCCTTTTCATTCAAAGCGCTTTGGAATGTCGGCGGAACAGCCGCTGAAACGAAGTGCTTTTGGGGAGGAGCTACTGATCGGGGCATGCGCAGGGAGCGCAGGCCCGACACGTGCGCCTTCCTGACAGTTGGTTCATTCGGGAGGAAATCTAATGAAAATCAACAAGCTGCTCGTCGGTCTCATGATGAGCGTCACGCTGGTAGCCGGTGCTGCCCAGGCGGCAGAACTGTCGGTCGTGTCGGGTGACACGGGCAACGGTCTGGCGTTCCTGCGCAGCCAGCTCGACAAATTCGAAGCCGATACCGGTCACAAGGTGACCGTGGTGCCAATGCCTTCCTCGACCACTGACCAGTTCGGCCAGTACAAGCTGTGGCTGGCAGCCGGCAATACCGACATCGACGTGTACCAGACCGACGTGATCTGGGCCCCGCAGCTCGCTGATCAGTTCCTCGACCTCACCGAGGCCGCCAAGGATGTCGTGGGCAGCCACTTCCCCTCGATCATCGAATCCCAGACGGTGAACGGCAAGCTTGTCGCGCTGCCGGCCTTCACCGACGCTCCGGCGCTCTATTACCGCAAGGACCTGCTGGAAAAGTACAGCAAGCCCGTGCCGACCACCTGGGCCGAAATGACGGCCACCGCCAAGGAAATCATGGATGCCGAGCGCGCTGCCGGTAACCCTGAAATGTGGGGCTTCGTGTTCCAGGGCAACGCCTATGAAGGCCTGACTTGCGACGCCCTGGAATGGGTGAAGTCGTTCGGCGGCGGCCAGATCGTGGAAGCCGATGGCACCATCTCGATCAACAACGAGCAGGCAGCCAAGGCCATCGACATGGCTGCCAGCTGGATCGGCACCATCTCTCCAGAAGGCAACCTGGCCTATATGGAAGAAGAAAGCCGTGGCGTCTGGCAGCTTGGCAATGCCGTGTTCCACCGCAACTGGCCTTATGCCTACTCGCTCGGCAACGGCTCGGACTCCCCGATTGCCGGCAAGTTCGACGTGGCACCGCTCCCCGCTGGTGACGGCCCTGATGCCCGCTCGGCCGCAACGCTGGGTGGCTGGAACGTCGCCGTTTCCAAGTACTCGCCCGATCCGGAAGCCGCCATCCAGCTCGCTCTATTCCTGAGCTCGGCCGAAGTGCAGAAGGAACGCGCGATCAACCAGTCCAACCTGCCCACGATCGAAGCGCTCTATGACGACGCCGACATTGCCAAGGCACAGCCGATCATCCCGGCCTGGAAGCCGATCTTCCAGAACGCAGTGCCGCGCCCGTCGGCACCGACCAAGGTCAAGTACAACGAAGTGTCCTCGCTGTTCTGGAGCGCCGTCCACAGCACCCTGTCGGGTAATGGTTCGGCTGCCGAGAACCTCGAAGGCCTCGAAGCTGACCTGACCGAACTCAAGGGCAGCGGCTGGTAAGTCCTCCCAGCGCTCTCAGACAAGGCGGACGGCCGGGACATTCCTGGCCGCCCGCCTTGCACCAGACTAACCCAAACAGGAGGAGGACCTGATGGCGACCGATATTCTGGCTCCCCCGGCCGCGGTGACCGGGCCCAAGATCAAATCGGAACTCATGCAGCAGCGCGTGCGCGCGGCGCGGTGGTTCCTGGTGCCGATGCTGATCGCATTGGCCGTGGTGGCCGGTTGGCCACTTTTGCGCTCTATCTACTTCTCCTTCACCGATGCTTCGCTGAGCAACCTGGAAGGCGCCCAGTGGATTGGTTTCGGCAATTATCTGCGCTGGACGACGCTGGAAAGCGGCGCCATCCGCTGGCGCGGGCTGCTGGTTGATCCGGCCTGGTGGAACGCGGTGTGGAACACCGTGCGCTTCGCCTTCGTCTCGGTGACCTTCGAGGCCGTGCTCGGCATGGTGGTCGCCCTGGTGCTCAATGCCAATTTCCCCGGACGCGGCATCGTGCGCGCCGCCATTCTCATTCCGTGGGCCATCCCGACCATCGTGTCGGCCCGCATGTGGAGCTGGATGCTGAACGACCAGTTCGGCATTCTCAACGACCTGGGCATGCGCCTGGGCCTGCTCAGCCAGAAAGTCGCCTGGACCGCCACGCCGGAAACCGCCATGCAGGCGGTGCTGGTGGTGGACATCTGGAAGACCACGCCCTTCATGGCGCTGCTGATCCTGGCCGGCCTGCAGATGGTGCCCAAGGACATCTATGAAGCCGCCGACATCGACGGCGTGCATCCGGTCAAGCAGTTCTTCAAGATCACGCTGCCCCTGGTGCGCCCGGCGCTGATGGTTGCGATCATCTTCCGCCTGCTCGACGCGCTGCGCATTTTCGACCTGATCTACGTGCTGACGCCCAATAGCTCGGCCACCAAGACCATGAGCGTCATGGCGCGCGAAAACCTCTTCGATTTCGACAAGTTCGCCTACGGCTCGGCCATGTCGACCATGCTGTTCATGATCATCGCCGTGCTGACCATCCTCTACATCTGGCTCGGCCAGGTGCGGTTTGACGGGGGAGACCGGTAATGACCGCGACATTCGATCTCTGGAAGTTCACCAAGTGGGTGCTGTTCTATGCCCTGGTGGTGTTCATCGTCGTGGTGAGCGTGTTCCCGTTCTATTACGCGATCCTGACCAGCTTCAAATCGGGCACGGACTTGTTCCGCATCAACTACTGGCCCACCTCGTTCAGCCTCGACAACTATATCAAGGTGCTCTCGACCGGCAGCTTCCCGCGTAACCTGCTCAACTCGATCTTCGTCGCCTCGGTGACAGTGATCCTGGCGCTGTTCCTGGCGGTCACCGCCTCGTTCGCGCTCAGCCGCGTGCGCTTCCGCGGGCGTGGGCTGTTGCTGATGACCATTCTCGGGGTCTCGATGTTCCCGCAGATGGCCGTGTTGGCGGGCCTGTTCGAAGTGATCCGGTTCCTGGGCATCTACAACACGCCCTGGGCGCTGATCTTCTCCTACACGATCTTCACGCTGCCCTTCACCGTCTGGGTGCTGACCACCTTCATGCGCGACCTGCCGGTGGAGATCGAGGAGGCGGCCATCGTCGATGGCGCAACGCCCTGGATCATCATCACCCGCGTGTTCATGCCGCTGATGTGGCCGGCGCTGGTGACCACGGGCCTTCTGGCCTTCATCGGCGCCTGGAACGAGTTCCTGTTCGCGCTGACCTTCACCGCTAACAACGACACCCGCACCGTGCCGGTGGCCATCGCGCTGCTTTCGGGCAGCACGCAATATGAAATCCCGTGGGGGAACATCATGGCGGCCTCGGTCATCGTGACGGTGCCGCTGGTGATCCTGGTGCTGATTTTCCAACGTAAGATTGTGTCCGGCCTGACTGCCGGTGGCGTGAAGGGCTAGGGAGTAAAGACAATGGCAAGCATTGAGCTTCGCAACATTCGCAAGGCCTTCGGCGCGGTCGAAGTCATCAAGGGGGTCGACCTCGAAGTCCGCAAGGGCGAGTTCATGGTGTTCGTCGGCCCATCGGGCTGCGGCAAGTCCACCCTGTTGCGGCTGATCTCGGGCCTCGAAGACATCACCTCGGGTGAGATGCTGTTCGATGGCAAGGTGGTCAACGCCCTGGCACCGTCTAAGCGCGGCATCGCCATGGTGTTCCAGAGCTACGCGCTCTATCCGCATATGACGGTCTACGACAACATGGCTTTCGGGCTGACGCTCGAAAAGGGCCACGACAAGGACGAGATCCGCCGGCGCGTCGAAAAGGCCGCCGACATGCTGCAGATCCGCCAGTATCTCGACCGGCTGCCCAAGCAGCTGTCGGGTGGGCAGCGCCAGCGCGTCGCCATCGGCCGCGCCATCACGCGCGACCCCAAGGTCTTCCTGTTCGACGAGCCGCTGAGCAACCTCGATGCCGCGCTGCGCGTGGCGACCCGCATCGAAATCGCCAAGCTGCATGAGAGCATGGACCATGTGACCATGATCTATGTGACCCACGACCAGGTTGAGGCCATGACGCTGGCCGACCGCATCTGCGTGCTGCGCGACGGGCTGGTCGAGCAGGTGGGCACGCCCATGGAGCTCTACGAAAAGCCCAATTCGGTGTTCGTGGCCGGGTTTATCGGCTCGCCCAAGATGAACTTCATCAGCGGCGACCGCGCCAAGCAGTATGACGCCCATACGGTGGGCATCCGTGGCGAGCACATCACCATCGTGCCCGACAATGGCGTGTGGAGCGGCACGGTGATCCACACCGAAAACCTGGGCGCCGACAGCTATGTCTATCTGGAAATGGGCACCGAGGAGCCGGTGGTGGTGCGCCTCGAAGGCGCCAATACCTACAAGAGCGGCGACACGGTCCACATCTCGCCGATGAGCGACAAGATCCACCGCTTCGACGGGTCGGGCAAGCCCGTCCTCTAACCATCCAACACGGGTGGCGGCCTGCATGGCCGCCGCCCCCATCAACCACACGCGTCATTCCCGCGGATGCGGGAATCCCCCTTCATGCTCAGCCGAGGGAGATTCCCGCATCCGCGGGAATGACGCCGAAAACAGCAAAGACCCGGCGCCTCCCCGCCGGAGAGACCAACAGGAGACTACCAATGCCGATCCGTACCCTGGTGTGGGGCGAAAACGTCCACGAGCAGAAAAACAAGATCGTGGCCGACAACTATCCCAACGGCATGCACAACCAGATCGCTGCCTTGCTCCGGCAGGACAGCAATATTTCGGTGAAGACCACGACGCTGCAGGAGCCCGAGCATGGCTGCACCGAGGAAGCGCTGGCCAATACCGACGTGCTGGTGTGGTGGGGCCATGCCGCCCATGACAAGGTCGACGATGCCGTCGTCAAGCGCGTCATGGAGCATGTGTGGCAGGGCATGGGCCTGATCGTGCTGCATTCGGGCCACCATTCGAAGGTCTTCAAGGGCCTGATGGGCTCGCCCGCTAACCTGCACTGGCGCGAAGCCGGTGAGCGCGAGCGCCTGTGGGTGGTCAATCCGGGTCACCCGATTGCCAAGGGTCTGCCGCCCTATTTCGAGCTCGAATATGAAGAGATGTATGGCGAGCCCTTCAGCGTGCCCGAGCCGCTGGAAACGGTGTTTGTCAGCTGGTTCCAGGGCGGCGAAGTGTTCCGCAGCGGGCTGACCTATCGCCGCGGCGCCGGCAACATCTTCTATTTCCGCCCCGGCCACGAAACCTATCCGACCTATCACGACGCCAATGTGGGCCAGGTGCTGCGCAATGCCGTCAACTGGGCGCATAACGGCGATCGCCACGCCCATCTGATGAAGGCGCCGAACACCCCGGTGGGCGAAGCCATCGAGAAGATAGAGGAGCGCGGCGGCAAGCTCAATTCCGCCGACCATGCAGGCGAAGTGAAGAAGTAATTCACCCGATGCCGTGATCCCGGCGATCACGGCATCCGCCCCTTGCATCGACAATATTGAAACATCGGGGCTCGCGGGCCCGACATAGGAAAAACGAATATGCGGCTGCTCATTCTGGGTACCGGTGGCATGGCTAACCAGCATGCCAAGCACTTTGCTGCCATCGAGGGCGTCACCCTGGCGGGTGGCGTCGATGTCGATCCGGCGCGCGTCGAGGCGTTTTGCGCCACCCATGGCATTGAGCGTGGTTTTGGCTCGCTCGACGCGGCCCTGGCCTGGGGCCAGTTCGATGCGGTGGCCAACGTGACCCCCGACAGCGTGCATCATCCGACTACCATGGCCGCACTTCGCGCCGGCAAGCACGTCTTCTGCGAAAAGCCGCTGGCCACCGACCATGCCAAGGCCATGGAGATGACCGAACTGGCCGAGGCGCAGGGCCTGGTCAACATGGTCAACCTCACCTACCGCAATGTCAGCCAGCTGCAGAAGATGCGCGAGCTGGTGCAGGCCGGGCAGGTGGGCAAGGTCAAGCACTTCGAGGCGAGCTACCTGCAGAGCTGGCTGGTCAGCAAGGCCTGGGGCGACTGGCGCACCGAGAGCCAGTGGCTGTGGCGCCTCAGCAAGAAGCACGGCTCAAATGGCGTGCTTGGCGATATCGGCGTGCATATCCTCGACTTTGCCGCTTTCGGCGCTGGCAGCGATTTCAGCAAGGTGTTCTGCCGCCTCGAAACCTTCGACAAGGCCGAAAACAACCGGATCGGGGAATATGACCTCGACGCCAATGACAGCTTCGCCATGACCGCGCAGCTGGAAAATGGCGCGCTGGGCGTCATCCATGCCACGCGCTGGGCCACCGGCCATTTCAACGAGCTGCGCCTGCGCGTCTATGGCGAGAAGGGATCCATCGAGGTCCAGCATCGCCATGACAGCTCCAAGCTTCTGACCTGCCTGGGCGCCGATATCGAAACCGGCACCTGGACCGATGTGGCGGTCGAGGCCGTGCCGACCAACTACATGCGTTTTGTTGATGCGGTGCGCGCCGGCAAGAACCAGGAGCCGAGCTTCCGCCACGCCACCAACATCCAGAAGGTGCTGGACCTTGCCACCGTCACCGACCGCGACCGCACCGAGCACAGCGTGTAAGCGATCTGATGCAAGGGCCCGCAGCGATGCGGGCCTTTTTTGTTGGGCGGTTCCTAGCGAATGCGGAGTGTGTTGAACCCCCATTCCGCGCCCACCCCACCGCTGCTGCCCGCGGACTTGATCCGCGGGCCCTTCGCCACCCGAGCGGCTGATGATGGCCCACGGATCAGGTCCGTGGGCAGCGCCGGTGGGAGCCATTGCTCAGTCGTCTCGCTCCCCTTGCGGGGAGGAATCAAGGGTGGAGCGGCTGGCCCGCATGTGCTGGCCCCTTGCAACCGGATCGGGGCTTTCCGACTTATCAGGGTGACTGAAATCGGAGCGTCGACATGAGTATCATCTGGGCCATTTTCATCGGGTTCCTGGCGGGCGTCATCGCCAAGTGGGTTACCCCCGGCAACAACAAGCCGAGCGGGTTTATCCTGACCACGGTGCTGGGCATTGTCGGCGCGGTGGTGGCCACCTGGCTGGGGCAGGCCATCGGCTGGTATGCGCCGGGCGACGGGGCCGGCTTTATCGCCTCGATCGTTGGCGCGGTGATCATCTTGCTGGCCTGGGGCCAGCTGGCGCGACGCACCTAAGCACAGGGCCCGCTTATCTTTTCACGCCGACGCAACCAAACCCGTCCGCCGGGAATTGATCGAGTCCCAACGGATGGAGCGTCAAATGGGCATTATCTGGAGTATCCTGATTGGTTTGGTCGCCGGGCTGATTGCCCGGTTTCTGGTCCCCGGTGATCGCGGGCCCAGCGGCTTCATCCTGACCGCGGTGCTGGGCATCGTCGGCGCAGTGGTGGCCACCTGGCTCGGCCAGGCCATCGGCTGGTATCAGGCCGGGGAAGGCGCAGGGTTCATCGGCTCGATCGTCGGCGCGGTGATCATCCTGCTGGTCTGGGGCATGGTCGCCAGGCGCGCATAGGATCCAGCGAACAGAACAAGCAAAAGGGGCACCCGGTGGGTGCCCCTTTCGCATTTGCGGGCCGGGATCTACTTGATCTCGGTGATGCGGCCATCGGTATAGGGCGTGTATTCGCCGCCCAGCTTGGCGATGTATTCGGCCACGACCTGCTCCAGCGGCGGGCCGAAGTCATAGGGGTTTTCGCCTTCGGCAAAGGTGCCATAGCCATCGCCGCCGCCACGCACATAGTTGTTGGTGACGATGGTGTAGGTGGCGTCCTCGTCGATCGGCACCCAGGCGTCGCCCTCACCCTTGACCAGCACGTCGCTGACGCGGCTGCCGGCGGGCTGCTTGAGATCGAACGAGTATTTGAGGCCGGCAACCTGGGCAAAGCGCCCGGCACCGTTCTCTACGTCGCTGACGCCATTTTCCAAGGCTTCGATCACGTCGGCACCGCTGATCTGCACGGTGGCCAGCGTGTTGGAGAAGGGCAGCACGGTCAGCACGTCGCCGACGGTGATTTCACCGGCGTCGATCGAGGCGCGGATGCCGCCGCCATTCTGGAAGGCGATGGTGGCGCCCTGGCTGGCCACGCGGTCGAGAATGGCATCGGCGAGCAGGTTGCCCATCGAGCATTCCATTGCGCGGCAAACCTCGCGGGCACCCTCGAGCTTTTCGGTAGTGCTGCCGATGACCTGACTGGTCAGTTCCTCGATCGGCCCGAGCAGGGCGGCCAGCTCGGTCTTGAAGCCCTCGTCGGCCTTGACCGAGGCATCGATCAGGAAGGGCTCGCCGACCGCCTTGGTGACGACGCCATTGTCATCCCAGGTGATGGCGATATCGCCGAGATACTTGCCATACTGGTTGGCCTGCACCACCGGAACCTCGATGCCATCGGGGTTCTTGACCATGGTGGGGTAGGGGCCGGCCGCACCTTCGGCCGTGTTGGACAGCAGCGTATGGCTGTGCCCGCCGACAATCACGTCGACCAGCGGCAGGGCAGCGGCGACACCCATGTCGACCGTGTAGCCGATATGGCTCAAGAGGATGATTTTGTTGACGCCGGCGGCGTCCAGCGCTTCGGAAGCGCCGCGCACATACTGGATGACATCGTAGAATTCGATGTCTTCGGTCGAGGCGATTTCCGGCGTGTCCTCGGCGGTTGCACCGATGATGCCGATCTTTTCCCCGCCCACGTCGATGACGATGGAACCCTTGATCTTGCCGGCAAGGCTGGGGTCGCGGGTGACGTCGAAATTGCCGCCGATAATGGGGAATTCGGCGGCGTCGATGAATTTCATGAACTCTTCGGGGCCGTCGTCGAATTCGTGGTTGCCGGTGGCAACAACGTCAAAGCCCATTTGGTTGAAGAAGTCCGAGACCACCTTGGATTTGTAGGTGGTGTAGTAGAGCGAGCCCTGGAAGTTGTCGCCGGCCGAGAGCAGCAGCGAATTGGCGCCGTCATATTTGGCGCGGGTATCGTCGATGATGGTCTTGAGGCGCGCGATGCCGCCAAAGCACTCGCCCTTGGCATCGGTTTCGGGGTCGCAGTTGGAATCCGAGCTGGTGATCGGATCGAAGCGGGAATGGAAGTCGTTGATGTGCAGGATGTTGAGCGTGAAATCGGCATAGGCCGCAGTCGAAATACCGGCGCAGAAGGTCAGCGCTGTCGCGCCGAGGAGTAGCTTTTTCATCCCTGTGTCCTTTTGTTTGCTTTTCGGCAGTCCAGACTCCGTGGCCAGCACTATCGGGGTGAGCCGTTCCCATCCCAAGCCACGGCTGGGGATGAGTTAACCAGTCTTTTGCGACAGAGAAAAGTGGACCTTCTGGTCAATTCTGGCCGGCTGCCTCAAAAGGGCTTCAGAATTCGTCAACCATGCCGGCGAAACACTGTGGCGCAGTCGCTGCGATAAACCCGATGGCAAGCGCGTCCGCGTAAATCCTATTGGTGGGCAGACATCGCCCGGACGCCTGGATATTCCATCGACGATGAGTGCAGCCCTTGAAAGCCTGATGATCCGCGATGTGCCCCGGCCGGCGCCGACAACGCCTGTGTTCAGCGGTGTCGTGGCTTTCGCCGGCATCGGGGTGGCGGCCGCGCTGACCTATGTCGTGCTCTCGACCCTGCTGCTCTGGCTGCACACCGGCATTGCCGACTGGGTGATCAATACCGCCTGCTATGGCGGGCTGATCGTGCCAGTCTATCTGCTGCACCGGCGCTATTCCTTCGATTCCGATGCCCCCCACATGCAGGCGCTGCCGCGCTACATGGCGGTGCAGGCCATGGCGCTGCTGCTGGCGGCGCTGTTCTCCTTCGTCGTGCATGGCGTGTTCGCCATGCCCCCGCTCTGGGCCTCGGTCGTGGTGATCGGGCTGACCTCGGGCGTCAATTTCATCGTGCTGCGCAGCTGGGCTTTCGCCCGCACGCAATGGGAAGCAAGTTTGGCCTGATGATCGCTGCGCCCGCCAAGACCCTGCTCAATCAGGTGCATAATACTGTCGTGTTCGGACGCCGTGTCCGCGTGCTGGCGCAGGCGCTGGCCGGGGCCATTCCGGGGGCGGGAAGCGTGCTCGATCTTGGATGCGGCGATGGCCAGATTGCCAGCGAACTGATGAAGCTGCGGCCCGATCTGGCGGTCGAGGGCGTCGACGTTCTGCTGCGTCCGGTGACCCATATTCCAGTGACGCTCTATGACGGCGCGGTGCTGCCGTTTGCCGATCAGAGCTTTGATTATGTGACGATAATCGACGTGCTGCACCACACCGACGACCCCGCCGCCGTGCTGGCGGAGGCCGCCCGCGTGGCGCGGCTGGGCGTGGTGGTCAAGGATCACCTGCGCGAGGGGTTCCTCGCGGGTCCGACCCTGCGCGCCATGGATTGGGTGGGCAATCGCGGCCACGATGTGCGGCTGCCCTATAACTATCTCGACAGTGCCCAGTGGGACGCGGCAATCGCGGCAGCAGGCCTTGTCAAAGCCAGCTGGCAGGAGCGTCTGGGGCTCTATGCGGCGCCTCTCAGCTGGGCCTTCGAACGGCGCCTGCATTTCGTTGCATTGCTTGTCCGGTCGTAACGGGCTTTCAATACTGAACCAGTCAGGTATCCTCCGCGCCGTTTGATTTGCGGAGTTTCGGCATGAAAAGCGCTTTGATCGTCTATGGTGGCTGGTCCGGACATGATCCGGAAGAATGCGCCGCCATCTATCGCCGGTGGCTGCACGAGGATGGTTTCTCGGTGCGCACCGCGACCGAGACCAGCGCTTTCGCCGACCCGGCGATCCATGATCTGTCGCTGATCATCCCCATCTTCACCATGAGCAAGATCGAGAAGGCCGAGGTCGAGAACCTGGTCAAGGCGGTCGAGGGCGGCGTCGGGCTGGCCGGCCATCATGGCGGCATGAGCGACGCGTTCCGCGAGGCGGTGGACTACCAGTTCATGGTGGGCGGGCAGTGGGTGGCCCATCCGGGCAACATCATCGACTACACGGTCGACGTCACCGATCCGCTCGACCCGATCATGGCGGGGATCAAGTCGTTCCCCTACACGTCCGAGCAATATTACATGCATGTCGACCCCTCCAACAAAGTGCTGGCGACGACCACCTTCACGGGCGAACACGCGCCGTGGATCGAGGGCGTGAAAATGCCGGTGGTGTGGAAGCGCCAGCATGGCAAGGGCCGCGTGTTCCACTCCACGCTCGGCCATCAGGCCAAGGAATTCGACGTGCGCGAAATGGCCACCATCATGCGCCGCGGCATGAACTGGGCCGCCCGCGACGAGTAGGGGCTGTACCCTCGGGCTTGACCCGAGGGTTTTTCGTCTCCCTCCCCTTGTGGCGACGCGGCCCCGCACTCTCGTCGCCAAGTCTTGATTGGAAACTTGTCGCCATGCGCCTCCGTATCTGATGGAGTGGACAGCGGAGGGGCAGATGAGTGATGCGAGCGAAAAGAAGGGGCCACTGATCTATCGCCAATCGGCGTGGACGCGGGTGACCCATTGGGTCTGGGCGATTTGCCTGTTCTTCATGCTGCTGTCGGGGCTGCAGATCTTCAATGCCCATCCCGCGCTCTATATCGGGCAGGAATCGGGCTTCCAGTACAACAATTCGGTGCTGAGCATCGGCGCCATCGATACGCCCCAGGGGCCGCGCGGGCAGACCGTCATCCTGGGCAACCGGTTCGATACG
This sequence comes from Devosia sp. T2-14, assembly GCF_055397495.1. NCBI lineage: Bacteria > Pseudomonadati > Pseudomonadota > Alphaproteobacteria > Hyphomicrobiales > Devosiaceae > Devosia > Devosia sp. T2-14. The sequence goes on along the minus strand of NZ_AP027921.1, from coordinate 389,603 downwards.
ACAGGCGTGCTGGGCGTCAGCGGCTCGGTCCAGCAGCCCAGCTATACCGGCTTTCCCGGCGCCCTGACCATTCCGTCCTATCGCGATCTCGGCACTGGCCGGGTGGTGCATTTCTTCTTCGGCTGGATCCTCGTCGCCACCATGCTCGTGTGGTTCGTGGCCAGCTTCATCAACGGGCATTTGCGGCGCGATATCGTGCCCGGCGCCAAGGATCTCAGGGGCCTGCCGGGCGACGTGGTCGATCACGCCACGCTGCGCTTCAAGCACCGCCGCAGCTATGGCCCGCTGCAGAAGCTGAGCTATTTCACGGTCTTCTTCATCCTGTTTCCGCTGATCATCGCCACGGGGCTCACCATGAGCCCGGGCATGAATTCGCTGGCGCCCTGGATGCTCGACCTGTTTGGCGGGCGGCAGACGGCACGGACCATCCACTTCACGGTCATGGTGCTGCTGGTGACGTTCTTCATCATCCACATCGTCATGGTACTGGCCGCCGGGCCTCTCAACGAATTGCGCTCGATGATCACCGGCTGGTATCGCGCCAGTCCCGGTACGCCCAGCGCCGAGGGAGACAAGCCATGACCCGGCTGATCACGCGCCGTAGCTTCCTGCGCAGCTCGGCAATTGCCGGCTCTGGGCTGATCCTTGCCGGATGCGACCAGTTCGATTTCCTTGGCCAGCGCGACCACCCGGCCCGCAATTTCATGGAGCAGGCCAATGTGCTGACCTATCGCGCGCAGCGGGCGCTGATCGGCGAGCAGACGCTGGCGCGGGAATATTCGTCGAGCGAAATCCGCCAGGGCATGAAGCCCAATGGCTCCAACGATCCGACAACGCCGGAATACCTGTTCCTGCGCATGCGCGACTTCGCCGACTACAAGCTCAAGGTGACGGGCATGGTGGAGCGCCCGCTGGAATTCTCGCTCGCCGAATTGCGCAACATGCCTGCGCGCAGCCAGATCACAAGGCACGATTGCGTCGAGGGCTGGAGCTGCATCGCCAAGTGGACCGGCACCCAGCTCGGGCCGATCCTCGATATGGCCGGGGTGAAGCCGCAGGCGCGGTTCTGCGTCTACCACTGCTTCGACAATATCCAGCGCACGCTGTCGGGAGACATCCTCTATTACGAGAGTTCGGACCTGGTGGACGCCTACCACCCCCAGACAATCCTCAGCTACGGCCTCAACGACCAGGTGCTGCCGGTGAGCAATGGCGCCCCGATCCGCCTGCGTATCGAGCGGGCCCTGGGCTACAAGCAGCCCAAATTCCTCCACACGATCGAGCTGGTCGACGACCTCTCGCCCTTCGGCAAGGGCCAGGGCGGCTATTGGCCAGACAATGGCTATGACTGGTATGGCGGGATCTAGGGGCACGCCCTCGTGGTTTGCGTAGGTTGCCCTCTCCCCATCCACGATGTCACCCCGGCCTTGAGCCGGGGCCCATCCTGAGATCTCAAGATGGATCCCGGCTCAAGGCCGGGATGACACAGTGTTTTGGAAGCTTACCGTGGCCTACTTTATGAGCTTCACACTCCGCTCAATCAGCGCTGTGAGGGCTTCGATCTGGTCGGCATAGACGGCGTAGGAGCGGATCCATTCGGCGGGCCAGTCGCCGACCTGGTTGGCGATCACGGCGGGGAGGCGCTTGCCCATCGGGTGGTCGGCGACGATCTCAAGGGACGAGGTTTCCCAGCGGTCGTCCAGCAGCAAGATATCTGCAAGAAAACTGCCAGCATTCTCCCAGCTGATGCTTGCATAACTGGTGCCCGGCGTGACGTCCGGCGACACGAAGTGCACGCCCCAGCGGGCGAAGTCGCTGAGCTCGCCGAAATAGGCGGGCACGGCGATCGAAAGGCCTGTATTTGAAGGCGAAATCGCCATCACCGTGAGGTCCGGCTTGGCGGCCGTAACAGTCTCAAGGCCGGTGACCGCAGCCTCGAAACGGGCGCGGTCGGCAGCCAAAGCAGGGGTGTCGGTCGCTGCACCCAGGCTTGCAGCAAAGTCGCGATATTCTTCAAGCATGCTGGTGATCGAATTGGTGCGGGCAATGCCGACTGTGGGGGCGATGCTTTCCAGCCGCGCGGCCACGGCGCCCTCATTGGTGCCGCCCTGATAGATGCCCTCGATGGTCGAATATTCAGTGAGGATAATGTCGGGGTCGAGCGCCAGCACGGCCTCGGCATCGATCTCGAACCAGCCGCGCGACACGACGGGAATGTCAGTGAGATCAAGGCCTTCAAGGGTGCGATCGAGCGAGGGCGGGCCATCGCGCAGAATGCCGATGGGGCGGATGCCATAGGGGATAAGCGCCGCGGCGACGGTGCTGTGCGCGATGATCCGCGCCGGCGGCTCGGGCAGGGTCACGGTCTTGCCGGCACCATCGGTATAGCGCCATTCGGCGGCGAAGGCAGGCGTGGTGAGAAGGAGGGCGGCGAGGAGTATTCTGAGCATGATCAGGTCATAGCACAAGGCCATTTCGGCGTGGCGGGAAACCATGCCCTGAGTGGCTGGCGCGCGTGGGTCGCTTGGGGGGCATGCGCGGCGCGAGGGTGAATATCCTTGCTTTTTCAGGTGCCTTGGGCCATATGAGCCTCATCGTCACCCGGCGCATGGACCTTCGATGGATCCGCTGGCGCCCAATATTGGTGACGGACTTCTCTTCTTATCCCCTGCGGTGAGCGGCGAAGTCAGCCCGGAAACACGTTTCGTCCGGGTTCGAGCCAGCACCCGCGCGATACCCCTTTATCGCCCGATTGCACCTGTTGATCCGCCGGCGCTTCGCGTCCGGCGACATGCGCGCTGGATTGTCCTGCGCGCGTTGCAGCGCCGTCATCGGCGCAGAAAGACGTGTTCTTTGAACGACTTCATTTCTCTCGGCCTGCCGTCCATTCTCACCGACAGCCTGACTGCCGGCGGCTTCACCGAGCCGACCAAGATTCAGGCCCAGGCCATTCCCAAGCTCCTTGAAGGCAAGGACATGATGGGTATCGCCCAGACCGGTTCGGGCAAGACGGCAGCCTTCGGCCTGCCGATCCTGGCCGGTATCCTCACCCTCAACGGCCGTCCGCGGCCGCTGACCACGCGCGCGCTGATCCTGGCGCCGACGCGTGAACTGGCCGTGCAGATCGACGAAAATATCCGCAAGTTCGCCGGCTCCAAGATGAAGCTGGATACCGTGCTGCTGCTGGGCGGCGTGTCGCGCTACCATCAGGTCAAGCGCCTCGAACGCGGCGTCGACATCGTCGTTGCCACCCCGGGCCGCCTCAAGGACCTGATGGACGACGGCAAGATCCGCCTCAACGAAACCCGCTGGCTCGTCCTCGACGAAGCCGACCGGATGCTCGACATGGGCTTCATTGCTCCGGTTCGTGCCATCGTCAAATCGATCGGCATGAAGCGCCACACCATGATGTTCTCGGCCACCATGGCCCCTGAAGTTGCCGACCTCGCCAAGACCCTGCTGCAGGATCCGGTGCGCGTCGATGCTTCGGTTGCCGGCTCCACCGTGGTCAAGATCGACCAGCGCGTGATCCTCTCGGGCGCCAAGGCCAAGCGCGGCGTGCTCAATGAGCTGCTGGCCAGCGAAGAAGAAAACATGGAACGCGTGATCATTTTCTCGCGCACCAAGCATGGCGCCGACCGCGTCGCCAAGAACCTCGAGATCGACGGCCACAAGGCAGCGGCCATCCATGGCAACAAGAGCCAGAACGCCCGCCAGGCGGCCCTCAAGGGCTTTGCTTCGGGTGATGTGCGCATTCTGGTCGCGACCGATATCGCCGCGCGCGGCATCGACGTGCCGGGGATCACCCATGTGGTGAACTACGAGCTGCCCGACGATCCGGAAAACTATGTGCACCGTATCGGCCGCACCGGCCGCAACGGCGCTTCGGGCTCGGCGATCACTCTGTGCGACGGCACCGAGCGCGGCAAGCTGCGCGACGTGGAACGCCTGATCCGCCGCACGCTGCCCTATACGGGTGACCTGCATACCGGCAACGACACCGGCGTCATTGAAGCACCGCGCTCGGCTTACAAGAAGCCCAATGGCGGCCGTCCCGGCCCGCGTTCGGCCAAGAACCCGCGCAAGGACCAGACCGATCGCCGCTCGCCCGCCGAACGTCGTCCCTTCGCCGAATTCGCCAAGGAAGTTGGCGCCAAGGCCGCACAGCCGCATCACCAGCCTTCGGACGCGCCACGCGCTCGTACGGATGGTCAGGTAACGCGCGTGCGTCGCGACAATGATACGGGCAAGCCCGTGGGCGCCAAGCCTGCTGGCGGCAAGCCAGTTGCCAACAAGCAGCGCTGGGGCAAGACGCAAAAGGATGCGGTCCGCAGCGGCGGCCGGTCCAATGCCGACCGCCAGCGCGGCCGGACGGCACATTCGAACTAAGACGTGAAAGGGCGGCCCAAGGGTCGCCCTTTTTCATTCGCCCTTGACGGGCGGGGTCATCGTGGAGCGGTCGGCAGAACCCTGCGGACCGCCGCCGCCGGGAGGCCCACCGGCGCCGTCGGGCGGAGGTCCGCCTGCGCCGCCCATGCCCATGCCTGAGCTTGAGGTGGCATGGGGATCGACACCGATGATCATTGCGACGAGATATTCCGCGTCGAGTTCCTTGATGAAGGCAAAGGCGGCGCGGGTCGACTGCTGGGCAATGCCATCATTGGCGTTGAGCGTGTCGCGCTCGCTGGCCCGGTCATTGTAGGGCGCGACCTTGAGGTAAATGTATTCGCTTAGGGCATCGGGGAAAAAGATCTGCCCGGTGAGGATATTGGTCTCGTCGAGAAAGACCTTGAAGTGGATGTGGGTGGTGCGGCCGCGATACCAGCTGGGGTAGACCGTCTCGAATTCGGCAATGCCATTGTCGTTGGCGAACTGGGTTCCGCGCATAAAGGTCTGTCCGGTCGTATCGACCGAGCCGTCATCGCCCTGGCCGGCATAGCCGGAGTAAACGCCGGTGGCGTCGCAGTGCCAGATATCGACGCGGGCGCCGGGCAGTGGCGCGCAGGCCTCGTCGACAACCTGCAGCCGCACGCGCAGCGGAATGCCGGGGCGCCCCTCGGTGATATCGACGCGCTCCAGAGCGGGGTCGAAATAGTAGGGGCCCTCGGTCACTTCGGGAATGATGGCGCAGACATCGGCGCCCGAGAGCAGGGCGGAGGTCTGCCTAGCGGTGACGCCAGCCTCCTGCGCAAAAGCCTGCTGGCTCATCAGCAATCCGCCGGAAGCGGTAACGGCGACGGCCTTGAGGGCGTCGCGGCGATTCATCCCTGTCATGTGTGGTCCTTCCGGTCAGTGTTACAGCGCTAATTTGTTAGCGCAGCCACTGCCCGAGGAGGCGTTACAAGGCGGAGAGCTGCGTGACGATTTGGTAAGGCAGCTTTATCAATGGGTGACCTGAGCCTCGCGGTCGCGCGCGGCGATATCGCCCAGCCCCTTGATGAGGGCGTGTACCGAAGCGACGTTGTCGATGCGCATGCGGGCAGCCGTGCGCCCCTCGCCGAGCTTTATGCCGACGCCGCCCAGTTCCTGGGCCGCGATAAAGGCATCCTCGTCGGTGGTTTCGCCACCGATGAAGATCGGGGTGCGGCCGAGGAAGGGCTCCTCGCGCATGAAGGCACGGAGGGCTTCGCCTTTGCTGGCGCTGCGTGGGCGGGCTTCGAGCACCATGTCGCCCGGGATCAGCGAGAAATCCGGCACGCCGTGAATAGCTTCCTGCATGGCGTGGCGGGCCACGTCTTCGAGCTCGGGGGCGTCGCGATAGTTGAGCAGGACCGTACCCTCGCGGGATTCAAGCAGCAGGCGGGGATGGGCGGCGATGACGGTGCTGACGGCATGGGCTATTTCCTCGGCGCCCAGCGCCGCCGCTGGATCTACGGTTTCAATGAAACCATCCGCGCGCCGACGCTGGGTACCGTGGGCGCCAGCTACCGGGAGGTGTAGCGGCGCAAGGAAGCGATCAATGTCCGCGATCTCGCGTCCGGTCAGCACGGCGAAGGCGCTGTCCAGTTCGCGGGCGGCACGCTCAAGTTGCCAGGGAAGGGAATCGGGAACTTCAATTTCGTCGGGGCTTTCGGCCCATTCGACCAGGGTTCCGTCGAAGTCGGTGAAAATGGCCAGCTGCGGCATGGTGTGGGGTGCGATGGCATCGGTCTGGGACATTTGCTGGGGCTTCCGAAAACACTGTTTCGTGTGCAACGCGCAGCCGCCGCATTGGTTCGTTTTCCAGCATGGCAGGCATGTGGGATTCGAGCTTCTGAACGCCATCTGAATGGGGCATTGCTCGCCCGTTCAACGCCGGTCACCTAGAGGAGAGATCATGACTGACAGCACTGGAAACCCTGTGTCCGTCGGTCAGGAATCGTCGTCCTCCAAGGGAGCGAGCAAGATGACCCAGGTGTTTCTGACGGCCCTGTTTGCCATTGCGTTGAGCATTCTCACCTTTGCCGCCTCGTTTGCCGAAGCGCCGCGCAGCGAGCTGATTTCGCTCCCGGCCGAGAGCGTGTCGCACTAGGCCAAGGGTATGCCCTTGTTGCCCTTTTCGCGCTGATAGATCGCGGACAGATCAGCATAGAGCGCATTCAGATCGTCGAAGCGCGCGAGCAGCTGCTCGCGGTTGTCGCGATCGAGCCCGGCAATCATCTGCACGATATTGTGGCTGGCCCAATAGGGGTTAGTGCGGTTGTAGAGCGGACGGTCGGGCGGCACCGTCGCCATGCCGGGATCGGGCACGGCATAGACACCTTTGAGGATGGCGATGTCATAGGGAATGGCAAAGCTGTCGCGGGTGTCTTCGTAACTGAACAGATAATAGAAATTGTCGAAGCCTGACCAAGTGATGCCCGAGAGGCAGAGCGAACATGGCTCGTGGGTGGCGAGGAACAGGCAGTCGCTGACATCCGGGCGCTGGTCGGCCGGTAGCTCGAAGAAGCGCTTGATGGCGTGCATTTCCCCGTGCCAGAGAGGATTTTCGATCTCGTTATTGGTCTCGGCGACCACCACCGAGAGGTCCGACTTGCGCAGGATGGCGGCGCCGAACAGCTTGTTGCCGCGCGCCACGCCTGCCCGGGTCACCGGGGCAATGTCATGCTCGATGACATCAAGCAGGCGGGCGACGAGTTCGGCATTATCCATCAATCAGGCCGCGGTTTGCGGGGCGAGACGCAGGACCAGGTCGCCCTCGGCATCGTAGAATTCGAGGTCGGTGCCGGAGCGTTTGTAGCTGCGGGCTGCGCCAAGGGCGCCAAAGAAGGCAGCTTCCTGCTTCATGAGATCGGGAGCGCAGGCCATTCGTGTGCCGGCGACGGGGCCGAACTCGACGGTGTCGGCACCAAACTGGCCTTCGGCAAAGTAGTTGTTGCAGGCCCGGCCGCTGATGCGCTGATCGGCGGCGATGGCGAGGGAAATCCGGGAACCATCCAGCAGCGGCGCGGCGCCGATCATGACAACGGTCCACTGGGTATCGGCCAGCGCTGCGGCAGGCGGCTCGGCCGGAACGATGGGTTCGGGATGGTATTGCACGAGGATGCGGACCGGGTTGGGGGCGACGGCGTCGACATGGACGGGCTCTTCATTACGGAAGAGCACCTGGCCATTGTGGGAAATCTCGGCGAGCAGGCCATATTGGCGGTCGGGGTCGACATTGCTGCGCACGTTGAGAGTGAACTGCAGCGGCACGCCGCCCTGGGCCGCAATGGTGGCCGTGGCGCCGACAACGGCGCGATGATCGGCCATCGAAACCAGCGAAACGCGCAGTTCCGCGCCCTGAGGAAGCGCGATGCGTTCGCGATAGGTCACCTGGCCGGTGAATGTGACGTCGGCCATCGCCGCGCCAGAGAGTGCCAGCACGGCAAGGAGCGCCAAACCGGCGCGTTTAATCAATTCCAGCAACATATTGCCCTCCAGAGTCCGCCAACAGCAGCATAACCCAGCCGCGCGATGGTTTCGACCTCTGACGCGGCACAGGGTTAGCGGCGTTGCACCTCAAAAGGTTCCGAAAAATGGTGCTCCTCGAGATTGTTGCCGTCGCCGCCCCGGTCGACGACGAGGAAATCGCTGGCCTGATCGAGCGGCGTCAGCACGCCGTGCCAGGTGTTCATGGCGATATTGACGCCTTGTCCGGGTGCGGTGAGGAAAGCCCGCGGCATCTGTGGTGTGCCAGCATGGTCGAGCGCTACGATGACCAGGAAGGAACGATCGGATAGCGGAAAAAACGCCTGGCTGCCCAGGGGGTGCCGCTCGACCATCGTGAGGGCTAGCGGCAGGGAATAAGGCTGGCCGCGAAAGATCGAGATCAGCGGGCGGGGATGGACGCCGCCCAGCTCAACCCGCGCCAGATCGTGGAAGCGCTCGGTCATGCCGTTGTTGATCGGATAGTGATGCGCGCCCTCGGTCTGGATGACCTGACCGAAGGGAGCGAAAGCCCCTGCCGTCAAGGGCTCGATGAAAATGGTGCGGTCGGTCATGGCTAGAACGGCAGCTTGGCGTGGCGGTTGACGTCCTTGAACAGCAGGTAGCGGAAGCGGCCGGGGCCGGCATAGCAAGCCTGCGGGCAGAAGGCGCGGAGCCACATGAAGTCCCCGGCTTCGACCTCGACCCAATCGCGGTTGAGGCGATAGACGGCCTTGCCTTCGAGCACGTAGAGCCCGTGTTCCATGACGTGGGTTTCCTCAAAAGGAATGACCGCGCCGGGCTCGAGGGTGACGATATTGACGTGCATGTCATGGCGCAGGTCGGTGGGCTCGACGAAGCGGGTGGTGCCCCAGCGCTCGTTGGTATCGACCATCCAGCGGATGGGTTCAGCCCTCTCGTTGGTGACGAAGGCTGTTGGCAGGTCGATGCCCTCGGCGACTTCGTAGCGCTTGCGCACCCAATGGAAGCGGGCAGGCACCGTGCCGCGATTGAAAAGCGTCCAGTCGCAGCCGGGCGGCAGGAAGGCATAACCGCCGGGCGCCAGCTGGTGGGGTTCGCCGGCGATGGTCAGCGTCAGGTTGCCGTCGACGACGAACAGCACGCCTTCGGCTTCCGGGTTGGGTTCGGGCTGAGCGCTGCCGCCGCCGGGAGCGACCTCGACGATATATTGCGAGAAGGTCTCGGAAAAACCGGACATCGGACGGGCGATGACCCAAAGGCGGGTCTGGTCCCAATGGGGCAGGTAGCTGGTGACGATGTCGCGCATCACCCCATGGGGGATGAGCGCATAGGCCTCGGTAAAGACGGCGCGCCCAGTGTGGAGCGTGGCCTGTGAGGGTAGGCCGCCGGGGGGAATGGCGTAAGTGGTCTCGACCATGATCGTCCTGAAATCAGCTAGATGGCGTTGCGATGATCGGCGACGATCGGTCCAGCGGCAAGGGCCTCCCGTTCATATTGTGCCTTGCGCCAGGTCTCGGTGAGCGCCGCGTCATACCAGTCGCGCATGGCGGGCAAGGCGAGGATGCGCCTGGCATAGTCTGCGGCGGGCTGGCTCAGTTTCAGGTCGTAGATTTCAACGCGGAAGGCGACCGCGGAAAAGAACGCATCGACGGCGGTGAAGTGTTCGCCGGCGAGGAAGGGGCCGCCGAAGCGCTTGAGCCCGTCGCACCAGAGGGCGTCGAGGCGGGCAATATCCTGCGCCAGGCCTTCGGAGATGGTGGCGAGTTCGATGCGCAGGCCCAGCACCATGCCGCAGGTATTGCGCAGGTTGGCGAAGCCGGAATGCATCTCGGCGGCAGCGGAGCGGGCGAAGGCGCGAGCCTCGCGGTCGGCCGGCCAGATTTGCGGATGGGCTTCGGCGAGATATTCGGTGATGGCGAGGGAATCCCAGACTACGGTCTCGTCATCGACGAGGCAGGGGAATTTCCCACTCGGCGATACTTCGCCAAAGGATGGGGCCGGACCGCCGCCAAAGGGCAGCAGGCGCTCGGTGAAGGGGATGTCGAGGGTTCGCATCAGCACCCAGGGGCGCAGCGACCAGGACGAATACATCTTGTTGGCGACGTAGAGTGTGTACATGGCGGCCCTCCGATCTCTCCTCCGGTTTCTTGGCGATAGACCCTCTGGAGAGCGGCCGCAAGTCAGGGAAGGTGTGGCTCCTCCACTTGCCGCTGCAGGCGACTGAGCATGGACGCCGCATAGGCGGCATAGGGACCGATCCAGCGCTCGTGAATGGCGTGGACGGGCAGGGCGTCGAGGTGGTTCCAGCGCTCGCGGCCACGCCGCTCGGCCACGACCAACCCCGCCTCTTCGAGCACGCCCAGATGCTGCATGACGGTGCAGCGATCGAGTGCCGGCATGAGGTCGCAGAGCATGCCGGTGGTGCGCGGCTCGTGCTTGAGCAGGTCGAGGATCTGGCGGCGAACGCGGTGGCCCAGCGCCTTGAAAATCCGGTCATCTTGGTCTTCGGTTGACATGTTATATTTTTATAACATATGTTTTTTCACGTCAAGCTCAGGAGGGTATGATGGCCTATGATTTCAGAGTAAGCGGCCGCGTCAGCCGGCCGGTCCATGAGGTGTTCGAGGCGGTGGCCGATCCCGGCAAGCTGTCGGGGTATTTCACCACCGGCGGCGCAGTGGGGCGGTTGGAGACCGGCGCGACCGTCACCTGGGATTTTGCTGATTTTCCCGGGGCGTTTCCGGTGCGCGTCGAGCGTGTCGTGCAGGACAAGGAGATCGTGCTGCACTGGGGCGCGGCCGATGATGGCGGGCCCAGCTATGACACGACCGTGGTGATGAGCTTTACCGGCCTCGAAGATGGACGCACGCTGGTTACTATCGAGGAAAAGGGCTGGCGCGAGACGGCTGCTGGACTGAAGGCGGCGATGGGCAATTGCGAGGGGTGGACCGGGATGCTGTGCGCACTCAAGGTTTATGTCGAGCACGGCATCAACCTGCGCGAAGGGTTCTACAAGTGAGCGCCGCAATTGAAGGTGGCGTCAACATCGCGATGAAGGTGCCGACCCACCAATATGAGGCGACAGTCGCCTTTTATCGCGACACGCTGGGGCTGACGCCATTCACCGAAAAGCCGGGCAATGTGGGTTTCATCCATGGGCCGAACCGTTTGTGGATCGACGAGGCGCCGGGTCACACGCAGGCCGAGGTGTGGCTCGAATTGTTCACGCCGGATTTCCCGCAGACTGCCGAACGCCTTGCCTCGGCGGGTGTTGTGCGCAATGACGCAATCGAGGATCTGGGCGAAGGTTTTCGCGGCGGCTGGTTCTTCAACCCGGCAGGCGTGGTGCACATGGTGCGCGAGCCCGACGCCTGGTAAGACTAACGCGCTGTTAGGGTTACCGTTTGTTCAACTTTTGCCGCCATGCTGGGGGCATGAACGGACACAATATCCATAACGGGGCGGCACCCCATGCTTGGCTGCAGCACAATCTGCCCTGGCTTGGCCTGTTCGCGCTCGTGATGAACCTGTTCCAGCACGAGGCTGAAACAGGGTTCAATCCGGACGCACTGAACGGCTAGGGCAGCAGAGCCTGCAGGCGCAGCTGCGCGATGCGCTCGACCTGCGCGCAGGCGGTGGCGAATTCGGCTGCGGCGGTGTTGTTGATGCGGGTTTCGAACGCCGCCAGGATCGACGCCTTGGTATTGTCGCGCACGGCGATGATGAACGGGAACCCGAACTTTTCGACATAGGCGGAATTAAGCGCGGTGAAGCGCTCGCGCTCGGCATCGGTCAATGCGTCGAGGCCTGCAGAGGCCTGTTCGGCGGTTGAGGCTTCCGTGAGGCGCTTGGCGGCGGCGAGCTTGCCCGCGAGATCGGGGTGGGCGCGCAGCACGGCGAGCCGCTCCTCGGGCGTTGCCAGGCGGAACTGGCAGCGCAGCGCGAAATTGAGGCCCACAGCGGTGTCATTGGCGGGGGCGAGTTCACCGTCCCAGGCGCGTTCGGCGATCCATGGGGAATGCTCGAAGATCGAGCCGTAGCGGGCAACGAAGTCGGCCTTGTCGAGCTGCGATGGCGTGACGGCCGGGGCGACATAGGGATGCTCGCGCGCCCAGTGCTCGGCAATGGCGAGGCGCGTCGGCACCCAAACCTTGTCGAAGGTCTTGATGTAGTCGACGAATCTCTTGAGGCCCTGATAGCGGCCGGGCTGGCCGACCAGCCGGCAATGCAGGCCGATCGACATCATCTTGGGTGAGCCGGCCTGCCCTTCGGCATAGAGGCAATCAAAACTGTCTTTCAGGAACTGGAAGTAGTCCTCGCCATTGGCAAAGCCCGAGGCGGTGACGAAGCGCATATCGTTGGCGCTGAGCGTATAGGGAATGATCAGCTGGGGCGTGCCCTTATGCACACGCCAATAGGGCAGGTCATCGTCATAGGTATCCGAGACATAGGCAAAGCCGCCTTCCTCGGAGACCAGATCGACGGTGTTGATCGAGCTGCGGCCGGTGTACCAGCCGCGCGGGCGCGAGCCGGTGGCGATGGTGTGCAGGCGCACAGCTTTGGCGATCTGGGCGCGCTCGGTTTCGAGCGGCATATCCTTGTGCTCGACCCACTTGTAGCCGTGGCTGGCGATTTCCCAGCCCGCGTCCTGCATGGCGGCCAGTTGGGCGGGCGCGCGCATCAGGGCGGTGGCAACGCCATAAATGGTGACGGGCAGGGCGGCTTCGGTGAACAGGCGATGCAGGCGCCAGAAGCCGGCGCGCGCGCCATATTCATACATGGACTCGATGTTCCAGTGGCGCTGGCCCGGCCAGGGCGCGGCGCCCACGACGTCCGCCAGGAAAGCTTCCGAGCCGGCATCGCCATGCAGGATGTTGTTTTCGCCACCCTCTTCGTAGTTGAGCACGAACTGAACCGCGACATGGGCGCCACCCGGCCAATTGGCCTGCGGCGGATTGGGGCCATAACCTTGCATATCGCGGGGGTAGCGCATTGGTGTGCTCTCGTTGGTCTTGGCGGCATAGTATGATTCTGAGCGGCGCGAACAAGATGCACAAAACTGGACCAGTTGGTAAAAAATGAGCATTGCGCAAAGGTGACGATGCGGTAGTCTCGTGCCTGGGGACGACTAAGGGAGCAGCAAATGGCGGGTGATGGACGCCTGACGACGCACGTGCTGGACACGATGCATGGCAAGCCAGCGCGGGGCATGCGGATCGAGCTGCTTTTCGTGCATGGGGATCATACCCATCACATCACGGACAGCTACACCAATGCTGATGGGCGGGTGGACCGCCCCTTGCTCGACAGCGACCAGTTCCAGCATGGCCAGTTCGAGATACACTTCCATGTCGGTCAGTATTTCGAGCGGCTGGGCGTCGAGATCGAAACACCTTTTCTCGATGTGGTGCCGATCCGCTTTACCATCTCGGAAGACAAGCATTACCATGTGCCGCTGCTGGTGAGCCCGTTTGCCTATTCCACCTATCGGGGGAGCTGAGGCATGACCGAGATATCCAACGCGATCCGCTTCATCCTCAACGATGAGGAAATTACCCTCACCGATGTGAAGCCCGACACGACGCTGCTTGATTGGCTGCGCCTGGAACGCCGTCTGCGCGGCTCCAAGGAAGGCTGCGCCGAGGGCGACTGCGGGGCATGCACCGTTCTGGTGGGGCGTGTGCAGGGCGATGAGATCATTTATGACTCGGTCACCGGCTGTATCCGTTTTGTCGGGAGCCTGCACGGCACCCATGTGGTGACCATCGAGCATCTGCGCGGCAAGGACGGGCAACTCCATCCCGTGCAGCAGGCCATGGTCGACGAGCATGGCAGCCAGTGCGGTTTCTGCACGCCCGGCTTCGTGATGAGCCTTTATGGGTTGTGGATGCGCGACCCCAAGCCAAGCCAGGCCGCTATCGAAAAGGCGCTGCAGGGCAATCTCTGCCGCTGCACCGGCTATGCGCCGATCATCCGCGCGGGCAAGGCGATGGGTTCCTATGGCGCGCCGGAAGCCGATCCGCTGCATGCCGAGCGCATTGCGCTCAAGGGCAAAATCGCGGCGATCCACGATGGTAGCCGGGTCGATATCGGGGAAGGCGCCGATCGCATTATCGTGCCGGCCAGCCTAGATGATTTCGCTGAGGTCTATGAAGCCAATCCCGGCGCGACCATCGTTGCAGGGTCCACCGATGTGGGGCTCTGGGTCACCAAATTCATGCGTCCCATCGGTCCGGTGATCTTCATCGGGCATCTGCAGGAACTGCGCCGCATCGCCGAGAATGACAGCGAAGTGCGGTTCTATGCCGGGGTGAGCTATTCGGATGCGCTGCCGGTGATCGCGGGCATTTTCCCCGATCTTGCCGAGCTGTGGAGCCGCATTGCCGGCGAGCAGGTGCGCAATATGGGGACGATTGGCGGCAATATCGCCAATGGTTCGCCCATTGGGGATACGCCGCCGCCCTTTATTGCGCTGGGTGCCAAGTTGCATCTGCGCAAGGGTTCGCATCGCCGCGAAATCAAGCTCGAAGATTATTTTCTCGCCTATGGCAAGCAGGACCGCCAGCCCGGCGAATTCGTCGAGAGTGTCACCATTCCTTTCCTGCCAGCCGGCGAGAAGTTTGCCGTCTACAAGGTCTCCAAGCGCCGGGATGAAGATATTTCGGCGCTGTGCGGCGCGTTCCGGGTGTTCGTCAACGATGTTGGCGTCGTTGGCATGGCGCGCATTGCATACGGCGGTATGGCGGCAACGCCCAAGCGGGCCAAGGCCGTCGAGGCCGCACTGGTCGGCAAGCCCTGGACGCTCGATACGATCGAGGCGGTGATGCCGCTGTTTGCCGAGGACTATCAGCCGATTTCGGATATGCGGGCGAGCGCTGAATATCGCCTGCTCAGCGGGCAGAACCTGCTCAAGCGGTTCTTCCTCGAAACCACCGGACAGGGCCAGCGGCTCAAGCGGGAGGTGCTGGCATGAACAAGCGCGAGACGCCGATCGCTGTAACGCCCCTGCATGCCTCGACCCGCCACGACAGCGGCCCCAAGCATGTGACCGGCACGGCCGAATATATCGACGACATCATCGAGCCGGCCGGCACGATGCACGCCTATCTGGCTTTGTCGACGCGGGCGCATGCCGAAATCCTCGCCATCGACTTCGATGCCGTCAAGGCGGCGCCGGGGGTGATCGGCGTACTGACCGCCGAGGACATTCCCGGCGAGAATGACGTCTCGCCCAGCCACAAGCATGACGAACCGATCTTTGCCGCGGGCAAGGTGCATTTCTGGGGGCAGCCGCTGTTTGCGGTTATCGCCGAAACGCGCGACCAAGCACGCCGGGCGGCGCATCTTGCCAAGGTGGAGTATCGCGACCTGCCGCACATGACCAATGTGCGCGCCGCGCAGGCGGTGGGTGGCAAGCTGGTGACCGAGCCGCTGAAGCTCGAACGCGGCGATGTCGCGGCGGGTCTGGCCGCGGCGCCGCATCGCGTCAAGGGCAGCATCGCCATTGGCGGGCAGGATCACTTCTATCTCGAGGGGCAGATCGCACTGGCGGTGCCCGGCGAGGATGAGGATGTGACCGTGCATTCCTCAACCCAGCATCCGAGCGAAGTGCAGCTGATGGTGGCCGCGGTGCTGGCCATTCGCCAGCATGCGGTGACAATCAATGTGCGCCGCATGGGTGGTGGCTTTGGCGGCAAGGAAACGCAGGGCAACCTGTTTGCCGTAGTAGCGGCGCTGGCGGCAAAGAAGTGGAACCGCGCCTGCAAGATCCGCCCGGACCGCGACGACGACATGACCGCCACCGGCAAGCGCCACGATTTCGTGGTCGATTATGACGTGGGCTATGACGATGGAGGCAAGATCGCCGCGGTCGATGCGGTCTATGCCGCGCGCGCCGGCTTCTCGTCGGACCTGTCGGGTCCGGTGACGGACCGTGCGCTGTTCCACGCCGACAATGCCTATTGGTATCCGGCGGTGCGAGTGCGGAGCGAGCCGCTGTATACCAATACGGTATCCAACACGGCGTTCCGAGGCTTCGGCGGTCCGCAGGGCATGATGGCGGCCGAGCGCTGGGTGGAGGACATCGCCTACGCGCTGGGCAAGGATCCGCTCGATATCCGCAAGGCCAATTTCTATGGCACCGACGACCATAATGTGACGCCCTACCACCAGAAGGTGGAGGACAACATTATCCATCGGGTGGTGGAGGAGCTGGAAGCGTCGTCGGACTATCAGGCGCGTCGCGCCGCGGTGCTCAAGTTCAACGCTGAGAATGCCGTTCTCAAGAAGGGCATCGCGCTGACGCCGGTGAAGTTCGGCATCTCGTTCACGGCCACCTGGTACAATCAGGCCGGTGCGCTGGTGCATGTCTACAAGGATGGCTCGATCCATCTCAGCCATGGCGGCACCGAAATGGGGCAGGGGCTCCATATCAAGGTGGCGCAGGTGCTGGCCGATGCGTTCTGCGTCGGGCTCGATGCCATCAAAATCATGGCGACCAACACCGGCAAGGTCCCCAATACGTCGGCAACGGCCGCCTCGTCGGGTTCGGATCTCAATGGCATGGCGGCCTATGATGCGGCCCGCCAGATCAAGGCGCGGCTAACCAAGCATGCGGCCAAGCTCTACAAGTGCAGCGAGGCCGAGGTGGAGTGGGTGCCCGGCGGGGTGCGGGCGGGCGCGACATTTGTCGGCTTTGCCGAGCTGGTGGCGTCGGCCTATCTCAATCGCGTGCAGCTCTCGGCGGCAGGGTTCTACGAGACGCCCAAGATCCATTGGGATCGGGCGACGGGGCGCGGTCATCCGTTCTACTATTTCGCCTATGGCGCGTCGGTCAGCGAAGTGACCATCGATACACTGACGGGCGAATATGCGGTGGATCGCGTCGACATTCTCCATGACGTGGGGCGTTCGCTCAATCCGGCCATCGATATCGGTCAGGTCGAAGGCGGGTTCATCCAGGGCATGGGGTGGCTGACGACCGAAGAGCTGGTGTGGGACGACAAGGGACAGTTGCGGACCAAGGCGCCCTCCACTTACAAGATCCCCCTGGCCAGCGACGTGCCGCCGATCTTCAATGTGAAGCTGGCGGAATGGTCGGTGAACAAGGAGCCGACCATTGGCCGATCCAAGGCGGTCGGCGAGCCGCCACTGATGCTGGCGATGAGCGTGGTCGAGGCGCTATCGATGGCGGTGGCCAGCGTTGCGGACTACGCGATTGCGCCACGCCTCGATACGCCCGTGACGCCGGAGCGCGTATTGATGGGCTGCGAGCGCTTGAAACGGGAGGCGCGGGGGTGAACGCGGTGGTTATCTGGGCCCTAGTACCCCCACCTAACCTCTCCCTGACAGGGGGAGGGATTGTTCCGCGCTCGGACCATGATTTGGGCTTGCCCACCGAAGGGCTCCTCCCCCTGTCAGGGGGAGGTTGGGAGGGGGCGTTCCCTTTATGAAGCGAACCACGCAACTCGCCACGTTCCTTGCCAACAACGCCGACGCGATTGTCTGCGAACTCACCTCGGTGCGTGGCTCCTCGCCGCGCGAGCAGGGCACCTTCATGCTGGTGGGGGCGGCCGGGCTGTTTGGCACCATCGGGGGCGGCGCGCTCGAATATATGGTGATCGATCATGCGCGCAGGCTGATCGAGAATGGGCAAAGCCGGGACGCGATGGACGTGCCGCTGGGGCCCGAGATCGGCCAGTGCTGCGGCGGGCGGGTTGCGGTCAACCTTGAATATGCCGACACGTCCTGCCGCGAGCGGCTGACGGCGCTGGTCGCGGCCGAGGATGCGGCGCTGCCGCATGTCTATGTGTTCGGCGCTGGCCATGTCGGACGCGCGCTGGCAAAAATGCTCGACATGCTGCCGGTGCAGGTCGAGGTCATCGATACACGGCGCGAGGAACTGGCCGGCCTGCCACCCCATATCAAGGCGCAAGCCGTGCCGATGCCGGAAGCGGTGGTGCGCTCGGCGCCGCAGGGCAGCAGCTATGTGATCGTCACCCATGACCACGCGCTCGACTTCCTGATCGCCCGGGAAGCGCTGGCGCGCGCCGACAGTCCCTATGTCGGCATGGTAGGCAGCCGGACCAAAAGGGCGAAGTTTGCGAGCTGGTTTCGCGGAGAGGGCGGCAATGCCGAGGCTTTGGAGCGGTTAATTCTGCCGATCGGCGAGCAGGGGCTTGGGGATAAGCGGCCAGAAGTCATTGCGGTACTGGCAGCGGCCGAAATTATGGTCCACATTAGGCAACGGGAAGCAGACTCTGCGCGGGCACGCGCCCCCGTACCATTGGGGGTGGTGATTGGACGTTAGTATGCCGTATCGGCTTGAATTGACCGGTATCACGAAACGCTTTCCCGGCGTTCTTGCCAACGACAACGTGACCTTTGCCGTCAAGCCGGGAGAAATCCACGCGCTGCTCGGTGAAAACGGTGCTGGCAAGTCGACCCTGGTCAAAATGATCTATGGAATCATGCAGCCCGACTCCGGCGAGTTTCGCTGGGACGGGGTGCCGGTGGTGGTGAGCAGCCCGAAGGCCGCGCGCAAACTCGGCATCGGCATGGTGTTCCAGCACTTCTCGCTGTTCGAGGCGCTGTCGGTGCTCGAGAATATCGCGCTCGGCATGGACGCCAAGATTCCGTCGCGGGAACTGGAAGCGCGCATCCGCGAGGTGATGGAAACCTACGGGCTGTTGCTCGATCCGCACCGGACCGTAGCGACCCTTTCGGTGGGTGAGCGCCAGCGCATCGAAATCGTGCGCGCCCTGCTGCTCAATCCAAAGCTGCTGATCATGGATGAGCCCACTTCGGTGCTGACCCCGCAGGAGGTGGACCAGCTATTCGAGGTGCTGCGCAAGCTCGCGGCACAGGGCTGCTCGATCCTGTACATCTCCCACAAGCTCTACGAAATCAAAGCGCTGTGCGACACCGCCACCATTCTGCGTGGCGGCAAGCTGGTCGACACCTGCGATCCCAAGATCGAGACCAGCCGCTCGATGGCCGAGAAGATGATCGGCGCAGGGCTCAAGGACATTGTGCGCGCCGAAGGGCGCAAGCTCGGCGAGCCGAAGCTGGTGGTGTCACATCTCTCGACGCCCAAGACGGGACACTTCGACGTGCCGGTCGACGATGTGAGCTTTACCGTCCGCGCCGGTGAAATCTTCGGCATTGCCGGGGTTGCGGGCAATGGCCAGAACGCGCTGCTCGATGGGCTGTCCGGCGAGATTCTAGGCAATGATAACAATGCCATTGCCATCGATGGGCGACCGCTTGGCCTGCTGAGCACCACTGCGCGCCGCAGGCATGGGCTATGCGCCGTGCCCGAGGAACGCAACGGCCACGCCGCGGTCGGCGACTTTTCGCTGTCCGACAACTCGGTGCTGACCGCGCGCGATCGGTTGGGCATGGTGGTGATGGGCCTGATCAATTCGGGCGCTGCCAAGACCTACACGGGCAAGGTGATTGCCGACTTTGCCGTGAAGGCTCTGGGGCCTGCTTCGATGGCGGGTTCGCTGTCGGGTGGCAACCTGCAGAAATATATCATGGGTCGCGAAATCCTGCAGAAGCCGAGCGTGCTGGTGGTGAGCCAGCCGACCTGGGGCGTCGATGCGGGTGCTGCTGCGGCCATTCACCAGGCGCTGGTCGATCTGGCGGCGGTGGGGTCGGCCATCGTGGTGATCAGCCAGGACCTCGACGAATTGCGGGCGCTGTGTGACACGCTCGCCGTGATCAATATGGGCCGACTGAGCCCGGCCCGGCCGGTTGAAGAGGTCAGCGTGGAAGATATCGGACTGCTGATGGGCGGCGTACACGGCATGGTGGAGGCAGGCGATGCAGTTCAGGCTTGAGAAGCGTCCCGAGCCGTCCAAGGTCATGCTTTATGCCACCCCGATCGCGGCGGTGGCATTGACCATGGTGGTGGGCGCGATCATTTTCTCGCTCATTGGCTATAACGGCACCGGTGCGGTGCGCGAAATCTTCCTGACGCCGCTGACCAATCCCTACAAATGGCAGGACCTCGGCGTCAAAGCGGCACCGCTGATCATCATCGGCGTCGGGCTCTCCATCGCCTTCCGCGCCAATGTGTGGAACATCGGCGCCGAAGGCCAGTATATCATGGGTGGCGTTGCCGCGACCGGGGTGGCGCTGTTCACCTGGGGCATGACCGGCTGGTGGATCCTGCCGCTGATGATGCTGGCCGGCATGGCCGCCGGCATGGCCTATGCAGCCATTCCTGCGCTGCTCAAGACGCGGCTCAACGTCAACGAGATACTGACCAGCCTGATGCTGACCTATGCGTCGGTGCAGCTGATTTATTACCTGATCCGTGGCCCGTGGAAGGACCCGATGGGCATCGGCTTCCCGCAGACGCGGCTGTTCTCCGAGGCCGCGCGCCTGCCCACCGTCATTCCGGGCACCATCGTGCATCTGGGCGTGCCGATCGCGGTGATCGTGGGCATCATTGCCTGGTTCATCATGACGCGTTCGGTCTTCGGCTATCGCATGCGTGTCGTCGGCGCGGCGCCCCATGCTGCGCGCTATGGCGGGTTCTCGGAAAACAAGACCATCTGGCTGGCCATGCTGGTGAGCGGTGGACTGGCGGGCTTTGCCGGCATGCTCGAGATCGCCGGGCCATTCCAGCGCATGGTGCCGGGCTTTCCGACCAATTACGGCTTCACGGCCATCATCGTGGCCTTCCTCGGGCGGCTCAATCCGCTTGGCGTGATTATCGCCGGCGTGGTGCTGGCGATCACCTTCGTGGGTGGTGAAGTGGCGCAGACCACGATCGGCCTGCCGAACGCGGCGACCGGCATCTTCCAGGCGATGATGCTGTTCTTCCTGCTGGCGGGCGATATTCTGGTGAAGTACCGGGTCCGGCGTGTGGTGCCGCAGACTTCGGCGGGGGCGGCATAAATGGATCTCACCCTCGTCCTCGCGATTATCGTAACCGTCGTCGGCGCGGCGACGCCGATTTTGATCGCGGCCCTTGGCGAACTCGTTGTCGAGCGCTCCGGCGTGCTTAATCTGGGTGTGGAAGGCATGATGCTGATCGGCGCGATCGCCGGTTTCGTCGTGCAGTTCCACACAGGGAACCCGTATCTGGCGCTGCTCTGCGGCGCTGCGGCGGGCATGGCGTCGTCGCTGATCTTCGGCTTCCTGACGCTCACGCTTTCGGCCAACCAGACCGCGACAGGCCTGGCCTTGACCATTTTCGGCACCGGTTTTTCGGCGCTGGCAGGGTCGTCCTACTCGGCGCGTCCTGTCGCGCTGATGGATTCGCTGTTTCCCGATGCCATTGCCGATCACCCGATCGGCAAGGTGCTGTTCGGCTATTCGTTCCCGGTCTACTTCTCCTTCATCATGGTCGTGGCGATCTGGTATTTCCTGCACAAGACGCGTGCGGGGCTGATCCTGCGGGCGGTGGGCGAGAATGACCAGTCGGCCCATTCGATCGGCTATTCGGTGATCGGGGTGCGCTATCTGGCCATCATGTTCGGCGGCGCGATGGCCGGTATTGCCGGAGCCTGCTTCCCGCTATTGCTGACGCCCCAGTGGGCCGAACGCATGACGGCCGGGCGCGGCTGGATCGCCGTGGCGCTGGTCGTGTTCGCCTCCTGGAGGCCATTCCGCCTGCTGGCGGGCGCGTATCTGTTTGGTCTGGTGATGACCATGGAACTCTATGCCAAGGCCGGTGGCGGTCCGCTGTCGGTCATTCCGTCCGAGATCTGGGCGGCCTTGCCCTATCTCGCAACTATCGTGGTGCTCGTGCTGATCTCGATCCGCCGCGATGCTTCTACCAATGCACCGGCCTGCCTCGGCAAGCCATTCCTGCCCAGCAATTGAGCCGACGCCTCAATGATCGTCTCAATCTAAGAATGTCATCCTGGAGAAACACATGACACTGACCCGCCGTACATTCGTAAAGATCAGTGGCGCAGCCCTCACGCTGCCGCTGCTTGGCTCGGCCGCATTCGCCCAGAAGGAAAAGATCAAGATCGGCTTCATCTATGTCGGCTCGATCAACGACAATGGCTACAATTACGCCCACAATCAGGGCCGCATCTATGTGCAGGACAAGCTCGGCGATAAGGTCGAGACCGTGTTCGTCGAAAACGTGCCGGAAGGTCCGGACTGCGAGCGCGTGCTGCGCGAACTGGCCCAGCAGGGTTGCGACCTGATTTTCGCGACCAGCTTCGGCTTCGGTGACTCAGTGGTCAAGGTTGCCGCCCAGTTCCCCGAAATCGCCTTCGAGCATGCCACCGGCTATATGAGCGGCCCAAATATCGGCCTCTACAATGCCCGCTTCTACGAAGGCCGTGCCGTTTGCGGCACCATTGCCGGCCACATGACCAAGACCAACAAGGCTGGCTATATCGGCTCGTTCCCGATCCCGGAAGTTGTCATGGGCATCAACTCGCTCGCGCTTTCGGGCCGTCGCGTGAACCCCAACTTCACCGTGAAGCCGGTCTACATCTCGACCTGGAACGACCCTGCCAAGGAAGCCGACGCGGCCCGCGCCATGATCGACCAGGGCATCGACGTGATCGCCCAGCACACCGACGGCCCGGCTGCCCTGCAGGTTGCTGCCGAGCGCGGCATCATCGGTGGTTTCGGCCAGGGCGCCGACATGAGCGCCTTCGCTCCTGAAACCCAGCTGACCGCCATCATCGACAACTGGGGCCCGCACTACCTGGCTTCGGCTGAAGCCGTGCTGGCTGGCACCTGGGTGCCGGGCAACACCTTCGAAGGCCTCAAGGAAAACGTGGTCGAAATGGGCCCGTACAACAAGAAGGTCCCGGCCGACGTCGTTGCCGACGCCGAGAAGATCCGCACGGGCCAGGCCGACGGCTCGTTCCACATCTTCACCGGCCCGATCAAGGACAATACCGGTGTCGAGCGCGTTGCCGCCGGCGTCGTGATGACCGATGCTGAACTGCTCAGCATGGACTGGTATGTCGAAGGCGTTGAGCAGCCGGCGTAAGCTGGCGGTTCCATAGATTTCAGGGGGGCGGGTTCAGGCCCGCCCCTTTCTACGAGATCCCCACCAGAGCGCTCGGTGAGCGCCGCAGAAGTGGGGCCGTAGCACGGTCGGCGGCACGACCTCCTGGTTCGATGAACTCACCATGAGGTCTACTCAAAGGGCGAGAAAATGGGCGATCTGGCGATCTCGTATGAATGGTTCATGTTTGCGGTGCGCTGGTTGCACGTCATCACCGCCATCGCCTGGATTGGCTCATCCTTCTATTTCATCGCGCTCGACCTGGGCCTGCGCAAGACCCCAAGCCTGCCGCCCCTGGCGCATGGCGAAGAGTGGCAGGTGCATGGCGGCGGCTTCTATCACATCCAGAAATACCTGGTGGCGCCCGAATTCCTGCCCGAGCACCTGACCTGGTTCAAGTGGGAGAGCTACTGGACCTGGATCTCGGGCTTCATGCTGATGGCGCTGATCTACTACGTAGGCGCCGATCTCTATCTCATCGACCGCAATGTGCTCGACCTGCCGCAATGGCAGGCGATCGGGCTGTCCATGGCGTCCATCGTGCTGGGCTGGGTGCTCTACGATACGCTGTGCAAGTCGCCCATCGGCCAGTCCACGACGGGGCTGATGCTGGTGCTGTTCGTCATCCTGGTGGCGATGAGCTGGGGCTATACGCAGCTGTTCACCGGCCGCGCGGCCATGCTGCATATGGGCGCGTTCACCGCGACCATTATGGCGGCCAACGTGGCCATGGTCATCATCCCCAACCAGAAGATCGTGGTGGCCGATCTCAAGGCGGGACGGGTGCCCGACGCCAAATATGGCAAGATCGCCAAGCAGCGGAGCCTGCATAACAACTACCTGACGCTGCCTGTCATCTTCTTCATGCTCTCGTCCCACTATCCGCTGGCCTTTGCCACGCAGTGGAACTGGATCATCGCCAGTCTGATCTTCCTCGTCGGGGTGGTGATCCGGCACTATTTCAACACGCGTCATGCGCGCAAAGGCAATCCGCACTGGACCTGGGCCGCTGCCGTCATCCTGTTCCTGATCATTGCGTGGCTCTCGACGGCCCCCAAGCTGATCTCGGGAAGCGAGGAGGTGGCGTCTCGTGCGGCCGAGCCATTTCTGGCCGCAGCCAGTTTTCAGTCGGCCAGCCTAGCGGTGCAGACGCGCTGCGCCATGTGCCATACGGCAGAGCCGGTCTGGCCGGGCGTCAACCAGGCGCCCAAGAACGTCATTCTCGACAATGACACTGCGATCGCCAACCACGCCAAGGATATCGCCATGCAGGCCGGCTATGCCCACGCCATGCCGCCGGGCAATGTTACCGGCATGACACCGGAGGAGCGCGCTGCGATCGTCGCGTGGTTCCGTGAGGGATCAGGGCAATGAGCCGGACTATTCTGCGCGGACGTGTGCTGAGCTTTGTCAGCGAACCGCAGGGCCTCGATGACACGGCCAGCTATCGCTATCTGGACGACGGTGCCGTCGTTATCGAGGCGGGCAAGATCGTCGCCGTCGGCGATTTCGATGCGGCCATGGTGGGCGATGTCGAGATCATCGATCACCGGCCCCACCTGATCCTGCCCGGTTTCATCGATATGCATCTGCACTATGTGCAGAGCCAGGTCATCGCCTCCTATGCAGGGTCACTGCTGGAGTGGCTCAACACCTACACCTTCGTTGAAGAGCAGAACTTTGCCCAGCAGGGCCATGCCGGCGTCATTGCTTCGGCCTTCTTTGACGAGCTCATCCGCAATGGCACCACCACGGCGGTGGCCTATTGCTCGAGCGCGCCGCAATCGGTCGATGCGTTTTTTGCCGAAGCCAAGAAGCGCGACATGCTTGTCGTTGGCGGCAAGGTGATGATGGATCGCAACGCGCCAGAGGCCCTGTGTGACACTGCCCAATCTGGGTACGACGACACCAAGGCCCTGATCGCGCGCTGGCATGGGCAGGGCCGGGGCCTGTACGCCATCTCGCCGCGTTTCGCCCTCACGTCGACACCGGCCCAGATGGAGGCGTCGCGGGCGCTGGTGGCCGAATATCCCGATTGCTATGTCCAGACCCATCTCAGCGAGAACGACGCCGAGATCAGCTACGCCATGGAGCTCTATCCGGATTCGCCGGACTATACCGGCATCTACGAAGACTATGGCCTGCTGGGGCCGAAGACCCTGTTGGGGCACTGCATTCACCTCAATCACCGCGAAGCCCATGTGCTGGCCGATACCGGTGCGGTGGCAGTGTTCTGCCCCACGTCCAACCTGTTTCTCGGCTCGGGCCTGTTCGACCGCGAACGGCTGGTGAAGGCTGGCGTACGCATTGGCGTCGCCACCGATATCGGCGGGGGCACCAGCTATTCGATGCTGCGCACGCTCGATGAGGGCTACAAGGTGCTGCAACTGCGCGGGCAGCGGCTGACCCCGTTCAACTCGTTCTACATGATGACGTTGGGCAATGCCCGCTCGCTGGGGCTGGAGGGCACGATCGGCGCGGTGGCGCCGGGCAATGCTGCCGACCTCGTTGTGCTCAATGCCGCCGCCACCCCGGCGATGGCCCTGCGCATGCAGACCGTGACCACCCTGGCGGAAGAATTGTTCCTGCTGCAGACCTTGGGCGACGACCGGGCGATCGCTGAAGTCTATGTGTCTGGCGCAAGGGCGAAGTCAACTTTAGGCGGGTTGTGACAGCGTTGGGCTTGGCCTAGGCTCTCGCTGAAATTGTGTGCTGCCTGCTCGATAAGTGTCCAGCAAATGCCCCAGCGGGCCCGGCGGACTGCGATTACAGAAATGCCCACCCCGACCCGCTCGGCCCGAAATGGCATGGGAGCAGTTCGGGGCGCGGTTACATGCAAGAAGGATAGACGATGAGCGAGTATCTGACGAAGTCCGGCCTTTCGGTTCATCCCCTGCTGGTAGATTTCGTCGAGAAAGAAGCGCTGTCCGGTACGTCCGTATCGGCAGAGCAGTTCTGGAACGGATTTGCTGCCCTCGTGGCCGAGCATGGGCCAACCAATGCCCGCCTGCTGGCGCGCCGCGACGATCTGCAGTCCAAGGTCGACGAGTGGCATCATAAGTATGGTCCCGTTGGCAACAACGCTCAGGGCTACGAGTTCTTCCTGCGCGAAATCGGTTACCTGGTGCCCGAGCCCGCCGACTTCACCATCGAGACCACGGGTCTTGACCCGGAAATTACCTCGATTTGCGGCCCGCAGCTGGTGGTGCCGGTCAGCAACGCCCGCTACGCCCTGAACGCCGCCAATGCGCGCTGGGGGAGCCTCTATGACGCGCTATATGGCACTGACGTCATCTCGCGTGACGGCGACCTGGCGCCCGGCAAGGGCTATAATGCGGCGCGTGGCGCAGCGGTTGTCAGCAGGGCCGCGGAATTCCTCGATAGCAATTTCCCGCTCGCCAGCGGCAGCCACCGCGATGTGACCGGCTATCACGTCATCAAGGACGGCGAGACGCGCCGGCTTGAGATGGATACCGATGCAGGCCGCACCGGCCTGCGCGATCCCTCCGCCTTCGTCGGCTATGCCGGCGCGGAAGCCAAGGGCGAGCTGGTGCTGCGCCATCATGGGCTGCATGCGGTGCTGGTCATCGATCCGGCCAGCGTTATCGGCGCGACGCACAAGGCGGGCCTCAGCGACGTGATCGTCGAAGCGGCAATCAGCACGATCCAGGATTGCGAGGACTCTGTCGCCGCCGTGGACGCGCAGGACAAGGTCGGCGTGTATCGCAACTGGCTGGGCCTGATGAATGGCTCGCTGCAGGACACGTTCGAAAAGGGCGGCCGCTCGGTCACCCGCACGCTCAACCCCGACCGCTCCTACAAGGGCATTGATGGTAGCCCGCTGGTGCTCAAGGGCCGCTCGCTGCTGCTGGTGCGCAATGTTGGCCACCTGATGACCACCGATGCGGTGCTGTTCAACGGCAAGCCGATTGGCGAGGGGCTGATGGACGCGGCGGTGACCGTGCTCTGCGCCATGCAGGACAAGGTCAACAGCACGACTGGCGCCATCTATATCGTCAAGCCGAAGATGCACGGCCCAGAGGAAGTGGCGTTTGCCTGCGCCATCTTCACCTCGGTCGAACAGATGCTGGGCCTGGCTCCCAACACGATCAAGATCGGCATCATGGACGAGGAGCGCCGGACGTCGGCGAACCTCAAGGCCTGCATTTATGAAGCGCGCGCCCGCGTGTTCTTCATCAATACCGGGTTCCTCGACCGCACGGGCGACGAAATTCACACCTCGATGGAAGCCGGGCCGGTGCTGCGCAAGGATGAGATCAAGTCCGAACGCTGGATCTCCTCCTACGAAGACCGCAACGTGCTGATCGGGCTGAGCTGTGGCCTGTCGGGCAAGGCGCAGATCGGCAAGGGCATGTGGGCCCGCCCCGATGACATGGCGGCCATGATGGCCTCCAAGGCCGCTCATCCCAATGCCGGCGCCAATACCGCCTGGGTGCCGTCGCCGACCGCTGCCACGCTGCACGCTCTGCACTATCACGAGGTGGATGTGTTCGAGGCGCAGCGCCGCCGTCACAACCAGTCAGTGCCGCCCCTGGGCCATCTGTTTTCGATGCCGGTTCAGGCGCCGTTCTCGCTCAGCCGCGAAGAGATCATCCGCGAGCTGGAAAACAATGCGCAGGGTATCCTGGGCTATGTGGTGCGCTGGGTGCAGCAGGGTGTCGGCTGTTCCAAGGTTCCTGACATCAACAATGTCGGCCTGATGGAAGACCGTGCAACCTGCCGCATCTCCTCGCAGGCGGTGGCCAACTGGCTGCGGCACGGCCTGGTGAGCCGCGACGAGGTGACCTCGGTATTCGAGCGCATGGCGGCTGTGGTTGACGGGCAGAATGCCGGAGATCCGATCTATCGCCCGATGGCCGAGAACTTCCAGTCGGTCGCCTTCCAGGCAGCGCTTGATCTGGCCCTGCATGGGGCCGACCAGCCCAGCGGTTATACCGAGCCGCTGCTGCACGCCGCGCGCCGCAAGGTCAAGGCGCGCGACGGCAAGTAAGCCGGAAATGAACCAAGGCGCCTGGGCGGCAAGCCCGGGCGCTAGCGGTAATACTCGATGACCGTGTCGTTGAGCAGAACGCGGATGACGCGGTAGGCGTAGAAGAACGCCGCGATACCCAGCGTGACGATGATCAGCAGAATCCAGATGATCACGTGGCCGAGCGAATTGCCGATGTTGAATCGGCAATTCAGCCGCCCGATCGCGTTGCCGCTGCGGTCGAGCACTTCGGTGCGGTTCAGAACGACCTTGTTGAAGTAGTATGGGAACACCAGCAGGGCGAGCCCCAAGGTGACGATGCTCAGGATCAACCAGATGATCACCTGCCCGAGCGTTTCGATAAGTCCGAAGTCGCATTTCAAGCGTACTGGCACGTTTCCGGCGCCATAATCATTTGTCGTCATTTGCTATCCCCAATGCATAGACGCAAGTCATATTGTGTATGTTGGCAGGGCGATAGATGTCGGGTGCAGGATCTGCACGTCGTTTGCCAGCATCGCCGTCGCGGTTCCGATGTTCTCATCGGTGCCAAGGTTGCGGGCGTAGCGGGGATGGGCGCCCGATGACACCTGCAGCCGAAGCCGGTGCCCGGGGCGGAAGTTGTGACAAGCGGCGTGCAACGTGAACTCCAGCCGCCAGCTGCCATCGGGGTCACGCGGTGTTTTTGGGGTGACTCGGATCAGGCCGTCGCAGATGTTGGTGGAGACCCCGTCGAGCCCGACGTCGCAGAGCCGCAGGAAGAAATCGACATTGGGCAGGCTGGCGCGCGCGTGCAGCGATACCGGTGCTTGGCCGATGATCGTCAGGCCCTCGGCCAGCGGCTCGGAGGTGTAGACCAGCACGTCGTCACGGCTTTCGCGCGGGGCGTTGTCGACGGGCCCTGCGCCGGTGAAGGCGAACATGTTGCCGCCAATATTGGGCGTCGGATCGGCCGGGTCGTAGCGATAGCAATCGGGCGTTCCGGAGGTGGCGGGTATCGGGCTCAGGCCTCTGCCAGGCTGGATGTGCCAGGTCTGCATTCTCGCCGGGGCAGGCGGGTAGCGGTCGTATTCGCGCCACTCATTGAGCCCCGAAATGTGGATGCTGACCGGCTTTTCGCGCAGGCCGCTGCTGTCGCCCAATAGCTTTGCCCGCATCCAGATCAGAGTTTCGCGCATGCTCTCGCCCTGCAGGTCGTTGGCGATATGCGTCCAGGGACCGACGGTGAGATATGGCGTGTGGCCGAGTTCCAGGAGCCGCTGGTAGTCGCTCAGCAGCTGATCAAGCATGAAATCGTGCCAGCCGGACAGGAAGTAATTGGGCGGGGTGGTCGGGCTCAAGCGGTGACGATGATCGAGCGCCGACCAGAAGGCATCGTTGCCGATGGCATCCTTGAACCAATGCCGCCAGAACGGCACGCTGTGGCCCACGGCCCGCACGTCCGCTTCGATCAGGGGCAGGGACATGGCCGCCCTGGCGGTGCGTTTTTCCACGCCGCCGGAGAACATGCTGCCGGTCATCTTGAGCGAGTTGCCGCGCAGGCCTTCGATAACCTGCACCCAACTCAGCCAGAGCCCGAGATGGAAGGCACCGGCAGGAAACACCACGGATTGGAATTCGGCACTGGTGACCTTGGTGGCCATGGCCGAGACCTCGGGCAGCGCGTCACAGATGGCCCATTGGGCATAGCCAAGATAGGAGGGCCCCGACAGGCCAAGCCGCCCGTCGTACCATTTCTGCTGTTCGATCCAGCGCAGGGTGGTCAGCCCATCGGCGCGTTCATTGACCAGCGGGTCGAAGTCGCCGCCCGATTTCTCGGTACCGCGACACGCTTGCAGTACGACGTGAAAGCCCCGCTCGGCGTAACACTCGGCGACCGTGCCAAACCCCTGGCGTCCGTAAGGTAGGCGCATCAGTATCGTGGGGTGCTCCCCCGGCGCGCGGGGCGAATAGACATCGGTCATCAGCGTCACACCATCGTCCATCGGCAGGGCGATATCGCGTTGACGGCTTGTGGGATAGAGGCGCGGCGGCAGTCCGTACATCTTGGCGAGGATCAGACTGCCGACGCTCATCGGTCACTCCACGAAATCGAATTTGTCGACGTCGAACAGGCCGCGATCGGTCATCTTGAGGTGCGGGATGACCGGCAAGGCGAGGAAGGCCACCTGCAGGAACGGCTCGGGTAGGACGCAGTCGAGCGCGTAAGCCGCCGAGCGCAGGTCATGCAGGTCGTGGGTTACCTGCTCGAAAGGTTTGTCGCTCATCAGGCCGGCGATGGGCAAAGCCAGTTCGGCAGTGACCTTGCCGTCATCGGCGACGGCAAAGCCGCCACCCAAGGCGATGAGGCGATTGACGGCCACGGCCATATCTTCATCGGTGGCGCCGATGACGGTGATATTGTGGCTGTCATGGCCGACCGACGAGGCGATGGCGCCGCGCTTGAGCCCAAATCCCCTAACGAAGCCGCGGCCGATATTGCCGTTCTTGCCGTGGCGCTCGATCACCGCAACCTTGAGCACGTCTTCCTGCAGGTCTGGCTGGGTGCCGCGCTCGCTGACCGGCAGGGTAGCGCTTTCGCGGAAGGTCAGGATCAGCCCGGGTTTGACGCCGATCACCGGCGTCTGGTTCTGGTCGGCGCGAGGGGCGACGATGAAGTCGTCGGCCGAGACCGGCTTGGCCTTCATTGAGGTGAGGCCAACCGGCGCGACTGGTTGGCGCGCGGCAAACAACTGCGGCCCCACCAACCGTCCGCCCGTGACAACGTCGCTGACGCGGCAATCCTCAAGGCTATCGAGCAGGGCGATGTCGGCGCGCCAGCCGGGGGCCACAAGGCCACGGTCGCGCAGGCCGAAGATGCGGGCGGCCGAATGGCTGGCAGCGCGATAGACGTGGTGCAGCGGCCGCCCCATGGCGATGAGGCGGCGGATGGAACTATCGAGATGGCCTTCCTCGGCAATGTCGAGCGGGTTTCTGTCATCCGTGCAGAGCGCGACGAAGCTCGACGTGTTTTCGTCCAGTACTTCGGCGAGGGCCTTGAGGTCCTTGGAAACGGACCCTTCGCGGATAAGGATCGCCATGCCTTTGCTGAGCTTTTCGCGCGCCTCTCGGGCGCTGGTGGCCTCGTGGTCGGTGCGGATGGCGGCTGCGAGGTAGCCGTTGAGAGCGGTGCCGCTGAGGAGCGGAGCGTGGCCATCGATATGCCCGCCCTGGAAGGCGGCGAGCTTGGCCATAATCCCCGGATCGCCGTTGAGCACGCCGGGGAAGTTCATCATTTCCGCCAGGCCGATGACCTTGGGATGGCTGCGGAAGGGTTCGAGATCGGCCATCTCCAACGCTGCGCCCGACGTCTCGAAGCTGGTCGCGGGTACGCAGGACGACAGGTTCACCCGCACGTCCATCACGGTCTGCTCGGCGCAGTCGAGGAAATAACGGATGCCTTCAGCCCCGAGCACATTGGCGATTTCGTGCGGGTCGCAGATGACCGTGGTGACGCCGTGCGGCAGCACACAGCGGTCGAATTCGAACGGGGTCACCAGCGAGGATTCGATATGCAAATGGGTGTCGATGAAGCCGGGGACGGCATAGCGCCCCTTGCCGTCGATCACGGTCTTGCCCTCGTAGCGGGCGTGGGTGCCCACGATGCGGTCACCGACAATAGCGATATCGGTTTCAGTTACCGCGCCGGTTATGACATCGAGCAGCTTGATATTGGTGATGACCAGATCCGCTGGCTCCTTTCCCTGTCCGGCCATGATCATGCGGGTGAGGGTAGCGGCGGTGGTCATCGAAGATTCCTGAAGTTCGGTCATGGCCGACGTTCGGCTCCCCCGATGCCCGCGTCAAGGGCTGGTTGGGCTGGTGTGGGGAACCGTGGTGGGTGGCACACGTTGGTTCTGCAACTGACACAGGAGGCTAGCGTGCGAACCTATGACCCCCACAAGAGCGAGACCGACGTGCGGCAAGCCAATCCGCGCCGGATGAACCTGCGGGTTCTGATCATGTCCATCATCGGCATCGTGGTGGCTTTTGCGATCATTTACCTGATCTTTGCCGTCACCCAGAGCGGGCCGGTTTGATGCGATGAGACTGAAGAAGGTTGGCCGGGAGGCGCTTACCCTGACGCGCCAGCGGCGGGGATCGGGCTTCAGTTATCAAGACGGCGAGGGGCGGCCGGTTCGTGATCCGGCCGTTCGCGAGCGGATTGAGGCATTGAGCATTCCGCCTGCCTGGGAGCATGTTCGGATCGCTGCCATCCCCAATGCACATATTCAGGTGCTGGGCCTCGATGAGGCCGGCCGCGAGCAATATATCTATCATCCGGATTGGACGGTGCGGCGCGACAGCAAGAAACAGCGCCGCCTTGCCGCGCTGACCATTGCCCTGCCCAGGCTGCGCCGGAAGGTGGGCCATGGGTTGGCGGCCGAAGCTGGCACGCGCGACCTGGCGCTGGCCATAGCAGTGACCCTGATCGACAAGACGGCGATGCGGGTGGGGCGTGAAAAGTACCTTGAGAGCAGTGGCACGCGCGGCGCAGGCACGCTGTTTGCCCACGATGTCGCGGTGGATGGCGACGAGGTGTGCATGGCGTTCGACGCCAAGGGTGGCAAGCGGGCGCAATATTGCGTGACCGACGCGCGGCTCGCCGACGCGGTCAGGCGCATCAAGGCGCTGCCGGGCAAGCGCCTATTGGTCTATCGCGACAGCATGGGCAAGGTTCGTCCGATCAAAACGGCGGCGATCAACGACTATCTGCGGGCTCTGTCGGGGGCAGAAATTTCGGCCAAGGATTTCCGTACTCTCCATGCCAGTGCCATGGCGGGCGAGGCCTTGGCGCAGCTTGAGGCCGGGGCAACTCCTGCCGCGCGAAAGCGGCAGATGGCCGAGGTGACCCGTCAGGTGTCGGAGGTGTTGCGGAATACGCCGATGATTTGCCGGAAGTCCTATATTGCGCCGTGCCTGTTCAAACTGTTCGACGCCGGCAAGCTGGCTCCGATCTGGGCCGAGGCAGGGAAGGGACGCGCCGGGCTGTTGGCGCGCGAGAGCAAGTTGGGTGCAGTGCTTGCGGCGATGGCCTAGGCCGCCCGGGTGCGGGACCGGCGCGCGGGCGCGTTGGCCTTGTCGGCAAAGATGGCCGTGATCTCTTCGGGCGCGATGCCGCCGGAGAACAGGAAGCCCTGCAGCGTGTTGCAGCCGAGGCGGCCCAGGATATCGGCCTGGCTCTCCGTCTCGACGCCTTCGGCGGTAACCTCGATGTCCATGGCGTGGGCCAGCGTAACGATCGCCTGGGTGATCGCAACGGAAACGTGCCTATCGGCCAGTTGGCTGACGAAAGAACGGTCGATCTTGATACGGTCGACGGGGTAGCGCTTGAGGTAGGACAGCGAAGAATAGCCGGTGCCGAAATCGTCGAGCGCGATGTGGATGCCGGAATTGCGGAAGGTCAGCAGATTTTCCGACGACACATGCTCATCGTCGAGCAAAATGGACTCGGTGATCTCCAGTTCCAGATCCGCCGGGCGCATGCTGGTCTGGTTCAGAATATCGAAGACGAGATTGGCAAATCGCGGGTTGCGCAACTGGGTCGGCGAGATGTTGACCGCGATGGTGTGGCCCGGGGTGGTGGCGCCCAGCTCGCAGGCCCGCCGCAACACGAGCTCGCCCAGTGCGTCGATGAGGCCCGTGCTCTCGGCGATGGGGATGAAGCGCCCGGGCGAAATCGGCCCGTGCTTAGGGTGGTTCCAGCGGGCGAGGGCCTCAGCGCCAATGACCTTGCGGCTCTTTTGATCCACCAGCGGTTGGAAAACCACGAACAGCTGGTCATCGAGCTTGAGAGCCTCGCGCAGCTCACCTTCGATCGTGTGCTGGAGCTGCAGCAGCTCGTTCATCTGCTCTTCGTAGACCACGGCACGATTGCGCCCATTCGCCTTGGCCTCATACAGCGCGATATCTGCCTTGCGCACCAGTTCGCGCGGTTCGGCATGCGCAGCGGCGGCGTTGACGATGCCGATGCTGACGCCGACATGGGCCTTGAAGTGATCGAGGTCGAAGGGACGGGAAATGGCTTCGATGATCCGTGCCGCCATCACGTTGACATCGAACTGGCGGTCGCCGTTGACGGTCAGAATGGCGAATTCGTCGCCGCCCAGGCGGGCAATCTTGGCGCCGGACCCCACGACGGCGCGCAGCCGGCGGCCGACGGCGCAGATCAGCTCGTCGCCTGCTTGATGACCCAGCGTGTCATTGACCTGCTTGAAGCGGTCGAGATCGAGCATCATCAGGGACACTGTGGTGCTTTGTCCGTCGGACAGGACGCGCGCCAGGTGCAGATCAAAGCTCATGCGATTGGGCAGGCCGGTCAGTCGATCGTGAGCGGCCTGGTGTTCGGCGTGGCGACGCCCGGCCTCCAGAGCGGCCGAAGAGCGGCGCAGCTGGCCCAGCAGCAGGATTACCAGAATGGCGGCGACGATGAAGGCGGCTGCGAGTGCCGGACCGGTTTGGCGCAGCATGGTTAGGCCGGGG
Organism: Devosia sp. T2-14; assembly: GCF_055397495.1. NCBI lineage: Bacteria > Pseudomonadati > Pseudomonadota > Alphaproteobacteria > Hyphomicrobiales > Devosiaceae > Devosia > Devosia sp. T2-14. Next base: position 355,227 of record NZ_AP027921.1, on the reverse strand, counting down.
CGGTCGCGCTCCCACTCAAAAAAGGCGATGAAGCGGCCGGCGTCGTTGAGCACGGGGTGAACGCCCCGGTCGCTGCCGGTGGGACGAACGAGGCTGAAGCGACCGTCCTCGAACAGATACTCGCTGCTGAACTGGGCGGCGGTGACGGCATCGAGAAACTGCACGGCCGCAATCAGTGGCTCGGTGCCCGCAGGCTGCCGGATAGCACCGGAGTCGGACACCACGGTGACGAGGCCAATAATGGCGGGCTGGCCTTCGATGACGGCAAAATCCGTCAGGGTGCGCGGCGATGTTGGGCCGCCCGCCCAGACCTGTTCCGCCGGCATGGCCCGGATGCGGTTGACCATTGCCTGGATGGGGCTAGCCATCGGACGGAAGGCGCTGATCTCGGCGGCGACACCATCCTTCATCAGGTAGAGGGGCTGCGCCGAGGCATCGAGCACCACGGTGCGGTTGTGGCCGAAGAAGTCGTAGGTCCAGCGGCCCAGGTTACCGTCGACCCACTCGAAGTTGAAAGACAGGCGCGTATTGGTCACCGCGTCGTCGGAGGCACCAACGCTGGCGAGTTCGTGCTCCATGCGGCCGCGTCGCGCGTCGATGACTTGCGCCAGCATGGCGGATTGCCGCTCGAAGGCGCGCTGATCGATGTTGGCGGTAGTCCAGAACACGAAGGAGAGAACACTGGCGACCGTTATGATCAGAACCAGAACAACAGGCAGCAGAATAGCGGATGAGAACCGCCAGCGTGCGCGCGTTGACGTTTGGGGCTGCATAAGGTTGACCGGTTTTCTCCCTGTGGCCGGCAAACTATAGGCCGACTAAAATTGCGGACTGGTTACCAAGAATGCCGCAGAGCAACCCGTCGTCGACGGAGGGCGAGTGGTGGACTAGTATTGGCCTCAATACCGTCTGGCCCGATCGAAGGATGCAACATGACCAAAGTCCGCGCCCTGGTTCTGGAGCGCCAGCACGAACTGGCTCTGCGTGATATCGAATTGCCGCTCGAGGTCGGGCCCGGCATGGTGCGCATCGCCATTCATACCGTGGGGGTCTGTGGCTCGGACGTCCATTATTACACTCATGGCAAGATCGGCCCCTTCGTTGTGAACGCACCCATGGTGCTGGGCCACGAAGCAGCGGGGACGGTTGTCGAGGTTGGCGAAGGCGTCACTCATCTCGCGGTGGGCGATCGCGTTTGCATGGAGCCCGGCATTCCCGATGCCAATTCGCGGGCTAGTCGCCTGGGCATGTATAATGTCGATCCTGCGGTTAGGTTCTGGGCCACACCGCCTATCCATGGCGTGTTGACGCCCGAAGTGGTTCATCCCGCCAATTACACGTTCAAACTGCCTGATAATGTGAGCTTTGCCGAAGGCGCGATGGTCGAGCCGTTTGCGGTGGGGATGCAGGCGGCGACCAAGGCGCGGATTACGCCCGGCGATACGGCCGTGGTGCTGGGAGCGGGGCCGATCGGCACGATGGTGGCGATCGCGGCGCTAGCGGGTGGCTGCGCGCGAGTGATTGTCGCCGATCTTGCCCAGCCCAAGCTCGATATCGCCGCCGGGTATCAGGGCGTCATTCCGGTCAATATCAGCCAGACCAGTATCGTCGCCGAAGTGGCTAGGCTGACGGACGGCTGGGGCGCCGATGTGGTGTTCGAGTGCTCGGGCTCGCCCCACGCCTGGAAGACCATCATGGACCTGCCGCGCCCGGGTGGCGCTATTGTCGTGGTCGGCCTGCCGGTGGATCCGGTCGCGGTGGACATCGCCGCAGCCTCGACCAAGGAACTGCGGATCGAAAACGTCTTCCGCTACGCCCATCAATATGAGCGCGCCATCGCCCTGATCGCCTCCGGTAAGGTTGACCTCAAGCCGCTGATTTCCGGGACCTTCGATTTCGAGGAGTCCATCGTGGCGTTCGACCGGGCCGTCGAGGGGCGGCCGAGTGACGTGAAACTGCAGATCAGGGTAGCGAAGTAGGATCCGGCCGGAACCAAGCCTTGCTTTGCCGGGTTGTGAGGCAAACTTCACAACCCAGGATGCCCATATGGATGTCGGCAACGAAATCGGCTTCGTCCAAACCTATCTGCCTCAACATATCATCGCGATCCGCCTGCTGATTGCGGCAGCGCTGGGGGCGATAATCGGCTTCGAGCGCGAGGCTCATACGGCCGAGGCAGGGTTACGCACCCATATTCTGGTGGCCGTGGCGGCGGCGCTTTTCACCATCCTCACCTTCGAGATTTTCCACACCATCGAGCCGGGCGCGACCGGGCCACAGGCTGATCCGATCCGCGCCGTCGAGGCGGTGACGGCGGGCATTGCCTTTCTGGGGGCGGGCGCGATCTTCCGGTCTGGCGGCAATGTGCTGGGGATCACCACAGGCGCGGGCATGTGGCTGGCTGGCGCGGTGGGCGTGGCGACCGCGCTCGGCTACTACATCATTGCCCTTGGCGTGGCCTTGCTGGCCGTGCTGGTTCTGGCGGCGCTGCGTGTCTTTGCGCATAGCATCATCGGCAAGCAACCTGGCGGGCAGCGCGCCGATCTGTCCTAGCGGGCCGCGGGGAGAAGCAGAAATCCGGTCAGCAGCGCCGAGGGACGTGCGCGCCGCCGATCTGCCTCTCCCCCCGTGCGGTTACGACCGGGAGGTGTCGCAACCGCGGTCCCGCGCCATCGCCCATGGGGGTGGGGCTGGCGTCTCCACGATCCAACAGGGGAGGATCGTGATGGGTAAAGTGGCCGGAGAGGCGCCTGGGAATGCAGGAGCGGTCCGAAAACCGTCTTGCAGCGACTCTACCGGCCGAGGCATGCAACCTGTGGACGCAGGCGTTACATGCCAACCGCATCCAGGCGCTGCGTGCGCGCCCAGTAGCTGACGATGCCGGCGACCTCGCGCCGATAGGCGTCGAGTTCAGCGTGGCGAAAGAACACTGCCGAAGCGCCCGCCCGTTCCAGGGTCTCGCGGGCCTGGCGGTCGAGCGGAACGGACATCACCACGATCGGGACGCCTTTGGGGCGCCACATCGTGTGATGGGCGGTGATGAAATCGAGATTGGCGCTGCTGTGTGCCTTGAGGTCGACGATCACCAGGCTCGGCCAATTGGCCGTGGGATCGGACAGCACGGCATTGAGGGCCGCGCTGCCGACTTCTGCACTGGCATAGGTGGTGACATCGGGCGAACCGTGCGCCAGCAGCATCCGCGTCAGCAGGTGAGCGGAGTGGCTGTCGTCATCGATGAGTGCCAGGAACGGCACGTTTTCCACAAAATCGTTCAACCTGCACCTCGTTGCACCGCCGCAATGCGGGACAAAGCCGAATGAGAAGGCCGACGGCCACTCACGTGGTCGACAGCTGGGCCGTTTGTTGTTCAAATACAGTGTGGTCTGGGAGCGGCGGGGGGCGCTTGGCCAACCGGCGAGTTGCCGCGTTCTGCACGTCGACGGTCGGCCTATGCTTGAAGCAATGCGGTGCGCCTAGGCAAACTAGGGTAAAGTCGACGTAACGAGCGCTTGTGTTTTACATGTAACGAGTCACTATTGCCCCGTAACCTGGAGAGGCGGGTGACTGATCTGGCGCATAAGCGCGAGGCGATCCTGACTGCACTCGAGCGGCTGCTCGAGTGGCCCGAAATCTCGCGCTCTCCCCAGCTCGCCCGGTTCCTGGACTACATTGTGCGCCGCACGCTCGACGGCGACGAGACGTCCATCAAAGCCTATTCAATTGCCGTTGACGTGTTCGGGCGCGGTGCTGATTTCGATCCGCAGGCCGATCCCATCGTGCGGGTGCAGGCTCGCCGGCTGCGCGCCTTGCTCGAGACCTATTACACCGGGCCAGGGCGCGATGATCCAACCCAGATCAGGCTGCCCGTCGGGCGCTATGTGCCGGACTTCGTGTTTGCGGGGGAGCTTGCTGGCAGCACCGAAGCTGCACCTGAGGCACAGGCGAAGGCGTCAACGAAAAGCGCGACAAGTCAGTTGCCATTGACGTGGTATGCGCTGGCATTGATCGCGGTTGTGGCGGCGACAACGGCCTATGCCATATCATCCTGGGGGCCGGGCAAGGAGCAGACGGACGTTCTGCAGCGGCCTTCCGTTGCGGTGGTCGAATTCCAGAATCTGGCGCCGGGTGGCGCAACCCCGCCCCAGGTGGCGGGATTGGCGGTCGAGCTGGTCACCGATCTCGACGAGTTTCAGGACCTGACAGTGCGGTATGGCGGTGGGGGCGAAGCTAATGCGGCCATGCCCAACCTGCCGACCAGCGACTTCGTGCTCACCGGTATCGTCCGGCTCGATGATGCAGTGATGCAGTATAGCGCCATCCTTACCGAGAGCCGGAGCAGCAGCGTGGTGTGGAACCAGACATTGGCCGTGCCGGTGCTGGAGGCAATGTCACCGCAGGTGCTCGACAAGGTTTCGCGATCCCTCAGCCTGGTTCTGGGCAGCCCGCGCGGCCCGCTGCATGCGCCGGCACGGCAAATGCTGGCCAAGGGCATGCCGCCGGCGGGAATGCAGAGTTCCTACATGTGCCGTGTGCTCTACGGGCTCTATCGCGAGAGCGGCAAAACCGTGGACGCGGAGCAGGCCAGCGCCTGCTATGCAGGCCTGCCCGAAATCGACAGGGGCACGCCCACCGCACTCGCCGCCAGCGCCATTCTCAAGGCGGAAACGGGCGCGGCGCCTCTGGTGGACCGCGAAGCAACGGCGCAGGACATGCTTGATCAGGCGATTCTGCTCGATCCAACCAACGGCTTCGTCTGGGAGCAGCAGGCGCGCCTGCACGAACTGGAGGGGAAGAATACTGCCGCGCTGACCGATTTCAGTTCATCCATCCAGCTCAACCCGGCAAATGGCGATGGACTGGCGAGCTTTGCGCGTCTGCTGGCGCTGGGGGGGCACCTGGCTGAGGCCGAGGCCATGTCGCATGAGGCCCTCAGCAGTTCGCCCAATCCGCCTGCCTACTATTTCGGTGTTCCGGCGCTGCTGGCGCTGCGCGACCGCAACTTCGATGCCGCCCGGGAATGGGCCGAGCAATATGCGCAGTCTGATCGTGAGCTCGGGCCGATCCTGGCGGTCATGGCCGCCCAGGGGAGCGGCAATACCGATGTGGTCAATCGCTTCCTGCCGCAGGTGCTCGACCATGCGGCCTTCCGCGCCAGCGGGATCATGCCTCGGCTGCGTCAGCGGATTTCCGACGATGCCCTGCTGGAAGCCGTTCGCGATGCGCTGGTTCGGGCGGGCGTGCCCGAGCAGGCGATGGAACAGGGTGCCCAGGCTAGTGCGCGGACGACTGCGAAAACAGGTTGATGACCAAAACGCCCGCCAGGATCAAGCCGATGCCGATCAGCGCCGGCAGGTCCAGCGATTGGCCATAGGCGAAGAAGGCAATGATCGATACCAGGACGATCCCGACCCCTGACCAGATGGCATAGCCAACACCGACCGGAATGGTCTGCAGCGCCAGCGAGAAGAAGTAGAAGGTCACGCAATAGCCGACTACCACGACTATCGACGGCACGAGAACGGTGAACCCCGCCGACGCCCGCAGGAACGAGGTCGCGATGACCTCGCCGACAATGGCAATGCCCAGATAGATTGCGCCGTTCATCGGGTTTCCGCTCCAAACAGGGACTGGGCGAGCGCGATGAAATGCTGGCCGCGTTCCTCGAAATTCTTGAACTGGTTGTAAGACGGTGCGCCCGGCGACAGGATCACTGTGTCGAAGGCTGCGCGATGCTCATGCAGCGCCTTCATGGCGGCCTCGAGATCAGGCTCGCGCAGCACTTTGACCTGCGGCGCAGCAGCCTCGGTCGCGGTCGCGAGGCGTTCGCCGGTCACGGGCAGGCAGGCCAAGGTGGTCACGCCATGCCCGGCCAGCAGCGTTGCCAGCTCAGCATAGTCCTGCTGGCGTTCGTGCCCTCCGGCAATCAGGGCGATGCGGCGGCCGTGATAGGCGGCCAGCGCCGCCTTGGTGGCTTCGGGTGTCGTCGAAATCGAGTCATCGACGAAAGTGATACCGCCGAACAGATGCTCTTCCAGGCGATGGGGCAGGGGCTGGAACGCCGCAATGCCGGCGACAATCCCCTCAATGGTGCCGCCTGCGGTCAGCGTGATCTGCGCGGCAAGTCGGGCGTTGTCGAGGTTATGTGCGCCCTTGAGGCGGGATGTGGCAACGGCGTGGTCGATAGCCGTGCTTTCCTCTGGCGTCAGGTTGCGGATCAGGCGCCGCTGGTCGCGCAGGGCGGCAACCACCAGGCCGTTGGTCTTTGCCGCAGCGCCCAGCGCCACGGGGAACCCGCCTTCGCGATCGATTAGGTGCAGCTTGTCGCGGAAGTAGCGATCGACGGAACCATGCCAGTCGACATGTTCGGGATAGAGGTTGGTCACCGCCGCGATGTCGGGCAGGAAGCTCATATCGGCGGTCTGGTAGCTCGAGAGCTCAAAGATCACTACGGGGTGCTGGTCGGCGATCTCGAGCGGGGCCAGGCCCACATTGCCCGCCAGGCCGGCGTCGATCCCCGAACTGGTCAGCATCAGATGCACCAGTGTTGCGGTGGTTGACTTGCCCTTGGTGCCGGTGATGGCGATCACCATGCGGTTCATGCGGTAGGCCGCGCCCCACAGATTGAGGTTGGACGTCACCGGAATGCCCGCGTCGCGGGCGATGTCGAACACGTCCTTGTAGCGCGAGACGCCCGGGCTTTTGACGATCACCCCGAAGCGATGTTCCTTAATGGCATTCACCAGCTCGGCTGGCTCGATCACCTCGGTGTCGGGAATGTCTGCCGCGCCGCTATCGACAGTGACGAAGACCTTGAGGTCGGGCTGGCGTGCCCTGAGGAAGGCCCGGGTCGATAGCGCTTCGCGTCCCGCGCCATACAGCAGGATGGGTTCTTCAAACCGCATAGGCGGCCACCTTGGCGGCAAGGGCAGGGGGAATGTGGTGGTCGTGACTGTCGGTCAGGCATTCCGCCATCGCCAGCTGCAGCTGGGGTTCGCCATACTGGGCAAAGAGATCCGCCTTGACCGCGCGGACCACGGCAGTCTCGTGCCAATCGGCATGCCGGGTCAGGGTGTAAAGGCAGGCAGCGGCCTCAAGGATTTCTCCGACGCATTCCCACGGCTTCTGGCCGGCCAGCCCAGCCAGTTCGCGGAACGAGCCCTCATTGGCCGGATTGTCGAGCAGGTCTTGGCCGAAGATGGAGAGCAGGCGATCCTTTGGCATGAAGGGCGCAAAGATCAGGAACACGAAGTGGCACTTCGGGCATTCGCCACACCATAGCGGACCATCATGTCCGGACAGGCGGAAGTTGCGGTTGCAGCTCGAAAAGACGTGGTCGAACTTGGTTTCGTGGGTGAAGAGCGAGGCAATCCGCGCTTCCGAATAGGGGCGGAGCAGGCTGAAATATTTCAGCGCACCACCGGTGGCGTCGCTGAGAATGGCAGCGATCAGCAGCTCAAAGCCCAGTGACTTGGAATACTGGTGATTGGTCTCCCGCCCGTCGAACTCGACATTGCCTTCGCTGGCTGAGCGCTCGTTACTCAGCACGATCTGGTTGTAGCCGTAGAGGACGGAGCAGAGCGCCGCGATCATTGAGTTGATGGCCGTCGAGGGGACGTGACCGTTGTAGTAGCCGGGCTCGCTGCCCAGCCGGATCATCTCGGCATCGAGCTTGCGCGTGACATAAACCGGCGCGATGCCGATCTTGTCGACTGAGGTGAGGATCGGGCCCTTGGGATTGACGGCGAAGGGGCTGAACTCCACCCCGACATGGCTCAGCAGGTCCACGCTCACCAGCGAGTCCTTGCCACCGCCGATGGGCAGGAGGGTACGGTTGGGCAGGGCTATGGCCGGCTGCACGGAAACAGGCTCGTCGGCCGCCGTGATCGACAGGCGCCCGAAGCGCTGCAGGTTGTTGCGGGCATAAAATTCGCCCAGCCCGTTTTCATAGACGTCAATGGCGAAGGCGCGTTCGGCTTCGCTCAGCGCAATGGAGGGGGCGGCGATTTCGAATGGCGCCTTGAGCTTGAAGTAGCTGACGCCAAGCACGATGGCGGTGAGATCGAGCAACTTGCCGAAAGCGGGACTAGCCGCCATGGCCGGATCGGCGACGGGGGGTAGGGTCAGCGTTTCGCGGAAGCGCTGGCCGGCCAGAACATAGGTAAAGCTGGCGGTGCCGCTAGCCAGGTCAAATTGGGGGCGCTCGATGAGGAATTGTTCGGTCAAGGCTCGGGTCACTCGCGGGATTACTCTCCCTATACGTGATTTGCGTCCGTGGCGGGAGTGGGGCCTTTCGAACGTGTCGAAATTGGCAGAACCTGTTCGTCGTATGGTCAGAGGCCGTGACAGGCCTCAACCAACCCAAGGAGTGGTGCGATGCGCGTAATGGTAATGGTGAAAGCGACAGAGGATAGCGAAGCGAGCGTGATGCCCAGCACCGAAATGCTGGAGGCCATGGGCAAGTTTAACGAGGAACTGGTCAATGCTGGCATCATGCTGGCCGGCGACGGGCTCAAGGCATCGGCTCACGGCAAGCGCGTGGCCTTCGATGGCGCCAGCCGGGCCGTGATCGATGGGCCCTTTGCGGAAACCAAGGAGCTGGTGGCGGGCTATTGGCTGTGGGAAGTGCGCGACATGGACGAGGCGATCGCCTGGGTCAAACGCTGCCCCAATCCGATGCCCGGGCCGAGCGAGATCGAAATCCGCCCGATCATCGAGATGAGCGACTTCGCCGAACAGATGACGCCCGAAGTGGAAGCCCTCCACGCCCGGGTGCGCGAGAAATACGAGGAACGATAGCGGCCCCTTTTTTGGCCCTGCCTTGTGGGCGAGGTGGATGAGGCTTCCACCATGCGGAAAGGATCTCAGAAAGCCTTGTTGAAGCGCTGACGCGAGCGCTCAAGATGGGCGCGCATGGCCGCTTCAGCGGCGGTGGGGTCACGACGCGCCAGAGCATCGATCAGGTGCCGATGCTCGTCGATAGCATCCGCGGTGACCCTCGCGTGGTAAAAGAGGCGGAACAGATGCACGTGGATATGCAGATTGGCCAGTGTCTCCTGAACCAACTCGTTCCGGCTGGCCGCTGCAATCAGGTCGTGGAACTGCGTGTCGAGTTGGGCGAAGCGGCCATAGGCTTCACCTGGGGCGTCGTTGGCGCAGGACAGCATGTCTGCCGCGAGCTTGTTGAGGCTATCAATGGTCGCATCGTCCATGAACTCGGCGGCCCGGGCGGCCGCAAATGGTTCCAGCAGAAGTCTCAACTCGTAAAGCTGCTCAAGGCGATCCGCATCCATCTGGTCGGCGGCGCTGTAGCCAATCAAATGGGTTTTGACGACAAGGCCCTGTGCTTCGAGCCGCGACAACGCCTCGCGGATCGGTGTTTGCGACACGCCAAGTTCGCGAACAAGCCGGTCCACCGAGATTCTCCCGCCCGGAGGAATCAGGCGCGACACCAGCTGGTCGTAGATGACGTTGTAAACTTCTTCGCCAAGCCGGGTCGGGCGTTTGACCAGACCTGTGGCAGCGCGCTCACGACCCATCGTCATTTTATCAGGAATCCATATTGACCTGACTGATGGATACCACCATGCTTCAGCCTGAACAATCAGATATCAGATCGGATTTTATATCTTGCCTGTCTTGTTACCAGAAAAGGTGAGAAATGCGGCCCGCCAAGCGCTTCAGCGCTCGGGCGTGCCAGCAATTCATGCGGAACGGCAGGTTGATCTGTGGCTGGATGCCGATCTGAGGGGAATCAGTTCGCACGGGCTGCTGCGCCTTCCCCGTATCGTTCAGCGCATCGAAGGGGGCCTTGCTGACCCGGTTACCCGTGGCACGCACGTCTGGCGCGGTGACAGCTTTCTTGAAGTTGATGGCGAGAGGGGGCTTGGCCCAGTCGTTGCGCTTGCCGCACTTGAGGCCGTCACCGAGAGGGCCAGGGAAACCGGCGTCGCGATCGCTGCAGTCGCCAACGCGCAGCATATCGGCATGCTGGCCTGGTATGCCGAACACGTCGCTGCGGCGGGGCAGGTGGCCATCGTGCTGTCGACCAGCGAGGCATTGGTCCATCCATGGGGCGGACGGCAGGCGCTTTTAGGCACCAACCCCATAGCGATCGGTGTACCGACCGGCGACGCCGAGCCATTCGTCATGGACACGGCGACCAGCATTGTCTCCATGGGCGAAATTCATGATCGTGCCCATCGGGGGCTTTCCCTGGAACCGGGTTGGGCGCTGGACGAGCTTGGGGAGCCGACCACGAATGCCGAGGCTGCCAAGCTTGGCGCCATTGCCCCATTTGGCCAGGCAAAGGGATATGCACTGGGGCTTGCCTTTGAGCTTCTGGTTTCGACCCTCACCGGCGCAGCTCTGGGGCGTGACGTCCAAGGTACGCTCGACGCCGAGCACCTCTGCAACAAGGGCGATATCTTCATCGTCATCGACCGTGTCCGCGCAGTCGGCATCGCCAACTATCTAGACATTATCCGAAATACCGCCCCAGCCAATGGCTTTGATGCCGTGCTGGTTCCGGGCGAGCGCGGGCTTGCGCAGAAGGCAAAGCGGCTTGTCGAGGGCGTGCCTATTGCAGACCCGGTCTGGGACCAAATCCAGATCCTTTCCGGAGAGTTAGAACATCTACAGGACCATATTTGATGACTAGCCTATTCGGGCTTTCCAGATTTCCTCGCACCCTGCTGTTTGGGCGTGGCCAACGTGGTGCCATTGCCGCCAATGCTGCCGTGCTCGGCAAGCGGGCGCTGGTGGTAACAGACCAGCGCATGGCCGTTTCTGGTGACTGCCGTGAACTTACTGAAAGTCTTGAGGCCGCAGGACTTGCCGTCACGGTGTTTGATGGCACGATCGCTGAGCTTCCCGCCGAGAGCATCACCGCTGGAGTTTCGGCAGGACGGGCTGCCAAGGCCGACGTAATTATTGGGCTCGGCGGTGGCAGCTGCATGGATGCGGCAAAGCTCATCTCCCTGTTGCTGGCGCACGGCGGCCAACTGTCCGACTACTATGGGGAGTTCAAGGTGCCAGGACCGGTCCTTCCGGTCATCGCCGTTCCCACGACGTCCGGTACTGGTTCGGAGGTAACCCCGGTGGCCGTGGTTGCTGACCCTGATCGGGCGGTCAAGGTTGGGATGGCCAGCCCGCACCTGATACCTCAGATAGCTATTTGCGATCCGGACCTGACCGATACATGCCCGCCTGGCCTGACGGCCGTGTCCGGGGCCGACGCATTGACCCATGCCATCGAAGCATACACCACGCTGCGTCGGGCGCCTTCTGCAGGTTTGGCGCAGGAACATGTCTTCGTCGGCAAGAATGCCTTCTCGGACTACTATGCCGTCGAGGCCATTAGGCTCATCGCCGGCAACCTTCAGCGCGCTTACGAAAATGGTGGCGACCGGGACGCGCGTGATGCGCTCATGCTGGGATCGACTTATGCGGGCCTGGCCTTTGGTGTTGCCGGTACGGCTGCAGCGCATGCCGTGCAGTATCCCGTCGGGGCCCTGACCCACACTCCGCATGGCGCGGGTGTTGCGGTGATGATGCCCTATGTAATGCAGTTCAATCGCAGCCATGCAGCGCCGGAACTCGCCGAAATCGCGGCGGCGATGGGCGTCGCAAATAACGGCAAGAACACCGCCGCGAACGCACAGGCGGCAATTGAGGCTGTTGTCCAACTTTTCGACAGCGTCGGCATCCCCCGGACCATCAAAGATCTCGGTCTACCCGAAGGCAGGCTTGCGTGGACCGCTGACGCTGCGCTCGGTGCCTCTCGCCTCGTCAAGAACAACCCGCGCCCGCTGGACGGGAACAGCATGCTTGCTCTGGTTCGCGCCGCCTATTTTGGCGACCGGGCGTCGCTCATTGCCGGATGACTGACATGATCACAAGTAATTCGCCTTTCGCGCATCTCCATTTCGATCCCAAGACGCTCAAGGGGGACCTGTGGATCGATGGGATTTGGAAGCCAGGAAGCGTCGGCAAACGGATCGACGTGATTGATCCGTCCACCGCGCAAGTTATCACAACGGTCGCCGATGCCGGTGTGGATGACGCGATTTCGGCCGTCGACGCCGCGCACGCTGCCGGTCCTGCCTGGGCGGCGACACCGCCGCGCAAACGTGGAGAAATCCTCCGGCGATGCTATGAGCTGATGATGGAGCGCCAGGAAATCCTGGCCCAACTCATCAGCCTCGAAAATGGCAAGTCATTGGGCGACGCTCGTGGCGAAGTGGTATACGCGGCCGAGTTCTTCCGTTGGTTCTCGGAGGAAGCGGTGCGTCTCAATGGTGAGATTTACACGGCGCCGAGTGGGGCCAATCGCATCATCGTGCAGCACCAGCCGATCGGTGTTTCGGTTCTGGTTACGCCCTGGAACTTTCCCGCAGCGATGGCGACGCGGAAAATCGCACCCGCACTCGCCGCGGGGTGTACCTGTGTACTGAAGCCAGCAACCGAGACGCCGCTGACTGCCTGCTATCTCGCGGATGTCTATCGCGAGGCCGGTGTTCCGCCCGGCGTGGTCAACGTCATCACCACCTCACGTTCGGGCACGACGGTCAGCGCCATGCTGCATGACCCGCGCGTGCGGAAGCTGTCTTTCACCGGCTCGACCGAAGTCGGGCGCAAACTCTTGCACGAGGCCGCTGACACGGTCATTTCCTGTTCGATGGAACTCGGCGGGAACGCGCCGTTCATCGTGTTCGACGATGCCGATTTCGACGCAGCGCTTGACGGCGCAATGGTCGCGAAGATGCGCAATGGCGGCGAGGCATGCACCGCCGCCAACCGCTTCTATGTGCAGAAGGGCATTGCGGAGCGTTTTTCAAAGGGCCTCGCAGAGCGCATGAATGCGCTGAGGGTGGGGGTTGGCTATGCCCCCGACACCCAGTGTGGACCGTTGATCAACCAGGACGCAGTCGAGCGCATCAGCGGGCTGATCGAGGAAGCTGTTTCCGACGGCGCAGTCGTGTTGGCCGGTGGCGACGCTGACGATCGTGGCGGCTTTTACCTCAAGCCGACGGTGCTCAGCGGTGTTCCTGCTACGGCGCGGATCACGCGCGAAGAGATCTTTGGTCCCGTCGTCGCGATCAGCACTTTCGAGGCAGAGGACGAGGCGATCGCAGCTGCCAATGACACCGAGTATGGCCTCATTGCCTATGTCTTTACGAGCGATTTCGCCCGCGGCCTGCGAGTTTCCGAGAAGCTTGAAAGCGGCATGGTGGGCTTGAACCGCGGCCTTGTGTCCGATCCTGCAGCGCCCTTTGGAGGCGTCAAGCAGAGCGGCCTCGGCCGGGAGGGCTCACATCACGGCATTATGGAGTTTTGCGAGACCAAGTACATCGCTGCCAACTGGTAGCGATCGGGGAAAGCTGAAGGAGGGACAGCGTTGAAGATTACTAAGGTCGAACCATTTCAGCTGGAATGGGGTGAGGGACGGGGGCGGTCGTCGTTCGTCAGAATTGAAACGGATGAGGGGCTCTTTGGCCTGGGTGAAGCCTCGCCAATGCAGGGCGGACTAGCGTCGCTGACCATCATTGCGGCGGATATGGCCCCGTTTTTGGTTGGGAAAGACCCGCTCGATCACGCCGTTCTGCTCGATACCCTGTTCCACAAATGCATCAAGCTGGGCCCCGAAGGAGCGACCACAGCTGCGCTTGCGGCCATCGATATTGCCTTGTGGGACCTCAAGGGAAAGCTGTTTGGCCAACCCATCTACAAACTGCTCGGTGGCGCATGGCGCGAGAGCCTCACATGTTACGCGTCCGTTGGCGGTAATGCCTGGCGTACCGTCGATCAGGTCGTGGAAGTTGTTCAGCGCCGCGTTGCAAAGGAAAAACCCGCTGCCGTCAAAATACGCTGGGATGGCGACCGCACGAAGCTCGACGTGGATATTCCAGGCGATATCGCCAAGGCCAAGGCAGTCCGCAGGGCATTGGGCGACGACTTCGTTCTCGGCTTCGATGCCAACAATGGCTATTCCGTCGGCGGCGCAATGCGCGTCGGGCGGGCGCTTGAGGACCTTGGCTTTGCCTGGTTCGAAGAACCGGTCCAGCACTACCACGTCTCGGCCATGGGCGAAGTGGCACAGCGTCTCGATATCACCGTTTCCGCCGGCGAGCAGACATACACTCTTCAGGGTCTCAAGGACCTCATCAATGCCGGCGTTCGCATGGTCCAGCCGGATATCGTCAAGATGGGCGGCATTACCGGACTGATGCAGTGCGCCGCTATCGCCTATGCCCACGGCGTCGACTTCGTGCCGCACCAGACCCAGCCATCGATTGGCCACCTGGCCAATCTGCACGTTCTCTCCACCGTCATGCACCTCAACAAGCCTGTGGAACTGGCCGATGGCTGGGAGAGAGCGGGTGCTGTGTTCAAAAACCCATCAGAGCCCAAAGACGGATTGTTCCATCTGCCAACTGGCCCAGGTCTGGGTGCGGAGTTCGATGGGGAGGAACTGCGACGGCGATCGATACCAATAACTGTCTGAGATCAATCAGGGGAGGAGAACCCGATGACACTGACTAGACGAAAATTCCTTGTTGCGGCCAGCGCAGTCGGCGCTGCAGGCAGTCTTGGGCTGTCGGTTGGCCCGGCATTTGCACAGCAGGAAGCGATTTCCATTGCGCTTGCCGCTCGTGCGCCCACCGTTGTGAACCCGCAGCAGACGGGGCTCACGGGCGGCGACAATTGGGCGATTTACCAAGTATTCGAGACACTGGCGAGGAACCCGGACGGCAAGTTTGCCACGCGGCCCGATGAATTCGAACCGGCCCTGGCCGAGAGCTGGGAGATGTCGGCGGACGCCAAGACCTGGACCTACAAGCTGCGGCAGGGTGTGCAGTTCCACAAAGGCTATGGAGAGATGACTGCGGATGATGTGGTCTTCACCTTCGGCAGACAGCTGGACCCGAACCTTGTCACCAATGGCAAGGTGCAGTTCGCCAATGTCGCCTCGGTCGAGGCGGCCGACCCATATACCGTGGTGATCAAGCTCAAGCAGCCTGATCCGCTGCTCAATGGTGCTACCGTTTCGGTTATGGCTGCGAGCATCGTCAGCAAAAAGGCCTTTGAGGAGAAGGGCGAAAGCTTCGGCATCGATCCGGTCGGGACGGGACCGTTTGAGGTAGAGAGTGTCACGGAACAGGGGGGTATCGTCCTCACCGCGTTTCAGGACTACTGGGACGAGCTGGCGGCAAGCCCGCGTGTCAACGTTACCTTCATTGCTGATACCACCGCGCGTACGCTCGCATTTGCGTCAGGCCAGGTCGACATGATCGAGGGGGTGCGGTCCCCCGGCTGGATCCAGACGATGCAGCAGAGGTCGGCAGATACGGCCTTCGACATGACCAAGCCGGGAAGCTTCAACTTCCTGCATCTCAACCTGACTCGCACGCCGCTGGACGATATCCGTGTTCGCCAGGCCATTCGCTATGCGATCGACAACACGGCGCTTGCTTCGGCCTATGGCGAGCAAGCGGCACCAATGGTCGGGATCATCGCTTCGCAGTTCCAGGGTTCCGTGACCAAGGAAGAGCTGCCTGAGGAACTGCGCTACGATTACAATCCTGAAAAGGCGAAGGCCTTGTTGGCCGAGGCCGGGCATCCAAACGGCATCACCATCTCGTGCTATACCAGCCAGCGCGAGGACTATGCCGCCATCATGCTGATGATCCAGGAACAGTTGCGCGCAGCCAATATTACGCTCGACCTCTCCATTATCGACCACAACGCCTTCCACGGAGACAACCGGCAAGACAAGAACAACATGCCGTTGAACTCCTCTAGTTATGGTCCAGCGGTTATCAATGTGTTCCTCCAGCAGGCTTCAGCGCGCGCCGTCGTCAAGGCGGATGGCACGGGGCAGGGCAACTTCAATCACTATGGCGTTGCCATTCCAGGCATTGACGATCTCATCGCCCGGGCCCAGCAGGAGCCGGACTTTGACAAGCAGATTGGGATCGTCAAGGAGATGGAAAAGAAGATCCTGACCGATTTGCCGATGATTGGTATCATCACGCTTGGCTATGTCATTGCGCGCGATCCGCGGGTCGATATCGGCTTTCCTGTGGAGTCCGGCTTCGCATATTGGTCGCTGCGCAAGGCCCGCCGGGTCTGATCAAAGCGGCGCGCCTGTGAAGCGCGCCGCGATTTCTCGTCTAGGCAGGCAATCAATCGATAATGGCTACCTCGTGGTCGAGGATTGCGTCGACGACAAACACCAGGGCATCGCCATCGCGTCGCGCCGGTACGGACTTGCCGGCCACGCGAAGTGACACTTCGGCGGCCTTGCTGCCGACGGAGAGCCGCACTTCTACGGGACCGACGGGCAGCAAGTCGTATTGGCGACCAGGCACTTGCGAAAGCAGGAGGCGATTGTTCAGATGCAGGATGTGACGGCCCTTCTGACGGTACAGTTCTGCGGTGATCACGCCATGTCCGCCGGACAGCCGAACCTTGTCTGTGCCGCCGAGCGCATACCGCACGGCATTGGCAATGATCTGGGCGTGCTCGGCATTTTCGTCTCGTGCGAAGCAGCGATCCAGATCGGCGCCGATCCAGACCATCGATCCGCCAGCACTATCCTTCCGGACGGTGATCGCAGGAATGTTGGTCCGTGGCTGGCGCATCCACGACGTTTCCGGCGGAAAGATCGGAAAGTCCGGCACAAACGTCGCCAGAACGTCGACGTCTTCAGACAGCGTAACGATTGGCAGGTAGCCGCCGAACGGGATCGTGTCCGTTTCCTCGAGCCCCTCAAGGATGGCATGGCGGATGCCTCCCGTGCCGGGTGCGGTGGCGTCCGTTGGCCCGTAAACGCCAGAACGGTTTTCTGGCGACAGGCGCAAATAGGTGTGGCGGGCCCAGGTTTCCATGTCCGGATTGATCGGGCCGGTACCGCCCAGATGGCCTTGACCACGGTGGACACCAAAAAGATCCGCGAGACCGAAATCGGTGCGGGCCTCGCCGTTGTGATCGGCGATCCCGGTTTCGCCAGTGGCGATAACCGAGCCCCCTTTGCCCGCAAAAGCGCGGACGTTTGCGAGCTGTGCATCGCTGAGGGTGCCCACGTTGGGCAAGAGGATCACCTTCACGCGCTCATGGGCGGTCGCGATATCATCGGCGTGCAGCGGCACGTAAGGGATCGCATGGCGGTCGAGGGCCTTGATGGCCCCGCGATAGGGCGCCATGGTTTTTTCGGCCGCTGTCTCGCGTCCAAAAAAGTCGTGATTCTGTTGGGTCCAGACGACTCCAACATCTGGGCGAATCTCCCGGTTGACCAAGATGTCCTGGTTCTCGGCATGCCAACGGAAGACCGGTTCGGCGCTTTGATATTGCCGCCGGTCGTCGTGGTTGGCGCCGATATGGTGCCACCATGGCTGGATACCACCCGCGAAGCCGGCAGTGGCCCAAAGGCGCATTTCCGGCCGGGGCATGGAGGACAGGCGGAAAACCGGCGCACCCAACTGGTATTGGGGCGTGGACTCGGGGATCAACTTGTCCCAACCAGCTATCTCGTGCAGCCGCTTGCCCGCTTCAGTGTTCTGCTCAAAGCCTTCGATCGCGCTGCGACGCTGATGGTCGAGCATAACGATTGGCGCCTGCGAAAGAATGCCCCGAAGGTCGATGAACCGCTGGGAGTTGTAGAGTACCTCACCGCTAATCATGCCCATCCACGCGCAATGCTCGCCGCCCGCTGCACGCGTGACGCGGTTATTGAGGGCCCAGAGCTCGGTGCGCCGTTCGAAGTTCCAGCGGATCCAGGCGCGATAGGGCTGATCGGTCCAGTCGTGATCCTGCGGAAGATCCATCCCGGCATGCACCTTGAATTGTTCCCTGCAATTCTCGCAGTAGCAGATCTTGTTGCGCGGCAATCCGGCCCAGCTATTGTCGGAGAACCCGTCTGGCTGACTACGCGCAATAATCTCTTCCATCACCTTGGGCAGGTATTCCGTGTAGTAGGGCGAGCCTATGCAGGTCACATACTTGTCTGCGAGGCGATAAGGTTCGCCGTTACGGTCGCGGCAGATCCAGTCAGGATGGGCTTCGTAGAAGTCCTGCGCGACGCGATTGGAGTCCATTCGGGCGATGACGGCGAGGCATTCCTCGCGCGCGGCCTTTACAATCTCCCCATAGAGGTCGCGATCGCCAAGCTTTTCGGCGCGATGATGCAGTTCAAATTCGGACGGATAGTACGCGACGATCCCGCCCGCATTGACGATGACGCTCTGCACTTTGGTCTTGCGCCAATGCTCGCGCCAGAACTCCGGATCGTACCGTTCGGGGTCGCATTCGACCAGATTGGTCTGCCCCCAACGCAAGGCAGTCTTATACCAAGGCTCCGAGCCCATTATTGTCCTCCTCAAGTGTTTGGCGTTCGTTTTCCAGAGCTAGCGCATTGCCAATCAAGAGGTAGTCCCGGGCGCCGTACTTTCCGCGATGCGGAAGCAATCCCACGCAAATTGTTGGTCTCTTCCACGATGCGGAAAAGGGCCACCGGCAGGCTTGAGCGAAGCCTTGGTCGCGCTACCGTGGGTCAGCGTGTGGCCCTGCTGGACGGGACAAGCAGGCGAGTCAGACATCTTTTCGGGAGGATAAGATGAGCATTTCAAGGCGCAGTTTTGTGGCAGGCACGGGTGCGGCGGCGGCCGGGCTGGCCTTATACGCCGTGACCAGCGGCAGGGCTTTCGCGCAGGGTGTTGATACACTGCAGGTAGCCTTCGCCGCCCGCGGCTTGCGGACCATGGATCCTGTCAAGTCGATCCAGGGCGTCGATAACTGGGCGATCATTGCCATGTACGACAAGCTGGTGGATCTGCCGCGCTGGCGGTTCCCAGATAGCCAGGATGAGCTGGTGCCGCGTCTCGCAACGAGCTGGTCCAGTTCCGCGGATGCCAAGACCTGGACGCTCGAGCTTCGGCAGGGCGTGCAGTTCCATAAGGGTTATGGCGAGATGACGTCCGCCGACGTCAAATACACGTTCGACCGGGCAACTGACGGGCAGCGTGTCGGTGGCGTGCGCGCAAAATTCACCAACATCGCCAGTGTCGATGCGAACGGTGACTATCGGGTTATTTTCAACCTGGAGCAGCCTGATCCCCTGTTCCTTCTGGGAGTCCTGAGCGACTACGACGCCGCCATTTTAAGCCAGAAGGCCGTCGAGGAAATCGGCGATGAGGCGCTTGGCTCCAACGCAATCGGTACTGGCGTCTATATGCTTGAGACCGTCCATCAGGATCCCTCGCAAGGCATCACCGTGGTTGCCAATCCCGATTACTGGGATACGCCAGCGGCGACCCCCAGAATCCAGTTCCGCTACATTGCTGACACAACAGCCCGCACCCTCGCCATCCTTTCGGGCGACGCGCATATCATCGAGGGCGTTCGCGCGCCGGGTTGGGCGGATTCAATGCGTCAGCGCGATCCGAACCTGATCTTCGACGTCGTCAGTCCGGGTAGCTTCTTTACCATCCAGTTCAACCTGACAAAGGCGCCATTCGACGACATTCGCGTGCGTCAGGCTCTCTTCTACGGCATCGATCGCGACGAAATCACCACCGCTATCGCCCCGATCAGTCAGCGCACCTATGGCCTTAACCCGCCCAGTTTCCCTGGTGGCTTCAACGCCGATACCATTCCGGAGGAAGTGGCCTACAAATACGATCCTGAGAAGGCCAAGGCGCTTCTCGCAGAGGCTGGCTATCCGAACGGTCTGCGCTTCCCCAATGACACGTCGCAGCGCGAAGACTTCTCGGCGATCATGCTGATGATCCAGGACCAGCTCCGCAGGATCAATGTCGACATGCAACTTAACATCAAGGACCATACTGCCTTCCATGCCGACCAGAACATCGGCACCAACACGCTGAGCCAGCAGTCCTCGGCCATGCCGCCGGTTCCGACCCAGGTGATCCTGACCTACCTGACCGCGACAAGCGAGGTGAAGTCTGACGGCAGCGGAAGCTCGAATATGAGCCATTATGGGGTCACGATACCGGGCATCGATGATCTTCTGGATCAGGCACTTGCGGAGCCCGACCTCGATAAGCGCATCGCCATTGTCCAGCAGATCGAAGTGCAGGCCCTCAAGGACGCGGTCATTCTGCCGGTGTCCAACAACGGCTTCATGATGGTTCGTTCGCCCAAGGTCGACCTCGGCTTCGAGGTTCTGTCGGGATACGTGAACTGGCCACTCTCGCAGGCGACGTCCGTCTAGTCAGGTCCTCCCTGGGCCCCGGAGAGACTTGTGTCTCCGGGGCCCATTCCGCCTTCTGATTTTAGGAATTCGTCATGTCGCCGGCGCTGCAGGTCACCATTGTATTTCCAGATGTTCTTCGAGACCCTGCAGGGGCAGTTGAATGGGCAACTGCTGATCTCGTTCGTGCGCTGGAAGAGCGGAACATTGCTGCTGTGATTGCCGATAGGCCATCATCCGGGCTCGTCGTCGAACTAGCCTCAGTGTTGACGCCGGACAGCGCGCCTCAGGTTCAATTGCCCGAAGAACCGGAAGCGATGGCGCTGGTTCGCAATGGGGATCACATAATCGCTTGGGGCAGCGACAGCCGGGGCCTTGTCTATGCGATCACGGAGCTGGCGGACCGCGCCCGGACCACGACGGACGTGGACCCCTTCTGTGGTGCTTTTCCGCTGACCGAGAAGCCATCGTCACGAATCCGGTCCATGTCCCGGCTCTTTTGCTCGGAAGAAGAAGACAAGGTCTGGTTTTATGACAAGCAGCAGTGGCGCGATTACCTCTCCATGCTGGCTTCCAACCGTTTCAACCGGTTCTCGCTCGCACTTGGGTTTGGGTACAATTATCCCTACCACAACCCATGGATAACTGACGTCTACTTCTACTTTCCCTACCCCTATCTGATGGCGGTCGATGGCTACTCGATCGACCTCAAGGAACTAAGCGCGGAGGAGCGCGAGCATAACCTGGAAATGCTCCGCTTTATCGGTCGGGAAGCTGCACGACGAGGGCTCGATTTCCAGCTTGCGCTCTGGACGCAACGATACGATTTCGATGACGTTCCCCGCGCCAATTACACCGTTCGCGGCGTGACGGACGACAATTTCGCCCCCTATTGCCGCGACGCTGTTGCTCGGCTCTTGCGGGAGGTTCCGGAGATCACCGGCCTCACTTTCCGTGTCCATGTCGAAGGTGGCGTAGCCGAAGGCGAATATGGCTTCTGGGAAGAGGTGTTCTCGGGTGTGGCATCAGTCGGCCGACCGGTCGAGATCGACATGCACGGCAAGGGCCTGGACTACACGATGATCGACATCGCCCGGAAAAGCGGCATGCCGGTCGCGGCGTCTCCCAAATATATCGCCGAGCATATGGGGCTGCCTTATCATCAGTCCGCAATCCGCAACAAGGAATACCCGCCCGAGGTGGCGCGCAGCGAGCGCGAACAATTGAGCGAAGGTTCGCGCAAATTCCTTCGCTACTCCTATGGAGACCTTCTCAAGAAAGACAAGGATTTCAAGGTCATCTACCGCATATGGCCAGGTACGCAGCGCGTACTACTCTGGGGCGACCCAGTATTTGCCGCAGGCTACGGGCGCAGCTCAATGTTTGCGGGCTCGGACGGGGTGGAGTGGTGCGAGCCTCAGAGCTTCAAGGGTCGCATGGGCACCGGCGTGCCGGGCCAGCGTTTCAGCTACCAGAAGCAAGGCTGGGCGACGAAGCAGGACTGGCGCAAATATGACTATCAATATCGCGTCTGGGGCCGGTTGATCTATAATCCAGAGGCGCCGCGTCAGAGCTGGATGCGCTGGCTCGAAAAGGAATGCGGCGACGTTGCCCAGGCCTGCGCGGACGGTCTCTCGCTAGGCAGCCGTGTTCTACCGCTGGTCACCCTGGTTCACGGCCCGTCCGTCTCGAACAATCACTATTGGCCCGAGGTATATACAAATCTCGGCCTGATCGAAGGGTCTGGGCGGCGCGCCTATGGCTTCGACATGGAAGGGCCCACCCGCTTTGGAAACGCCCCAACGTTTGACCCGCAACTCTTCGCAACGGCGCGCGAATATGCCGAGTTGCTGCTCGCGGGCAAGCAATCCCACCGCTACACGCCGCTCGATGTCGCGGACTGGCTCGATGAGATGGCCCTGGGCTGCGAGAAGGCCGTGATTGCTGCGCGCGGTGCGAGCGATGCTGGACGGCCGGAAGCACAGCGCATTATGGTCGATGTTGAAATTCTCTCCGGGCTTGCGCGGCATTTTGCCGAGAAGTTCAGGGCCGCCTGCTGGGCAGAGCTTTTTATCGCCAGCAAGGCGACCGTGCTGATCGAGCCGATGCTCGACCATGCGCGTCGGTCGGTGGATGCCTGGCGAAGGATCGCAGCCGTGTCGCGGGACCTCTACCCCGACGACATGACCTATGGTCCCCAGTCCTGGCTACGCGGTTCCTGGCATACGCGCCTGCCGGAGATCGAAGCAGAGCTGCTCGATCTAGAGGCGCTGCGTAATTACGGCGGAACGGAATCTGTGCCGGCGGACGCGGCTACCATGGTGGCAATTGGACTCCTCCAGTCCCGCAAGCCGACACGCGCTGACCATTCGGGTGTGACGGCTGCAGATCGCTTTGTGGGTGGTGAGCCCTTCAAGGTGTCGTTTGCCGGACGGAGCGATGGCGCCCCTGTTCTCCACTACCGCCACGTCAACCAGGCAGAGAGGTGGAGGTCCATGGAAATGCTCACGGCGGGTAACAGCTATTCGGCCGGAATTCCGGCCGACTACACCCAGTCCGACTATCACTTGCAGTTTTTCCTGAGTTTTACGCGCGACGGGGGATCGCAGATCACGCCCGGTCTTGAACAGGATCTGGCGAACGAACCTTACTTTACGGCACTGCAAAACTGATCGGAACGCCGGTTAGGGCGTGGGAGGAGATATGGCTCGATACCTCTTGTTGCGGCTGGCAGATGCCATTCCAACGGTATTTCTTGTGTTGGCCCTGGTGTTTATCGCCATGCGTATTCTGCCGGGTGATCCAGCAGTTGCGGCTTTGGGCGACATGGCGACGCCTGAGCAACTGGCGTTGTTCCGCGAGCGCATGGGGCTCAATGAACCGCTGTGGATGCAGTTCATCAACTTCGTGAAGGGCGTGCTGACGCTCGATCTCGGTAATTCGATGATGAGCAATCAGAACGTGGTTGGCCTGATCCTCTACAACCTGCCGTACACGATCGAGTTGACTGTTGTTGCGATGCTGATGGGCCTTATCCTGGGCGTGCCGCTTGGCGTCTTGTCCGCCACCAATCGCAACAAGCTACCTGACAGCGCCGTGCGCGGCTTCTCGCTCATCGGTTACGCCATCCCCGATTTTTATCTCGGCGCGCTGCTGCTGATCACGTTTTCGCTCAATCTTGGCTGGTTTCCGATCAATGGGGGCGGCGAGGGCTTTGCGGGTCGCATGTACCACGTCTTTCTACCGGCGCTGACCCTTGCCTTCGTCAAGGCTGCCTTCATAGGTCGACTGACACGCACCTCGCTGCTGGAAGTGTTGAGCAAGGACTATGTGCGCACTGCTCGTGCGAAGGGAGCCAAGGAAAGCCGCGTGATTTATCGTCACGGTCTGCGCAATGCCCTCCTGCCGCTGACGACGGGACTTGGTCTGAGTACCTTGGCGACATTGTCCGGCTCGGTGGCCATCGAAATGGTGTTCAACCGTCCGGGCATTGGCAAGTTGCTGATCAATGCCATTGCCGAACGCGACTATGCTGTCATCCAGGGTGGCGTGGTGGTGTTCGCTATGTTCGTGGTCATCATCAACCTGCTGATGGACCTGCTTTACATCATCGTCGATCCTCGAATTCGGATGCAGTGATGACCACAATTTCTGAAGTTCCCGTAGAAAATCTCGCGCCAGAGCAAAGCCGTCTTCACGTTCTGCGCGGCATCATCCTGGGCCGTCCTGGTACTATCGTCGCCGTCGTCATAATTGCGTTGCTGTGCCTTCTGGCCATCTTCGCACCGATCATCGCGCCCTACGATCCGCTCACCCAATCCATGCTCAAGATTAACCGTGGGCCGACTTGGGAGAATTGGCTGGGTACTGACCAGTTTGGTCGCGACGTGCTGTCTCGAATGATTTACGGCTCCCGCAACTCGCTTATTTTCGGGCTGACGGCGCCTTTCTGCGCTGCCATCCTCGGCACGACACTGGGCGTGATTGCTGGATATTTCGGCGGCATCGTCGATCGGCTCATTTCCCGTGTCGTTGATCTTCTCCTCGCTTTCCCCGAACTGCTGCTCGCCATCATGATCGCGGCAGTGCTGGGCGGCGGCTTCTGGAATGTCATCGTCGTCATCACCATCGCCTTTGTGCCTGGTTTTGCACGTGTGGCGCGTGCACAGACGCTGGCCGTCAAGCAGGAGCCCTACGTCGAGGCGGCCATATCCTTGGGTGTTCGAACACCTGCCATCATCTTCCGTCACGTCTTGCCCAACATCATGGCTCCGATCGTTGTGCTGATGATGCTCTGGGTGGCCTCCGCCATCCGTCTCGAAGCTTCCTTGAGCTTTTTGGGGATCGGCACACAGGCGCCCAATCCGAGTTGGGGAAACATCATTCGCGATGGCCTGAACAACATCTTCGGTTCTTCGTGGCCGATTATCGGTGCCGGCGCCGCTATCACGCTCGTAGTGCTTTCCTTCAACCTCGTTGGCGATGCGGTGCGCGATGCGCTCGATCCGTCGACGTCCGAATAGGGGAGGCGAGAATGAACCAGCCCATGACCAATTCAGCTCCTTCCGCGCAAACCGCCGTACCGGTGCTCAGCGTCCAGAATCTCAAGACCGCCTTCCGGGCGGGACAGGGTTGGACGCAGATCGTCAAAGGCATTTCGTTCGATATCGGAGCACAGGAAACGCTCTGCGTTGTCGGCGAGTCTGGGTCCGGCAAAAGCGTAACGGCGCTCTCGATCATGCGCCTCTTGGCGCCGGAGTTCAGCCGCATCGAAGGCTCGGTAAAGCTCTGTGGCCGCGAACTACTGACCCTGCGCGAAGCCGAAATACGCACCGTCCGCGGGCGGCAAATGGGCATGATCTTCCAGGAGGCGCTCACCAGCCTCAATCCCCTTGCCACTGTCGGCAGCCAGATCGCGGAGACATTGGCCATACACGGCCTCGCCTCCGGCGCGGAGGCTGAAGCGGAGGCTGTCCGACTCCTGGAACGCGTCCGCATCCCGGCGGCGAGCAGCCGTGCCAAGGAGCTACCGCATAACCTGTCGGGCGGTATGCGCCAGCGCGTCATGATTGCCATGGCTCTGGCTTGCAAACCGCAACTGCTTATAGCCGACGAACCAACGACCGCCCTCGACGTCACTATCCAGGCCCAAATCCTGCAGCTTATCAAGGAGCTGCAGCGGGAGGAGGGCATGGGTGTATTGTTCATCACTCACGACATGGGCGTGGTGGCAGAAATCGCCGACAGAACCGTGGTTATGTTCGGCGGCGAGGTACTGGAGCAGGCTCCGACCGAGAAAATCTTCGACGGTGCGAAGCATGCTTATACCAAAACCCTCATTGCCGCCGTGCCGCGGCTCGGGTCAATGGAGGGCATCGGCCAGCCGCAGCATTTCCCGGTCATCGATCGCAAAACCGGGGTGCTGCGCATCCCAGAGGATCGTCCCAATACGGTAAATCAGGCGGGAGCTCCCGTCCTTTCGGTTAGAAATCTCGTCAAACGCTTTGATCTGTCGAGCGGCTTTTTCGGTGGCGTTCACGGACGCGTCCATGCCGTTGAAGACGTCTCCTTCGAGCTTCATGCGGGGGAGACGCTGTCGCTTGTTGGGGAGAGCGGTTGCGGTAAGTCCACCACCGGTCGTGCCATCATGCGTCTGATCGAGCCGCAGTCGGGGCAGGTGGTGCTCAATGGCACCGACATTATCGGGCTCGACAAGCATCGTATGCGCGACATGCGACGCAACATACAGATGATCTTTCAGGATCCGTTCGCCAGCCTCAATCCGCGCATTCGGGTCGGAGAAGCCATTGCCGAACCCTACCTCACCCATAAGCTCGGGACACGCGAACAGGCGCGGGCTAAGGTTGCCGACCTGCTGAGCCGGGTGGGACTCGATCCTGCCGTTGCTACACGGTATCCGCAGCAGTTCTCTGGCGGGCAGCGGCAGCGAATCTGTATTGCGCGGGCGCTCGCGCTGGAGCCGACGGTCATCGTGGCCGACGAGTCCGTGTCGGGCCTCGACGTCTCGATCAAAGCCCAGGTGGTCAACCTGCTTCTCGACCTGCAACAGACACTCGGACTCTCCTATCTGTTCATCTCACACGACATGGCGGTCGTCGAACGCATGAGCCATCGCGTGGCGGTGATGTATTTGGGCGAAATCGTCGAAATGGGACCGGCCGGCGCGGTTTTTGCCAATCCGCAGCACCCCTACACCAAGCGGCTTATCGCTGCCGTGCCGATCCCCGATCCCGCCCGCCGCAAGCAGAACCGCAAAATCGCCAATGACGAGATCAAGAGCCCAATCCGGCCTGCATCCTACCAACCACCTAAGCGGACTTACCGGGCCGTGACTCCGGGTCATGTGGTGCAGGAATGGGAAGGCGAATGGAAAATGTGACCGCTCGTTGGGGGGGGGCTTTAGTCGCCCCGACGGCCATCTTCATCTGGGCTGAGTGCTGGCGCGGTCGATGATTTCAAAACCAAGATCAACGATCCGCTCCCCGATAGGAGCTCCAGCTAGTTGCTGGCAGACAGACTGCATGGCTTCATAGCCGCAGCGCCAGCGGTGAATTCGGATGCTGCTCAGGGCAGGGGAGGCGGCTGCCATGAAGTCAAAGTCGTTGAACCCAGCTATGCCCATACGCCCTTGCACGCTGATGCCTCTCTCCTGACAGGCGAAGAGTGCGCCCAGTGCTAGGACGTCATTGTTGCAAAAGACGGCGTCGACGTCAGGCCGCTCATCGAGCATCGCGAGCATCAAGTGCTTGCCCATCATAGTCGATGAGAACTCCTGCTGCCTGTCGTGCCCGGACCGGGAGAGTTCGGATTCATCATTGCCCGCCTGGCGCAGCAGTCCGTCATCGTAGCGGCCGGCTTCTTGCATCGCCTGTCGATAGCCCTCGAAACGATGCTGGGAGCGCGCGTTCATCCAGCCAGCAAAGAAAGCAATGCGTTGGTATCCCGCTGCTAGCATGTGCCGCGTCATGGCAAGGCCGGCATCGCGGTGCGAAAAGCCAATGATTTTCTGGATCGGGTTGTCGGTCAAATCCATGATCTGGACCACCGGGCACCCTGCCTCTTCGAGCATGCGGCGGGTCGTTGGGGTCTGCTCGGTGCCTGATACGATGACAGCGGCCGGCTGGTGCCTGATAATCCGGGTCACCAATTGCTCTTCGATCGCCGGATCGTAGCGGGTATTGCCCAACTCAATTCGCAAAGTGGCATCAGACAGGCCATCGTAGATGCCTCGGACAACGTCGGAAAAGATGTTCTGGGTCAGCGAAGGCACCAGCACTGCAACAACGTCGGAGCGACGCGAGGCCAGCGCACGAGCATTGAGGTTGGGTATGTAATTGAGCTGTCGAACTGCCTTGTCGATGCTCTCGCGAAGTGCGGACGATACTTTCGCTGGATCGCGAAGGGCCCGGGACACCGTAATGGCGCCAACCCCGGCGAGTGCGGCGACATCGGCAATAGTGGGACGGGATGCGGATCTTTTCTTGGCCATCGCTGCAGATACTTGTTGTTTTGGAAGGATAGCAGAGCTCCAAAGCGTTTGACATCCTCAATGACAGCGCTACCATCCCCTTTGATCGGTGTCGACAAGAGGAGTGAGGCCGATCAGAAGGGAACGTGAGGATGGAGAAGGATCTCAACGGCCGTGTGCAGTCGGTCGATAGGGCCATGAAGCTTTTGGAGGTGCTCGGAGATGAGGCTCGAGGGCAGAGACTGACTGATCTAGCCCGGAAAACCGGACTGTCGCTGACCACTGTGCACCGGCTTCTCACCACGCTCGAGCAGAGGCATTTTGTGCAGTTCTCGCAAGCCGACAGCCTATGGCACATCGGCATCGGCGCCTTCACCATCGGTACCTCGTTCTCCAGCGATCACAATTTCGCCGCTGCCGCTCTGCCCATTCTGCGGCACCTGCGAGACCAGACCCGCGAGACGGCAAACATCGGAATTGTCGATAACGATGAAATGGTGCTGCTCGAACAAATCCAGAGCCGCGAGATCACTCGCTCCATTGCAACGGTCGGCGGGAGAACGCCAATGACCGCGTCTGGAATGGGTAAAGCCGTACTCGCCTGCTACTCCCCCGAGGACATTCGCGGCGTTGTCCGACGGCGTGGCATGCGCCCCAACACGCCCTCTACAATAACCAATTTTTTAGTTTTAGAAGACGAGCTGACCCGCTTCCACGCGGACGGCTACTCGGTGGACAACGAGGAATTCCGCGTCGGTCTGCGGTGCGTGGCAGCCCCGGTGTTCGACAGGCGCTTCGAAGTGGTGTGCGCGATTTCAGTATCCGGAACGCCGGACCGTATCCCAGATGATCGCGTGCGCGGCCTCGGCGCGCTCGTTGCGAAGGCCGCCGCCGACCTCTCGCGGAGAATGGGATACACTAGGCAAGCCGCCATCGCCTGAAGCGAGCCGACGGCGTCGATCCGGGGTGACAGGGGCCAGGTGGACGCTGGTCCTCCTAGCCCCTGCTCAGCAGATCCGCATCTGCAGGCGCATGACGATTTCGTTGCCGAGGCGCTGGAAGCCATATTCGCGCATGGTGCAGGTCCAGCTGTCGCCGGCGCGCTCGATGCGGAACAGGTTGTAGCGCGCCGGGTCGTCCAGCGTGCCGCCTTGTGCGGCGCTGGCGGCGGCGACGCCGACCACCGGCACTTCCTTGCCCTTGCCCGGAATCGAGTGGATCGAGGAGCGGTGGGTGTGCCCGTGCAGGATCAGCTCGGCGCCGTTTTCGGCAATCACCTGGCGGAACAGCTTGTGCCCCTTCAGGCCAAATGAAGGGTGCTGCAGTTCCGGATTGGGCGGATGGTGGATCATCACGGTCCGGAAATAGCCGGCCTCGCCCATCACCCGCAAAATGCGCGCCAGTCGATCGGCCTGGGCTTCGTCAAACTTGCCGATGGCAAGGAAGGGGCGGGTCGGCACGGCGCTCGAGCAGGAAATGATGGCGAGATCGCCGACGCGTCGCACAAAAGGGAAATGCGCATCGTCGAGCGTTTCCCCCTGCATGTACTCGCCCCACAGGTTCTGGGCGGACTCCAGTGCGCCGGGCACATAGGCGTCATGATTACCGGGGCAGACGGCGATCTTGTCTGAGCGGCCGAGGGCCTGCAGCCAGTCGCCAGCGCGCTCGACCTCATGGAGCAGAGCCAAGTTCACCAGATCGCCGGTAACGGCCGTGAAGTCGGCATTCTGGGCCTTCAGATGCGCCACAAGGCTCGACAGCGTTTCGCTGTTGAGCTCGTCATGGCGGCGCAGCTTCCAGTTCAGATAGCCGGTAAGGCGTTTTCCGATTAGGTCACGCCAGCCTACTTCGGGCATGGGGGACAGGTGGATGTCGGAGATGTGGGCTAAGGTGATCATTGAGGGCGTAATGCCAGAAGGGGAGGGGCAAGAAAACGGTCAATCGACCTCGACGTCAATTTAGTCGTCATCAAACCTCTGCTATCGGTGGGCTCACAAGGAGTGCTTTCGATGCAGATGAACGGCTTTCAGCGGTTTCGCGCCAAGGTTTTTCTGACCCTCAAGGGGCTGTGGCACCGCATGACGCTGGGCTCCCGGGTGATGGTGGTGGATGGCGACAAGGTCCTGCTGATCCGCCACACCTATGTCCCAGGCTGGCAGTTCCCCGGTGGAGGCGTCAGCCCCGGCGAAACCATGGAGCTGGCCGGGGCCCGCGAAACGCTGGAAGAAACCGGCTATCGCGTGGTTGGCCCGATGCAGCTTTTCGGCATCTATCACAATTCGAGCCCGGTGACAGATCGCGACCATGTTGCGTTCTATGTCGCCACGGCATTCGAGAAGGTGTTCGAGCGCAAGGCGGACCACGAGATTGCCGAAGTCGGCTGGTTCGACCGCCACGCATTGCCCGACAAGGTTACCCCCGCCACGTCGCAGCGCATTGACGAATACTTCGACAATGCGCCGAAGCGCGACGTTTGGGGGTATTGAGCCACGCCTCGTGGTTCGAGGCGCCGAAGAAGCGCACCTCACCATGAGGCTACTGAGATACTGGGCGAAGAGTAGCCCTCATGGTGAGGTGCGAGCTCTTCGCGAGCCTCGAACCACGAGGGCGTGTCACGGTCACTACCGCGTCAAAAACGGAAGTTCCGGGCCGACTGGGATAATGCGGGTCGGGTTGATGGTGATGTGGCTCCAGTAATAGTGCGTGCGGATGTGGTCGAGATTGACCGTTTCCTTGATGCCGGGCACATCGTAGAGCGCCTTGAGATAGCGCGACAGGTTCGGATAGTCGGCAATGCGCTTCAGGTTGCATTTGAAGTGGCCGACATAGACCGCGTCGAAGCGCACCAGCGTGGTGAACAGCCGCCAATCTGCCTCGGTGATGGTGTCACCGGTCAGATAGGTGTTCCTGGTCAGCAGGTCCTCGGTCCAGTCGAGAGCTTCGAACAGCTTGGTGACTGCGCCGTCATAGGCCTCCTGGGTAGTGGCAAAGCCGGCCTTGTACACCCCATTGTTGATGTCGTCATAAACGCGTGCATTGATCGCATCGATCTCGCCGCGCAGGGCTTCCGGGTAGTAATCATCGGTGTTGCCGGTCAACGCGTTGAATTCTGAGTTGAACATGCGGATGATTTCCGAGCTCTCGTTCGAAACGATCGTGCCCGTCTTCTTGTCCCACAGAACCGGCACCGTCACGCGACCGGAATAGTCGGGCTGCGCTTCAGTATAGACCTGCCACAGCAGGTCCTTGCCCAGCAGCGTGTCGCCGGTGGAATCTTCCTCGGTGCGGAAGGTCCAGCCGGTTTCGTCAGCCATCCTGGATGCCACCACCGATACCGTGATCAGGTCTTCGAGGCCCTTGAGCTTGCGGAAGATCAGAGTGCGGTGTGCCCAGGGGCAGGCCAGCGATACATATAGATGGTAGCGACCGGCTTCGGCCTTGAAGCCGCCCAAGCCGGTGGGGCCCGGGCTACCGTCGGCGGTAACCCAGTTGCGGAAGCCTGCCTGGCTCCGCTCGAACTTACCGCCAGTCTTCTTGGTGTCGTACCACTGAGTGGACCACTTTCCGTCGATCAATTGTCCCAAGATCGAACCCTTTCCGTCATGTTGTCGACGTCTTGAGCGGGTCTGATCCGCGGCGTCGGTTTGCTTGCCTGCTAGATAGGCCGTACCCGCGACAGTGATAAGGCGACTCCTACGCAACGGAGCGTCGTGTATTTTGAACACAGACGGCACACGCTCTTGAAGTTCGGAGGTGGCGACATGACTTTTCGTTTTACGCGAGGCCCTGGTGGTGCTAAGCGGATTTCAGGCGTGGAGGCGCCCAGGATGGTGAAGGTTTTGCTGGCAACCCGACGACCGTAAGCGGTCTTTTGAATCGGTGCTCTTTGGTGAGCGCCGGGTTTGTCCTACGCATCCCTTCTGGATACCTGACATGAGCCTTTCTTCTGCGCCTTCGGCTGCGACTGTTGCTGTCTCCGCACCGGCCCCTCGCGTTCCCAATGTTCGTCCTGCCACGCCTGCCGATGATGGGTTCATCGAGGACCTGCAGGCGATTGCCTTTGGCCCGGGCCGGTTTGCGCGTACGGCATTCCGCATTCGCGAGCGCTTTCCGATTGATACGAGCCTGAGCCTTGTCGCAGAGGTTGATGGCGAGCCATGCGGCTCGGTCTGGATGACCCCGATCAGTATTGGCGGCATCAATGGCTGGATGCTGGGCCCGTTGGCGACCCATCCCAACTTCCGCAAGCTCGGCGCGGGCAAGCTGCTGGCGCGCGAAGTGAGCAAGCGTGCCCTGGCGCGCGGCGACGGCCAGTTTGTCATGCTGGTGGGAGACCGCGACTATTATTGCCCTCTTGGCTGGGAGCCGACCACGCCAGACAATATCGAGTTCCCTGGCCCCGTCGATCCGACGCGCGTTCTGTTGCTGGCTGACGACAAGACGCTGGCGACCACTATCAAAGGCCCCATCGCTGCCTGGCAGCAGGGCTAGGTCAGAATTGACCGCCCTGCCGTACCGCAGGGCATGGCGGGGGGTGTAACGAGGAGCGAAGCTGGATAAGCTTCTGCTCCCCGAGATGATCCACGGTGCCTTCTTGTCGTCCGACGATGCCATTATTGCTGCGCTTGCCTCGCGCCTGCTGAGCGTTCCCCCGCCCTTGCCCCATGCTGGGGATCTGGTGCCGGACTGGCTCCCCGAAGTGCCGCCCAATCGTCCCCCGGTGCCAGCGGCGGTGTTGATCGCGCTGATTCGGCGGCCTGAGGGCCATACCGTGCTTTACACCGAGCGCTCGCCCGACCTGCGGGCGCATTCGGGGCAGGTGGCGTTTCCGGGCGGCAAGGTTGATGCCAGTGATGCCGACGTTGCCGCCGCGGCGCTGCGCGAGGCGTATGAGGAAGTCGGCATGGAGCGCAGGGATGTGCGCGTCATCGGCTACATGCCCACCTATTTCACCGGCACAAACTATCTGATCACGCCCGTGGTGGCGCTGGTCGAGCCCAGCGGCCCGTTTGTCCCCAATCCTGCCGAGGTGCATTCCGTGTTCGAGGTGCCGTTCCAACGTATCCTGGCTGCCGAAACCTATGGCCGGTTCAGCATCAAGCGGAACGGCAAGGAGCATCGCACCTGGCAGATCGATCATGATGGTCATCGCATCTGGGGCATCACCGCCAATCTCACCCGCCAGTTCCGCGACCTCGCTTTGCGCGAGCCTCAGCCATGACGGGTGATCCGCTGGCCGAAGCTCCCTGGCGCCTGCTGCCCGAAATTCAAGCGATCTTCGCCGCCCTCGATGGCGACAAACGCCGGACCCGCGCTGTGGGCGGGGTGGTGCGCGACACAATCATGGGCCGTCCGCATAGCGGCGACATCGACATGGCGACCGAATTGTTGCCCGAAGAGGTCGTCGCGCGGGCCGGGGCCGCGGGTATTGCCAGTTATCCCACCGGCATCGAGCATGGCACCGTGACACTCAAGCTCGGCGAGACGCTGGCAGAAGTGACCACGCTCCGCCGCGACGTCGAGACCGATGGCCGCCACGCCGTCGTCGCCTTCGGTACCGACTGGGCCGAAGATGCCAGGCGGCGCGATTTCACTCTCAACGCCCTCTACTGCGCCGCCGACGGTACGCTTTACGATCCTCTCAACGGAGCAGGGGACGCCCGCGACGGCGTGGTGCGTTTCATCGGCGATGCTGCCCACCGCATCGCTGAGGATGGGCTGCGGGTCTATCGGTTCTTCCGTCTCACAGCCAGCCACGGCCGGCAGCAGTTCGACGCCAAGGGGCTCTCGGCTTGCGCGTCCTCGGTGGAGCATTTGGACCACCTGTCCCGTGAGCGGGTTGGCGGCGAGATGATGCGCATGCTGGGTTTGCCGAAAATTGCGGTGACCCTGAGCCAGATGTCTGAGATCGGACTCCTGCCGCTATCAGACGAGGCCCTGACGTCTCTCACCGCCTACGAGGCCATTGGCGGACAGTTGCCGGAAGCGCGACTGGTGCTGCTGGCCGGGGCCGAACTTGAGGCGCGCCAGACGGACTGGCGCATCTCCAACCATACCATAGCCAGCGCGCGAGACATTCTGCGGGCCGCCGATCTGATCGAGGATGATCGGATCGGCGAGGCCGCCTATCGCCATGGCGAGGCGGCGGTGGAAGGGCTGGCCGTTGCCGCGGCGCGCGACCGCTGGGGCACGGCGCGCCTTTCCGAAGCGGCGCGGGTGCTCGGCGCAACCCACGTTCCCGAGTTTCCGGTTACCGGGCACGACCTTGTCGGCCTTGGCATCAAGCCGGGGCCGCGACTGGGGCAGGAATTGGCGCGAATGGAACGGGCGTGGATCGATAGCGGCTTTGCCCTCGGCAAACCCGCCTTGCTGGCCATGGTGAGCAGCTAGACCCGGCTAGTGCTTGGGGACGTCGACGATCCGTTCCTTGATGCGCTCGATCATGTCTGGGCGCACCTCGGTTTCGCCATGCATGTTGCGCAGGTTTTCCACTGCGCGGCGGACCACTTCAGCTTCGGTTTCTGCCTCGGCGTGCCAGCGGGCACCTGGGATGAGGGTGCCGGAATCAAATCGCTTCATGTCGTAGCTCCCGCGATGGTGTGCCGAGGCACAACTCCGCGACGGGGCAATCGGTTCCGCCCCTAATCGTCGTCAAATTCACCGAACCGGCTCAGACCCTCAAGCCATGTGCCGCCGTCCTGACGAATGACGGTGCGCGGCACCACGCCGGTCTCCCCGGCAAGGGCATCAGCCAGTACCTGCGAGTGGGTCACCACCCAAACCTGACTGCGCTGGGCAGCAAGGGCGATGATCCGGGCAAGAGCCGGTAGCAATTGCGGGTGTAGACTGGCTTCGGGTTCGTTGAGCGCGATCAGGGGCGGTAGGCGATAGGCCAGCAGCGCCCCCATCAGCGCCAGAAATTGCAGGGTGCCGTCGGAGAGTTCATTGGCGCCGAACTGCCGCTTTGGCATGTCGGGGAAGCTCATGGTGAAGCTGGCATTCGTGCCGGGCGGCGGAATGAACAGCTGCGCGCCGGGAAAGGCGTGCTCGATGGCAGCGTGCAGGTCCTCGGTGTCCTGCTTGATATGCGCCAGCGTTGCGAACACGGCGGCCAGATTTCCGCCATCGGCATCCAGCATTGGCGCGGTGATGGCCAGGGCTGGTTTGCGCAGCGGCGCATCCGCATCGGTGCGGAAACCATGATAGAAGCGCCAGGCCGAAAGCGTGTGCCGCACGGCGTCGAGCTCGGGCAGCGTTCCGCGCAGGGCGGCCAATGCCGTTTCTCCGGCCAAAAGGGGCTCTTCGAGCTGGCGGCGATTGCCCGCGTCATCGCGATACCAGGCAGCCGCCCCCTTGCGTTCGAGCAGGGCAACGTTCCGGCGGCCTTGGGTAAAGCTCAGTTTCTCGGATTTGATCTGCGGCTCGAGTTCGAACACCGCCTCGTAGCGGGCGTCGCCGAAGCCGATTTCGACCTCATAGGTGGGCGCGAAGGCATCTCGCTCGCCAAACAGGATGCCGTCGAGGCTCACCTGCAGGGTCATTCGCGGGGCTTCGTGGGCCTTGCGCTCGCCGGCCCACATGACCGAGCCCAGCCCGCCTTCGCGGGCAATGCTGTGAGATAGCTCCCCGGTAGCGGCGGCGCGCACCAGTTCCAGTCCGCGATAAAGGTTGGTCTTGCCGACGCCATTGGCGCCGACGAGCACCGATAGCTGGCGAACCGGGAATTGGATGGAATGAACTGACCGATAGCCTGCAATGCGGATCTCGGTCAGTCCCATTACTGTCCCCTCACGGCCAGCGCACTTCCGGTGGCAGGGACGAGAGGATGGAGTTGACGTTTCCGCCCGTCTTCAGCCCGAAGGTCGTACCACGGTCATAGAGCAAGTTGAACTCTACATACCGCCCGCGGCGGACCAGCTGTTCGTGGCGGTCATCATCGGTCCAGAGGGACTCGAAATTACGGCGGACCAGCTTTGGGTAGATATCGGCAAAGGCCAGGCCGACGGCCTTGGTGAAGTCGAAGTCGGCGTCCCAGTCACCCGAATTGTGCTGGTCATAGAAAATGCCGCCCGTGCCGCGATGTTCCTTGCGGTGGGGCAGGTAGAAGTAGTCGTCGCACCACTCCTTGTAGCGCTGGTAGTCGACGCCCGGGCGGTTGTCACAGGCTGCGCGCATGGCGGCGTGGAAATCCACTGTGTCCGCATCTTCCTGCGTGCGGCGGCGATCGAGCACCGGCGTCAGGTCGGCGCCGCCGCCGAACCACTGCTTGCCGGTCACAATCATGCGCGTGTTCATGTGCACGGCCGGAACATTGGGGTTCCAGGGGTGCACGATCAGCGAGATTCCCGAGCTCCAGAACTTGGACCCCTGCTCGGTGCCCGGCATCTGCTTGGCGAAATCTTCGGAGAATTCCCCGTGCACGGTGGAGACGTGTACGCCTGCCTTCTGGAAGACGCGGCCGTGCAGCATCCCCATTTCGCCGCCGCCGCCGGCTTCGCGATCCCACTTGGTGATCTCGAACTTGCCGGGGGGCATGTCGCTATTGGGGCCGACCACTTCGGCCTCAATCGTCTCGAATGCTGCAAAAATCTGGTCGCGCAAAGTGCGGAACCAGGCCTGGGCTGTGGCCTGCTTGGCCTCAATGTCATGTGGAAGTGTCATGGTGTCAGTGCAATGGACCGTCATTTGAACTCTGTAAACCCGTCAGTCTGCCTTTTTGCCTCTCCGAGGATAAGCGTTGCGGCCAGCGCGACATTGATCGAGCGCAAACCGTCGCGCATTGGAATGCGCACCCGCAGGTCTGCGGCCTCTGCCACGGCGTCAGGTACGCCGACGCTTTCGCGGCCAACCATCAGGATGTCGTTCGGCAGATACTCGGTCGCATAGGCAGAATGGGTCGACTTCGTGGTCAGCAGGACGAGGCGCCGGCCCTGCTCGCGGCGCCAGGCATCAAACGCGGTCCAGCTCACATGCTCATGCACGCTGGCATGGTCGACATAGTCGAGGCCGGCCCGCGCCAGCGCTTTGGGGGAGAAGGGGAAGCCCGTCGGATGGATCAGATGGATGGTCGTCCCGAGGCATGCACCCAGCCGAATAAGCGTGCCGGTATTGTTGGCGATGTCGGGCTGATAAAGGGCGAGGTCGACCGTCAATTGCAGTTTCCATCGAATTTGTAAGCATTTAGCTGCTGGGGGAGCCGGTAGTCGACTACATCTGTTGCCTATAGGCCCTCACTTCTTCATTGTCCTTCTTGGGCGCACTGGACAAGTTCCTGTGACAGTGCAAAAAGAACCCGAACTGACGGGCCGCTTGAGGGTGGACGGCTGCCGATTCTGCTTAATCGCAAAACGGGTTGCCCCACCGGTCGCGTCTGATGTGATTGTACGGGGATATAGACCTTGGCCACGCAAGATCAACACTCATCGACACGGCGGGATTTCCTCTTTGTCGCAACCGGCTCGGTGGCCGCGGTCGGCGCTGCCGCCACGGTTTGGCCGCTGATTAACCAGATGAATCCTGACGCTTCGACCCTGGCCCTGGCCAGTATCGAAGTCGACATTTCGGCGATCCCGGAAGGCCAGACTGTCACCATCATGTGGCGCGGTCTGCCGGTTTTCGTGCGTCACCGCACGCAGGCCGAGATTGACGAGGCCAAGGCAGTTCCGCTGACCGACCTCAAGGATCCGGCGACCGACGAAGAGCGCACCAAGCCCGGCCACGAACAGTGGCTGATCATGATCGCCAACTGCACCCATCTTGGCTGCGTTCCCGTGGGCAATGCCGGCGACTTCGATGGCTGGTTCTGCCCGTGCCATGGCTCGCACTATGATAGCGCCGGCCGCATCCGCAAGGGTCCGGCACCGCTCAACCTGGTGCTGCCGCCTTATGAATTCCTCAGCGATACGCTGGTCAAGATCGGTTAGTAGGGGCTCTTCCGATGTCAGAACATTCGACTTACACGCCCGGGACTGCCGTCGAGAAGTGGCTCGACGAGCGCCTGCCGATCATCAGGTTCTCCAAGGAGCACCTGATGGACTTCCCGACTCCCAAGAACCTCAATTACTGGTGGACGTTCGGCGCCATCCTGGTGATGTGCCTGGGTATCCAGATCGTCACCGGTGTCATCCTGGCGATGCACTACACCCCTAACGTCGGCCTTGCCTTCGACTCCGTCGAGCACATCCGCCGCGACGTCAACGGCGGCCGCATGATCCAGTCGTTCCACGCTGTGGGCGCCTCGATGTTCTTCGCAGCCGTCTATGTCCACATTTTCCGTGGCATGTATTTCGGCTCCTACAAGGCCCCCCGCGAAATCCTCTGGATCCTGGGCGTGCTGATCTTCCTGCTGATGATGGCAACCGCCTTTATGGGCTACGTGCTGCCGTGGGGCCAGATGTCTGGCTGGGCCGCTACCGTGATCACCAACATCTTCGCGGCTATCCCCGTCATCGGTACCCCGCTGCTTGAGCTGCTACGTGGCGGCTTCTCGGTTGGCAATCCGACGCTCAACCGCTTCTTCTCGCTGCACTACCTGCTGCCGTTCGTGATTGCTGCCGTCGTGGCCCTGCATATCTGGGCGCTGCACGTTCCGGGCAACAACAACCCGATCGGCGTCGAAGTTAAGGAAAAGCGCGACACCCTGCCGTTCCACCCGTACTACACCATGAAGGATCTGTTCGGCATGGTGCTGTTCCTGATCCCGTTCGTGTGGTTCGCCTTCTTCGCGCCCGACATCCTGGGTCACCCGGACAACTACATTCAGTTTAACCCGCAGGTGACGCCGGCTCACATCGTTCCGGAATGGTACTTCCTGCCGTTCTACGCGATCCTGCGTGCCATCGACTTCAACATCCTGTTCATCGACTCCAAGCTCGGTGGCGTGATCTTCTTCGGCGGCTCGATCCTGATCCTGTTCTTTCTGCCGTGGCTGGACTCGTCCAAGGTTCGTTCGGGCAATTTCCGCCCGATGTTCAAGTGGTTCTACTGGCTGTTCGTGGTGAACTTTGTCGCGCTGACCTATCTGGGTGCAGCACCGGCAGAAGGCATCTACGTCATCCTCGCCAAGGTTTGCACCTTCTATTACTTCGCACACTTCCTCGTCATTCTGCCGATCCTGGGCCGTATCGAGAAGCCAAAGCTGTTGCCGACCAGCATTTCCGAGAGCGTTCTCGGCAAGTCGCACGCGTGATGGAAGGGGCAGGAACTATGTTTAATATCAAGACGATCCTCGCCACTGTCGCCCTGGTCTCCGGCCTGTCGTTCGGCGTTGCCGCACAGGCAGCCGAGGCCGGCGCGCCGATCCAGAAGCAGAGCTGGAGCTTTGCCGGTATCTTCGGCACCTACGACACCAACCAGCTGCAGCGCGGCTTCCAGGTGTTCCGCGAAGTGTGCTCCAGCTGCCATGGCGCCCGCCTGATTGCGTTCCGCAATCTTGCCGAAGAGGGCGGTCCGAGCTTCTCGGCCGACCAGGTCAAGGCTCTCGCTGCCGAGTACACCATTGCAGACCCCACGGCTCCCAATGGCAGCCGTCCGGGCGTTGCAGCCGATCGTTGGCCTTCGCCATTTGCGACCGAGCAGGATGCTCGCGACGCCAATGGCGGCGCGCTGCCGCCGGACTTCTCGGTGCTGGCCAAGGCCCGCGGCGTGACCGATGCCTTCCCGAACTGGGTGTTCAACTACTTCACCGGCTATTCTGAAGGCGGTCCGGACTACATCCACGCGCTTCTCAATGGCTACCACGAGACCGCTCCGGAAGGGTTCGAGCTTGCCGCTGGCAAGTATTACAACGACTACTTCCCCGGCCATGCCATCGGCATGGGCCCTCCGCTTCAGGACGGCCTGGTGAACTACGTTGCCGCCGAGGGTGAGACCCCGGTTCCGCTGACCGTCGAGCAGTATTCGACCGACGTTTCCGCATTCATGATGTGGATGGCTGAGCCTCACCTGGTTGGCCGCAAGGAAATGGGCTTCAAGGTCCTGGCGTTCCTGCTGGTGTTTGCCGGTCTGATGTATGCCACCAAGCGCCGCATCTGGAAGGGCATCGAGCACTAAGAGCTCTCCGGACCAAGTTCCGAAAAGGGCCCCTCGCGGGCCCTTTTCTTTTGCGGTCACATCTCGATCAACCTCTTGCCAATCGTCGCTGAGGCCGCAATATTCCAACCAAGCCAACTGCCCGCCGAGGGAGCCGACATGTCCGCCATCCGCATCGCAGTAACAGTCGTCGGCGCCGCCATCACCATGAGCCGCCATCCGGCCGTGCGGGCGGGAATCAATGCTGTGGCTTCCAACCCCAAGACGCGGGAAACCGCGATCAACCTGACGCGCACCGCGGCCTACAATGCCGGGGTCATTGCGCGTCACCTGGTTGGCCCGCGCTCGCGCTAAAACTCACTTATTCCCTATCCCGTTGAACAGGTATGCCATGTCGCTCGACCTCAAGGCCCTCGTGCGCACGATTCCGGACTATCCCAAGAAGGGTATCCTGTTTCGTGACATTACTACGCTGATCGAGCACCCCGAGGGGTTCAAGGAAAGCATCGAGCGTATCGCACAGGCCTATCGCGGGCAGGGCATCACCCACGTCGCCGGCATCGAGGCGCGTGGTTTCATCTTCGGCGCGGGGGTGGCCATCGCGCTGGGTGTCGGGTTCATCCCGATCCGCAAGAAGGGCAAGCTGCCGGGCGAGACCATTGGCCAGAACTATGCGCTGGAATATGGCGTCGACACGATCGAGATCCATGCCGACGTTCTGGACGCCGGCGATACCGTGCTGTTGGTCGACGACCTGATCGCCACGGGCGGCACCGCCATTGCTGCCGTCAGCCTGCTGCGCCGCACTGGCGCGACGGTGGGCAAGGCTGCGTTTGCCATCGACCTGCCCGACCTCGGCGGCGCGACAAAACTTGAGGCCGAGGGCGTCGAGGTCAACTCGTTGATCGCGTTCGAAGGCCACTAAGGGCAGAAGGCCCAATCGCCCTGCATACAAGGAGGCCTGCGGACATCTCCGCGGGCCTCTTTTGCTTCTGGCTCAAGCGATCAACTGGGGTCTACCAGCTGTGCCGGCCGTCGACCTGTTCCACGGTCACGCTGGACCAATCGAAATCGTCGATCAGCCGAAGGTTGATCGCGTAGGTCCGTTCGGTGGGCATGGCATTGGGATCCCCGTTCTTAGGGGTGCCGTCATTGTTGTAGAGCGAGGCCCAGTTCGGCGAGTCACCCCAAGTCTGCATGCCGCAAGTGCCGCAGAAGTGGTGCAGGTTCATGCCGCTGGCCGAGTAGGTCTTTTCCCCTTCATTGGCGAGGATCTTCAGTTCCCCCTGCTCGTAGTAGCCCCATACCGCGCCTGTGCGGCCGCAGAAGGTGCAATTGCACTGCTTGGCGCTGGTTGGCAGATGGGGCAGTTCGATGCGCGTCGCGCCGCAATGGCAGGTTGCGATGAGGGACATAAGGGGCTCCTTTGCTATGGATCCATAGTGGCCCGGCAGTGCTGACAGGCTCTGTCAGCACTCGGCCTCAGGCCGCCATGGCTGCGCGCACATCGACCAGGCAGAACTGATTGCCCTCGGGGTCGCGCATCACCGTATAGGTCGGCAGAACGCGTACTGTTTCGGCGCCAACAGCCAGTAGGCGCGTCACCTCCCCAGCGCGGTCGCTGACCGCGATATCCATATGCACCCGGTTGTTGTCGTAACGCCGACCCTCAACATTCTGGAAGCAGAGGGACGGGCCGGGCCCGTCGACCATCACCGTGGGGTCCGTCTCGGGCGTCAGCCCCAGTGTGGACAAGCGCGCCATTTCGGCCTCGTCATAGCTGCGGACTGCGTAGCCATCCAGTAGCGCGGCCCAGAACTGGGCCAGAGTTGAGGGCTTGTCGCAGTCGAACACGATCTCGTGGATCTTGCCCATGGTCGTCTCCTTCCAGTCTTCTCGTTCCCGGTTAGAAGGCAAATGCGGCAAGAGTGGCCCCGACACGTCGCCGGGGCCAACCCTCTAGAACCGCTTGCCGAGCAAGGCTTCGAGCGTCGGTAGGGTCGGCGCCCCATCTTTGGGGTGCGGTACCCGCTTGGTCTCGATCTTGCGAACGGG
Source organism: Devosia sp. T2-14 (assembly GCF_055397495.1). Lineage (NCBI taxonomy): Bacteria > Pseudomonadati > Pseudomonadota > Alphaproteobacteria > Hyphomicrobiales > Devosiaceae > Devosia > Devosia sp. T2-14. The sequence goes on along the minus strand of NZ_AP027921.1, from coordinate 313,444 downwards.
CAGTGGCGCTCCGTGGCGCGGCACGTTCTGGGTGCGGGCGACGGGTTGAGGGCGCTGGAAGATGTTCTTTGGCATGGCCAAACCTTTTCTGTTCCCCGCCTGCGCTTTCAACGCAGCACCGGGGCCTAAGACTGGCGCGAGCGCGCGAAAGGCACCCACGCGATGAAGCGTGTTGTGGGAGGACGCGCGTGGTGTCGTCAGGGGGAGGGGGACGGTTTGGCTGTCACGGTAGACAGGCAATCGCCAAGTCTGATCTCGCGCTGAACGGCATCCATGGTCGGCTGGTCACGCGTGAGCGGAGCAGCAGAGTTTCGGGCGTCCGGTGCAAGTTCTCAGATCATTTCTGGCGTAGACCTCTTCAAGGGTGAGGCGCAAATTTGAAACGAAAACGGGCCGGCGTCAACCGCCGGCCCGTTCTGGTCGAATTAGGAGTCGATCCGGTGGGGATCGCTGGCCACTTCAACCGCCGGTTCGTTGCGGGTCTTGTAGAGCGAGAAGACCACGCCGCCGGCCAGGATGGCCAGGGTTACGATCAGGCTCAGGAGCGTGTCGATATGGAAGCCCATCGGCACGAGGAAAATCTTGATACCCACCAGCACCAGGATGATGGCCAGCGAGGTCTGCAGGTAGCGGAAGCGGTTCATCGCGGCGGCGAGGGCGAAGTAGAGCGCACGCAGGCCAAGGATCGCGAAGATGTTGGACGTATAGACGATGAAGGTGTCCTGCGTCACCGCGAAGACCGCGGGCACGGAGTCGACGGCAAAGATCAGATCGACGACTTCGACCATGATCAGCGCGACGGCCAGCGGCGTCAGCCAGGTCACCAGCTTGCCAGTCTTGGGGTCTGGCTGCTTCACGGTGAAGTTGCGGCCATGCAGTTCCTTTGTCACGCGGAAGCGCTTGGTCAGGAACCGGAAGACAGGATTATGTTCGATATCGGGTTCTTCGTCCTGATGCTTGAACATCCGGAAACCGGTGAACACCAGGAAGGCGCCAAAGCCGAACAGGATCCAGTTGAACTGGTAGACCAGCGCAGCGCCCAGGCCGATCAGAATGGCGCGGAACAGGATGACGCCGAGAATGCCCCAGAACAGCACGCGGTGCTGGTAGAGGCGGGGAATGGCGAGGAAGCCAAAAATCGAGGCGATGACGAACATGTTGTCCATCGCCAGCGACTGCTCGATTAGGTAGCCGGTGTAGAATTCCAGTCCGGCTTCCGCGCCGCGCTGCCACCAGACCCAGCCACCGAAGGCCAGGGCGATAGCGACGTAGAAGCCATACAGCGTGAGGCTCTCCTTGGCGCCGATCTCATGCTCATCCTTGTGCAGGATGCCGAGGTCGAAGACCAGAAGGCCGATAACGATCGCGATAAACGCGACCCAAAAATAGACGGGAGTACCCAAAAAATCGCCCGTAAGGGCGGCAAGTAGCGAATCCATCGCCGGACCATCTCCATGAATAGTTGGAGCAGCTCCGACATCACGAGGGCGTCAAAAGACCCTCGCCAGAGGGGCCCGGCGCCGCGCGTGAAACGTAGGCAGCGCGCGACGATGTTCAACCCCTCAGGGAAGATTTTTTCAAAGGGGCCAGGCTTTGCCTAGCGCGGCGTGCACATCATGACGATGGCATCGGCCGTTTCAAGCTGCATCGCCGTGCCGTAGGTGGGGTCCGAAATGAGCCGCCCGGCCTGGATCGACCGCGCGGATTTCAGCCCGCCATCGTTGAACCCAACACCGTCCTGATAACCTGTAATGGTGCCCGTTCCCGAGCTTGGATCACCCACCACGGTCGAGGCGAAGCCATACACATCGCCATAAATGGTCAGGATGCCGGCCTTGGCGGTGGTGGCGTCGCGACAGGCCCAATTGCCCACAAAGCTCTGGGCAAGGCTGGGGGTGACGGACAGGGCGGTGAGGGCAGTGATGAGAACGATTCGGCGCATGAGCAGGAGAGTGCCGGTGCGCTGGCAGGCTTTCAAGGGCCGCGCTTCAGCAGGCGGCCGATAAGCGGTATTTTGGTGAGCGCGAGCAACACCTGCAGTTTCAGCGGCATCTTGTAGTCGCGCAGCTTGCTGAAACCGACCAGGTCAGCCTGATAGACCAGTTCGTCCCGCTGGTTCCTGGCGGTGATCTGGTTGAACAGCAGGCCCCATCCCGGAATGGAGTTGGAGGCGCGCTTGCCCGTTACGACCAGCTGGTAGGTGACCGTATCGCCGGGGCGTACCGGCACCTTGAACTGCATGGCATTGACGCCGGGGGAGGGGCCAGAAACGCCGGGCTCCTCGCCGAGCTTGCGCAGGCGCTCTTCCTCGGCAAACAGGGCATCGACCATCTTGCGATGCCCCACGCTCACCGTATGCCAGCCGCTGGCCACCAGCCCGCCGAAGGCGCTGTGCTGGGCGGCCGCCGCGTCCACGTGAAAATACTGCGGATCGTAATGGGTGGCGAAACGGATGATTTCGTCGGCTTCGAACGTGTGGCTGCCGAGCGGAAACACTTCGTCGACGACGATATTCTCAAACCAGCGGGTCATGGCGTGGGCTCCACCGTGCGCACATCGATCAGGTTGGACAGGCGCATGGTCAGCACCGGCTGTGCCTTCTGGTTCCGTACGTCGAAGTCGAGACTCATGATGCCCCATTGCGGATGGCTGGCCGAGCGGCGCAGGTCGGCGACGGTCACCGTGCCGCCGATCGTGTCACCGACCATGACCGGGTTCTTCCACTTCAGATCGGTAAAGCCCAGGCCGCCAGCCGAGGCCACCTTGCTCAGAAAGCTGTCGACCAGCATGCGCAGGCTCAGCGCACCTGTCTGCCAGCCGCTCGACGCCAGGCCGCCCAGCAGGCTTGCCTTGGCTGCCGCCTCATCGAGGTGAAAGGGGAAGGGATCGAATTCGCGGGCAAAGGTAATGATCATGTCCTTGGTCACAGTCGTGTGGCCGAGGTCGATCACTTCGCCAATACGCAGATCTTCGTAATGGCGCCGATCTTTAGTGACAGGATTGGTCATTTGCTTGCCCTATACGTCAAGCCGTCTTGTGCCCGGTTTGCGCTGGCAAGGCAAGGCGGTGCGACACTCTCACGCTAGTCAGATGGACAGTGCTCCAGAACGGCAAAAGCCCGCCTGATGGCGGGCTATTGTCATGCGTCGTGCGACGCGTTGGCGGGGATATCGACGCCTTGGTCGGCATATTCCCGAAGCTTGTTGCGCATAGTCCTGATGGAGATGCCCAGGACATGTGCGGCGTGTGTTCGATTTCCTTCCGTCTGCCGCAAGGTAGCCAGGATCAGATCCCGTTCCACATCGGCAACCGGCAAACCAACCAGTGCTTCGGTGGCGCTGGGATCAGGCACGAAGTCATACATTTTGGTCGCTTTCTGAGCCCCCAATTTGAACTCAGAACACGATCAGGGTGGTCCCGTATGGTTAATTGCGGGTTAACGCCTAGGCGACCCGTTGCTTGCGCGGCCCGCGCGCCCACTCTGGCAACCAGGTGCCGTGAGCCTCGATGAGGTCATCCACGAGGTTCCAGATCTGCTCGAGATCTAGCTCGGCCGCCGTATGAGGGTCCATCATGGCCGCGTGGTAGATGTGCTCGCGGTTCCCATCCATCAGCGCGCGGACGGTCAGTTCCTGCACGTTGATATTGGTGCGCATCAAGGCCGTCAGCTGCGGCGGCAGGTCGCCGATATAGGTGGGCTGGATGCCATTGTCATCGACGAGGCAGGGCACTTCGACCGCCGCATTGTCGGGCAGGCTGGTAATGACGCCATTGTTGCGCAGGTTACCGTAGATCACCGAAGGCTCGCCGGTCCAAACCGAGTTGACGATGGAGCTGGCATATTCCTTGGATTGCTTGACCTCGATGCGGTCCGCCTTGCGATAGGCTTCCGAGGTGCGCTTCCAGTTGGCGACCTGTTCGACGCAGCGCTTGGGATACTCGTCGAGCGGGATGCCGAATTTCTCGATCAGGTCTTCGCGCCCCTCCTTGATGAAATAGGGCGTGTATTCGGCGAAGTGCTCGGAGCTCTCGGTGACGAAATAGCCCAGGCGCGTGAGCATTTCGTAGCGCACCTTGTTGGGGCAGCGCGGGTTCCAGGTGGGCTTGGGCGCGCGGCCTTCGGCATACGCGCGATGCAGGTCTGGATAGAGGTCGCGATAGCTGCCGTCGGGCTGGCGATGCTCGAACTTGAGATAGAAGGCCATGTGGTTGATGCCGGCCGAGCGGTAGCGGATTTCGTCGTAGGGGATGTCGAGGTCATGGGCCAGTTCCATGGCCGTGCCCTGCACCGAGTGGCACAGTCCCACCTGCTTGATGGTGGGGTATTTCTCGGCGATGGCCCAGGTGTTGATGGCCATCGGGTTGACGTATTGCAGCATGATGGCGTCGGGCGCCACGGCGAGCATGTCTTCGCAGATGCTCCACAGATGGGGCACCGTGCGCAGCCCGCGCATGATGCCGCCGACGCCGAGCGTGTCGGCGATGGTCTGGCGCAGGTTGTACTTCTTGGGCACTTCGAAATCGACGACCGTCGAAGGCTCGTAGCCGCCGATCTGGAAGCAGACGACGACGAAATTAGTGCCGTCGAGCGCCTGGCGCTGGTCTGCATAGGTTTCCACCGTCGCCGATACGCCGAGCGTGGCGATCAGCTTTTTGGCGATGATCTCGCTTTCCTCAAGCCGGGTCGGGTTGATGTCCATCAGGCGGATGGTGGCGCCGGTGAGGGCAGGGCGTTGCAGGATGTCACCGACGATGTTCTTCATGAATACCGACGATCCGGCACCGATGAACGTGATCTTGGGATTTGCCATCGGTTTTTCCTCCAACCCGCAGGCCTTGCTCGTGGCTGGAGCCTACGCCTTGCGCTGCGGCAGGCAATGCGGAATATAAGGGAGTTCTTCCGGCTTTCTAAGATCGGTCAACCATGTCCGCGACCCGTCTGGTGCCCCGGCCAACTCCGCGTCCCGACCGCACCTTTTATGCCTCAAGCAAGGCATTCGGCCGGTTCGGCATTCGCTCCTTCGCGCCCCAGATCATGGCGGCGGCGCATAGCCATGGGCATATCGAATTCAATTGGCTGGGGAACGGCACCATGGATTACGCCTTCGATGGCGGGCCGGTGACAGTGGGGGCAGGGCGGCTGGTGGCCTTCTGGGCGGGCATACCGCACCAAACGGTGGCCCTTAGCGCTGAAGCCCACAAAGCGCGCCAGCTCAATATCTACCTGCCGATGGATGCGTTTCTCGAAATGCCCCAGCTCGGCCGGCTCACCGAAACCTTGATGGGCGGCGGGGTCATCGCGCTTGGCCCGGACTGCATCGGGCTCGAAACGCTGGAGCGCTGGCATCAGGACTATCGCAGCGGCAATGCTCAGCGCTCCGATCTGGTGCGGGCCGAAATCGGCACCATGTTCCGCCGGGCTGCCATTACAGGCTGGGACACGCTGCTGCCCGCCTGGATCGAGAATTCCGGGCCCCACAGCCGGACCAGCGCTCCGGTGCGCTATGTGGTGCGCATGGTGCGCCATATCGTGGAGAACATCACCGAGCCGCTCAGCGCCGAGGAGGTCGCCGGGGTGGTGGGGCTGCACCCCAATTACGCCACCAACCTTTTCACCAGGGTGATGCACATCTCGGTGCAGAAATTTGTGACGCGCATGCGGCTGATCCGCGCCCGCTCGCTGCTGTTCGATGGAGCGCTCTCCATCGCCAACGTCGCCTTCCAGTCCGGCTTTTCCAGCCAGACCCAGTTCTACGAGCACTTTCGCCGCGCCTACGGTATGACACCGAGCCAGATGCGGCGGGATGGGGTCGAGGGGTAGGGCGGCACGAGGCCGCCCTGCCAATCTCTAGGTATTGAACCGGAACAGCATCACGTCGCCGTCTTTGACGACATATTCCTTGCCTTCGTCGCGGGCCTTGCCGGCTTCCTTGGCCGCGACTTCGCCGCCCAGGTTGACATAGTCTTCGTAGCCAATGGTCTGGGCGCGGATGAAGCCACGCTCGAAGTCGGAGTGGATCACGCCGGCGGCGGCCGGAGCCTTGTCACCCTTATGGATGGTCCAGGCGCGGGTTTCCTTGGGGCCAACCGTGAAATAGGTCTGCAGACCCAGCAGGTCATAGGCCTCGCGGATGAGGCGGTTGAGGCCGGGCTCGTGCAGGCCGAGGCTCTCGAGGTATTCGGCCTGTTCGGCATCGGGAAGCTGGGCCAGCTGGCTCTCGATTTCGGCGGAGATGATGACAACGCCCGCGCCATTGGCATGGGCATAGTCTTCGACCTGCTTGGTCATGGCATTGCCGCTTTCGGCCGAGGCCTCGTCGACGTTGCACACATAGAGCACGGGCTTAGAGGTCAGGAGCTGGAGTTCCTGGAAGGCCTTTTCTTCTTCGGCGGAGCGCTCGACGAAGCGTGCCGACTTGCCTTCGCGCAGCAGCACAATGGCGCGGTCGATCAGGTCGAGGGTGACCTTGGCGTCCTTGTCGTTGCCCTTGGCCTTCTTTTCGACGCCGGCGCGGCGCTTTTCGAGGCTCTCGAGGTCGGCGAGCATCAGCTCGGTTTCGACCACTTCGGCGTCGGCCAGCGGATCGACCTTGTTGGCGACGTGGATGATGTTGCCGTCTTCGAAGCAGCGCAGCACATAAGCAATGGCGTCGCATTCGCGAATATTGGCGAGGAACTGGTTGCCCAGGCCTTCACCCTTCGATGCGCCTTTGACCAGGCCGGCGATGTCGACGAAGCTCATGCGTGCGGGCAGCACGTTCACGGACTTACCGATGGTAGCCAGTTTCTGCAGGCGCACGTCAGGCACCGGCACATCGCCCACATTGGGCTCGATGGTGCAGAACGGGAAGTTGGCGGCGGCGGCCGCGGCGGTGCGCGTCAGCGCGTTGAATAGCGTCGACTTGCCGACATTCGGCAGACCGACGATGCCCATCTTGAAACCCATGGGGAAGCTCCGGAAAGTGTTGGCCTCCACTTGGTTCGTATCTGCGGCGATGTCAATGCGTGCGGGGGCTTATCAGGCTTGCAGCGCTTGTAGCGGCGGGTTCTGATCGCTAAAAGTCGTACTTCTTCGACGTGTGTCGATCGGCGGGAGAGGGACGCTACGTGACTGGATTTTTGATACTGATTATTGCTGTCCTCGTGGCGGCATGGGCTGCCTGGTACTGGTTCCGCGGACGGCATCATGGGGCCTTCCCGCAGGCCGTCGGCACGGCGCCGCATATTCCGCAGCCTCTTTCGCAGGGCGCGATGCCCATGCTCAAGATGCCGACAGCCATGGGCTGGAAAACAGGCGAAAAGCCCGTTGCGGCGCCCGGACTCAAGGTCACGCCTTTTGCCACCGGCCTTGATCATCCGCGCATGGTCTATGTGCTGCCCAATGGCGACGTGCTGGTTGCCGAGGCGGCAACGCTGGTCGGCAAGGCCAATTCCATTCGTGACATGGTGATGCACCGCACCCTGATCCGGGCCGGCGCCTCGCGGCCAAGCGCCAATCGCATCACGCTGCTGCGTGACGCTGATGGCGATGGCATTCCAGAGGTGCGCGAAGTGTTCCTCGAAAATCTCAACCAGCCGTTCGGCATGGCACTGGTGGGCAACACGCTCTATGTCGGCAATACCGATAGCGTCGTGGCCTTCCCATACGAGACCGGCCAGACCAGGATTACCGCCCAGGGCCGCAAGGTCATGGACATGAAGCCCGATGGCCATTGGACGCGCAACCTCATTGCCAGCAATGACGGCAGCAAGCTCTATGTCGCCGTCGGCTCGCTGAGTAATATCGGCGACGAGGGCATGGAGGCCGAGGAAGGCCGCGCCTGCATCTTTGAACTCGACCTCAAGACCGAGACGCATCGCATTTTCGCCGGTGGCCTGCGTAATCCGGTTGGCATGGCATGGGAGCCGACCAATGGCTCGCTGTGGACCGTGGTCAACGAACGCGATGGCCTGGGTGACGAAACGCCGCCCGATTACCTGACGTCAGTCAAGGATGGTGGCTTTTATGGCTGGCCCTATTCCTATTGGGGCCAGACGGTCGATGACCGTGTGCCGCAGAATGCAGCGCTGGTCGTCAGCGCCACGGCGCCGGATTATGCGCTGGGCGGGCATACGGCCTCGCTGGGCCTCTGCTGGCTGCCCGAGGGCAATGCGCAGGGCCTGCCTGCCGGCATGGTCATCGGTCAGCACGGGTCGTGGAACCGCAGCAAGCTCAGCGGCTACAAGGTGATCCTTGTGCCGTTTACCGATGGCCGGGCCCATGGCCAGCCGATCGATCTGCTTACCGGCTTTCTTGCCGAAGACGAGAAGACCTCGCATGGTCGCCCGGTCGGCGTCGCGCTGGCCAATGATGGCGCGCTGCTGGCGGTGGACGATGTCGGCGATACCGTCTGGCGGGTTACCGCCGCCTGAAGATGAAAGGCCCGCCAATGGCGGGCCTTTTTTATGCAACGACTTCGACGATGCCCATCATCCCGTTGTCCTCGTGGAACAGCAGGTGGCAGTGGAAGACGAACTTGCCGGGATAGTCGAGGAAGCGGTGCCTGATGGTGATCGAGCCGTTGGGCGGCAGGCCGCGAGTGTCCTCCCAACTGACGATCTCGTCCACTGGCTCGCCATTGACTGCCACCACCTGGAAGTCGTTCACATGGATGTGGAACGGGTGCCATTCGGGGCTGTCATTATAGATGATCCATTCCTCATGGGCGCCGAGTTGCACCGTCTGGTCAACCCGATCCATGTCCACCATCTGGCCATCGATCAGGAAGCGCGTGCCGCCGGGCTGGCGGTCGACCGAGAAGCGGATTTCGCGGGTCTTGTCGACGGGCCGCTCGCGCAGGTCTTCGCTGAGCGGGATCAGCGTTTCGGGGATCGCGTGATCGGTCACCGGTTCGCCGTTGACCACCAGCGTCGCCAGCAATTCGTCGGGCTCGAACTGACGGTCTGAACCCAGCCAAAGCATCTTGCGGAATTCCCAGCTGCCGGTGAACTGGTGCCCGCGAACCAGGATATCGGCGCGGGTGCCGGGCTCGACCATCAGGCTGTCGCTGCGTACCGGGCGGGTCAGCGCATTGCCATCCTTGGAGATCAGGTGGATCGGGTGCCCCTCAAGGCCCAGCAGCAGGAAGCTCTCGGCCGTGGCATTGACGATGCGCCAGCGCTGCACTTCGCCCGGGCGGATGGTGATCGTAGGGTTGATCTGCCCGTTGATGGTCTTGGTCTGGTTGTGGATTTCCTGGATGTCGACCGGCACGATGGTGTTATTGGCGTCGAACTCCGCCGATTGCACCACGAGCAAACGTTCCGTGAAGCCCTTCAGGCTATCGAGGTCGTCGAGCCCGCCTTCCACGATCAGCGCGCCCGCCATGCCGCCGGCGACGTGGGAATAGGTGCTGCCATGGACATGCGGGTGGTACCAATAGGTGCCCGAGGGATGGTCTTCGGGAATGGCGATTTCGTAGTCGAACGACCTTCCGGGCTCGATCTTGACGAACACGTTGTCGGCATTGCCGGCCGGCGACACATGCAGGCCATGGGTGTGCAGGTTGGTCGGCTCGTCGAGATCATTGACCAGCTTGATGCGCAGGGTGTCGCCGGGCCTGGCCATCAACGTCGGCGAGGGGTAGCTGCTCTCGAAGGTGCGGGCGATGGCCGGGGCACCATCCACTTCGACCGGTCCGTAGGAGGCGCGGAGCGTGGTCTCCAGCACGCCGTTTTCGCTGCGGCGCAGTTCGGGTTCGCGCAGCGGGTCGCCGGTGGCCTCGGCAACCGATCGCGACAGCTTGCGCTCCTGGGCCAGGGCGCCGTGACCGTGGTGCTGCCCGAAGGCCGGCGCCGCAACGCCCGATGCAGCGGCCGCAGCCCCTGTCAGCAATAGATTGCGGCGTGAAATCGCTGAGCCCATACAGTCCTCCAATACTCAAAGTATAGGAAGAACAATAAGTTAGTTGAGCTCGTGCACAAGCCTCGCTCAACATTTATCCCAACGCGATGATGGACTATTCGGACGTGAAGAGCTTCTTGAGCATGGCGGCCATTGGCCCGGCCTCGGGCACCTCGACCTTCGGTTTGGCCGGACGAGCCTGGCGAATATGGCTCTGCCCCTTGGGGGCGGGCTTGGCGACGGGTTCGTCGCCGCCCTTGAGCGCGACGGCCACCTTGTTCATGAAACCACTGTCGTCATTTTGTAGCAACATGTCAGCATGCTGCCCGACAGTGCTGAGTAATGGCTCCAGCCATTCCTTGTCAGCTTTGGCAAAATCGCCCAGCACGTGGTGCGTCACATATTCCTTGCCGGGGTGGCCAATCCCGAGCCGCACGCGCTTGTAGTTCAGCCCGATTTGCGGATCGATCGAGCGTAGGCCGTTATGGCCGCCATTGCCGCCACCGACCTTTACACGCACTTTTCCAGCGGCCAGATCGAGTTCGTCATAGAAGACGATGATGTCGGCGGGCTCGATCTTGTAGAACTTGGCGACCTGCTGAACGCTGTCGCCCGAGCGGTTCATGAAGGTCTGCGGCTTAAGCAGAATGACCTTTTCGCCACCAATGGAGCCTTCAGCAAGCAGGCCGGAATGCTTGGCGCGGAACTGGGTAATGCCGTTGGCGCGGGCAATGGCGTCGATCGCCATGAAACCGATATTGTGGCGGTTGCCTTCATACTGGCTGCCCGGATTGCCCAGGCCGACAAGCAGCTTCATTCGTCACTCCAAAAAGTAAGAGGCGACCCGAAGGCCGCCTCAAACCTATAGCAGATATCCAGCTGCGAGATTACTCGGCAGTGGTTTCGCCAGCGGCCTCTGCGGCTTCGTCAGCCAGCATGCCGCGCGGCGCGATGATCGTTGCGATCGTCACGTCTTCTTCGTGGCTGTGGTCGACAGCGCCAGCCGGCAGCTTGATCGACGAGATGTGGATCGCTGCGCCGATGTCGAGACCGGTCAGGTCGACGGTCACTTCTTCGGGAATGTTGTCAGCCGAAACGGTCAGGTCGAGCGTGTGGTGCACGATGTTCAGCGTGCCGCCGCGCTTCAGGCCGGGGCTTGCTTCTTCGTTGATGAAGTTCACATGCACCTGGACGTTGAGCTTGGTGCTCTTGCTTACGCGCAGGAAGTCGACGTGGATCGGGAAATCCTTGACGGGGTCGAGCTGGTAGTCACGCGGAATCACGCGGTGTTTGGTGCCATCAACATCGAGCTCGATGATGTGGGACTTGAAGCCGCCGGCATAGATCGCCTTGTGGACGTCCTTGTAGGGGAGGGCGATGGTGACGGGCTCTTTCTTGTCACCATAGATAACGGCAGGAACGAGTCCCTGACGACGCAGTTCACGAGCGGCCCCCTTGCCCACACCGTTACGCGCCTGTGCGCTGAGCGCCTTGATAGTCGCAGCCATGGAATTATCCATTCTGGGTTGGTGTATGTGTCACTACAACAGCATACGCGCCCGTCCTCCAGGGGTGACGAGCGCTTCATGGCGTGGGCTATAGCGAAAAGAGGGCGCACGAGCAAGCAGGAACGGCTGTTACCTGCGGGTTACAGCCGCTTTTGGCGGTCAGGCGGAGTCAGCCGTCCTGCAAGGCATTTCGCTCCGCAGCGAGATAATGGCGGATCGCGGCATCGCTTGCCAGTCCGATGGCGAGCGTGAAGGCGGCATAGGCATCTTCCTTGCGCCCGACTCGGGTCAGCAGGTTGGCCCTTGCGGCCCAATAGGGCTGATAGTTGGCCATGCGGGCGTCGTCATCGATCGCCGAGAGGCTTTCCAGGGCAGCCTCCGGGCCTTCGGTTTCGGCGAGGGCGGCGGCGCGGTTGAGTAGTGCGACGGGCGACTGGGTCAGTGTCAGCAGCACATCGTAGAGCGCCACGACCGCAGCCCAGTTGGCGCGTCCGGAAATACGCCGCGCCACGTGGGCCGATTGAATAGCGGCTTCGATCTGGTAGCGCCCGGTCGGGCCGTGCTGGTTGGCCTCGCGCAACAGGGCCTCGGCGGCTAGGATCTGCGGTTCGTCCCACAGGGCAATGTCCTGCCGTTCGAGGGGGACGTAGTCGCCATGGGTGTCCCGGCGGGCAGCGCGGCGGGCTTCGGCATAGAGCATCAGCGCCAGCATGCCCTTGGCTTCGGGCTCGGCGGGGAGCAGGGACACAACCAGCCGTCCCAGCCAGATCGCCTCGTCGGCCAGCCGATCAGCGGTTTCGTCGCCCAGTTCGGTCCAGCCCTTGGAATAGGCGGCGTAGATTGCTTCGAGCACCGCATCGAGCCGCTCCGGCAGGTCGGTATGCTCGGGAATCGCGAAGGGAATGGCGGCTTCCTTGATGCGGGCCTTGGCGCGCACCAGACGCTGGCCCATCGTCGCCGGCGGGATCAAAAAGGCGGCCGCAATATCGGTTGCGGTGAGCCCGAGGATCGTCTGCAGGATCAAAGGCGCCCGCATGCCGCGCTCGATTTCAGGATGAGCGCAGGCAAACATCAGGGCCAGACGCCGGTCGGGAATGGCGTCGGGGTGAGAGGCAGCATCGTTGAGTTCATCGACCATCATCTGGATGTGAACCTCCCCGGCTGTGCGTGTCTGCCGGCGTCGTACCGCATCGGTCTGGCGGCGGCGGGCGACGGTAAGCAGCCAGGCATCGGGATTGGCCGGAACGCCGTCCTCCAGCCAGGATTTGAGGGCGCTGGCAAATGCTTCCGCCAGCGCGTCTTCGGCGCCCGCCACATCGCGGGTGCGCGCTGCAAGAAAGGCGACGAGGCGGCCGTAGCTGTCGCGTGCCACCCGCTCGGCGGCCCGGCGCGCCTCGTCCTGCATCAGGATGCGTTCTGCTCGACGACGGGGCGGATCTCGATGGCCCCATATTTCGAGCTTGGGCAACGGGTGGCCCATTCCACGGCCTGTTCGATCGTGGGCACATCGATGAAGAAGTAGCCCGCCAGCTGCTCGCGTGTATCGGCATAGGGGCCGTCCAGCACGTCCGTCTTGCCCGACTGGGTGCGGACGACCGTGGCTTCCTTGCTAGGACCAAGGCGCAGGCCGCCGGAGAAACCTTCACCGGCCTTCTGCAGTGCCTGGTTGAAGGCCGCATATTCGGACCAAAGCTCCTTTTGGGGTGCCTGGGCCAGGGCGGCGTCGTCGTGGTGGATGATCAGCATGTAACGCATGGGATTTCCTTAGTTTCGCAGCCAAAGTGGACGGACCTCGACCGTGCCGGTCTTGGCGGAAGGGCATTGGCTTGCCCAATCCTGTGCGGCCGCCATATCGGGAACCTCGATCATGTAGTAGCCACCGAACTGTTCCTTGGTTTCCGCGTATGGGCCATCCAGCAATTCGGTCTTGCCGTCCCGAACGCGAACACGGGCCCCTTCGGATGTCGGGCGCAGCCGTTCGCCACCCAGAAGGATGCCGGCCTTGATCAACGCCTGCTGGTAGGCCGCGTGCTCTTCGCTCATGGTGGCGACCTGCGGAGGCGTCGCGACGCCTTCCTTGTCGTGGATCAGCAGCATGAATTTCATTTTCAGAACTCCTCGGTGTCGATGCGGGGTCAAGCCCCGATGCAACAATGTCGGCTCGTCCCCGCCCGTTTCGACTCCGGGCGCAAAGAATATTCAGTTGGGGCTGTATTGGGGGTGATAGGGGCGGATTTCGATCTGGCCCCAGGTTGCAGCCGGGCATTTCGCGGCCAGCTTGATGGCCTCGTCCATGTCCGGAGCCTCGATAATGTAGTAGCCGCCAAACTGTTCGCGCGTGTCGGCATAGGGGCCGTCATGCACCTTTAGTTCGCCATTGGGGGCCGAGATGGTGCGGGCGGTAGTTGTCGGTTGCAGGGCCGAGGTCGCAACAAAGGCACCGGCCTTCCGCAGCGTTTCCTGATAGGCAGCCATTTGGCCCATGAAGCCGGCCATTTGTTCGGGCGGGATGGCCTGTCCCGCCTTCTCGTCGGCATAGAGCATCAGCAGATATTTCATCGCGTCTCTCCTGGTTGCGGGCAGCATAGCCCTTCAGGGCAATGTCGCGCGAGGGGAGTGGATTTCGACTGCGTTGTGATTTTTTCTTGTGCGGGGACGCGCGGGAGCCAGCGGCCAGTCGAGCATCGCTCTCATGGCCCAGCAAAAGAATCGCCCCGGTGGAGCGATTCTTGTCTTCGTCGCTGTTAGTCGAACAGGCTCGACACGCTCTGCTCGCTCGCGGTGCGGGCAATGGCTTCCCCGATCAGCGGAGCAATGGTCAGACGGCGAATGTTGCTCGTGGCGCGCTGAGCTTCGGTCTCTTCAATGGAGTCGGTGACCACCAGTTCCTTGAGCTTGGAAGCGGCAATGCGCTCGGCAGCTTTGTCGGACAGAACGCCATGGGTGATGTAGGCGGAAACTTCCTTGGCGCCAGCCTTGAGCAGGGCCTCGGCAGCGTTGACCAGCGTCCCGCCGGAATCGACGATGTCGTCGATCAGAATGCAGGCCTGACCTTCCACGTCACCGATGATGTTCATCACTTCGGAGACGCCAGCGCGCGGACGGCGCTTGTCGACGATGGCAAGGTTTGCGCCGATGCGGCCAGCCACGTTGCGGGCACGCACCACGCCGCCGACGTCGGGCGAGACGATCATGACGTTCTTGACGTCATAATTGTCCTTGATGTCGCGCACCATCACCGGAGCGGCGGTGAGGTTGTCGGTCGGGATGTCGAAGAAACCCTGAATCTGGTTGGCGTGCAGGTCCAGCGTCAGAACGCGGTTAGCACCGGCCTCGGTGATCAGGTTGGAAACCAGCTTGGCGGAGATCGGCGTGCGCGGAGCCGATTTGCGGTCCTGGCGGGCATAGCCGAAATAGGGGATGACGGCGGTGATGCGGCGGGCCGACGAGCGACGCAGGGCGTCAGTCAGGATCAGCAGCTCCATCAGATTGTCGTTTGCCGGATAGCTGGTCGACTGCAGGATGAATACGTCTTCGCCACGCACGTTCTCGTGCACCTCGACATAGACTTCCTTGTCAGCGAAGCGCTTGACCGTGCAGTCCGTCAAAGGCAGTTCGAGATAGCTGGCAACAGCTTGGGCGAGGGCGCGGTTGGAGTTACCGGTCACCAGCTTCATGAGCGCGATCCTGTCTCAACTAACCCCCGGGAATTGGGGGTATCCAGTTTCGCGGGCAGCTTTAGCGACTCCGTTTCAGACTCGCAACGCGACAAATGGGTGATGGCTAAAAGAATTATTGCAGGCCGATGATGGCGATCTGCCGCCCGGTCCCCGTCCCCTGGTGGGTGGCGTAGCGATGCGAGAAGTATCGCTCGGGATAGGCATAGGTGCAGCCCCCCGCATTGGCGATGGTGCTGAGACCCGCCTCGCGCAGTTGCGCTTCGACAAATCCCGGCAGGTCAAAGTGAGCCTTTTTGCCGGGCGGCGTGTGGAAGTGGCGGGACCCGTTGGGCTGCAGGGCCACGAAGTCCGCCATGAACTGGTCGCCCACCTCGTAGTTCGGCCCGCTGATGGTTGGGCCGATGGCAGCCACGATCCGCTGGGGGGCAGCGCCAAGGGCAACCATCGCCGTAATGGTGTTGCCGATGATGCCATCGACTGCGCCACGCCAGCCGGCATGAGTTGCCCCGATGACGCCGGCCTCAGGATCCGCGAAGAGGATCGGGGTGCAGTCGGCCGTCAGAATGCCGAGCGCCAATCCGCGTTGCGTGGTCACCATGGCGTCGGCCTCGATCAACTGGCCGTCGGTCATCGGGCCCGTGACAATTTCGACATCCGTCGAATGCACCTGCTTGAGCATGCAGAGGTTTTGCCGCGCATAGCCCAAGGCCTCAGCGGCGGCGGCTCGGTTGGCCTCGGCGACACCCGGCGCGTCGCCGAGGGTGATCGACATGTTGTTGCTGGCGAAAACACCCGTCGAACGGCCGCCCTCGCGCCCGAAAAAGCCGTGGCTGACACCCTGAATGCCGGTTAGCGCGGGGCTCGTCTCAAAGAGGGGTGTCATCACGCGAAACCTGGCGGCATCAGGCCAGGGCTCGCCGCGCAGAAGGCCTTGAACAGGTTGCCCATTTGCTCGGGTGCAACCAGCCGTGCCTTGGCGGCGGCGATGCTCTCGGCCGAATTGGGGTTGGCGGCGCTCAGCGCACGAGCCCGCTCGTTGATACCCAGGCGGGTCAGGAACTGTCCCTGAGTGGCGAGCGGTTGCACCGTGAGACCGGCCTTGGCTGCCACATTGCCGAGGGCCTCGAAGTCCACATGGGCCGAAAGGTCGGTCTCGCCGGGCGCATCCAGCACGTTGGCATATTGGTGGCGGCGCACGCCCTGCAGGGTTTCCCCGGTCTGGGTCTTTCCATAACCATAGTCGATGGCAAGGATGGCGCCGCCCTGGGTTGAAACGGTGGCGGCGAGGCGCTTCATCACTTCGCCATTGGCCAGGCCTACCTCAAAGACGCTATTGATCTCGGCATCGGCGACGCTTTCAGGCATAGCGCTGGCCGGGATAGGGGTGGGGTTGAGGCCAAAGCTGCGCTGGCCATCGCTCAGACCCACCATGCGTTCGTGCCAGCCTTCTGCCATGCGCACGAACTGGCGGATCGGCAGGGCGTCGAAGAACTCGTTGGCGATCACCAGCAATGGGCCGTCGCCGACTTTTTCAAAGCTGTCGATCCAGCGCGGTCCATAGGGCTCGAGCCTGGTATTCTGCTCGGTGATCAGCGCCAGATTGGTTTCGAACAGCCGGAGGTCCAGCGCATCGCGGAAGCCTTCCGCGCGGCAGGCCACGCGCAACATGTCGGCCATCAGCGTGCCGCGGCCGGGGCCCAGTTCGAGGAGAGTGAAAGCCTTGGGGCTCCCCATCTGTTGCCAAAGATTGACGAAGAAGAAGCCGATCAGCTCTCCAAACATCTGGCTGATTTCCGGCGCGGTCACGAAGTCGCCGCCGGCCCCGAGCGGATCGGCGTTCTTGTAATAGCCCTTGGAGGGGTGGGTGAGGCACAGGCCCATATAGGAGGCGACCGACATTGGTCCGCTGGTGCGGATCTGCATGTCGATCAGTTCGGGCAGGGTGGGTTGGACTTCAG
The DNA here is from genome assembly GCF_055397495.1 of Devosia sp. T2-14. Classification (NCBI taxonomy): domain Bacteria; kingdom Pseudomonadati; phylum Pseudomonadota; class Alphaproteobacteria; order Hyphomicrobiales; family Devosiaceae; genus Devosia; species Devosia sp. T2-14. The sequence continues at coordinate 296,415 of NZ_AP027921.1, read as the reverse complement.
TCATGGATCGTGTTCCCGCCGCCTATTCGCGCAAGCCGCTTTGCTTCCGCGTTGCCGCCCAGATCACCAGCGCCAAACCACCGGCCACGAGTGGCAGGCTCAGCACCATGCCCATGGTCAGCCAGCCGCCATAGAGATAGCCGAGCTGGCTATCGGGCAGGCGCACGAATTCCACCAGAATACGCGAGAGCCCATAGCCGATGCCGAAGATGCCCGCGACCATGCCGGGGCGGCGCAGCGCGTAGAAGACGTGGGTGAAGATGCGGATGACGATGAAGAGAAGCAGGCCTTCCAGCGCCGCTTCATAGAGCTGGCTGGGATGGCGCGGCAACTGTTCGGGATCGGTCGGGAATATGACGGCCCATGGCAGGTTGCTCGGGGCTCCGTAGAGCTCGGCATTGATGAAGTTGGCGATGCGGACGAGGAAAATGCCGATGGTGCCGACGGCGGCAATCAGATCGAGACCGCTCAGCCAGTTACCGCCCTTGGACCGCGTGAACAGGGTCACCGCCAGCATTAGGCCCAGCATGCCGCCATGGAAGGACATGCCGCCATCGAGCGTGTTGAGCATCTCGAGCGGGTTCGCCAGGTAATAGGGCAGGTTGTAGAACAGCACATAGCCCACGCGCCCGCCGATCACGATCGCCAGCATTGTCCAGAATGCGAAATCCCAGATGTCCTTGGCCGGGAAGGGCGGTTGGCCCTTGTGCCACAGCCGCGTGTTGGCCAGCAGCAAATAGCCATAGGCAGCGCCCAAGCCGACGCCAAAGAGATAGCCCAGCGCATACCAGCGGACTGCGAAGGGGCCAATGGCGAATGCGATTGGATCGATGTTTGGGAAGGGCAAAAGCGGCTCCTGCGGCAATCGGGCGGACCATTGCCGCTTCGGCCTCTCTGGTCAAGTCGTCAGGCTTGCCCTAAATATCGCTGCACGAGGCCGAACGAATAGGTGAGCGATGAGCCAGAACAACAGGATCTTCGACGATCTGGGCCGATTGATGAATGAAGCGGCCGGTGTCGCTGACGGCGTCCGTCGCGAGGTCGAGACCGTGGTCAAATCCCAGGCGCAGCGTTTCGTTGGCGACATGGATCTGGTCAAGCGCGAAGACTTCGATGCGCTGCGCGAGCTGGTCCAGGTTCAGGGCGAAGAAATCGACGCCCTGCGCAAGGAAATCGCCGCTCTCAAGGGCGTTTCGGCCAAGACCAACTAGACTTTGCGCTTCGCGGTCATATCCGATGTTCACGGCAATGCGCTCGCGCTGGACGCGGTGCTTGCCGATATCGCCGGGCAGGGCGTCGACGCGACGCTGTGCTTGGGCGATCATGTGAGCGGGCCGCTCGACCCTGCCGGGTCGGCCGCGAGACTGATGGACCTGGCTGGGCCGGTGATCCGCGGCAACCACGATCGCTGGGTGGCGCAGGGACGGCGCGATGTCCGCGAGCTCGACCCGGTCGATCACTTCGCTCGCGCACAATTGACCGCTGATCAACACCTTTGGCTGGCCAACCTGCCGGCAACTGCAGTGTTCAATCGCGAGATATTTCTCTGCCATGGCACGCCGGCTAGCGACAACGATCCCTGGATCGACGGCTGGTACCACGATCGCCGAACGCATCTGCCCGACGAGGCCAGCGTCGCCGCGCAGGCCGAGGGCCTCGACTACCCCATTTTACTATGTGGGCACACCCATACCGCGCGGCAGGTCCGGCTCCGCGATGAGCGGCAGATCGTCAATCCGGGCAGCGTCGGACTGCAACTGGTCCACGGCTCGCCCGATGCCCGCTATGCCATCATCGAGCGACGCAATGGCAGGTGGCTGATTGACCTGCGCGTCGTCGAGTATGACCACCACGCCGCAGCCCGGCAGGCCCTCGCCAATGGCTTTACGACTTGGCAGGACGCGTTGACGACCGGCTGGGTCGATGCAAATGGCCTGTTTTGAGCCAAAATCCCTGATCAAACCTGCGAAATGTTAGCAGTCCGTTAATATATTCGCCTCGATCATCCACAAGAGATTACCATCGTCCGCCTGCGTCGCGTCCCCTGAATCAGTGGAGCGGTGTACGGTCTAAGCATCAGGACGATTCGTAAGCCCAAGTGCGTGCGGCATGTTCTCGAGTACCCGAAATCTGTCGGTCAACGGACGGAAACCGTCGATGTCACTTCTTCAAGTCGAGCCCGATCGCAATGTCCACCCGGTGGATATTATCGAGCATATTGCTTCGATCAATGACTGGAACTTCGAGCGACAGGACGCCGACGAGATTTCTATTTCGGTGCGCGGCGGTTGGTCTGATTACCATGTTTCGTTCAACTGGATGGAAGATCTCGAGAGCCTCCACATCGCCTGCGCGTTCGATCTCAAGGTGCCCGAGGGTCGGCGTGCAGAGATCAAGCAGCTGATTTCGCTGATCAACGAGCAGCTTTGGATCGGCCACTTTGACATCTGGAACAAGGAAGGCGTGGTGCTGTTCCGCAATTCGCACCTGCTGACCGGCGGGGCCGATGTGTCTCCCCAGCAATGCGAAGCCCTGCTGCGCTCAGCCACAGATAGCTGCGATCTCTACTATCAGGCGTTTCAATTCGTCGTCTGGGCTGGTAAAACAGCTGCCGATGCACTGACCCATGTGATGTTCGAAACGGTTGGCGAGGCATGAGCCTGTCCCTGCGCACCATCGGTCCGGTCATGCTGGTTGGCGCCGGCAAGATGGGTCTCGCCTTGGCGCGGGGTTGGCTGGAGGCGGGTCTGCCGCCCAACAATCTCCTTCTCATCGATCCGGCACCCAATGACGACGCACGGCAGCTCGCCGAGGATTTCGGCCTGACGCTTAACAGTAGCGCAGTCGGTCTTCAGCCCAATGTCCTGGTGCTGGCCGTCAAGCCACAGATCATCGATGCCGTCATGGCGTCGCTGCTCCCCATTGTCGGCCCGCAGACGCTTGCAATCTCGATTGCTGCGGGCATCGATATCGCTCGCCTGTCGCGTGGGCTCGGCATGGGCCGAGTTGTGCGCAGCATGCCCAATACGCCGGCGCAGATCGGCAAGGGGATTACCGGCGCGGTTGCTGGCCCCGAGGTGGATGCTGCTGGCCGCGACGCTGCCGACGCGCTTCTGGCCGCTGCCGGTCCGGTCGTCTGGCTGGATGACGAAGCGCAGCTTGATGCGGTGACCGCGGTTTCGGGTTCGGGTCCGGCCTATGTGTTCCATCTTGTCGAGGCTCTGGCCGAGGCCGGCAAACGCCAGGGGTTGCCTGATGCAATTGCCGAGCGTCTGGCTCGCCAGACGGTCATTGGCTCGGCAGCCCTGCTCGAGGCCGACCCGGCATCTCCGGCCGTACTTCGTCAGAACGTCACCTCGCCCAATGGGACCACGGCCGCGGGGCTTTCGGTCTTGATGGCTGATGATGGGCTGGTCGCGCTGGTTGAACGTACTGTTGCCGCCGCCCGGAAACGCAGCGAAGAACTCGGGCGCGGTTAGGCCGTCGCGGGGCGGCGCTTAGCGTGCTGCTCGCGCAAACCTGCCAGGAACGCGTGAACCGAGGCCATCCAAACGTCGAGGGCCGGCTCGTTCAGGTCATCCAGAACAGGCTGCGTATCATCAAGCGCGAGGTGCGCCGCCAGCAATTCCCGCTCGTCGCCGGTTGCCCCATGTAGCGCCATATGAACCAGCGCGAGATTTGCGCGGGACATCATCCATTGTCGTGGAGCACTTTCAGCACGCTTGAGCCGCAGTGCGGATTGCAGCAGGCCCTGGGCCTTTCGAAGCTGGAGCAGGGCGGCCTGGGTGCCAGGATTGGCGGTGGCCAGCATATAGAGTGCCACGGCCATATTGGCCTCGGCCTCACTTCGAGAACTGTCGGAGATTGGCCGCCGCAGCAGCTCGTAGTAGATCGAGGTGGCCACGGAATATTCCCGCCGCTCGATCGCATTCCTGGCCAGCGACAGTGCAGTTTCGACGATTGCTTCGCCCGGGGCGGGTTCTACTAAAGCTTCCATTGACGTCCCAGCTTTCGTCAGTCCGCTTCTTGCGGATGGCTCGGTCTGTTCGGCACTTACTAGTCGAGATGGAAACTACGCGGGCGCGCCCGGCGTTGAGCGCGCCCAGTCTTGGTGGTCGGCTGTTGGCTTAGCTTGCGGTCAGATTGTCGGCAGCGGATTTCCCGGTCCGCTTGTCCTTGACGATCTCGTAGTTGACCTTCTGGCCTTCATCGAGACCGTTCAGACCTGAACGCTGTACGGCGGAGATGTGGACGAACACATCGGCCCCGCCTTCGTCGGGCTGAATGAAGCCATAACCCTTTTGGCCGTTGAACCACTTAACGGTGCCAGTTGCCATGATGCGCGTTCCCTCGTGCAGTCGCTGCTGGTAGGCGTTCTGGGCCACTATTGGCCCAAGACTGATGATATCGAAATATCGGAAATTGACGTCAGCAGGCGCGAATGGAATTCGCAGGATCAGATCGGTCGGCCGCAATATTCGATCAGGTGAGCGTAGCCTGAAAAAATCGGGCATTCAATATCTGTTTAAGAACGGCAAGTAGCCCGGCGGGAATACCTTCCTGCCAGGCGAAAATGTAGCAACGACAAGTATTTGCACCAAGTCGACGAGAGGACGGCGACGCGGGCTTGTCCGGCGGAGCGTGGCTTTGCAGCAGGCGGCGGGCCCGCGGTTGTTCAGCATTACGACGTCGAACCGGACAGAACTACAATAGTTCAATGCTGGGGCCTGCAAACCCGGACGAAGGTCGAACAGCCAGATGCCGGTCGGCGCCCCTTGATTTTTGACGAAAACTGCGTCAAAAACCGCCCCCGCCGGGCGATTTGGCCGGGCCCCCAGAGATCATTCCGTCTTGACCAAGGCGTTTCATTCTTCCGGCGATGTCATCGTGGATCGACGCGCAGACTATGCGCGTGGCCTGTCCGAGACTGGTGATTTCGCCGCCGCGGCCGATCTGATGCAGCAAGCTCTCGATATGGCGCCTGATTGGGCTGCCGGGTGGGACATGCTGGGTAGCTATTATGAGCGGGCCGGCGATATTGCCAATGCCATCTCGGCCTGGCGTCACCTCGAAGCGCTGGATGATGACGGGGTCTTTGGCGCGGTCCTGAAGCTCGCGGCCCATGGAGCCGGCAGTGCCTCCGATGGGACTGCTGTCAGCTATGTCGAGGCCCTGTTCGACCAATATGCCCCCCAGTTTGAGCAGTCGCTTGTGGAGCGCCTCGAATACCGGGTGCCCCAGATGCTCGATGACCTGGTGACCCAGGAAATGGAGAATCTGGGAATCGATGCCTTTGCCCGGGCGTTGGACCTGGGCTGTGGTACGGGATTGATGGGGGAGTGCCTTCGCGCAAAAACCGCCCATCTGGAAGGCATTGATGTTTCGGCGGCTATGATTGCCGAAACGGCCCGCAAGGGCATCTATGACAGGCTGCAAAAAGCCGAACTGGTGGCCGCACTCAACAGCCGCCGCGCCGATGCCGATCTGGTCACGGCCGCCGACGTTTTCATCTATTGCGGAGCCTTGCAGCCTATTCTCGCGGCGCTGGTTCCGGCCCTGCAGCCAGGTGGACTGGTTGCTTTCTCCCTTGAAGCCCATGATGGCCCCGAGCCCTTGTTCCTGCGTCCGTCGCTGCGCTATGCGCACGGCATCGCAGCAACGCGCGACGCGCTGGTTGTCTCGGGGCTCGAAGTGCTGCGCTTCGAGATTGCTGTACTGCGGCAGGACCGCGGCGCTCCCATCACTGGGATGCTGGTCGTGGCCCGCAAGCCGCCGATGGAACTGACGGTCGCCAATGATTTTGACAATGACGGCGACGTGGCTGCCTGACGGCTAGGCAAATCCCTGGCGGCTTGGCACAACTGAAGCTTCAGTTCGTCCCCCGAGTCCGTCCATGAACATCATTCGCTATGACTTCCGATCCGACACCGTAACCCGTCCCTCCGCCGGAATGCGTGCGGCCATGGCCGAGGCTGATGTTGGCGATGACGTGTTCGGTGACGATCCGACGGTCAATCTGCTGGAACAGCGGATGGCGGCCATGCTCGACAAGGAAGCCGCGATATTCGTGGCATCGGGTACCATGTCCAACCTGCTGGCGCTGATGAGCCATTGCGGGCGCGGTGACGAGTTCATCGCCGGCCAGAATGCCCATTGCTACAAGTATGAGGCGGGTGGAGCGGCGGTTCTTGGCTCCATCCAGCCCCAGCCGATTGCACACCTGCCCGATGGCACGATGGCCCTCGGCGATATCGAAGGCGCGATCAAGTCGGGTGACAGTCACTTTGCGACAACCCGCGTCATCGCGCTCGAAAACACCTTCGGCGGCAAGGTGCTGCCGGTCGATTACATGGCGGATGTGGCTGATATTGCCCGCCGCCACGGGCTGGGCCTCCATCTGGATGGCGCTCGGGCCTTCAATGCCTGCAGTGCCCTCGGCATGGGCATCAGGGAGTTCACCGAGCCATTTGACAGCGTCTCGATCTGCCTCTCCAAGGGATTGGGAGCGCCGGTTGGTTCGGTTCTTGTTGGCCGCAAGGATCTCATCGACACGGCACGCCGTCATCGCAAGATGCTCGGCGGTGGCCTGCGCCAGTCGGGCCTGCTCGCGGCGGCCGGTCTCTATGCGCTGGACAACAATATTGCGCGCCTGGCCGACGACCACCAGCGTGCCCGTCGCCTGGCCGAAGGGCTGGCGGGCCATTCCGAGCTCAAGGTCACCATGCCCGATACCAATATCGTCTTCGTCGATATGGATCACGAGTTGGAAGGGCATTTCACCGCGTTCCTCGCGGCGCGTGGCGTTGGCCTGACGGGGCGCTATGGCCAGCAGCGCTGGGTTACGCACCTCGATCTCGAAGACGAGGACATTGAGGGCGCGCTCGGGCTGGTTGACCGCTTCTTTTCGTCGCCAGAAGGGGCATAGGCTGGTAGGGCCGAAGCCCTGCCAGCAGGCTGTTTACTGCCCAAGCGCCAGACGGATCGACTGTTCCACCGGCGAATAATCGCCATCAGCCCGTTCGAGCTGGATCGGCTCGCGCGGGAATAGCGGCGGCTGGGCCATGAATTTCACCCGGCTACCCCGATGCTTCTGGGCGCCATGCACCAGAAACGGATGGCAAAGATAGACCGTCCCCGCTGGGCCCGTCGCCAGTGCCTCGTGGCCGGTGTCGAACCAGTCGGGCCGGTCATCGAGCATGTTGCGCAGTGACCGTCCGGCATCCCCTGCGGGCGCGAGATAGCGGGCGACGTCGAGATGCGATCCCACCCTGATGCGGGTTGGCGCGTCTTCCTCGCCGACATCGGAGAACAGGAACAGCATCAGCAATGCCCGCCCCCTCGAGACGATATTGGCTCGAATATCGAGGAAGTCCCTATAGTCGTCGCCGGTGAAGCTGCCGTCGATGTGCCAGCCATCATCTCCCGGTTCGTCGGGGGATGGAAACCGCACCGGGAAGGTCCCGAGGCCCTGCGGTGGTGCCCACCGGTTGGGGCCGACGATCTGATCATAGGCGCTTTGAAGGATCGGGGTGTTGGCCGCTTCCCGGAAGGGGAGGTCGGAATAGCCGCCCAGCCGGATGACCGGTTTGGTCCAGGTGGCCGGATTGTCTGGGTCGCAGCCGGTGTCTTTCCACAGAATGGCGCGGCCCTGTTCGGCCAGCTCCTGGGGAAAGGCGTTGTCGATGCGGACGAAACCGTCGGTGATGAATGCGTTGATCTGCGCTTGGTCAAGCGCGGGCAAAATGCCAGGCATTGGAAAATCCATGAGTTCGCATGGCCGCGTCATAGCGGCCGAATTGAGCGGAGAGCCGCTCAGTGAGTGCCCGAAAAGGGCGCCATCAGGCGCCGATGAACACTGCGAATTTGTAGGACTGCATCATCATGGTCTCTATTCATAGCGCGCGCTCGAGTGGCATGCAATACCTGATCCACATCGGACGGTGGCACGTATCGAGAATGTTTTGTTTAATGTGTCGCGCAAGAACTTCTTCAATACTTGCCGCTAGCATCGGCGCGCGGGAATTGGCGGGGAGCAGATGCTGGCGAGCGCGGATACGGTGAGTCGGATTCTCGGCAGTCTCGAAGAGATCGAGGCGGTTGCCGATCAATGGCGGGCGCTTGAGCGTCGTTCCACCGATCCAATGGCCTACTTTCAAAGCTATGACTGGTGCCGCAACTGGGTCGCACAATACGACGATGGCGGCCGGAACGAGCCCCACATCACCACGCTGTGGCGAGGCGACAGCATGATCGCCGTCTGGCCGCTGGTCATAAGCCGTAGTGGCGGGATCAGTCGTCTCAAGACGCTGGGCGGACCCCATAGCCAATATTGCGGGCTTCTGGCTGACCCCAGTGTTCAGGTCGAGCGTGACCTGATGCCGATGGTGCAACTGGCGCTCGATCGGTCGGGCGGCGATGTGGCTGTTTTCCGTTCTGTCCCAGAGGACAGCCTGTTGGCGCGGGCGCTCGGCGACATCGCGATCATTGGTGGCGCGGGAGATACCGCCTCCATACTCGACCTGTCTGGCTATGCCTCCGCTGAAGACTACACCGAGCAATTGGGCAAGCTGCAGAAGCGCAATCGCAACCGTCGGCGCAACCATTTGGCACGCCTTGGCACCCTGGATTTCTCCGTGGTCTGGCCGTCGGATCCATCGTTTGGGTCGCTGGTCATGCGCTGCGCCGAGATGAAACAGCAATGGCTCGAGGAATTGGGACTGTATAGTTCCGGTTTCGCCATGGGTAATTTCGACCGTTTTCTGGCCAGCCTCACTGGCGACGGCGCAACGGATTCGGGCGCTTGCCTCTCAGTCCTGCGGGTCGGTGGCGAGCCGGTCGCCATAGAGTTGGGTTTCCTCCGCAAGGGGCACTACTACGCCTATATGGGTGGGTTCGATTGGCAGCTTCGCGATCTGTCCCCCGGCAAGGTCCAGATGGACATGACAGTGTGTTGGCTGATCGATCGGGGCATTGCCACCTATGATCTGCTGACCAATGCGGCCGATTACAAGAAAAGCTGGAGCAGCCGCTCGATCGCAGTCACCTGCCGTGCCAAGGCCTTGAACTGGAAGGGCGAGCTCTACGCCTCGGCCTGGCTGCCGCGGGTGCGTCCGGCCATCAAGCGACTTCGCAACAGGTTGCCCGAGTTGCAACAACGGGCGAGCATTTTCCTGCGAAGCGCCCTCTGTCTACTGCTCTATGTCTGACGGGCGCGGCAGCACATTTGATGCGGTCTTAGCTTTGCTCATCCGCGTGGCTGGCGCGGGGCTGGTGTTTGGCCTGCAGGTGCTGCTCGCTCGGGTAATGACTGTCAACGGGTATGGCGGTTTTGTCACCCTCTGGACCTGGATGCTGGCGTTGGGAAGCTTCGCCGCGTTGGGCTTTGCCGAGTCCAGCGTCCGCTTTCTGCCCCGCTACCACCTTCGGGGGCGGCTGACCCATATCTGCTCGTTTTGGCGCTTCGGCCTGATCGTAGTGCTTGGCGCGAGCGGCTTGCTTGCTCTGCTGTCTTCCATGCTCGTGCTGGGCTTCGGTCCCGTCGATGGGGTGGGGCTGACTGTTCTGCTGGTGGCCCTTGGGCTGCCCTTCCTTGCCATGGAGTATTATCTCGAAGGCGTCGCGCGCAGTTTTGGCTGGTTCCGGCTGGCCGCAGTGCCGGTCTATATCATCCGGCCCATCGTCATCGGCGCGACCTGCGTGGCCCTGGCCAGCAGCGGAGTGGCACTCACGCTGCCGGTAATCGGAGGCGTTCTCATCGGGACCATGGCGCTGGTGACGGCAGGGCTTGGCCTGCTTGTCGCACGGCGCATTCGACGGATGACGGAAGGTGACCTGTCCCCCGCGTCGCGTTCGCAGAGGCGGCTGTGGCTGATGGCATCCCTGCCACTGCTCCTGCTGTCGGGTCTCGAAGACCTTACCAGCTACGCCGACGTTCTGTTGCTTAGCCTGATCGCGGGGCCAGAGGCCGTTGGCGTGTATTTCGCAGCGGCGCGCACCTTGGCGCTGGCCGGGTTCGTGGCCTATGCGATGACGCTGGTTGCGGGACGCCGTTTCGCCCTCGATCTGGCCGGCCGGTCGCGGGCGCAGTTGCAGAACAGCGTGCTGCAGAGCACGCGGCTCACCTTCTGGGCGACGCTCTTGTCGGTTGGCGCGACGCTGCTGGTCGGCCCATTTCTGCTCGCCGCTTTCGGACCGGACTATGTCGAGGGGCAGGGGGTGATGATCGTGCTTGGGCTGGGCATGGTGGTTCGCGCTATGGCCGGGCAGGCCGGTGAGGTGCTGATTGTTGCCGGCCGGCAGCGCGAAGGCCTTGCTATCGGCCTCTGTGTGCTGGCGATGACAGTGGTACTGTGCCTCCTGCTGGTGCCGTCCCTGGGCATGCTGGGGGCCGCCATTGCCACTGCGTCGGCCATGGCTTGCCGCACGGCAGCGCTGATCGTTGTGCTGGGCCGGGTCGAAGGGTTGCGCATCATCGCATTCGGCCTGCCACGCCTGCGGCCGGCGTGAGGCGCCCAGGAATACCGGACGCCTCTGCGATTGGGTCAGACTTCGGCGCGCCAGAAGTCGTGCAGCGCCGTGATATCCCCGCTGGTCATGAGCGCCATTGCGCGTGACAGCCGCTCGATGGGCCAGTCCCACCATGCCATCTCCAGCAGCATCGCGATCTCTGCCTCATTGAAGCGCTTGCGGATGAGCTTGGCCGGGTTGCCACCGACAATGGCATAGGGCTCGACATCCTTTGTGACCAGCGCACGAGTGCCGATGACGGCACCATGCCCGATTGTGACGCCCGCCATGATGATGGCCTCGGAACCGATCCAGACATCGTTGCCGATCACAGTATCGCCGGCCGACATATAGCCGTTGCGCGCGTCCGCGAAGCCGGGCTCCTCCGGCACGAAGGCAAAGGGAAACGTGCTGATCCAATCGTTCCTATGGCCCTGGTTGCCAGCCATGATGAAGGCGGCGCCGGACCCGATCGAGCAATAGCTGCCGATCACCAGTTTGTCGGCGTCGTCATCAGGCAGCAGATAGCGGGCGCAGTTATCGAAGCTGTGGCCGTGATAGTAGCCCGAGTAATAGCTGTAGGCCCCGACGATGATGTTGGGATTGGTGACCTGCTGGTCGAGCGGAATGCCCTTGAACGGGCTTTCGAAGTAATTTGGCATGGTAGCTCACATGAAGGTTGGCCGCGTCGGTGGCGGCCGAGTATTTCAGAATGTACGGAATGAGCCGGATTCCAGGCGTGCAAAGGTGCCCGGCGGGCCGGTCAGGGCATTCCCTCGGCGCGTGTCAGGCGCGCAGGAATGCTATCGAGGTGGTACAGTCTGCACTCTTCATGGTGGCCGAAACCTAGTGGCCGGAACCGCTCCTGTCCAACTGAAAACAAAAACGGCCCACGGAACATGTCCGTGGGCCGTTGCTATTTTGGCGATTGGCTCGGGCGATCAGGCCGCGAAGTAGGCCTGCAGCGGGCGAACCACCAGGCTCCCCTTCTGAAGCGCCACGATGCCTTCAACAGCGGCAAGCGCGCCATCGATGGTCGTGTAGTAAGGGATCTTGGCGTAGAGCGCAGTGCGACGCAGGTCACGGCTGTCGCTGATCGACTTGAGCCCGTCGGTGGTGTTGATCACCAGCTGCACGCCGCCATTCTTCATCGAGTCCACGATATGCGGACGGCCTTCGAGCACCTTGTTGATCTTGGTCGCGGCAATGCCGTTCTCGACCAAGTACTTCTGGGTGCCGCCGGTCGCCAGGATGGTGAAGCCGCCTTCGACCAGATGACGGGCCATGTCGACGATGAGGGGCTTGTCCGCATCGCGCACCGAAATGAAGGCAGCGCCGGACTGCGGAACCTTGGAGCCCGCACCCATCTGCGACTTGGCGAAGGCCATGGCGAAATCGACGTCGAGGCCGATGACTTCGCCGGTCGACTTCATTTCCGGGCCAAGCACCGTGTCAACGCCGGGGAAGCGGTTGAACGGGAATACGGCTTCCTTGACAGCGATGTGGTCGAACTTGCGTTCGACGAGGCCGAAGCTGGCAAGGCTCTCACCGGCCATGATCCGCGAGGCGATTTTGGCGATGGGCTGGCCGATGACCTTGGCAACGAAGGGCACCGTGCGCGAGGCGCGGGGGTTGACTTCGAGCAGGTAGATCACGCCGTCCTTGTAGGCATACTGCACGTTCATCAGGCCGCCGACCTTGAGCGCGAAGGCGAGCTCGGTGGTCTGACGCTTGAGTTCTTCCAGCACTTCGGGCGAGAGCGTGCGGGTCGGCAGCGAGCAGGCGGAGTCGCCGGAGTGAATGCCGGCCTCTTCGATATGCTCCATGATGCCGGCAACGAACACGTCCTTGCCATCGCACAATGCGTCGACGTCGATTTCGGTGGCGCCCGAGAGGTAGCCGTCAAACAGCAGCGGGTTGTCGCTGAGGACCGAGTTGATCTGGCCGGTCCGGTCGTTGGGGTAGCGCTGCAGGATATCGGGCGGCACGAGGCCGGTCAGGGTGTCCTGTACATAGCGTTCGAACTCGTTGGCCGAGTGCACGATCGCCATAGCGCGGCCGCCCAGCACATAGGACGGACGGATGACCAGCGGGTAGCCGAGGCGTTCCGCAACCAGGCGAGCCTGCTCCAGCGAATAGGCAATGCCGTTCTTGGGCTGGGTCAGTTCCAGCTTGTTGAGAAGCTTGGAGAACAGGTCGCGGTCTTCGGCCAGGTCGATGGCGTCGGGCTGGGTGCCCAGGATCGGTACGCCAGCCTTCAGCACGGCTTCGGCAAGGTTCAGCGGGGTCTGGCCGCCGAACTGCACGATGACACCATGCAGGGTGCCGTTTTCCTTTTCCGTCATCAGGATTTCGATCACGTCTTCTTCGGTCAGCGGCTCGAAATAGAGGCGGTCCGAAGTGTCGTAGTCGGTCGAGACGGTTTCGGGATTGCAGTTGACCATGATGGTTTCATAGCCAGCTTCAGCCAGCGCGAAGGCGGCATGGCAGCAGCAATAATCGAACTCGATGCCCTGACCGATACGGTTCGGGCCGCCGCCGAGGATCACGACCTTCTTGCGATCGCTCGGACGCGCTTCATTGGCGACTTCGCCGGCGAAGGGGGCCTCATAGGTCGAGTACATATAAGCCGTCGGCGAAGCGAATTCGGCACCCGAAGTGTCGATGCGCTTGTAGGCCGGGCGCACCGAGAGATCGTGACGCAGCTTGCGCACGTCGGACGGCTTGAGGTTGGCCAACTGAGCCAGACGCTTGTCGGAGAAGCCCATGGCCTTGAGCGAACGCAGGTTTTGCGCGTCCTGCGGCAGGCCGAATTCACGCACCTTGGCTTCCATGTCGACGATGCCGCGCATCTGCTCGAGGAACCAGGGGTCGATCTTGCAGGCTTCGAAAATGTCTTCGTTGCTCACGCCCAGGCGCATGGCCTCGGCAACATGCAGCAGGCGATCGGGGGTCGGGGTGCCAAGGGCCGCCTTGATGGCGTTCTTGTCATCGCCTTCGCCGAGGCCGGGAATGCCGATCTCGTTGAGGCCGGTCAGGCCCGTTTCGAGCGAGCGCAAGGCCTTCTGCAGCGATTCCTGGAAGGTGCGGCCGATGGCCATGGCTTCACCGACCGACTTCATCGAGGTGGTGAGACGGTTGTCCGAGCCGGGGAACTTCTCGAAGGCAAAGCGCGGGATCTTGGTGACGACATAGTCGATGGTGGGCTCGAACGAGGCCGGGGTCATGCCACCGGTGATGTCGTTGTCCAGTTCGTCGAGGGTGTAGCCGACAGCCAGACGCGCCGCGACCTTGGCGATCGGGAAGCCGGTGGCCTTGGAGGCCAGCGCCGAAGAGCGCGACACGCGCGGGTTCATTTCGATCACGACCATGCGGCCGTCTGCCGGGTTGATGCCGAACTGCACGTTCGAGCCACCGGTTTCGACGCCGATCTCGCGCAGCACAGCCAGGCTGGCGTCGCGCATGATCTGATATTCCTTGTCGGTCAGCGTCAGGGCCGGCGCGACGGTGATGGAGTCGCCGGTATGGACGCCCATCGGATCGATGTTCTCGATCGAGCAGATGATGATGCAGTTGTCCTTCTTGTCGCGGACAACTTCCATTTCGTACTCTTTCCAGCCGAGCACGCTTTCTTCCACTAGCACTTCGTTGGTGGGGGAGGCGTCGATGCCGCTTTCGCAGATGGCCAGATATTCTTCGCGGTTATAGGCAATGCCGCCGCCGGTGCCGCCCAGGGTGAACGAGGGGCGGATGATGGCGGGCAGGCCGATCACTTCGAGCGCCTGCAGGGCTTCGATCGCGTTGTGCGCCAGCATGGAGCGGGGCGTTTCCAGCCCGATCTTCTTCATCGCGTCGCGGAACAGCTCGCGGTCTTCGGCCTTGTCGATGGCTTCGGCGGTGGCGCCGATCATCTCGACGCCGAACTTCTCCAGCACGCCCATCTTGCGCAGCGAGAGCGCGCAGTTGAGGGCCGTCTGGCCACCCATGGTCGGCAGCAGTGCGTCGGGACGTTCCTTTTCGATGATCTTGGCGACGACTTCCGGAGTGATTGGCTCCATGTAGGTCGCGTCGGCCAGATCAGGGTCGGTCATGATGGTGGCGGGGTTGGAGTTCACCAGAATGATCCGGTAGCCCTCTTCCTTCAGCGCTTTACATGCCTGAGTGCCCGAATAGTCGAACTCGCATGCCTGCCCGATGATAATCGGACCCGCACCGATGATGAGGATCGATTTGATGTCGGTACGTTTTGGCATGGGACTCGCTCAACTGTTGCAGACAGAGGGCGACAGGAAGAATCGCCCGGACAGCACCTGTCTCGCAGCAAACCGCACGGCAACTGAGCGCTGCTGGGCGGTGGTAGGTTCAGACATGGTGGTTAAGAGGGCTGTCTAACGGAGATAATCGCGAAAGGAAACCCCACTCCGGCGCTTCCAGCCATGCGTTTTTTGGCCGCCGCTGCCATGACAGGTCGGCTTGCGCAGGTTTCAGCCCGAAGCGGGTGCAGGAATGGATTTGACCAGGGCCACCATCTGGCTTTGCGTCCGCGTGTCGGTCTTGAGGAAGATTCGGGCCAGATAGGTCCGGGCCGAGCTGAAGCTGATGTTCATTTCGGCCGCAATGGCTCGCAAGGATTTGCCCTTGGCAAGGCCGGTGGCCAGCCGCGCTTCGGCGGGCGTCAGCCCGAGCAAAAGGGCCACGGCCTCGGTGGCGGCGACGGCACTGGGATCGGAGAGTGTGGTGACCACGAGGAAAAAGGCCGCACCGGCAAACATTTCACTAGCGACACGGCGCAGGGGCAGCAGCTGCATGGCGATCCGCTTGCCTGACGGCTGGGGCGGCAAAGCGATGGTGAGGCCCCGCCGCATATCCGGCTCGTTCGCCGAGAGCATGGCTTGCTGCAATTTGGCCTGTGCGCCCGGATCATAGAGGACAAGCCGATCTGATGTGCCAGCGCGGAACAGGTCGGTGCGGGCCTCGAACATCGGCGTCGCCTGCACCATGCGGCCGTCGGCCGTGAAAAGCGCCGCGCTCAGACCCAGTGCCGACAATGCGGCAATACTGGCTTCCGCCCGGACGCTGCCGAGGCGCGAGGCAATGTCGACCGACCTGGCCAGGTGCGGGTAGATGCCGTCCAGCGCTTTGATATCCCGCCGCTCGAAAGGCCCCGAACTGGCCATCCGGTCAAAGGCAAAGACGGCGATTTCGCCCGAGGCGGTATCGATCATCGTGCCGAGTTGGTCACCCAGCCCCTGTTGCTGCCAAAGGCGCAGTTCGGGCGAGGGCTGATCGGACTCATAATCGAAATACTGGCGAGCACTGACGAAACCGGTGAAGGGATGGGCGCGGAAATGCTGGATGCGGGTGCCCTGGCGCCAGGTGCTCTGGCTGAAGCTCTCGAGCGCGGCCTGCGACAGCCCGGTCCCAACACGGATCACCGGCCTGATGTCATCAAATATGATCAAATTTCCCGAAGCAGCATTGGAAAGAACGCTCAAATCTTCGATGATTTGTTGCCACAGGTCCGGTGCAAACGCGGCATCATAGATGCGATCCAGTAAATCGTCAGCCATGGCTGCTCCCGTAAGCGGGGGTTTAGCTGTCGACTTTGCCGGTTGTTACAATTCATGTCCAGCCAGCCTGGCAAGGCTGTGTTGATCGCTACGAGAGTCATCATTTGATGACTATGCGCCAGCAAGCATTCACGGCAGCCTGTGATAGGCGTCCTTGGGAGCCTGCGTAGGGGCACGTGGTGGAATACTCAAGTTTCAACCGAGGTCGGTACAGTTGGAGCGACTGGGCATCGCCGGCATCGTCGGGGGCGGCGATGCTGGTGCTGTTCCTGCTGGCGTGGTCGCCGGCGTCTGCCGGCGAGGTTTGCTTGATGGCCGGTATTGGTGTCGGCGGCGCGGAGGCGCCGGATGCCTTAAGCTTTTCTTGCGGTGTCAACGCTGGTTTCAGTAGTAGTGGCACTGGGCGAGCGGACATAGGCTACGGTGCGGGAGCCGGGGCGGACGGCAACAACTCGACAAACGTTGGCTTTGGCGCAGGAGCACTTGCGCAGGGCGACAGCAACACGGCAATCGGAACCCAGGCTGGGCAGGCGTTTGTCGGGACAGGCAATGTTGCACTGGGTTTTCAGGCCAACCGTTTCCTGGGTCTGCCTACGGTGAACAATAGCGTGGCTATCGGTACGCTGGCCATGGCGCGCACCGATGGCGCAATCGCGCTGGGTGCGGGCGCCGATGCGGCGCACACCAACTCCATAGCAATCGGGGCCGGGGTCCAGACGAGCCGCGCCAACCAGGTGGTGATCGGCGATGCATCGCAGACCTACTCTCTGGCCGGCATCGCCAGCGCGGCGAGCCGCGCGCAGCAGGTGGGTGATACTCGCCTAGTCACATCTGACGCCAATGGGAACGTGGCCACGTCCCTGTTCAGCACGCAGGACATGCTCAACACCATGAGCGCCGTGAACGGGCAGGCCGCGCAGATTGCGGCGCTCGACGGGCGGGTCACTGCGGTGCAAACCGAAGCACGACAGGGCATCGCCGCCGCAATAGCCATGTCCGCGCCGGCGGTGCCGTCGGCGCCGGGCCGGATGGCGTGGGGGATGAATGTCGGTCACTTCAACGGCGCTACGGCATTCGGCGGTTCGCTGGCCTACCGGTTTGAAACGTCCATGCCCTTGGTGCTTTCGGGCGGCTATTCCTATGGCGGCGGCGACAGCCATGCCGCTCGGCTCGGCCTGTCCGGCGAATTCTAGCTGCCATGAGATGGAAAATCCTGCCAGCCGTGCTGGCGCTGACACTACTGAGCGCCGGGGTGCGGGCTCAGGAAACGGCGGCTCAGGTCCAGCCCTACGATATTGATCGAAACGGCGTGCTGATGCTGGTGCGCTCCTCCCTCGTCGCGCTTGATCATGCCAACAAGACCGGGAATTACACCGTGCTGCGCGAGCTCGGAGCACCAGGCTTCCAGCGCAACAATGCTGCCGTGCTGGCCGAGGCGTTTTCCGCCCACCGTGCGGAAAAGCTCGATCTGGGTGGAGTTTTGGTCATCGAGCCACAGCTAACGCTGATGCCGCGGCTGGAAAATGGCATGCTGCACATGGCTGGATTTTTTCCCTCTGTGCCGGCGCAGGTCCATTTCGACATGCTGTTCGCGCCGGTCGATCGCAGCTGGAAGCTGACCGGTTTGTCGCTGGATATCTCCGAGGGTGGTCCGCTGGCGCCCGCCAGCGAGGCCGAGCCGGTGCCGGAGCCTCCTGCCAAGCCGCCGGAAGCACCGCGCCCCCAGGTCTTCCCGCTGCCGCGACCGCAATAACATGTCTGGCCGAAACTCTGGTTGGGGATCGGGCGCGCGTGTAAACTGGCCGGGCAAGTGCCAGGAGACGACCCATGTGCCGCAATATCAAGCCGCTGTTCAATTTTGAGCCACCCGCTACCGGCAACGAGATGCACGATGCGGCGCTGCAATTCGTGCGCAAGATTTCGGGATACAACGCGCCGTCGCGGGCCAACGAGGCGGCCTTTCACGATGCGGTGGAGGAGGTCGAGCGGGCGGTGCGCAAGCTTTTGGCCTCGCTTGAGACCCATGCTCCGCCGCGCGACCGCGAAGAGGTGGCTGCAAGGGCGCAGGCCAAAGCGCGGCTGCGCTACGGCACGGCCTGATGCCTACTCTTCCGGCTCCGTGCTAAACAGCAGCGGAAAGCCGCTTTGGCGGGCGAAGTCGGTGGCGCGCTTGGCTTTTTCTTCGGCAATTTCGCGAGTAAACACCGCCACCACGCAGACACCCTTGGTATGGGCGGTCAGCATGATCATGTTGGCCTGCGCTTCGGGCACGTGGAACTCGGCCTTGAGCAGCGCCACGACGAATTCGCGCGGCGTATAGTCATCGTTCAGCAGGATGACTTTGTGCAGCGGAGGCCGGGCAATCTTGGGCACGGTCTCGGTGCGATTTTTGGTGCTGGTATCGTTCATGCTCGCCTCCACGGCGAAGGGAAGCGCGGAACGAGCCGCGGCTCCATTCGACAGCGTGGCAACCTGGCTGGCGCGGGTCAAGAGCCTCGCGGTCTGTTGCAGCGTGCTCAGAGCTTGAGCTTGAAGCCCTCGTGGCTCTTGGCGAAGCCCAGCTTTTCATAGAAACGGTGCGCGTCGAGACGGACCTTGTTGGAGGTCAGCTGCACCATGCCACAGCCGCTCTGGCGACATACTTCGATCGCCCAGCGGACCATTTCGGTGCCAAGGCCAGTGCCGCGCTGGTCGGCCCGTATGTGCACGTTTTCGAGCAGGCCGCGCGTCATGCCAAACTGGTTGAGGCCGGGTACGGTGCTGATCTGAAGCGTGCCGACCACTTCGCCATTCCGTTCGGCGACGATCAGCCGCTGACGGGGATCGGCGTCGATTACTTCAAAAGCGGAGCGATAGCGCGGGTCATCGAGGGTTGCCGGATCGAGCGGTGGCGTGTCCTTGCCGCGGGCGTCGCCGGCATGGCTGAGCGTCAGGATCGTCTTGATGTCGGCCGGCGTTGCATCACGATAGGTCAGGGTCGTCATCTGGGTCTCTTCACGGCCGGCGTGGGGAAATCAGCTTTGCCAGTCCGAGCACCAAGAGTGCCACGATGGCCGGCGCAATGGCCAGCCAGGATTCTGCAGCCATCAGCGCCCCGGTGCCTGCCCACATGATCGAGGCAAAGGCTTCGCTGAGCGTGGCGGCGCGCGACGCGACCTGACGGCGGCGGAACATCGACCGTTTGGCGACCACACGGAACCACAGCTGAATTGCAGTGGCCGACCCTGCGGACAGCGCGGCGCACAGGGCAGTAATGAGCGCCATCTGCCACGATGACAGGGCCATCAGCAGCAGGAGTGGTGTCAGCACCACGCCGATCACCGTCAGCACAGCCTCGATCTTGGCAACGAGCACGGTGCGCGGCGAAACCGGCGCCGTCACGACCAGATCGTGTGCGTCCTCGCCCGATATGGCCAGCCAGGCGAGCCCGCCCGCCAGTTGTCCCGATGCCATGACCAGCACCGGCACCACGACGACGAAAGCTCCGGCGCTGCTGCCAAAGTTCATCCACATCAACAGGGCAGGCGGCACCAGGTAGAGGATTTGCATCAGCGTCTGTGACATCAGCCACGGATCGCGCTGCAGGAGCCGCCATTCCTTGAGGCGCAGGGCCTGGCGCTGCGAGACTGGCCGAAAGGGCCGGGCGGAGGGGCGGCGCTGACTGCGAATGTGGTTCAGGCCCGCTGCCGATATGGCGTGATGACCATAGCTGGACGCTGTGCCGGCGATGGTGATGGCCAGTGCTCCGAGGCCCACGGCGAGCACTGCCAGCAGCGCCGGAATCTCGCCCATGGCGGCCTTGGCGGGCAACCAGAGCAGGTTTCCCAGGTTGGGTGCAGCAGCGATCACGTCGGCCGATTGGAACAGCTGGAACCGGGACATGTTGCCGTAATAGATGATCGCGGCGGCCTGGATGCCGATGACGAAGCCAGCCCCCACCACGGCAGCCACGATCTGCGCGATCAGCCGGGTCTGCTTGGGTCCGACGATGCGGAACAGGGCAATAGTGATGCCGACGGCAATGGCAGTCGACAGGGCTCCCAGCGCCGCCAGCACGCCATAAGCGGCCAGCCATCTGGCACCGTCCAGAATGGCCAGCATATTGATCAGCGGACTGGCGAGGAGAGTCGTCAGCACGATGGTCGACAGCGCGACCGCGCCCGTTCGCACCGCGAATAGCCGCCGCGAGGAGGCGGGCGACGATAGGATCAGGTCGAGATCGGAGCGGGCGTAATAGACCCGCGTCACCGACTCCAGCGCCTGCGACAGCATCACGGTCCAGAACAGGGCCCCGGTCCCGGTCAGCATCACCATGGTCGCCTTGTCCGGGACAATGCCGTGCTGAACCCATGGAGCAACGAGCCCATAGGCCATCAGGTGCAGCAGCGCCACCACGATGGCGAGGAAGATCGCGAGTCCAACGCCGCGCGTGCGACGCCCCCCCGTCATCATGGCGACCCATTCGCGCCAGGCGAGATTGAGTTCGTGCCGGGCGAACCAGCTCAGCGATGCCGGTGCGAACCTCATGCGGCTTCGGTGCCCTCTGCCACGAGATCGAGGAAGATGTCTTCAAGGCTGGATTCCCGGCCAATGCGGGTCCGGAGCTCCGCCAGAGTGCCTTCGGCGATCAGCCGGCCATGGCTGATTACCCCGATGCGCTCGGCCATTCGCTCGGCGACTTCGAGAATGTGGGTGGTCATGATCACGGTGACGCCATCGCGCACCTTGCCCAGCAACACGTCCTTGACCTGCCGGGCCGAACCCGCGTCGAGTCCGGTCAGCGGTTCATCGAGGATGATCAGCTGCGGATCGTGCACCAGCGCTCCCGCCAGCGCCACCTTTTGCAGCATGCCCTTGGAAAAGCCGCCGCACAGCTCGTTGGCATGGGGCCGCAGGCCCAGCCAGTCGATCAGCTCATTGGCCTTGGC
This sequence comes from Devosia sp. T2-14, assembly GCF_055397495.1. NCBI lineage: Bacteria > Pseudomonadati > Pseudomonadota > Alphaproteobacteria > Hyphomicrobiales > Devosiaceae > Devosia > Devosia sp. T2-14. The sequence goes on along the minus strand of NZ_AP027921.1, from coordinate 275,411 downwards.
TTCCGCCTGCCGGCTGTCGATCTGCCAGAGCCCCGCGACGAATTCGAGATATTCGAGCGGGGTCAGCCGATCATAGACCATCGGCTCGTCCGATACCCAGGCGACGATGCGCTTGCCCGCGATCGGATCGCGCCGCGCGTCGATGCCAAAGATGGAGATGTCGCCGCCATCGGGCTGCAACAGCCCCGCGACCATGCGCAAGATGGTCGTCTTGCCCGCCCCATTGGGGCCGAGCAGGGCATAGAACTCGCCTGCCTTGATGGTCAGGTCCAGGTCGGCCACCACGGGCCGGTCAAAACTCTTGCTCAGGCGGGAAATGGCGAGGGCAGGGACCGTCATGGCATGGCTCCAGCAGAAAGTGTCGCCAGCCTAGCCCACCATGCCTTTCGCGCCAGTGAAGCGGCAGCGTTAAGATTCCGGTAAGCCCTAGCGCAGGCCCACCGGGTCCACCATGCCGGAATTGCAGCCGCCTTCAGTGGGGCTGGCCGCCGCAATCAGCCTGCCGAAATCGTCGGGGCCGGTGATTTCGCCGGTCAGGCCAATGGTCAGTTCGGTGATGATGGTGCGGTTGCCGTCAGGCGCGCAGGCCATGCGCACCCGCTCCCCCGCGCCGCGTCCGAACGAGGCATCAAAGGCCTCGCGCACCTGCCGCAGGGTAATCTTGCGCCCGATATTGCCCGCGAACAGCTCTGCCACCGCCGAGGTGTTCAGGGCCAGCATCATGTCGAGCGCGTCGGCGTAGTATTCCTCCTGCGACGTGCCGTAGCAGGTGCCGTGCTTGATCCACTCGTGGCGATCGAGTTGCGAGATGGCCCCGGGCATCACCTCGTCGAGTTCGTCGCGCAGGCCAGCGCTCAACCGCACCGGCGGCAGGTCGCGCCAATAGCCGGTCTCGCTGTCGCGCCGTTCGGCTGGCGTGACATTGCAATAGGCCCGGTCGCGGGGCTGCGGCCACAGACCATGCAGGGTGAAATTGGTCGCCTCGAAACTGTCGGCGGTCTGGGTCCGGCACTCGCGCTTGTTCGGGCTGGTTTCGCAGAAGGCGGGTTGCCAGTTGACCGCCAGGATATACTGCGTGCCGCGATAGGTCGGCGCGGGAACAGTCGGGGCTGGTTCGGCCACCTGGCCTTCCGCATCGGTCGCGCGGGTTCCGCAATCGACGGAGACCCAGCGCCGCTCAGGCTGCGCGCCGGGCACGGTGATCCACAAATGGGTGGGGCGGTCGGTATTGCCGGCGATCAGATCATAGGCCCGGCCGGGCACTGTCATCACGCCACCCGGATTGGTCTGGCGGTTGATCGACTGATAGGCGGGGCAGGCGGAAGTGGCGGTGAAATAGCCGCTCAGCGCCACCTCGGCCTGCGCAGGCAAGGCCGACAGAACGAGAGTGGCGAGGGCCAGCTTCCAGCGCAGCATGCGTCTTCCTCCACAAAACAACAGGGGAGCCCTATAGGCTCCCCCGCCAGATTGCCAGTCTAACCGCCTCAGAGTGCGATGCGATAGAGCCCGAAGCCGTCGGCATTGGTGTCGCCGGTTGCCTCGATCTTGACCGCGGTAACGTCGGCCAGATGTTCCGCGGCCTTTGGGCCGGTGGCGAACAGCACGGTGGTGTCGCCAATCGGGGCGAGGGACCAGTTGCTGTCGGCCGATGGGTTGATCGTGCCATTCTCGACGATGAATCGCACGATGATGTCGCGGTTGGTATCGGGCCCCTTGAACACAGTTACGGCTGGGCCGATGCCCGGGAAGGAGCCGCCGCCGCCAGCGCGATAGTTGTTGGTGGCGACGATGAACTTCTGCGCGGGGTCGATCGGCTTGCCATCATACATCAGGTCGACGATGCGGCTGGCGTCCGGGTTGGGCTCGGCCTTGCCATCCGCCGAGAAGCGCGACGGCTGCGTCAGGTCGATCTTGTAGGTCACGCCATCGATCACGTCGAAATTGTAGGACGGGAAGTCAGTGTTGATGAGTTCGGCGTCCTTGGCGCCTTTCTCGACCTGATTGAAAATTCCGGCCGACCGTTCGAGCCAGTTCTTGACGTCGGCACCGGTGATTTCGACCGCCTGGATGGTGTTGGGGTACAGATAGAGGTCGGCGACGTTCTTGATCGCCACCGGGCCCACCGGCACGTCGGTGTAATAGTCCGGGCCACCACGGCCACCGGCCTTGAATGGGGCCGCGGCCGACAGGATCGGCAGGCCTTCCCGCTCGGTGCCCTTCATCATCTGCGTGATGTACCAGGTCTGGGCCTGGCTCACGATCTGCACCGACGGATCATCGGCGACGAGCGCGAAATAGGAGTGCAGCGGGGCGGAGGTTTCCCCCACGGCGCGGCGTACATATTCCAGCGTTTCGTCGTGGTCGGCGTGGGCGGCGGCGGCCACTTCGGCTTCGTCGGCCACCAGGGCCTTCACCTTGCCGTCGACGCGCTCGAAGATCGGGCGGGCTTCGGAAGTGTGCGAGACGATGCTCCACTTGCCGTCGGCATCATGCTCGAGCAGCAGATCGACGAGGCCCATATGCGAGCCCCAGAACCCGGCCATAACCGCGGGCTTGCCGCTCAGCGTGCCGGCGGCGATGTCGGCGCCTTCGATGCCCTCATAGTCCGGGCCCGGGAACACCAGGTGGTGGTGGCCGGTCAACACTACGTCGATGCCATCCACGGCTGCCAGTTGCAGCGAGGCGTTTTCGGCACCCGGCCCCTGATCGGCAGCAATGCCGGAATGGGACATGGCCACGATGATATCGGCGCCTTCCTCTTTCATCTTCGGGACGTAGGCCTTGGCGGTCTCGACGATATCGCGCGTGTTGACCTTGCCCGTCAGGTGCGCGGCGTCCCAGGTCATGATCTGCGGCGGCAGGAAGCCGATGAGGCCGATCTTGATGGTCTTGGACGCGCCGGAGCCGTCGGTCAGCTCTTTTTCGACGATCAGGTAGGGGTCGATATAGGTGGTGTCGCCAAGCGGGTCGGCGGCCAGTTCGCCGCGCACCAGGTTGGATGACACAAAGGGGAAGTCTGCCCCGGCCAGCGCGGCGTCGAGATATTCAAGGCCATAGTTGAATTCGTGGTTGCCCAGCGTGGCGGCTTCGTAGCCCAGCGTATTCATGGCCGCGATGATGGGGTGAACGTTGTCCTCGAGGCCCTTCTCGTAAGCGATGTAGTCACCCATCGGATTGCCCTGGATGATGTCGCCGTTGTCGAGCAGCATCGAATTGCCGGCCTCAGCGCGGATGGCCTCGATGATCGACGCGGTCCGGGCCAGCCCCATGGTTTCGTTGGGGGCGTCGGCATAATAGTCATAGGGGAACACGGCGACATGCAGGTCGGTGGTCTCCATCAGGCGCAGGTGGGCCTGATTGGACTGGGCCAGCGCCGCAAAGGGGTGCATGGCCGCCATGGCGCCGACACTGGCGGAGCCCGCCAGAAAGGTGCGCCGCGAGATCTTCGGCAAGAAGTTCATTGGGTCGTCTCCCTGAAGTGTTCAGTTTTTTCTAACCAAACGCCGGGGGCGATAGGTGCTCCCGGGTGATGGGCCAGCTGGCCCGGCAATTCTCGCTCCAGTCACGAAGCGTGCATGCTCATGCCGCCCGCAGGTGACGTTGGGATGACGGCGGCGGCATGACGCTATGAAGTTTTGACCGGCTGGTCAATTTGTGACGGTTGCGGCCCTCGCCACCGTCCATCAGCGGCACCCCACAAGCCCGAGCGTATTGGTGGACGGCATGGTTTCCGGCCTTCGCTGGAATGAACCGGGTGTGTTCTACGGCCCTGGGAAATAGCCACCAACCCTCACCACCCACCATGTCACCCGGCCTTGAGCCGGGGCCCATCTCGAGATCGCGCGGCTCCCCACATCTCAGGATGGATCCCGGCTCAAGGCCGGGATGACCCCGCATTTGGCGAGCCAATGGCCCCCACTTGTCCCCTTTATCCCCGTCCCTAAAAGCTCATGCCACTATCAGATTACCTTCCACACCAGCGGGGCTGCGCGAGCCAGCTTGTGGGGGCAGGTGGGGAGACCGTGGTTCGCGCTGGTCTCGGGTTGAGCGGATGCACCTGTCGCAACCGGGGGTTCCGCCTGCCACAAAACCCATCGCAATGCGGCGAGGCGTGCCTCGCTACTTAAAATACCATGAGGCCCGTCTCGCCGCATGCCGCATCTCCCAAACCGGTCGGGCCCAGTGGCCGTCCGGTGCAAAGTCACGTCCTACGGAACCGATTTGCTTCGCTTCGCCTTGTTGCTAGGTTGGGCGGAACTGGAGAAGACCTCAATGAAGTGGCGTGGACGTGAGCAGAGTTCCAACATCGATGACCGGCGAGGACAGGGCGGCGGTGGACTTGGCGGGATGGGCGGCAATCCGTTCGGACGGGGCGGTGGGGGCATCCGCATTCCCACGGGCGGCAGTGGCTCGCGCGGCGGCATCGGCAGCCTTGTCGGCCTCGTCGTGGTGCTCGGCCTGATCTGGGTCGTCACCGGCACCAACCCGCTCGATCTGCTGAGCGGCAATCCCACATCCACGCAGACCTCGCGTTCATCGAGCCAGGTGCCGACGACGGGCGAGCAGGCCGAATTGCGCGATTTCGTCGGCGTCGTCGTCAAGGAAACCGAGGACCTGTGGACGGAAGTGTTCCAGCAGTCGGGCGGCCAGGACTATCCGGAGCCCACCGTGGTGCTGTTCACCAATCAGGTGAATACCGCCTGTGGTGCGGCCGATTCGAGCACCGGCCCGTTTTATTGCCCGGGCGATCAGAAGGTTTATATCGACCTTACCTTCTACGATCAGCTGCGGGACCAGTTCGGGGCGCCGGGCGACTTTGCCCAGGCCTATGTGCTGGCGCATGAAGTGGGCCACCACGTCCAGAATATCACCGGCGTGCTGCCCGCTTTCAACCAGCGCCGCGCCAGCATGAGCCAGGAGCAGGCCAACGCATATTCGGTGCGGGTCGAGTTGCAGGCCGATTGTTACGCGGGCGTATGGGCCAATTATGCCGGCCAGGAAGACCTGCTGGACAATGGCGACTTTGAAGAGGCCCTCAATGCCGCCGAGCAGATTGGCGACGATACGCTGCAGAAGCGCATGCAGGGCTTCGCCGTGCCCAAGACCTTCAATCACGGCACATCGGCGCAACGCAAGACGTGGTTCGAGCGCGGCTACACCACGGGCAATCCGGGCGACTGCGACACGTTTTCAGGCAATGTCTGACTGAAAACAAAAAGGCAGCCGAACCTGGGTTCGGCTGCCTTTTCAATTGGGATCGAAGCGCTTAGGCGGCAGGCGCGACGTGCTCGGGAACCAGTTCCAGGCCCTTCTGGGCGCGGACGTGGTTCAGGAACCGCGTGAACAGGTAGTGGCTGTCGCGCGGGCCGGCGCTGGCCTCAGGATGGTACTGCACCGAGAAGATCGGCTTGCCTTCGACGCTCAGGCCGGCATTGGAGCCGTCAAACAGCGAGATATGGGTCTCGACGACGCCAGCGGGCAGGGATTCCTTGTCGACCGCAAAACCGTGGTTCATCGAGGTGATCTCGACCTTGCCGGTGGTCAGATCCTTGACCGGATGGTTGGCGCCGTGATGGCCCTGATGCATCTTCGAGGTGGTAGCGCCCAGCGCACGGCCGAGCAGCTGGTGGCCAAGGCAGATGCCGAACAGCGGCTTGCCGGTTTCCATCAGCGCCTGGATGGTGGGCACGGCATAGACGCCGGTCGCCGCCGGATCGCCAGGGCCGTTCGACAGGAAAACGCCATCAGGATTGTGCGAGAGCACATCGGCGGCCGTTGCCGTCGCGGGCAGCACGGTTACCTTGGCGCCCTGATCGGCGAGGCAACGCAGGATATTGCGCTTGGCACCATAGTCGATTGCGACGATGTGGAAGTCGGGCTTGTCGAGCTTGCCGTAGCCCTTGTTCCATTCCCAGCTGGTTTCGTCCCAGTGATAGGTCTGGGCGGTGGTGACTTCCTTGGCGAGGTCGAGGCCGACCAGGCCGGGGAACGCCGCCAGCTCGGCCTTGATCGAGGCTTCGTCGAAATGGCCGGTATCGGAATGGGCGATGACGCCGTTCGGCATGCCATGCTCGCGAATCTGGGCGGTCAGGGCGCGGGTGTCGATACCGGTGATGCCGATGATGTTGCGCTTCTTGAGCCAGGCATCGAGCTTTTCAACGGCGCGGTAATTGGACGGGTTGGTGATGTCGGCCTTCAGCACGACACCGCGGACGCCGGACAGAGCAGCCATGTTGACCGTCTCGATGTCTTCGTCGTTGGTGCCCACATTGCCGATATGGGGGAAGGTGAAGGTGATGATCTGGCCCGCATAGGACGGGTCGGTCAGCACTTCCTGGTAGCCGGTCATGGTGGTGTTGAAGCAGACTTCGCCAGCGGCATGACCGATAGCACCGATTCCGCGGCCTTCCAGACGCGTGCCATCTGCCAGGATCAGAAGTGCGGTCGCGGGGGATTGTTGCCAGCCGGTCACGGTGGGTCTCCAGGGTTTTCGATGATGTCGATTGAGGCTTCCCTTTAGAAGCCCATGAACGGCAGCGCAAGTGCCAAGGCCGTGATGTTACGTTTATATAGGGTGCCAGCACGCAATTTTTAGAGCGGAGTGGCTTTTGATCGAACGCCACTATCGCCCGTGACTATGCAAGAATGGTCGTGATCGTTATCGAACGGAGTGACGATGCCGCAATGGCATCAGCTCCAATGAAAAAGGCTAGCATCATGCGCGAACAGTTCAGCGAAGAGCTCAAACTGGCCCTCAAGGCCCGCGATCAGCGGCGCACAGCCACGATCCGCGCGATCACCGCCGCGATCAAGGACAAGGACATCGCCATCCGCCTTGAAAATCGTGGCCCCGCGACCAATGAGGAAATCCTGGCCATCGTGCAGAAGATGGTCAAGCAGCGCGAAGAGAGCTTTGCCATCTACGCCCAGGCAGGCCGCGCCGATCTGGCGACGGTGGAAAAGGAAGAGATCGACATCCTCAACGAGTTCCTGCCCAAGGGGCTGACCGAGGAAGAAGTTGACGCAGCGATCGTGGCCGCCATTGCCTCGACCGGCGCCGAAGGCCCCAAGGACATGGGCAAGGTCATTGCGCAGCTCAAGGTCGACTATCCGGGCCGGATCGACTTCGGCAAGGCCAGCGGCAAGGTGCGCGCAGCGCTGGCCGGCTAGGTCAGGCGATCAGGCGAAGGGAGGCGGTGTCGACGCGATTGCGGCCGTTGCCCTTGGCCTTGTAGAGCGCGCCGTCGGCGCGGCTGAGCACCGAGGAAAAGGATTCGCCCTCGTTGCTGGTGGCAACGCCGACGCTCACGGTAGCATGCAGCGCCTCGCCGAGCAGGCGCACGGGCCCGCTGTCGAGATCGGATCGAATGCGCTCGGCGATCGCCTTGGCTTGGTCGATGCTCATCACCGGCAGGATGGCGCAGAACTCCTCGCCGCCAATGCGGGCGACGGGATCCTCGGGACGAACCGACCTGCCGATGATCCCGGCGAAATGCTTGATCACCGCGTCGCCCGCGGCATGGCCCTGGCGATCGTTGATCTGCTTGAAATGGTCGATATCGAACATCAATACCGCGGTGCCGGCGGGCAGGGTGGCGGCCTCGAAGCGATCGAACAGGGCGCGACGGTTGAGCAAGCCGGTCAGTTGATCGGTCAGTGCTTCCTCGCGATGGCGTTGAGTGGCGCGCAGCTGATTGAGCGTCAGCGAGAGGGCGCCAATGCCGGTGATGCCGATGATGTTCATCAGCGAATTGAACTGCTCGGCCCAGTTATTCGGTGGGGCGGCGAGCACAAACTGACCTTCGATCAACGGTATGACGCCGCAGGCTACAAACGACAGGCCGGTCACGCCATAGATCAGGGCATTGGTGGATAGCAGCAGCGGCGCTTCGGCGCGGATCGCCAGATACTGGTAGCCTGAAAGCAGGATGAACAGGGCGCAGGAGAAGTTGAGCGCGATGAGGCTCAGGCCATTGTAGCCCATCAGCAGTGGCGTGAGGGTGGCGATGGTCGTGCCGAGCCAAAGGCCGATGACCAGGGTGCGATTGGCCTGGCCCAGCCGGAACTGGGTCGCGGCAGCGTAAATAAGCGCCATGGCAAGAATCAGAAACGACCAGGCTGGAAGCTGTATCGCGAGGTCGAAGCGGTCGCCACGCAGGCCCAGAATAGCCAAGCCGATCATGGCAAACGCCATGCCGCTGACCCAGCTTACCAGATAGGCGTCTTTCCGGTCCTGCATCCAGTTGATCAGCAGGGTGACCAGCAAAGTGCAGCCCGAGAAGCCAACCGCAATTAACAAAGTGGCGTTGTCTATCATCGTCGGTTCCGCAGTTTTCCGGGCTGGCCCCAGTATGGAGCATTCGGCGGAACGAAGTGTTGCGGTTCTGGACTTAGATACTTGATAGTGACCAAATCGTTACTTGGTCGCCTGCCTTACTCTGCCGGCTGCCCGACTATGCCTTCGGTACGGCGCTCCAGCCAGAACGAATAGATGGCGACTAGCAGGGCGACAGCCAGCGACGCGGTGCCGATCAGGGCGAGGTTCTGATAGCCAAACCCGTTTGCCAGCAGGGTTCCGCCCAGAATGGCGCCGATGGCGATGCCGATATTGAAACCGGCGGGGATGAGCGCCGACGCGAGATTGGGGGCATCGCCCGCCCAGGCCAGTACGCGCGACTGCACCGGCGAGCCAAAGGCAAAGTTCATGCCGCCCCAGAAAACCACGGCAATGGCCATGACGACGGGGTAGGGGCTGACAAAGTAAACGGCGAGGAAGCCCACCGTCTGCACGCAGAGGATGCCGATCAGCGAGGGCATCAGCTTCCAGTCGGCCAGCCGGCCGCCGATGAACACGCCGATCGTCGAGCCAACGCCATAAAGCAGCAGGACCCAGGGGAGGGCGCCTTCTTCAAGGCCAGTCACTTCGAGCAGCAGGGGCGCGATATAGGTGAACAGGCTGTACTGACCGATCATCACCAGGATGACGATGATCAGCGACGTCACGATCTGCTGGCGGGCCAGCGCCTTGAACTCGCGCCGGAAGCTGCCGCTGGTGCCGGTCTCTTCGCTGCGCGAGGGCATGAAGGCAGCAACGGCCAGGGTTGCGACAAGCGCCAAAGCGGCCACACCCCAGAAAGTCGCGCGCCAGCCGAATGCCGTACCGATGGCGGTGCCGGCCGGAACACCCAGAATATTGGAAACTGTGAGGCCCGAGAGGATGAGCGCTACGGCAAAACCGCGTTTTTCGGCCGGCACCAAGCTTACCGCGACGATGGCCGCGATGCCAAAATAGGTGCCGTGCAGAACCGAAACGAAGACGCGCGCAGCGAGCAGCAGCTCGAAATTGGGCGCGATGGCGCACAGGACCTGCCCGATCGTGAAGGCGGCGCCCAGCAGCAGAATTAAGGTCTTGCGCGGCATTTTTTTGGTGGCGACGGCGATCAGGGGCCCGCCTATGGCGATACCGATGGCATATCCCGTCACCAGATAGCCGGCGATCGGGATCGAGACGCCCAGCCCCGTGGCGACGTCGGGCAAAACTCCGGCGATAACGAACTCGGCCGTGCCGAAAGCGAAGGCAGCCAGAAACAATGCGAAAAGGGGTAGGGACATAATAAACCGCCGACGCGGACCTCGGTAAAGGCGGGTTAAGAGCACCGTTCGCCCCGCACTGCAATGAACAATACGCCGGACCGGCTATAGAAAAACTAAAGCCAGCTGTGACTTGGCAGCGCTGCTGGCTCGGTTAAGGTGCTGGTGTGAGGCAAGTACCCTTGGAGGGGACGGGATGGCAGTTTCGGGGAATACGAAGAAGCGATTTGCTTTGGCGACAGGCCTGCGAGGCCTGTTCATGTTGTTGGCAGGTATCTACGCGATCATCTGGCCGACGGATGCGCTGACGGTCATGGTCCTGGCCCTGGGCATCATGCTGATTATCGAAGGCGTCTTTGGGCTGTGGAATCTGACCTTTGGCGGCGGCACCAGCCCGAACTACTGGCTCAATATCGTCGGACATGTCCTGTCACTGTTCATTGGTATCATGATCCTGGTCCTTCCGATCCTTGCGACGGTCATGGTTGCAAGCTTCGGGTCGTCCCTGTTCGGACTTGGAGCGCTGTTCTTCGGCCTGTTTCAGATCGTGACGGTCTGGCGTGAGCGGGACCTCTATGTGCGGATCTGGCCGGTGGTCCTTTCGGGCATCGCGTATGTGCTGCTTGGGTTGGTGATGGTTTTCTTCCCGCTGCTGGCCGCCTCGGCCGGCATGATTGTCGGCGGCATCCTGCTGGTGTTCCTGGCGATCGGCCTGCTCGGCTTTGCATGGCAGCTCTACCAGAGCAGCAGGACCGCCTGACGCCCTGTGAACAGCCGGGATAAGTGCGTGCATGGGGTGACGTCGACGCATTAAATGCCTAGGTACATCCCATGCGCTTTACCGACCAGTTCCTGGATGAAATCCGTCAACGCCTGCCGATTACGCAGGTCGTGGGCGAACACGTCATGTGGGACAAGCGCAAGAGCCAGCCCGGCAAGGGCGACATGTGGGCCTGCTGCCCATTCCATGGCGAAAAAAGTCCCAGTTTTCATGCTGACGACCGGCGCGGCATCTACCACTGCTTCGGCTGTGGGGTCTCCGGTGATCACTTCCGGTTCCTGACCGAAAAGGCCGGGATGAGCTTCCCAGAGGCGGTGGAAAAGCTCGCGGGCATGGCCGGCGTGCCAATGCCGGCGCGTGATGAGCGGGCCGAAAAGCGCGAGGCCGAACGTCGCACGCTGATCGATGTGATGGAACTGGCGACCAAGTACTTTGAAGCCGCACTACAGCACAATATTGGCGCGCGAGCGCGCGGCTACCTGTTCGACCGTGGCGTAACCCTGCAGAGCCAGACCCGCTTCCGCATCGGCTTCGCGCCAGATAGTCGCAACGGGCTCAAGGAGCATCTGGCGCAAAACGGCGTGTCGGCGCAGGACATGATCGACACCGGACTTGTGGCGTCGCGCGATGGCGACCCGCTGACCTATGACCGGTTCCGCAACCGCGTGATGTTTCCCATCACCGATTTCCGCGGCCGCGTGATTGCGTTTGGCGGACGGGCTCTGTCGGCAGACGTTCCGGCCAAGTATCTCAACTCACCAGAGACCGAGCTCTTTTCCAAGCGCCGCACGCTGTATAACGGGCAGGCGGCCCGGCAGGCGGCGCGGGACGGCAGCACGGTCATCGTGGTTGAGGGTTATCTCGACGTCATTGCCTCGGTCATGGCGGGCTTTGAAGGGGCAGTGGCGCCGCTCGGCACGGCAATGACCGAAGAGCACCTGCAAATGCTCTGGCAGATGACCCCGGACCCTGTTTTGTGCTTCGACGGCGACAAGGCAGGACTCAAGGCGGCCGAGCGCGCCGCCGATATCGTGATGCCCCATCTCAAGCCGGGCTATACGGTGCGCATCGCTACCCTGCCAGAAGGCCAGGACCCTGATGACCTGATCAAGGCGCAGGGGCGTGGCGCCTTTGCCGATGTGATCGATCGGGCACGCAGCCTGTCCGATGTAGTCTGGAGCATGGAGACCGGCGGGCTGGTTCCGGAGACGCCGGAGGCGCGCGCGGCGCTGCAGGCCCGTTTGCGCGAGCGTGCCAATTCGATCCAGGACAGCTCGGTGCGCTTTCATTACGCGCAGGCGTTTGACGAGAAACTACGCGCCTTCCTGGCGCCGGTGCGCCAGAACCGGTTCGAGCCGCGCGGCGGACAGCAGCGCTACGGCCAGAGCGGCGCCTATGGCTATCCCGGCAAGGGCACGCCGCGGCTGGTGGTTTCGGACACTTTGCGCAATTCACGCCTGCTCAAACCGGGCTCGATGGCCGACGCGACCCCGCGCGAGGCGGCGATCATCCTCAGCCTCGTCAATCACCCGGCTTTGGTCGATGAAAAGTTCGAGGCGCTGGCGTCGCTCGACTTTGAAACCCCCGCTGCGCAAAAAGTGATGGGCGAGATCATGAACCTCGTCGTGCGCCATCACGACATCTCCGCCGATGACCTCAAGGCAGCGCTCGGCGCCCGGGGGCACGGGGCTGCGCTCGATCGGATGAATGATCTGCTCAACCGCCAGGGCGTGTGGCAGATCGCCTCGGAGATCGCTTTGGTCGACGCCGAGACCGGATTGAGTCACGCGCTGGCCTTGCATAACAAGAAAGTTCAGCTAAATAGGGAACTCAAGGCAGCCGAAGCGGCGCTGGGCGAAGACCCGAGCGAAGAAACCTTTGAAAGGCTGCGGGACATCAAGAACCAGATTACCACTGTCGATGGCACAGAGGCATTGATCGAAGGATTTGGTTCGTTATCGGGACGCGCGACACGCAGCTTTTAGAGAGCAGACTCTAAAGGGCAGCGGGTTCGCGCGATTTTGCATATGGCAATGTGCAAAAAATAAGCCGAGGCGAACCGGTCGCTATTCAGAGCGTTAACTCTTGAGTGACCAAACCTTTACCTTGCCTTGAGATGTCACCACTTAAAGCCTTTACCCGGACCCGGGACGCGACGGGATCCGACGGAGTACCAGATGGCCACCAAGGCAGCACCTAAGCCCACCAAGGAAAACGAGAAGCCGGAAGCCGGCGCCCCGGCAGAGGCGACGAATGACAGCCCGCTACTCGACCTTTCCGACGCCGCCGTAAAAAAGCTCATCAAGGTCGCCAAGAAGCGCGGCTACGTGACCTATGAAGAGCTCAATGCGGTGATGCCCTCGGAAGAAGTGTCTTCCGAGCAGATTGAGGACTTCATGTCCATGTTCTCGGACATGGGTATCAACGTCGTCGATGAAGACGAAGTCGAAGAGACCGAAGTCGAAAAGGATGAGGAAGACCAGGGCCAGGAAGTGGCCACGTCCTCGTCCAGCACGGCTGTATCCACCACGTCCAACACCAAGGCCGGTGCCGATCGCACCGACGATCCCGTCCGCATGTATCTGCGCGAAATGGGTTCCGTCGAGCTGCTGAGCCGCGAAGGCGAAATCGCCATCGCCAAGCGCATCGAAGCTGGTCGCGAGACGATGATCGAGGGCCTCTGCGAGAGCCCGCTGACCTTCCAGGCCATCATCATCTGGCGCGAGCAGCTGGCGCAGGGCGAAATCCTGCTGCGCGACATTATCGACCTCGAAGCGACCTATGCCGGTCCCGACGCCAAGCAGGCCGCCCCCTCGCCGGATATGGTCAGCCTTAACGCTGCGCCCAAGATGGAAGCTGTGGTCGAAAAGACCAAGCCGGCGCCCAAGCGCGCCGCCGCCGCCAGCGATGACGAGGACAGCTATGTTCCTGAGGAGCCCCAGGCACCGCAGGATCCGGTCGAGGAAGACGACGACGAATTCGAAAACGCGCTGTCGCTTTCGGCGATGGAAGCCGAGCTTAAGCCGCAGGTCGTGGAGACCTTCGATCGCATCGCCGAAGCCTATGGCAAGATGCGCGAGCTGCAGGACAAGCACGCCGAAGACCGCGCGATTGCAGTTTCCGATGGCGACCGCAAGAAAATCGATGCGCTGCGTGCGGAAGTGATTGCCGACGTGAAGTCGCTGTCGCTCAATGCCGGCCGTATCGAGAACCTGGTCGAGCAGCTCTACGACATCAACAAGCGCCTGGTGAAGCTGGAAGGCCGCCTTCTGCGCCTGGCCGAGAGCTATGGCGTCAAGCGCGAGAAGTTCCTCGAGAGCTATTATGGCCACGAAGTGAACCCCGCCTGGGAAGCCGCTCTTGCTACGTTTGATGGCAAGGGCTGGGCCGAGTTCGCCAAGCGCGAAGCCGACACCATCCGCGACATCCGTTCGGACGTTGCCACGCTGGCCACCGAAGCCGGCCTCAACATCGCCGAATACCGCCGCATCGTGCACAAGGTGCAGAAGGGCGAGCGCGAAGCAGCGATCGCCAAGAAGGAAATGGTCGAGGCCAACCTGCGCCTCGTGATTTCCATTGCCAAGAAGTACACGAACCGCGGCCTGCAGTTCCTGGATTTGATCCAGGAAGGCAACATCGGCCTGATGAAGGCCGTCGATAAGTTCGAATACCGCCGCGGCTACAAGTTCTCGACCTATGCAACCTGGTGGATTCGCCAGGCGATCACTCGTTCGATCGCCGACCAGGCGCGCACCATCCGTATTCCGGTGCACATGATCGAGACGATCAACAAGATCGTCCGCACCAGCCGCCAGATGCTGCACGAAATCGGCCGCGAACCGACCCCCGAGGAACTCAGCGAAAAGCTGCAGATGCCCTTGGACAAGGTCCGCAAGGTGCTCAAGATCGCCAAGGAACCGATCTCGCTCGAAACGCCAATCGGCGACGAGGAAGATTCCAACCTCGGCGATTTCATCCAGGACGTGAATGCGATCCAGCCGATCGATGCGGCGATCCAGTCCAACCTGCGTGAGACCACGACCCGCGTGCTGGCGTCGCTGACGCCGCGCGAGGAGCGCGTGCTGCGCATGCGCTTCGGCATTGGCATGAACACCGACCACACGCTTGAAGAAGTGGGTCAGCAGTTCTCGGTGACGCGCGAACGTATCCGTCAGATTGAGGCCAAGGCCTTGCGCAAGCTCAAGCATCCGAGCAGGAGCCGCAAGCTGCGGAGCTTCCTCGACAATTAGTTCAACCGGGATGTCGCTCTGGCGGCATCCCGAAATTTCAATGTGGGTATCGGCATAGCGCCGGTATCGACCGTAGCCGGGCTGGGTGCCGAACGATGACTGTCAGCCCCGCCCGCCTCAAGGTTACCGCCGTCCGGGCCATTGTGCCGTTCAAACTGGTGGTTGCATTCTCCGATGGTTCGTCCGGCACATTCGATGCCGGTCCGATGATCGGGGAGCGGGGCGAAGGCACCGAACCGTTGCGGGATCGGCGCTTCTTCGGCACGGTTAGTCTGGCCAACGGCGTGCCGACCTGGCCAAACCACTTCGATATCTCGCCCGGCTGGCTGCGCGAGGAAATGGAAAGACGCGGCGAACTGATCTTGCCGCTGCCGGTACGCCGCAGGCGTTGAGCCGGCTCGTTTTGAGGGAGACGAACCGTGTCGTTTTGGAAGAATTTGTTCGGTGGTGGTTCGTCGAACGCAGAGCCTGCGGGCGAGAAATTCCTCGGTGAGGAGGCCTACAAGGGCTTTCTCATCAAGGCTCTCGAAATGAAGGTGGGCAGCGAATTGCAACTCGCCGGTCTGATCGAGAAAGACATTGGCGGCGAACTCAAGACCTACCGGTTCATCCGGGCCGACCGCATGAGTTCACGCGACGACCTTGTCGCTCTGGCGCTCGCAAAAGGGCGACAGATCATCGACGAGCAGGGCGAAGCAATCTTCCGCTAGCCCACCGACTAACCCGATTTCTGGCACATGCCGGTACTCGTGGACCATACAGGTCCTGCGAGACCGGCTTGCCGCATAGGAGAAACAGATATGGCCAAGAAACCAACCGCGCGCAGCGAGTTCGTGATGTTCGACGTCGTCTATGAGGACGGCAGCCAGCGTTCCAACCGAAAAGTGGAAGCCAGCCTGCTGGGTGGTCTGGACGGCGACGAGCCGGCCCGCACCGCCATCATGGAGCAGGATCGCGCCATTTCCGAAAAGTCCGGCCTGCCGCCACTGGCGATCAAGTCGATCACCCGCTCAGGCAAGTAATCATCTCACATCGGCGCACCAAGGGGTGCGCCGATTTGCTTTTGGGGTTCCGGTTACTGACCCAGCGCCTTGTCGACAGCCGGCTTCACCACCGTGCCGTAGAGTTCGATCGCCTTCATGACCTTGTCGTGCGGCAATGTCCCGACGCTGAGCTGCAGGCCGAAGCGGTCGTGCTTGAACCACTCATGCTGCATCAGGATCTTGTCGATCACTTCCTGCGGCGACCCCATGAAATAAGCGCCCTGCGGGGTGGCGCCGCCATCGAACTGGGCGCGGGTGGTTGGGGGCCAGCCACGCTCCTTGCCGATGCGTCCCATGGCCTCGCTGTGGGCCGGGAAGGCGATGTCGCGCGCATCCTGGCTGTCGGCGGCGATGAAGCCGTGTGAGCTGATGCCGACGGGCATGCTTTTGGGGTCGCGCCCGACTTTGGCAGCCGTTTCGCGATAGAACTGCACCAGCGGCGCGAACTGCTTAGGCTGGCCACCGATGATGGCGATCATCAGGGGCAGGCCATAGTAGGCCGCGCGCGCCACCGAATTTGGCGTGCCGCCGACCGCGATCCAGAGCGGCAGCGGGTGCTGCACCGGCTTGGGGAAGATCTCGATGCCCGGAATGGGCTTGGTGTGGGCGCCACCCGGCCACGCAACCTTGCCGCTCTCACGGATCTTCAGCAGCATTTCGAGCTTTTCCTCGAACAGCGCATCGTAATCGTTGAGGTCGAGGCCAAAGAGCGGAAAGCTCTCGATGAACGAGCCGCGCCCCGCCATGATTTCGGCACGGCCATTGCTCAACAGGTCCAGCGTCGAGAATTGCTGATAGACCCGGACGGGATCTTCGGAGCTGAGCACTGTGACGGCGGTCGAGAGGCGGATGTTCTTGGTGCGTGCGGCAGCGGCGGCAAGGATGGTCACGGGGGAGGACGCCACATAATCGGGCCGGTGATGTTCACCCAGGCCGTAAAAGGCCAATCCGAGCTGGTCGGCCAGCTCGATCTCTTCCAGCAAATCCCTAAGCCGTTCAGCAGGGCTCTGGAGGTGCCCGCCGTTCAGCGGGTCGGGCGTGTTTTCAGCGAATGAGTAGAGGCCGAGTTCCATCTGCGTAGCTCCTGGTTGGCTCACAGATGGCTTGCTGGTCCCCTGCGATCAAGAACGCACACCGGTGTAACCGCGCGCCCAATGACGCGCGGTTGCCAATGGGATCAGACGTTGCTGCCCGAAGGGGTGTAGGCAAAGGGTGAATGGGCCACGGCTGGAGCTTCTGGCGCCTTTTCATAGGCGGCGGCGTGGATCTCGGTGACCAGAGCCGGGGGCAGGCGGAGCTTGGTGGCGAGGGCGTCGAGATAGGCCCGTTCGGCCGCCGTATCGGCGGAAATGGCGACGAGCGAGGCCGCGTAGATTTCGGCGGCATGCTCGGGCGTGTCGGCGCGGGCGACGACGGCGTTGATATCGAGCGGGGACGACAGCTCGTCAAACACCCAGGCCTTTTCCTCGCTGGAAAGGGACATGGTCTCGAGCTTGGTGAAAATGGCTTCCTTTTCGTCGGCATCGATGCGGCCATCGGCCTTGGCAGCCGCGATCATGGCGCGCACGAGAGTCTTGCCGAGCTCTTCATGGGCCCGGGCATCCTGCGCTGGCGGGATGAAGGCGTCTTCGCGCGGTGCCGGGCCAGCTTGCTGGTTCTTCTGGTAGTTCTGCCAAGCATTGTAGGCGAGCCCGCCGACGGCAGCCATGGCGCCCACCTTGACGGCATTCTTGGTCAACTTGCCCAGTCCGCCCCCGCTCAGCAGCATGCCTGCCGCGAGACCGGCCGCGCCCGTCATGGCCGTGCGCTGGGCGTTGGGGTCACTCTGGAGGGCTTTGACGATCTGGTCGATGTTGAACATGGATGCTCCCGTTTTCTGTAGCCCCGCACATGGGGATGGATTGTGGCTCCTGCAAGGTGGTTTCCCTCCCCAAAAGCAAAGACCCCGGCGTGGGCCGGGGTCTCTTGACGGCCCCAGGGGAGGACTGGGGGCATCGGGGTGTGGATGATTAGTTCGCCGGGACGGCAGCCGGAGCAGGGGTGCTCGTAGCCGGAGCCGGGGTGGCCGGCGTTTCCGTGGCCGGAGCGGCCGGAGCCATTTCGGTAGCCGGAGCCGGAGCTGCGTCAGTCGTGGGGGCCGGGGTCACGGTCATCGGGGTGGGTTCGGCTGCCGGGGCGGTGGGCGCCGGGGTCATGGGTGCCGGGGCGACTGTGGGCTCGCCTGGGGCCTGGACTGCCGGCGTCCCATTCACGTCAACCGTTGTCGACGGGCCGGAATTGGCAGAAAACACCAGGTAGCCGATGGCCAGCAGTGCGAGGGCAACGATGATGCCGACGAACCAGCCAGTGCCACTGCTTTCGCGGGTGTAGACAGTCCGGTTGCCATCGTTGGTATAAACGGTATCGCGTTCAGGGGTAGCCATGATGTCGCTCCTTTGTTTCACCGTATGGCAGAGAAACGCGGGCATTTTGTTTTCGTTCCCGAACGCGTGATGTGCGTCGCTCAGGATTCAGGGCGCGAGAAAACACTCATGGATTCAGTTGCTTGTGCGCGGGCGATGTCCCGCGCGATCCGTCATGGGGACCCGAAGGGACCCGAAATGTCACAATTCGGGCGTTTTTGACTTCGGCGTCTTCTTGGAAATGCGGTCGATCACGGCCAGGAACAGCGCCGAGACGATGAACGTCAGGTGCAGCAGCGTGTACCACATGATCTGGTTCTCGGTGTATTGCGGCACGTTGAGGAAGATCTGCAGCAGGTGGATCGAGGAGATCGCCACGATGGTGGAGGCCACCTTGATCTTGAGCGAGCCGGCGTCGATCTGGCCGAGCCAGTGCACGTCGTCCTCGTGGTCGAAGCGCGACACGAAATTCTCGTAGCCGGATATGATGACCATCACCACAAGGCTGGCGATCAGCGCGGCGTCGATCAGGCCGAGGATCTTGAGGATGGTTTCGGTCTCGTCCATGCCGATCAGGTGGCTGGCGAAGTCCCAGAGCTTGAAGCCGAAGGCTACTGCATAGAGCGCCAGCGCGATGCCCAGGCCGATATAGAACGCCACCAGCAGCCAGCGCGACGCGAGGATCACGCTTTCGACGAAGATTTCCAGCCGCTTCATGGGGCGCTCCTGTTCGGGGCTGGAAGGGATAGCAATTTTCTGGAAACGCGCAAGGCGGCAGTTTCACGGATGGATGCGACAAATAGGAAAGGCCGGGTAGTGATGCCCGGCCTTTCCGCATTCATTGGGCCAGATTATCGGCCGGCGACCGTGATCAGCGGCGTGATGCGACGGATGGTGACCCGGCGGTTTTCACGTTCCGCCAGCTCGGTGCGGATCTTCAGGTAGCGCTCGCCATAGCCCTGGGTGGCAAGGTTTTCCGGCGGGACGCCATAGAAGTCGGTCAGGATGCGGGCCACGGTTGCGGCGCGCAGGTCCGACAGACCCAAGTTGGAGATTTCCGAACCCACCGCATCGGTATGGCCTTCGATCAGGAAGGTTTCGCCCGGATTGGTAGCCAGCAGCTGCAGCATGGCGTTGGCGACATTGGAGAGCGCGCCAACCTGGTCGCGGCCGATAGTGGCCTTACCGGTATCGAAGGTCAGGCCGCCCACTTCGAGCTTGCGCACGCTGTCGCGAACGCGGGCCGAACGCTTGACCTCGTCGATCGAGTAGAGGCGGGCAACCTGCTCAACCGGAGGCTGGGCGAAGAACTGTTCCACCTGGCGTTCATTGGCATTGCGGGCATCGAGCACGTAGTCGGTGACCGGGATGTTGAGACGCAGCGGGGGCAGGTCGCGACCCGGATCACGCCATTCAACGAGGTCGTTGTCGTAGCGGTCGTCGAAGTAGGCCAGCACATATTCGCGGCCCGAGGGGTCGAAGCGCGAACGGCGCAGGATGTCGCCATTACGGTTCCGCACGGTCACGATCTTGCTGCCATCGGGGCGGGTGATGGTTTCACGCACGCGGCCGTTGGTCAGGTTCTCGTAGTAGATCTCGTCCTGCTGCGGATTGTAGAAGCGGTCGGTATCCTGGCCGATCGAGTTGACGATCAGCTGCGTACCCACCTGCATGATGACCTGGGTGATGGCTTCACCCGGGGTCAGCGGCTGCACCACAACGTTGTTTTGCTGAACGTTGACCGTGGTGGAGTTGTCCACGACGTTGTTCTGCGTGCTGTTCGTGATGTTGTTCTGGGTGTTATTGGTGACGTTGTTCGTCGTGTTATTCGTCGTGTTGTTGTTCACGACGTTGTTCACCACCGTCTGGTTGATGATGGTGACGTTTTGCGGGAGCTGCTGGGGCGTTTCCTGCGCCTGGATTGCCAGTTCGGCAGGGGTGACTGCGGTACCCTGTTCGGCAGCCACGGAGACCAGAGGTTCCGCTGACAGCTCCTGAATCGCCTTGGACTGCGCAGCCTGATCGTCAGCCGGCGGCGGAGGCGGCGGAGTGTTGTCGACTGGTGCCGGCGGCGGTGCTTCGGCGCCCGGTGCGGCGACTTCGGCGTCCTTGGCGCTGTCGAGAACAGGCGCAACCTGTTCTTCGGTAATGCCCGGCGGAAGGATCTCGATGATTTCGGCCGGAGCTTCCGCAGCGGGCTGCTCAACCGGCGCAGCAGGCTCGACCGGTGCTGCCGGGGTTACAGGAGCAACTGGCGTCGGAGCAGGCAGGTTCGGCACGGCTGGCAGGCTCAAGTTGAACTGGGCCAGGCAGGCGTTGATGTCGGTCTGGCCAATGCCGGCGCAGAGCGCAGCAATTGCCCGGTTGGCGCCTTCCATCTTGGCCTGAGCGGCCGCGGCGTCACCACCGGATATGAGGTCGGCGACGGCGTCGGTATAGATATTGACCTGTTCCTGCAGAGCCGGGCCGATATCGGCCTGCGGCGCGACGGGCTGTGCCGGCGCGGGGGCAGGAGCTGGAGCGACTTCGGCGGGCGCTGCAGGGGCAGGCGCTTCAGCCGGGGTCTGTGCTGCTGCGGCAGCTTCCGCTGCAGCCTTGGCTTCAGCGGCGGCCTTGGCCTCGGCATCAGCCTTGGCCTGCGCATCGGCAGCGGCCTGAGCGTCCGTGGCGGCCTGAGCATCAGCGGCAGCCTGGGCGTCTGCTGCGGCCTTGGCATCTGCGGCCGACTTTGCCTCGGCGTCGGCCTTGGCCTGTGCCTCGGCGGCAGCCTTTGCATCTGCTGCGGCCTGTGCTTCGGCAGCGGCCTTGGCTTCAGCTTCAGCCTGAGCCTGAGCGTCAGCTGCTGCCTTGGCGTCCGCAGCGGCCTGTGCCTCGGCAGCGGCCTTTGCGTCAGCGGCAGCCTGCGCTTCCGCGGCCGCCTTGGCCTCAGCTTCAGCCGCTGCATTGGCATCGGCCGGTGCGGCAGCAGGCGTGTTGCCCGACAGGGCCGCGATGCATTCATCGATGCTGGCATAGCCGTTGACGATGCACAGTTCGGTCAGGCTGCCCCGCGCTGCTTCGAGGGCGGCGGTATCGCCGGATGCCTGAGCGGCCGCGTAGGCCTGGTACGCGGCGACGAGTTCGCCATCCTGCGCGCGAACGGTCATCGGCAGCATGGCCATCAGGCCAATGCTGGTGCCGGTCAAAAGCCAGTTTCTAAGGCGCATTGTTCTTTTCCTTTATGTCGTTTGACATTTGAGCCAAGCATCACGTGACCATCCTGAACGTAAACTGAATGGATCGAAAAACCAGATCGGTAATGCTCTTCCCTCGCCCAAGCCCCGAACGCCTCGGGTTGGCGATGGTTCCCCTTGTTGGCCGGCGGCACGTGGCCCGTTGATCATGGCGCCAATGGGGCGGAGTGGACGGTTCTGCCCAGGATGCGCTTGGACCGAATGCCCCGAACATGGTAGGCCGGAGCTATGCAGCAGGCCGTGGATACTCTCAGCATCGCGACGCAGGGGCAGGGCCTCTATGAGTTCACGCAGGCGGTTCGCCAGTTCGTGACGACAGCCGATGTCGCGATGGGTTTGCTGACCATCTTTGTCCGGCACACGTCGTGCTCCCTGCTGATCCAGGAAAATGCCGACCCCGGCGTCCAGACTGATCTCAATGAGTTCTTCCGGCAGCTGGTGCCCGAAGGCATGGATTGGGTGGTCCACACGGCCGAAGGGGCGGACGATATGCCCGCCCATCTCAAGGCGGCGCTGACCCAGACCTCGATCGGTATTCCTGTTGTCGATGGCCAGCCGGTGTTCGGCACCTGGCAGGGCATTTATCTTTTTGAACATCGCAGCCGCCCGCATCGGCGCGATGTCGTGCTGCACCTTATCGGAGATCGTTGATGGATTGGGCTACCCTGGCCGGTTACTGGCCGTTTGTGATTGGCCTGATGGCCACGGGCGTGGTGTCCGGCATTGCGGCGGGGCTGCTGGGTATCGGGGGCGGGGCGATCATCGTTCCGGCCCTCAGCACGGCGCTGCTGCTGTTGGGCTATGACTCCGATGTCGTGCAGCATGTGGCCGTCGGCACCTCGCTCGCGATCATCATTCCCACCGGCATCATGAGCGCCCGGGCGCACTACAAGCGCGGCGCGCTCGATCTCAATATTCTCAAGCTCTGGGCGCCCTTCATCGTCGCCGGGACCTTTATCGGCGGGCTGATGGCCGGGATGTTCTCCGGCGACGTGCTGCGCGTGGTCTTTGCCGTTATGGCCTTCCTCATTGCGGCCAACATCATTTTTGCATTCCAGACCAAGCTGATGGGGCATCTGCACAGCTCGTCGCTCACCCACCGCATCTCGGCCTTTGTGGTGGGCTATATTTCATCGCTGATGGGTATTGGCGGCGGGTCGCTCACCGTGCCGACGCTGGTGGCCTTTGGCGCCACCATGCATGCCGCTGTGGGCACGTCGGCGGCCGTGGGCGTGGCGATCGCCATTTCCGGCACGCTGGGCTTCATCATTTCGGGCTGGGGCGCCAGCGGCCTGCCGCCGCTGAGCTTTGGCTACATCAACCTTCTGGCGCTGGTGCTGGTGGCCGTATTGGCCGCGGTCTTCGCGCCGCTCGGCGCGGCTCTGGCGCACCGGCTGGACCAGAAGACGCTCAAATACGTATTCGCCGCTTTCCTGGTTTTCGTCGGCCTCAACATGCTCTGGAAGGTTGTGACCGGGTAAGATGCCAAAACAAAAGCCCCGCACTGGCGGGGCTTTTGCAGGCTATGAGGTTGGTGGGGACGCATTGACTACGGAGGAACGTCCCCACCGCCCAAGCCCCCCTTGTGAGGGGTATGGGGATTACTTGGCGCCGGAGTCCAGTTCCCACTGAACGTTGACGTTGATGGCAAAGGCCAGTTCGCCTGCTTCCACGGGAACGGGAGCGGCGGAAAGTGAATCTGCCCTTGCATACATCGGGTATGGCTGGGGAGAATTGTAGCCCTGAGTTTCAGAAATCGACTTGATTTCTTCCAGGGTGCCGCCGGCGAGGGTGGCATAGAGCTCGCCCTTGGTGCGGGCATCGGCGTAAGCGGCCTTGCGGGCTTCGTTGTAAAGCTCGGTCGGATCGGCCACGTCGAAGGTCACACCGTTGACGGTGTTCGCACCGACAGTCACGGACTTGTCGAGGATCGTGCCAAGCGTGTCGAGCTTGCGCACGGTGACGCTCACGGTATTGCTGACCTGGTAGCCATTGATCTTGGGCGGCAGGGTGTAGCCGTTGGCATCGCGCTCGTCGCTATAAACGTAGTTCGGGTTGATCGAGAAACCCGAGGTCTGGATGTCGCGGGCTTCGATGCCGATCGCCTTCAGTTCGGCAATCAGTTCGGCCATGGCTGCGGTGTTGGCGTCCAGCGCCTCGCGGGCGGTCGCGCCCTGAGTGTTCACTCCAGAATTGATCCGCGCCATATCCGGCGCTGCCATGACTTCCCCGCGGCCTTCGATGGTGATGGTGCCGGCATAAGCAGGCAGCGAGAGGCTGGCGAGCAGGGCAAAGGGAACGATGGCTGCAAGGCGACGCATGGGATTCTCCTATGTGGTCGGGGACTAGTCCCCATCCATTGCGTCAGTATTGCGGCGCACATGAACCGAAGTTGAACGGAATTGTGGACAGTCAAACGGCCGCATAAGTATGACTAACGCACCTTGCCTTGGAGGGTGCCGGTAGAGTAGGGACTCCACTAACATTTTAGTGGGGGAAGGCATGGCTGACAGGCATTATCCAGATGGCACCTTGCTGGGGCGGGCGCAGGTTCCGGGCCACGATCATCCCCGCATCGTGACGGTTCGTAACGGTGAGCTGTTTGATATCACGGCGCCCGGCTTTGCCACGGTCCGCGACATTGCCGAAAGCGGTGAGGCTGCCAAAATTGTTCAGTCGGCAAAGGGCGT
Source organism: Devosia sp. T2-14 (assembly GCF_055397495.1). Classification (NCBI taxonomy): domain Bacteria; kingdom Pseudomonadati; phylum Pseudomonadota; class Alphaproteobacteria; order Hyphomicrobiales; family Devosiaceae; genus Devosia; species Devosia sp. T2-14. Next base: position 251,421 of record NZ_AP027921.1, on the reverse strand, counting down.
TAGCCTGGGCAGCGCCGATACCGCAATGGCCAATTCTGTTGCCGGCGCGCGCGATCCGTCCAGGCCCAGCCTGCTCTCGCCAATCGACCTGCAGGCCGTCAAGGCGGCGGGCGTGACCTTCGTAGTGTCCCTGCTGGAGCGGGTCATCGAGGAGCAGGCGCGGGGAGACAAGTCGCGGGCCGATGCACTGCGCGGGGAGATTTTGGGCCTGATCGGCACCGATCTCAGTGAGCTGGTGCCCGGTTCGGAAACGGCGATGAAGGTCAAGGCGGCGCTGATCGAAAAAGGCGTGTGGAGCCAGTACCTTGAGGTTGGAATTGGCCCCGATGCCGAGGTGTTCACCAAGGGCCAGCCGATGAGTTCGGTGGGCCATGGCGCCGAGGTCGGGCTGCATCCGATTTCCAGCTGGAACAACCCCGAGCCAGAAGTTGCGCTGCTGGTGACCAGCAAGGGTGAGATCATCGGCGCGACGCTGGGCAATGACGTCAATCTGCGCGACGTCGAAGGGCGGTCGGCGCTGTTGCTGGGCAAGGCAAAGGACAATAACGCGTCCGGCTCGCTCGGGCCATTTATTCGTCTTTTCGATCAAGGCTTTACGCTCGAAACCGTCAAGCAGTCCGAAATCGCTCTGCGCGTTGAAGGCGAGGACGGCTTCGTGCTCGAGGGGCATTCCTCGATGCGCCAGATCTCCCGCACGCCGGAATCGCTGGTGGCTGCAACCATCGGCCAGCACCATCAATATCCTGACGGGCTAGTACTTTACCTCGGCACGATGTTTGCGCCGGTGAAGGATCGCGATGGGGTGGGCAAGGGGTTTACGCACAAGCTGGGCGATGTGGTTTCCATCTCGACGCCTGCGCTGGGGACACTGACCAATCGGGTCAACCTCTCCACCAAATGTCCGCCATGGACCTATGGTACCAGCCACTTGCTGCGCGATCTGGCCAAGGCCAACCTTCTCTAAGACCATTCCGAAAGGGCTCCGAAAATGGCTGAACTGCACAAAAATCTCATTGATGGAGAATGGGTTGGCTCGGACGGGGTCGAGAATATCAACCCGTCGAACACCGCTGAAGTCGTGGGCGTCTATGCCCGCGCCAGTGCCGAGGAAACCAGGCAGGCCATCGCCGCAGCCAAGGCCGCTTTCCCGGCCTGGTCGCGTTCGGGCATACTTGAACGGCATGCGATCCTGAACAAAACCAGCCAGGAAATCCTGGCTCGCAAGGCTGAACTGGGCGAGCTTCTGGCACGCGAAGAAGGGAAGACGCTTCCTGAGGCTATCGGCGAAGTCACTCGTGCGGCTCAGATTTTTGATTTCTTTGCAGGCGAGTGCTTGCGGCAATCTGGCGAAGTTCTTGCATCCGTGCGTCCTGGCGTGGGTGTCGAGATTACCCGCGAGCCGATCGGCGTCATCGGCATCATCACGCCGTGGAATTTCCCGATCGCCATCCCGACCTGGAAGCTGGCCCCGGCGCTTGCCTATGGCAATACCGTGGTGATCAAGCCGGCGGACCTGGTGCCGGGATCGACCTGGGCGATCGTCGATATCCTGGTGCGCGCCGGCCTGCCCAAGGGTGTGCTCAACCTGGTGATGGGCAAGGGCTCGGTGGTCGGCCAGACCATGCTCGAGAGCAAGGATGTGCATGCCATCAGCTTCACTGGCTCGGTGGCCACCGGCAAGCGCGTGGCGGCGGCGTCGATCGAGGTGGGGCGCAAGTTCCAGCTGGAAATGGGCGGCAAGAACCCGGTCGTCGTGCTCGATGACGCCGACCTCAAGGTGGCCGTCGAAAGCGTGGCGCAGAGTGCGTTCTTCTCGACCGGGCAGCGCTGCACGGCGTCGTCGCGCGTGATCGTCACCGAGGGCATCCACGACAGGTTTGTCGAGGCGCTGGCCGAGCGGACGCGCAACCTGCGGGTTGGCGACGCCCTGCACAAGGATACCGAAATCGGGCCGGTGGTCGATCCGTCCCAGCTCAAGCAGGACACCGACTATATCGCCATCGGCAAGGCCGAGGGTGCCGAACTGGTGGTGGGCGGCGATCTCCTCAAGAAGGAGACCGATGGCTATTTCCTGCAGCCGGCGCTGTTTGTCGGGGCGACCAACCAGATGCGGATCAGCCGCGAAGAGATCTTCGGGCCGGTGGCTTCGGTCATAAGGGTGAAGGACTATGAGGAAGCGCTGGCGACAGCCAATGACACCGATTTCGGCCTGTCAGCCGGTATCGTCACGACGTCGCTGAAATATGCCACCCACTTCAAGCGCAATGCCGAGGCCGGCATGGTGATGGTCAACGTGCCGACGGCGGGCGTTGATTTCCACGTGCCGTTTGGCGGCCGCAAGGGGTCCAGCTATGGCCCGCGCGAACAGGGCAGGTATGCGGCGGAGTTCTTCACGGTGGTGAAGACGGCTTACACCGCGGCAGGGTAGGCGCTGGAACTATGAAAGGGCCCCGGAGATGATCCGGGGCCTTATTTGTGTGTGCCTCTAGGCGGTGGCCACGTTTGACAGCGCCTGTTCGCCGATCAGGGTGCAGAGTTTGAAGATGCCGATCTCGATCTGGGCTTCGTCGCAGAGCGAGTAGTTGAGGCGCATGGTATTGGTGACCGAGCCATCGGGGTAGAAGGCCGCGCCGGGGACGAAGGCGATGTCTTGCCGGATGGCCTGTTGCAGCAGGGTGCGGGTGTCGATGTGGCTGGGGACCTCGACCCAGAGGAACATGCCGCCCTCAGGCTTTTTCCAGCGCATGCCAGGGGAGGCATAGCGATTGAGGGCCGCATCCATGGCGTCGCGGCGGACCCGGTAGACCTCGCGGTTGCGGGCGACCTGGGCGTCAAACCCGGCTTCGGCAACATAATGCATCACCATCTGGGCGGTGGTGGCGGTGTGAAGGTCCGCCCCCTGCTTGAGCATGGCGAGACGGCTGAGCAGCGCCTTGGGGCCGCAGACCCAGCCGATGCGCAGGCCCGGCGACAGGGTTTTGGAGAAGGTGCCGCAATAGAGCGTGCGTGTGGCTTCGATGGAACCGGCGGCTGCCGCATCGAGTGCGGCAATCGGGGGCAGGTCTTCGCCGTCGAAGCGCAGGGCGGAATAGGCGGCGTCCTCGACGATGACGGCGCCGAGCGTGCGGGCCTGATCGAGGGCAGCATGGCGGGCAGCGCGGCTCATGGTCAGGCCATCGGGATTGGCAAAATCGGGAACGAGATAGAGCATGCGCGGCGCAGCCTCGCCGGTGGGCTTGGGCCCCTCAAGCGGCAGGAACTGGGGCTGATAGGCCGAGAAGGCCTGTAGTGCGCCGAGATAGGTGGGGCGCGCGGTGACCACGCTGCTATCGGGATCGATCAACAGCTTGCCGATGAGATCGAGCGCCTGCTGGGAGCCGGTGGTGATGAGGATATTGTCGGCGCTGGCCGGCACGCCCTGGCGCCGCATATGCGCGGCGATCCACTCGCGTAAAGGCAGATAGCCCTCGGTGGTCGAATATTGCAGCGCTTCGCGGGCGATGGAGGGGCCGTTGAAGACGTGGCGGCACGCTTCCTGAAACAGACCCACATTGAACAGGGCCGGATCGGGGATGCCACCGGCGAACGAGATCATGGAAGGCTTGCCGACAAGCTTGAGCAGCTCGCGGATCTCCGAGGCCTTCATGGTTTGAGCGCGTGTCGACAGGCGAAATTCCGATTGACTCATTTTGTATCACCATAGATCAATACGAAAGATACAAGCACCGTAGTTTTGTTATGTCAATGGTGCTGACCTTATTTGTGATGTGAGTGCGGGACGGGCCGTGCTGACGGCGCAAGGCGAAGTAAACAGGGAGACCGAGATGAGCTTTGTCAGTGAATATCCGGTGGCGCCCGCTGAGATTGCGGTGGCCCACTTTGCCCAGCGGCTGGCGCTGGAAACCGACTGCGCCGATGTGTCGGCCTGCATGGCGTCGGGTGATGTGGATTTCGTGCTGCTGCATGTGGTGGGATCGGCCGAGGCCTTTGCACGCCGGCATGTGCCGGGTGCAACGCACCTGCCGCACCGCCAGATCACGGCAGAGCGGATGGCCGAGTGGCCCGATGACACGCTGTTCGTGGTCTATTGCGCGGGCCCGCACTGCAATGGCGCCGACCAGGCGGCGCTCAAGCTGGCGCGGCTCGGCCGCAAGGTGAAGCTGATGATCGGCGGCATTACCGGCTGGGCCGACGAAGGCTTTGCCTTTGCCAGCGGCGCGGACATGCGCGCGATTGGCTAGCCGCTGCCCACAACGCGCCGTCGCACCGGAATGGACAAAACGGGCGACGGCGGCATAGTGTCGATTCAATGAGTGATACATTGTCGAAATCGACAGATACAATGAGCCTGCCGGACAATGGCATGCTGCTGCATGAGCGGCTGGCCGAAGCCGTCGAGGCGGCGATTGCCGAGGGGCGTTACCGTCCCGGCGAGCGACTGCCGACGCATCGCCAGCTGGCCCAGCAATTTTCGGTGTCGATTGGCAGCGTGACGCGGGCCATCGATACGCTGAGCGCGCGGGGCGTGGTGCGCGGCGAAATCGGGCGCGGCACTTTTGTGCTCGACCGGGTGGATAGCGAGGCGGACGAGGGCGGGCCGATCGACCTGACCATCAACGCGCCGCCGCCGGTCGTTCCGCTGCATCGATTGTCCGAAGCGAGCGAGCTGGCCAACCGGCGGGCCCTGGCGCTTCCGCATGGCGGCTATGGCGACCTCAGTGGCTCCGAAGCACAGAGGGCGATGGTTGCCCGGTGGCTCAGTGAAACAAGGACGCTCGTTGCCGCCGACGAATTGCTGCTGATCAACGGCGCCCAGCAGGGGCTGCATCTGGCCTTTGCGGTGCTGCGCGACACCTCGCCGATCATCCTGACCGAAACGGCGAGCTTTCCCGGGGCACTGGCGGCGGCCGCCAATCTCGGGATGACGGTCGTTCCGGTGACGCATGACGACGAGGGCATGGATCCCGAGGCGCTGGACAAGGCGCTGGCGGAAACCGGGGCCAGGATTATCTACACGACGCCGGTGTGCCAGAACCCGCTGGGATTCGAGACCGGGCCGGACCGCCGCCGGGCAATAGCCGAGGTGGCGAAACGCCATGACGCCTTCATCGTCGAAGACGACATTTATGGATTTTACGCGGCCAAGGGAAAACTGACCTATCGCGACCTGCTGGGCGAGCAGGTGTTCTACCTCACCAGCTTTTCCAAGAGCCTGACCCCGGTGCTGCGGCTGGGGGTGATCGTGCCGCCAGCGCGGTTCAACGGCGCGGTGCGCAAGCGCCTGCGCGCGGAAAGCTGGGGCCTGCCGCCCTATGTGGCTGAGCTCACCGCGGCCATGATCGAAATCGGCGCGGCGCGCGAGGCGGTCGACGCATTGCGGGCGGAGTGCCTGGTGCGCACCGAACTGGCGCGGGACATGCTCGGGTTGGCCAGCGTGCCGATGCCGGGCGGGGCGCCCCATATCTGGCTGCCGATGAGCCCGGTAAAGGCCGAGCAGTTTGCGCGCCGGGCCAGCGAAGCGGGGGTGCGGCTGACGCCGCCATCGGCAGCGCAGGTTGGCAGCAGCCCGGTGGAAGGGGTGCGCATCTGCATCATGGCGCCACCGCAGCGCGCCGTGCTGCAGCGCGGCCTTCGGATACTGGCCGGACTGCTGAATAGTGACGAAAGCGACGTGGTCTAGCCGCCTAGAGCGGGAGGCCGACGTAGTTTTCGGCGAGGCTTTGCTGGGCGGCGCGCGAGGAGGCCAGGTAATCGAACTCGGCGCGCTGGATACGACGGCCAAAGGCGCCGGTTTCCGGGAAAGTGTGCAGCAGGCTCGTCATCCACCAGCTGAAGCGCTCGGCTTTCCAGATACGGGCCAGCACGCGGGTGGAATAAAAGTCGATGCCGGCGGCTGATTTCTCAGCATAGTTTTCGATGAAGGCATCGGCCAGGGCGGCGACGTCGCTCATGGCGAGGTTCAGCCCCTTGGCCCCCGTGGGCGGCACGATGTGGGCGGCGTCGCCGGCCAGGAAAAGCTTGCCGAAACGGAGGGGTTCGGCAACGAAACTGCGCAGCGGAGCGATGGATTTTTCAATCGAGGGGCCGGTCTGCACCTGGGCGGCGGTTTCGGGGTCGAGGCGGGCGCGCAGCTCATCCCAGAAGCGGTCATCAGACCAGGTGGCGACGTCTTCCTCGACGGGCACCTGCACATAGTAGCGGCTGCGGCTGGGCGAGCGCTGCGAGCAGAGCGCAAAGCCGCGGGCGTGGTGGGCATAGATCAGTTCGTGCGTCACCGGGGGCTTGTCGACCAGCACGCCGAGCCAGCCGAAGGGATAGACGCGCTCGAAGGTTTCGATGGCGCTGAGCGGCACGCTGCGGCGCGCGACGCCGTGATAGCCGTCGCAGCCAGCGATGAAGTCGCAATCGATGCGGTGGGTAGCGCCGCCCTTGGTGTAGGTGACGTAGGGGCTGGTGTCGAAGTCGTGCAGTTCGACGTTATCGGCCTCGTAGATGGTGGTGGCCTCTCGCGCCGCCATCAGGTCGCGGGTGACCTCGGTCTGGCCGTAGACCATGACATGCTTGCCCACGAGGTCGGCAAAATCGATACGCTGGTGCGTGCCATCGAAGCTGAGCTCGACGCCGTCGTGGATGAGGCCTTCGGCATGCATGCGGGCGCCGACGCCGGCCCGGTCCAGCAGGTCCATGCTGCCCTGTTCGAGCACACCGGCGCGAATGCGGCCAAGCACATAGTCGGGGCTTTTGCGCTCGAGAATGATGGCGTCGATGCCGGCCAGTTCAAGCAGGCGGCCCAGCATCAGCCCTGCCGGGCCTGCGCCCACGATAACGATTTGGGTGCGCATCGGCTCCTCCTGTCCTCGTGGCAAGCATGGGGCGAACCGGCACCCGCGCCAATGGACAGGCGGCGCAATCTATTGGATTATCCGAACATGAAATCTGTTCCGATCTATGCGCTTTACGGGGAGATGGAGGCCGACCGGCAGCAGGATTGGCTGCACTGGGAGAGCATCCAGTCGCGCAGCCGGCTGCATGATTACCTGATCTCGCCGCATCGGCATGAGCAGTTCTTCCAGGTGCTGAGCTTTACCGGGGGCAGGGCGCAGGTGACGCTGGATGGCGCGGTGTTCGACCTGGCGCCACCCGCCACGGTGATCGTGCCGGCACTGACGGTGCATGCCTATGCCTTCAGCGATGACATTGAGGGCGTGGTGCTGACCATGATGGCGCGCGATGTTCGGGCGACGGGCATGGACGCGCCGCGGCCGGGGGTGATCCTGGGGACTGGGGCGGTTACCGAGGCGATCGCCGCGCTGATCGCCGAGGCGGACCGGCCGGGCGAGGGACATGGGGTGGCGATGCGGGCGCTGCTGACGCTGCTGGTGGTGGCGATCAGCCGGGCGCGGCAGGACGAGGGGCAGGCGGTGGGCGAGGCCCATGACCGGGGCGCGCGGCACGCGCAGGCCTTCCGTGATCTCGTCGACGAGCGTTATCGCCAGACCCGCTCGGTGCAGGACTATGCGCAGGCCCTGGGCATCAGCCCGACCCATCTCAACCGGGTGAGCCGGCAGGTGCTGGGCACTTCGGCGCTGGCGGTGATCGAGCGGCGGGTGGCCCTCGAAGCGCGGCGGCAGCTGATGTTTTCGACGATGACGATCAAGCAGATCGGCGCCGAACTGGGCTATGACGATCCCGCCTATTTCACGCGGGTGCTCAAGCGCATGCTGGGCGTGTCGCCGGGGCTTTATCGCCAGCAAATGCAAGGCCATAGCGGTGGCGCGGAGCGAAATGAGCCTTAAGGCCTGCTTGCCAATCGGGGGGCGCAGACCTAGACAGGTTGGGTAGAGAAGGAAGCCATATGTCTGATCGTCCGTCTGTGCTGGCGCCATTCCGGCATGAGACATTCCGGATGCTGTGGTTCGCGACGCTGGTGTCGAACCTGGGCGGACTGGTGCAGTCGGTGGGCGCCGGCTGGATGATGACCACGCTGACCGACTCGCACAACATGATTGCCCTGGTCCAGGCATCGACGACCCTTCCGATTTTCGTCTTCTCCCTCGCCTCGGGCGCGCTGGCCGATAATTTCGACCGCCGCACCATCATGCTGATCGCCCAGATCGGGCTGATGGTAGTTTCGGTGTCGCTGGCGGCGATGGCGTTCCTGGGGATGCTCAATCCCTGGCTGCTGCTGAGCTTCACATTCCTGATCGGCTGCGGCACGGCGCTGTTCAACCCGTCCTGGCAGGCCTCGATGGGCGATATCGTGCCGCGCTCGGACCTGGCGGGGGCGGTGACGCTCAATGCCATGGGCTTCAACATGATGCGCAGCGTCGGCCCGGCCGTGGGCGGGGCCATCGTGGCGCTGGCGGGAGCAGCGGCGGCCTTTGCGGTCAATGCGGTGTCCTACCTGCCTCTGATCTATTCGCTGTGGCGCTGGAAGCCGGTGCGGCCGATCAATGTGCTGCCCCGCGAGCGGTTTGGCAGCGCGATGTGGGCCGGCATCCGTTACGTGTCGCTGTCGCCCAACCTGACCACCGTGCTGCTGCGCGGCTTCCTGTTCGGCTTTGCAGCGGTGGCGGTGCTGGCGCTGCTGCCATCGGCGGCGAACGAATTCATGGGCGGCGGGGCGCTGGTCTATGGCACGCTGCTGGGTTGTTTCGGGCTCGGCGCAATTGGCGGGGCCTTCGTCAATGCGCGGGTCCGCGAGCGGTTCAGCAACGAGGTGATCGTGCGGCTGGCCTGCATCGGCTTTGCACTGAGCTGCGTTGGCCTGGGGTTGAGCCGGGACGTGCTGCTCAGCCATTTCGTGCTGATCCCGGCCGGCATGTCGTGGGTTTTGGCGTTCTCGCTGTTCAACGTCTCCATCCAGCTGTCGTCACCGCGCTGGGTGGTGGGACGCGCCCTGTCGCTGCACCAGACCGCAGTGTTTGGCGGGCAGGCGGCGGGCAGCTGGATCTGGGGCCTCAATGCGGATTGGATCGGGCTGGAATGGACCTTTGCGGCGGCGGGCGTGGTGCTGCTGCTGTGTGCGCTGCTGGGCTTCAAGCTGCCGCTGCCGCAGTTCAACTCGCGCGACCTCAACCCGCTCAATACGTTCAACGAGCCGATCCTCAAGCTCGACCTGCGGGCCCGCAGCGGTCCGATCATGGTGATGATCGACTACATCGTCGATCAGAATGATATTCCGAAATTCCTTGAACTGATGGCGGCCCGGCGGCGCATTCGCATCCGCGACGGGGCCCGGCAGTGGGGACTGTTGCGCGATCTCGAACATCCCGAAATCTGGACCGAGACCTATCATGTGCCGACCTGGATCGACTATGTCCGGCACAATATGCGCCGCACCAAGGCCGATGCCGAGAACAGCGAACAGCTGCGCGCCCTGCATCGTGGCACCGAGCCGCCGCGCGTGCATCGGATGATCGAGCGGCAGACCGTGTCCCTGCGGGACGACATGCCGCTGGTGGATTCCGGGGACGTTTAGGGGGCGGGTCGTCTAGCTCCGGGGCTGCCCACGGACTTGATCCGTGGGCCTTTTTCGACGCCTGCGGTGACTGGGAGGGGCCCGCGGATCAAGTCCGCGGGCAGCGCTGGTGGTTGTTTGAGTACATGGTGTCACGCCCTCGTGGTTCGAGGCTCGCGAAGGGCTCGCGCCTCACCATGAGGGCTACTGGGTAGGGGGCGGGTGGTCCCGCCAAAGCCTTACGCGAGTTGAGCAAATCGCTCGTCGAAGGCGTAGCCGGCGCCGCGGACGGTGCGGATGGGGTCGGCATCTTTGCCGCGGTTGATGGCGCGGCGGAGGCGGCCGATGTGGACGTCGACGGTGCGTTCGTCGACATAGACATCGTTGCCCCAGACGCCATCGAGCAGCTGCTCGCGCGAATAGACGCGGCCGGGGTGGCGCATCAAATATTCGAGCAGGCGGTATTCGGTGGGGCCCAGATGTACGTCGCGGGTGGCGCGGCGCACGCGGTGGGTGGTGCGGTCGAGTTCGAGATCGCCGACCTTGAGGGCCGCCGTCACCAGGTTGGGATTGGCGCGGCGCAGCAATGCATGGATGCGGGCGATCAGCTCGGGGACCGAGAAGGGCTTGACGATATAGTCGTCGGCGCCGGTCGAGAGGCCGCGGACGCGCTCTTCCTCTTCGCCGCGGGCGGTCAACATGATGATCGGCACGCGGGCGGTTTCCTCGCGGGCGCGCAGGCGCCGGCACAGCTCGATGCCGGAGATTTCGGGCAGCATCCAATCGAGCAGGATCAGATCGGGGAGTTTTTCCTGGATGGCGTGCTGGGCCTCGTCGCCGGTTTCGGCGGTGACCACGCGGAAGCCTTCGGCTTCCAGGTTGTAGCGCAGCAGGATGGCGATATCGCCTTCGTCTTCGACCACAAGAATGGTGGCGGGCATGGGGTGGCTCCCCTTTGTGGGTTCAACACCGGTTTCGGTGTTTGTGGCCCACCCCTCCCGGCCTCCCCCTGGCAGGGGGAGGGGCAGGGCGGTGGGTATGGAGGCAGAAAGTACCGGCGGGGTGACGCGGCCCCGCTGGGTGCTTAGGCCTTGATCTGGGTGCGCTGGAGTTCCTGCACATCGGTGGTCAGCTGCTTGCCGGTCTGCAGGTAATAGGCGCGCTCGGCGATGTTGGTCGCGTGGTCGCCAATGCGTTCCAGGCTCTTGGCGCAGAACAGCAGCTGGGTGCAGGGGGTGATGTTGCGCGGGTCTTCCATCATGTAGGTCAGCAGCTCGCGGAACAGCGAGGTGTGCATGGCATCGACTTCGTCGTCGCGGTTGCAGACCTCGATGGCCCCGGCGGAGTCGCGGCGGGCATAGGCATCGAGCGCGTCCTTGACCTGGCGCAGCACCAGGGCGGTCATGTTCTTGACGCCGTTATAGAAAGTGGGCTGCAGGTTGAGGCCTTCGAGCTTGAGCGAGCGGCGGGCCAACTGCTTGGCCATGTCGCCCACGCGCTCGAGATCGGCAGCGACGTGGATGGCGGTGATGATCGAACGCAGGTCCGAAGCCATGGGCTGGCGGCGGGCGATCATGGAGACGGCCATGTCGTCGATGCGGCGCTGCATGTCGTCGATCTGCTGATCGGCGATGATGGTGAGGTCGGCCAGTTCGCGATCGAGCTTGAGCAGGGCCTTGGTGCCATTTTCGATGGCGACTTCGACTTGACCGCCCATTTCGGCGATCATCTGGGCGAGGGCAACGAGCTCGTCGCTATAGGCGGTGACGATATGGTCTTTACCGATATTGGGCATCTGAATTCCTCTAACCGATACGGCCCATGATGTAGTCCTGGGTCTGCTTGTTGACCGGGTTGGTGAAGATGTCTTCGGTGACGCCTTCCTCGATCAGATTGCCCAGGTGGAAGAAGGCCGTCTTCTGGCTGACGCGCGCGGCCTGCTGCATCGAATGGGTCACGATGACGATGGTGTAGTTTTCGCGCAGTTCATCGATCAGTTCTTCGATGATGGCGGTGGCGATGGGGTCGAGGGCCGAGCAGGGCTCGTCCATCAGGATGACTTCGGGGCCAACGGCAATGGCGCGCGCAATGCACAGGCGCTGCTGCTGGCCGCCCGACAGGCCGGTCCCGGGTTCGTTGAGGCGATCCTTCACTTCCTCGAACAGGCCCGCCTTGCGGAGCGAGGAGACGACGATCTCGTCGAGGTCGGTCTTGGAGCGTGCCAGGCCGTGGATCTTGGGGCCATAGGCGACGTTATCGTAGATCGACTTGGGGAAGGGATTGGGCTTCTGGAACACCATGCCGATGCGGGCGCGCAGTTCCACCACGTCCAGGTTGGGATCGTAGATGTCCTCGCCATCGAGCTTGATGGTGCCGCCGACGCGGGCGCCCTCGATGGTGTCGTTCATGCGGTTGATGCAGCGCAGGAACGTGGACTTGCCGCAGCCCGACGGGCCGATGAACGAGGTCACCGCGCGGTCGGGGATATCGATCGAAATGCCGTGCAGGGCCTGCTTGGTGCCGTAGTGAACGGTGACGTCGCGGGTGGACAGGCGGATCGGGCGCTCGAGGGCGTCGGTGGGGTTCATTGCGGTGTTCACGCTTTGCTGGGTCATCTTAACCTTGCCGGCGAGCATATCCATTTTGGCTAAGTCCTTCTATGCGCGCTTTTCGAGGCGCGTCCGCAGGAAGATTGCGATGGCGTTGAGCAGGATCATGAAGCCCAGCAGCACGATGATGGCGGCGGAGGTGCGGGCCTCGAAGAAATTGCGGTTTTCATTGCCCTGCCAGAGGAAGATCTGGACGGGCAGGGCGGTCGCCTGATCGAGCGGGGTGGCCGGGACCGAGGCGACGAAGGCGTTCATGCCGATGAGCAGGAGCGGTGCCGTTTCGCCCATGGCCTGCGCCACGCCGATGATGGTGGCGGTGAGGATGGACGGGAAGGTAACCGGCAGCACGTGGTGGAACACCATCTGGGTGCGCGAGGCGCCCATGCCAAGGGCCGCCTGGCGCAGCGCCGGGGACACGCCTTGCAGTGCGCCGCGGGTGGCGATGATGATGGTGGGCAGGGTCATCAGCGTCAGCACCAGACCGCCGACCAGCGGGGCCGACAGGGGCAAGTGCAGGTAGTTGATGAACACAGCCGCGCCGAGCAGGCCGAAGACGATGGAGGGCACCGCGGCGAGGTTGTTGATATTGACCTCGATGAGATCGGTGAGGCGCGACTTGGGCGCGAACTCTTCGAGATAGATGGCTGAGGCTACCCCGATCGGAACGGCGAGGATGATCACCACCAGCATCATGTAGAGCGTGCCCATGAAGGCACCGGCCAGACCGGCAGAAGCGGGCGCAGCGCGGCTATCGACATTGGTGAAGATCGACCAGGCAAAGCCCGAGGAAATGGTGCCGTTTTCGACGAGAGCGTCGATGAGGGTACGGGCAGGGGCCGACAGCTGCTGCTGGGCGTCGCCGAGCGAGCGGTCGATATTGCCCTTGATCCAGTTGTCGGCATTGGCCGAGGCGAGCACGTCAACCTCGACGGTCTTGCCGAGCAGGCTCGGGTCGGCGACGAAGATATCGCGGATCTGGTGCCGGGCATTGGTTTCGACGATGGAGAGCAGTTGCTTGCTGTCGATCTCGAAGCCGGCCGGCATGGCCTGGCGCAGGGAGGCCTCGACCACCTTGTTCCAGTTGAGCATGGCGACGTCGCGCTGCCACTTGAGGCTGGCGGCGCGGTAGGCCGCGTCGGACTGGCCTTCGGCGCGCACCGGCGCCGGATCGACCCCGATCAGCTCGGGATCATAGGTGACCGACAGGTGCAGATTGGACTGGGTGAAGGCCGGGAGGCCTTTTCCAAGCACGTCGGTGAACAGCAGCGCAACAAAGCCCAGCGCCAGGACGATGGCGCCAATGCCCAGACCGCGGAAGATATATTCGGTGAGGTGGCGGCGGCGCAGGCTGGCGCGAATGCGCTTGGTGCGTTCGGCCGAGGCGGCGCGGGTCGGGAGAATGTCGGTCATTATTCGTACTGCTCCCGGAAGCGGCGGACGATGTAGAGGGCAACGATATTGAGCGCGAGCGTCATGACGAATAGCGTCAGGCCCAGCGCGAAGCCGACCAGCGACTGGGGGCCGGCGAAATCGGTGTCGCCGGTGAGCTGGTTGACGATGGAAACGGTGATGGTGGAGATCGGCTCGAGCGGGGTGCCGCGCAGGACCGGGCTGTTACCGGCGGCGAGCACCACGATCATGGTTTCGCCAATGGCGCGGCTGACCGCCAGGAGGAAGGCGCCGACAATGCCGGGGAGAGCCGCAGGCAGCAGCACATCCTTGATGGTTTCGGACTGGGTGGCGCCCAGGCCATAGGCGCCATCGCGCAGGGTCTTGGGGACCTGATTGAGGATGTCGTCGCTGAGCGAGGAAATGAAGGGGATGATCATGATCCCCATGACGATGCCGGCGGTGAGCGCACTGGTGGCGCTGATGCTCACGCCGATGGCCGCACCGGCGTCGCGCAGGAAGGGGCCAACCGTCACCAGGGCGAAGAAGCCGTAGACGATGGTGGGGATGCCGGCGAGGATTTCGATCACCGGCTTGACCACGGCACGCACTTTGCGCGGGGCATACTGGCTGAGATAGATCGCGGCCATCAGGCCAACCGGCACGGCGACCAGCATGGCGATGCCGGCGACCATCAGCGTGCCGGTGAGCAGAGGCAGCAGGCCATACTGGCCATAGTCGCCTGCCACGGTGGACGAGAATTTGGGGTTCCAGACCGTGCCGAAGAAGAAGTCGGCGGGGCTGATGAAGCTGAAGAAGCGGATGGCCTCGGTGAGCAGCGATGCCACGATGCCCAGAGTGGTCAGGATCGCGACGGCCGAGCAGGCGAGCAGCGCCAGGTTGATGAAGCGCTCGACGCTGTTGCGGGCGCGCAGGCGGGCGGTGATGCGGTTGCGGGCATAGAACAGCGCGGCAAGGCCAGCGCCCAGCGCCACGAGGGCCGCAATCAGCGAGGTCATGAACTGGAAGGAGCGCAGGCTTTCGCCGCCGGCCTGTTCGTAGGGGGCGAGGTCGCCGGTGACGCCAAAGCCCGAGGCAATCGACTGCAGGCGCTGGATGGCCGTGTTGAGCCCGATCGGATCAAGGCCGGTCAGGACATCGGCCGGGATCTGGGCGATGGTGAAATCGCGGATGACGGTGGGGCTGAAATAACCCCAGATCGCCAGGATGGCGAAGGCGGGGAGCATGGTCCAGATGGCGACCAGCGAGCCATGGTATTGCGGGCGCGAATGAACCTTGACGCCGTTAGCGGTGGCCAGGTTCCGGCTGCGCGACCAGCCCGACTGAAAGGCGAGCCCGAGCAGGACAAGCAGCATAATGGCAATCATGAAGGCATTCATTGGCTTCTGCTCTGCCCTGTTGGAAGGAGTTGGGACCGCGCCTTGGCGCGGTCCCGATTGGTCTTACTTGGAGGTGCCGGCTTCGAAGGCGGCGACCACTTCAGCGGTCTTTTCGGCTGGCTGGGGGATCAGGCCAGCGGCTTCGAGGGTGCCGCCATTGCCCGACATGCCTTCCGAGAGGAAGAACTGGACATATTCATTGAGGCCCGGAACGACGCCGATGTGCTGGCCCTTGACGTAGAAGAACAGCGGGCGGCTGACGGGGTATTCACCGGCAGCAACGGTTTCCAGCGAGGGGACGACGCCGTCGATGGTGGCAACCTTGAGGGTGTCCTTGTTCTGCTCGTAGAACGACAGACCGAAGACGCCGACGGTGTCGGGGTTGGAAGTCAGGCGAGCCAGGGTCTCGGTGTAGTCACCGGCGATCTCGATCACGACGTCCTGGCGGAGCGCGGTGCAGGCATCTTCCGGAGCATCGGCAGGCAGGCCGGCTTCTTCGCAACCAGCGGTGACGACCTTCTCCTGGAAGACTTCACGGGTGCCGTGGTTGGAGCCCGGAATGGCCAGGGCGATCGGCTGGTCGGGGAGCGACGCGTCGATCTGGTTCCAGTTGGTGTAGGGGTTCGGCACGAGGGCGCCATCAACGACGACGTTGGCCGCGATGGCCTTGTAGACGAAGAGCGGGTTGAGCGCGAAATCGGCCTTGGAAGCGGACGAGGCAAACACGATGCCGTCGAAGCCGAACTGGATTTCGCGGATATCGGTCACGCCAGCGGCGTGGCAGGCCTCAAGCTCGCTGTCCTTGATGGCGCGCGAGGCATTGGCGATGTCGATGGTGTTGTCGCCAACACCGGCGCAGAACTGCTTCAGGCCACCGCCCGTGCCGCCCGAGCCAACGACCGGAGTCTTGAACTCTGGGAAGGCAGCGCCGAATTCTTCAGCCACGATCGAGGCGAAGGGCAGGACGGTCGAGGAGCCGGCGATCTGGATGGTGTCGCGCGACTGGGCCATGGCCGGAGCGGCACCGGCAATAAGCGCGATCACTGCGGCGCTGGCGAAAAGAGCGTTTTTCATGGGGATTTCCCTTTTGGAATTCGTTTCAAACCTGGCTGGCTGATCCGGTGGTTCAATCCCCGGCACCGCCCTTTGACGTCGCAGACAATAGGGAGGCGGCGCGACAGTTTTATTGCGGTTTCATGACGCGTTTGTGACGCGTTAAGGCGCTGAAACTAATCAAGTATTTTGTTTGGTGACGAATCTTGCGCAGCGCCGGGCGCCCGCCAATGTGACACTGGCGAAAGACAAAATGCAGACTCGGACTAGCGCAGCAGGGGGCGCACTTCGGCCTGAACCTTGCGCATCAAAGGCAGGAAATTGGCGATCATCTGCGAGGTCGACGCGCGGGCCGACTGGGCCCCGATATTGAGCGCGGCGACGGTCTGGCCCTGCGCGTTGAACAGGGGCACCGCGATGGAACAAAGGCCGAGTTCCAGCTCTTCGTCGATCACGGCAAAGCCCTGCGCGGCAACGACGGCCAGCTCGGTGGTGATCGAGGGCAGGTCGGCCTTGGTGCGCGTCGTATAGGCGATCAGCTCGGAGCGGTTGAGCACGTCGAGCGCCTTGGCCGGTGGCATGGCAGCGAGCAAGATGCGCCCCATCGAGGTGCAATAAGCCGGCAGGCGCGCGCCTGCGCCGAGATTGATCGACATCACCCGGCGATAGGAGGCGCGGGCAATGTAGAGGATCTCGGTATTGTCGAGCACGGCGGCCGACGAGCTTTCGTTGATCTGGCTGGAGAGCTCTTCGAGAAACGGCTGGATCAGCCGCGGCAGGGGCGTGGCGGCAAGATAGGAGTGGCCCAGATTGAGCACGCGCGGGGTGAGGCGGAAGAACTTGCCGTCATAGGAGGCGTAGCCGAGATGGACGAGCGTGAGCAGGCACCGGCGTGCGGTGGCGCGCTCCAGGCCGGTCCGGTTGGCGACATCGGTGATGGACTGGCTGGCATGTTCTTCATCGAAGCACTCGATGACCGAGAGCCCCTTGACCAGACCGTTGATGATATCGCCTTCGCGCATAGCGGTGCCCCTATCGTCGTCGGCGACTTGTACAATAACTCGGGCGAGTTCCGAACAAAAATCGCAAGGCGCACAATGCTGTTGCTTAGAGGCATGACGTGACAATCCGGAGCGGCCTGCCGGGTGTCCCCAACACTTCCCTCTTGCCAGCCCGCGTCACCCTGCTAATAGGCCTATGGGGGCCTATAGCTCAATGGTTAGAGCCGACCGCTCATAACGGTCTGGTTGCAGGTTCGAGTCCTGCTGGGCCCACCATCTATTCCTTTGATTTCGCTTACATTGTATCAAAATGTGCGGACGGTTCATACGTCAGTCGAACGTAAGATACCGCACGCGCAGGCTTTGTGAAGTCGAGTATTTCGGCCTCGTGCTTGAGATGGTCGGGCGCGAATCTTCCATAAACCCGCTCCGTGACAGCCGTTGAGCTGTGCCCGAGATACTGAGGGACCTTCTGCATCGACACGCCGGCCGCCACTAAATGCACCGCCGCCGTATGCCGAAGAACGTGCGGTGTGACGCCTTTCAGGCCTGCTGCCGTCACCGCTGCTGTGAAGCCGGTGCGCAGCCTGGCAACCGGCTGGCCAGCTACTCAATCACATTGTCGGTCATGGCGGCATTCTCTGCCGCCGAAAGTGTAGCCCGTAGCCCATCATTCATCGGGACAATGGCCCGGGGCGGGACGTTCCTTGAGGACACGGAATGAGCGCGCGTCTTGCAGGAGAAATTGCACCAATAAGTGCAAAATAGTTCAGGCCATCGTGTTAGTGGCACTGTGGCTTTTCGTATCCAGGTAGTGCGCCCCTGCATTGCAGATCTGGCAAGGGCGCTTGACCATCAACGTCAAAACAACGAGTAGTCCTGATCGGCCTTATATTGAGGCTAGGAGGGTACTCGATGAAATCAAAGACACTGTTGGTGGCAACTTTGGCCGTCGCAATGGTGGGGTTCGCATATGCGGGGCCGTCCAAGACCAATATCAATAACCCTTGGAATTACCCGGCGGCTGTGATGGTGGACGATCTGTTCGATCGACATGACGCTGACGGCAACGGTTCTATCAGCCGCGAAGAGGCAACCGCCTATTTTGAAGAGATGGCGGCTAACGCCAACTGAGGCGCAGGCACACCAGCTTCCGTCGATACGAGTTCACGACCTCAAGCCCCTCCCTAACCGGTGGGGCTTTTGCATTAGAGAGACAGCATGAAAGCTCGTGCATCAGTTCAGAAGCTCAGCGGCGGCGACTTCACCAAGGACGGCACTTATTTCCCGAAGGTGGACGGCAATGCCGTGGGCGAGGGTGGCAGGGCATTCTGGCCAATCGCTTTCTGACCAAGCTCATCGCCTTCGAAGCTGCTGCCTAACCCCATTCCCCAGCCCTTGGCATAACAGCCAGGGGATGGAGGGGTTGATGATTGGGCGCATGGATCCTTACTGAGTACCCACGCTACTATACAGGTAAACAGCCGTGATCGCCTGTCTCGGTCCGAGAAATGCTGGACGGATTGAATCTTATCACTGAGCCGATACTGCCATCAGTGGTGCCATCGGGTGCGAGCTGCCGTCGTCCCTGCCGGAATGGGGCTGTTTCGTGGCATGCGCTTGGCGCATCACTGTGTCACTCCAGGCCGCGTTGACCCCTCCGGCCATGCGTTTTCAACTTGCCGTTCATTTCCGCCGTCTCGCCTTGCGCGAGCGTGCAGCGCTTGGCTGTGGGCGGACGAATGCAGTGCCGCCGCGCGGCGGCGCCCCAGACGGGCCAGGTGCCCCGGGGGACAGGAGACGCTTATTTGTCGAGAATATTGTACCTCGTCCACAACCTTGCGGACCCGGCCGTGGCGCGGCGCGTGGCCATGTTCCAGGCCGGTGGCGCCGAGGTCGATGTTGCCGGGTTTAGGCGCGGCGATGCGCCGTTGCCGGCGCTTTCCGCCGATACGGTGGTCGAGATCGACATCACCCATGACGGCCGCATGATGCAGCGTCTTTCGGCGACGCTGGGTGCGGCCTGGCGGGCGCCGGTTTGGTCGCGGCCGCTGCGCCGGCCAGACGTCATCGTGGCGCGCAATCTCGAAATGCTGGGGGTAGCCAATCGCCTGCGCGGTCTTTGGGGCAAGGCGCCACGGCTGGTCTACGAGTGTCTTGACCTGCACCGGCTGATGCTTCGGCAGGATGCGGTGGGCCAGGCGATGCGCACGGTCGAGCAGCGGCTGATGCGCGAGGCGGACCTGCTGATCACCAGCTCACCGGCCTTCCTGCGCAACCATTTTGATCTGCATGGGGCGCCGCCTTCGCTGCTGGTCGAGAACAAGGTTTTTGCGCCGGGGCTGACGGCGCTGGGCGGCAATCCGGCTCTGCGGCACGATTTCGGTCCCATCCGAGTCGGGTGGTTTGGGGCACTGCGCTGCGCCAAGTCGCTGGCGGCGCTCGATGCCCTGTCGCGCCACCTTGACGGACGGGTGGAGGTGAGGCTGGCGGGGCGGCCGGCCCTGACCGAGTTCGACGATTTTCACGCGGTGACCACGAGGTCGCCGCACCTCAACTATGCGAGCACCTTCGCTTATCCGGATGACCTGCCGTCGATCTATGGCGGCGTGCACTTCGTCTGGGCCATGGATTTCTTCGAGGAGGGGCTCAATTCAAGTTGGCTTCTGCCCAACCGGCTCTATGAGGGATGCCTCAATGGGGCGATTCCGATTGCGCTGGCGGGCACGGAAACCGCCGGTTTCATCGAGCGGCTCGGCATCGGCGTGGTCGTGCCCGATATTGCGCGGGAGACTTTGCTCGCGCTGTTTGAGGGCATGACGCCGGAGCGGCTACGGCAGCTGGCCAGCGTAGTGGCCATGCAGGATGCCCGGCGGTTCCGGTGTGACGCGCAGGAATGCACAGACCTGGTGGCGCAGCTCAGCGGGCAGCGAACGCCCATGCCGCTGCTGGAGGCGGCGGAATGAGCGCGCGCACGATCATCGTCGTCCCCACGCTCAACGAGGCGCGCCATATCGGGGATCTGCTCGATGGCCTGCTGATCGAGGCGGAGGCGCTCGATGCGCAGATTGTCGTCGCCGATGGCGGGAGTTCCGATGGCACGGTGGATATCGTGGCCCAGCGCGCGCTGGCCGCGCCGCGCGTGGTGCTGATTCACAATCCGCGCCGCATCCAGAGTGCCGCGATCAATCTGGCGGTGGAGCAGTTTGGCGATGGCGCGGACTATCTGATCCGCATCGACGCGCATGGCGCTTATCCCTCCGACTATTGCCGGGCGCTGGTTGCCGAGGCGGAAATGCGGGGCGTAGCGAGCGTTGTCGTGCCGATGACTACTGTGGGCACAGCACCGTTTCAGCGTGCGGTTGCGACAGCGCAGAATTCGGCGATCGGCACCGGCGGCTCGGCCCACCGAACCGGCAAGATCAGCGGGCCGGTGGATCATGGCCACCATGCCCTGATGCGGGTGGACGCGTTCCGCAGCGTAGGCGGCTACGATCCGAGCTTCCGGGTGAACGAGGATGCGGAGCTCGATTATCGCCTGCGGCAGGCGGGGCACGGCATCTGGCTGACCGACCGGACGACGATGACCTATTATCCGCGCTCGACCGCCTCGGGCCTGTTCCGGCAGTATTTCGGCTATGGCGGGGGCAGGGCGCGCAACATTCTCAAGCACCGGATGCGGCCGCGGCTGCGCCAGCTGGCGCCGCTTGCCATCCTGCCGGTGGTGCTGCTGGCTGCTCTGTCGATCTGGCATTGGGGTTTTCTGCTGCCGCTGGCGCTGTGGGGCGTCGCCTGTATCGCCCTTGGTGTGCACGCGGCCAAAAAGCACTACCCGGAATATGGAATGCCGATGGCGCTGTCGCCGTTGGTGGGGCTGGCGGCGATGATCATGCATTTTGCCTGGTCGTCGGGGTTCTGGATGCATGTGGCGCAACGGCCGTTCAAGCGGGAGGCCGTGTGATGGCCAGCGTCGATATCTGCATCTGCACATTCCGCCGCCCGCATCTGGCGGAGACGATGCGTTCCGTGGCACGCGCCGATAGCGGCGGGCATCAGCTGCGCATCATCATCGCGGACAATGATCATGAGCCCACGGCGCGGGCGCTGGTCGAGGAATTGCGCGCTGAGCTTGGCCTGCCGGTGACATATCTCCATGCGCCAGCGGCCAATATCTGCATTGCCCGCAATGCCTGCCTCGACCGCGCCGAGGCCGATTTCGTGGCTTTCATTGATGACGACGAGGTGGTGTCCACCGGCTGGATCGCCGCCCTGATGGCTCGGGCCGAGGCTACCGGCGCGGCGGCGGTGCTGGGTCCGGCGCTGGCTGTCTATGGCCCGGAGGCGCCACGCTGGATGGTGGAAGGCGACTTTCACTCGACCTATCCGGTCTTCGTCGGCGGGGTGATCCGCACCGGCTATACCTGTAATGTGCTGATCCGCTGGAGCGCGCCCTATCGTGGCCTGCGTTTCGATGTGGCCCTGGGCCAATCGGGCGGCGAGGATACGGCATTTTTCTATCAATTGTCGGGGCTGCGCGGGACCATCGATTATGCCCCCGAGGCGGTGGTGGAAGACCCGGTGCCCGCCAATCGCGCGACGATGGCGTGGCTGGTGCGGCGGCGCCTGCGCTTCGGGCAAACCCACGGCATGCTGCAGGACAATGCCGGCGCCAAGGCGCTCGCCGTCGTTGCGGCCAAGATCAGCTATTGCGGCGCCATGACCGCGCTCACCGCCTTTTCACCGGTCCGGCGGCGCCGGAACTGGCTACGCGCCGTGCTGCATGTGGGGGTGGCGGGGGGAATGCTGGGGGTGCGCCAGGCCGTTCACTATGGGCACTCGAGCCCTTCGTGAGCACCTTCCTTTTCTTCCCGACCCAAGTGGCGGAGTACACCTATGCTTGACAAGACCAGCTATCCTGAAACGCAGGCGCCCCAGCCATCCGATCTCAAGACGATCGACCTCGATCGCATTGTCTCGCTGCTGCGGCGGCAAGCCTGGGTGATCGGCGGCAGCATCGCCGTGATGGTTCTGCTGGCCGCGTT
The DNA here is from genome assembly GCF_055397495.1 of Devosia sp. T2-14. NCBI lineage: Bacteria > Pseudomonadati > Pseudomonadota > Alphaproteobacteria > Hyphomicrobiales > Devosiaceae > Devosia > Devosia sp. T2-14. Next base: position 229,467 of record NZ_AP027921.1, on the reverse strand, counting down.
TTACCTGACGCTGGCGCCGCGCAGCTATCTCTCGGCCGGGCAGGTGCTGCTTGATCGCAACCTGGAAATGGCGGCGGGTGCCACCGCGCCGTCGACCAGCACCGCCGAGCTGGAAACGCAGGTGCTCAACCAGATCGAAGTGCTGCGCTCCAGCCGCGTGGCAACCGCCGTGGCGATCGCCGAAAACCTGATGACTGATCAGGAATTCCTCAATCCGCCCCCTTCGTTCACCCAGCGGGTGCGCGGCCTTGTGCCCTTCATGGGGGCCGACCGGCCGGAATCGCTCGAGGCAAGCCTTGATCAGGTGGTTGGCATGCTGCGCGCCAATGTGCAGGTGGACAGGATGGGGCGCAGCTCCATCATCCGCGTGGGTTACGAGGCGGCGACGCCCGATCTGGCGCAGCGCATTGCCAAAGCCTACGCCGATGCTTTGCTGCAGGATCAGCTCAATGCCGAACTCGACGTGACCAGCGCGGCGGCCGACTGGCTGGAGCAGCGCCTGGCGGAAATCGGGGAAAGCCAGCGCAATGCGAGCCTCGCCATCGAGGAATATCGCAAGCAGACCGGGCTCTCGGTTGGGCAGGACAGCAAGCTCACCACCCAGCGTATCGAAAGCCTTTCCAACCAGCTGGCGACGGCGCAGGCCGAAACGGCGCGCCTGCGGGCGTTGTCTGAACAGCTGCAGGCTGTGGTGGCTTCGGGCCCGCAATCGGCGGCGAGCTATGTATCGCTGTTGAGCGGCACGCAGACCGATCCGGCCGATATTGCTGCGCTGCGGACGCAATCGGCCAGCCTTTCCAGCCGCATCGCAGAAGTGCGCGACAATTTCGGCGAGAGCCATCCGCAGCTTTCGACGCTGGCGGCCGAAAAGGCGGCGCTCGACAGCCGCATCTTTGCGCTGCTGAAGAATCTGGACGAACAATATCGCACCCAGCTCGCCATCGCGACGCAGCAGGAGGCGGGCCTGCGCCGGGACATTGACGCCGAGGGGCAGAGTGCTGGCTCGATCAGCCAGGAACAGGTGCGCCTCAACGAATTGCAGCAGCGATCCGATGCCCTGCGCTCGCTCTATAACAGCTACCTCGTCCGCTACGAGGAATCGGTGCAGCTGCAGAGCTTCCCCATCCCCTCTATTCGCATCGTCACCGACGCCTTGCTGCCCGAGCGTCCCTCGAGCCCCAAGACGACGATCATTCTTGCGGCAGCGCTGATTGCGGGCGGCTTTATTGGTGTGGTGCTCGGCGCGCTCAATGAGCTGCGCGAGCGCGGTTTCCGCGTGGGGTCGCAGGTGCGGCGCCAGCTTGGCCTGCGCTTTCTCGGCTATGTGCCGCGGTTCAAGCTGGACGCGGCGGCGAGCGGCGAGGTTCAGCGCCGGGCCATCCGCGCCATGATGGCGGGTGGTGGCCGCCGCCGGGGCGGTCCGCTGATGGAGACGCTCAAAGCGACGCGCCTGGTGATGCAGCATGAGGCCAAGCGCGGCACGGTGGTGCTCGGCGTGCTCTCGGCCCTGCCAGAGGAGGGCAAGACGACCTTTGCCACCGCTTTCTCCGAAATGCTGGCTGCCGGCGGTTCGCGGGTTTTGGTGGTCAATGCCGACGAGGGGTTTGCCGCCATTCCGGCGCGAACTCCGACCGGCGACTGGCGCAGCGCGGCGGTGACCGATGCGGAAACCGGAATTGTCAGTCTCTCGGCGCTTGCACCGGAGGCCGGCGGTGGCGACCTGTCGGGCCTGACCATGCAAAAGGTGCTGGCTGAAGCCCGCGGCCAGTTCGACTACGTGATCCTCGATCTGCCGGCCCTGGGCCTTGTGATCGACGCGCTCGCGGTGCTGCCGATGACCGATGGCAATGTGCTGGTCACCGAATGGGGCAAGACCCCGCGCCGCCTGATCAGCGGACTGCTGGAGCGCGAGCCGGGGCTGGCCGACTACATTGTCGGCGTGGTGCTCAACAAGGTCGATCTGGGCGCGCTGCCGAGGTTTACCGATGTGGGGGGATTGGAGCGGTTTGCCCATAGTGCCGAGAGGCGGGCAAGCAGGCAGGTGGAAACGGCGCCCCGATAGGGCGCCGTTTTTCTTTGTTTATTCAGCGGCGATCTTGAAGCCTTCCATCAGGGCATTGTGCAGTCCGATCTTGGCGAGAGCTGCCAGGAAGTCATCGCCGATGTCGTCGCGATCGAGCGCATAGGCGACATTGGCAGTCAGGAACCCGACCTTGGAGCCGCAGTCGAAGGACTGGCCTTCATATTTGACGCCGGTAAAGTCCTGCTGGCGCATCAGGGTCTGCATCGCGTCGGTCAGTTGGATTTCGCCGCCTGCGCCGCGCGGCTGATCGGCCAGCAGGCCAAACACCTCCGGCTGGAGGATGTAGCGGCCCGAAATGATGAGGTTGGACGGCGCCTCGGCCACCTTGGGCTTTTCGACCATGCCATTGATGCGGAAGCTGTTGGCGTCACCCGGGCCACGCCCGACGACGCCATAGGACGAAACCTCGGCCATCGGCACTTCTTCGACGGCGATGACGTTGCCGCCGGTCTTTTCGTAGGTTTCCATCATCTGCTTGAGCACGCCGCGGCGCGCCTTGAACAGCATGTCGGGCAGCAGCAGGGCGAAGGGTTCGTTGCCGACGATATCGCGTGCGCACCATACGGCGTGGCCGAGCCCCAGGGGTTCCTGCTGGCGGGTGAAGCTGGTGCGGCCCGCCGAGGGCAGATCCTGCTGCAGGTCGCGCAGGATGCCGGTCTTGCCGCGCGCTTCGAGCGTGGCTTCCAGCTCGAACTGGCGGTCGAAATGGTCCTCGATGACGCCCTTGTTGCGGCCGGTCACGAAGACGAAATGGGTGATGCCGGCTTCGCGGGCCTCGTCGACCGCATACTGAATCAGCGGCCGGTCGACCACGGTCAGCATCTCTTTTGGCATGGCCTTGGTCGCGGGCAGGAATCGCGTTCCCAATCCTGCGACAGGAAAAACGGCGGTTCTTACAGGTTTGAGCACATAACTCTCCTTATTAGATGTAAGGCGAGCGGAGTGGATCATGGTGTAACGGGTCGATCTACCCGAAATTACGCGAAGCGTTGCATGGCTCGATTGCAGATATGCTGTTGAGCGCATCTGCCAAAATTCAGGATGATTTGTCTGGTTTTTGCCATAATGTCGGTTGTGTGACACATTTGCTTTCAAATGATACCAAGATCAGCCAAGCAAAAGCCGACGGGTTTGTCCGAGGGCGAAATAGAACGGCCCGCTGTTTTGGTGTTCCGGGATGACTCCCGCGATGCGCCGGGTTCAACGCAGACGTGATCGGCGGGCCTATTTCCCGCGGGGCGTGAGGGTTGTATTTACCGCACGGTGCTAGTGAGCATTTGGGTGCAGAACGCGCCCCTGCGGAGGTTGGCTGCCCCAACCTTGCTGGACTTGCTGCCAGAAGCCGGTCTCGGCTCCTATGGGAGGGTTTCGTGAAGCCAGTTGGACCCGAAGATGGTCAGGCGCAAAAGGTGCCGTTGACGGCCTCCCAGCCGGTGCAGGATCGCGCGACGTTTCCCTGGCCCTGGGGCCTTGTCGCCATCGGAGTGATGGCGCTGGCATGGGTGGGCATCTACCTGCTCTGGAACGGCATCGCATTCCTGTTCAATTGGTGACCTCTTGGGGCGGGCCGAGCGATACTTGCGCTGGCCGCACCGCATAGAACAGCCGAAAAGATAGACTTTTCATCACCCTGATTGCCGGGGGCGTTCTTCTTTCGCCCTGATTTGCGCTGATATTGCGTCGACGCTTTTGGGTGAATTTATGACAGAGGGGCGCATCGCAGCCATGCGCGCCCGGCGTTGCCACGCATTTCCGATCATGTTTGCCTCCCGGTGATGGCAACACGCAGTCCGGCCACGGGCGCAGTTCCATCACGTGCGGCGCATCCGGCATCGGCCGGGTCCAATCTGATGTTCAGCGGGCATTGGTCCCGCGCAGGCCACAGCGTCTGCGCGAGCGATCCTTCATGTCCGCTGAGATCTGGCGCCGCTCGTTTCAGCCTTCAACTAAGCGAGTACAATCATGTCGATCACAAATGCGGATGCCGATTCATCGGACGGGCTTGCCAAGGCCGTCACCCCGCGTGGCATCGGCGCCAAGCGGGCCTTTGACGTGGTCGCGGCGGTGGGCATCCTGGCCTTTGCCCTGCCGACCATGTTCTTCATCGCGGTCCTGATGTTCTCAACCGACCGCGGACCAATCCTGTTTTCCCATGAGCGCATCGGGCAGAACGGCAAGCGTTTCCGGTGCCTCAAATTCCGCTCCATGGTGGTCAATTCCCAGGAAGCCCTGCGTCGGCATCTCGAACTCTTCCCGCAGGCGCGCGCCGAGTGGGAAGCAACGCAAAAACTGCGCGACGACCCGCGCATCACCCGGCTGGGCCGGTTCCTGCGCGTCACGAGCCTTGATGAACTGCCCCAGCTGATCAACGTGATCCGGGGCGATATGAGCCTGGTTGGGCCCCGTCCAATCGTGCAGGACGAGGTGGTGCGCTATGCCGAGGCCATCGACCATTACGCCGCCGTTCGCCCGGGCATTACCGGCCTCTGGCAGGTCAGCGGCCGCAGCGACGTCGACTATGACCAGCGCGTCCAGCTCGACAGCCGCTATGTGCGCGAATGGTCGTTTTTCGGCGACCTCGTGATCCTGATCAAGACCGTCAAGGTCGTCGTCCTGCGAACCGGCAGCCGATAAGGAGCAAGCAAATGTCGCTGATTTCCCTTCGCCCGCGTGCCTTCCGTACCCGCAATGCCAGCCGCGATGCCGATACCGACGAGGCCCGTTTCGGAACGGTCCGCAATGCCATTTCCATGGCGCTGGCCGATGCAATCCGTGAACGGGACGGCTTGAGCCAGCGGCTGGATTTCTACTATGCCCGCGCCGCCACCCTGATGGACAATTCGGGGGAGTATGGCCGCCGCGACCAGGCCGATGAAGCGGCCATCGGGTCTGCGGGGCAGAATGCGTCGCGCGCCCGCCAGCGGATCGCCGATCTCGATGCGCAGATCGTGCGGCTTGAGGGGCTGCTGGCGCAGCTCGATCCCGTTCAGCCTGAGGCGATGCCGCACCAGGCGGGCTAATATGGCTTATTCCGAGAAGCAGTTTCGCGACGGGCCCCTGGTCTCCGTCGTGATGGCCAATTTTGAGGCTGGTGACAGGATTGTTCCGGCCCTTGCCTCTGTGCTGGGCCAGACCATGGCCGACCTCGAAGTCATCGTCAGCGACGATGCCTCGGGGGATGACAGCGTGGCTCATGTGCGGGCCATGGCGAAGGCCGATCCGCGCATCGTGCTGATCGAAGGCAAGACCAATCGGGGACCCGCCCATTGCCGCAACCGCGCATTGGAGGTGGCGCGCGGACGCTGGATCGCAGTGGTGGATTCCGACGACATCATCCATCCCGAGCGCTTCGAGCGGCTGTTGGCGCTCGCGGCGCGGAGGGATGCCGATATCGTCGCCGACGACTTGCTGCTGTTTCATGAGGATGGCAGTGCGCCCAGATTGATGCTGGGCACCGACGCAGCGAGCTGCTTTGCGGTTTCGCCCATGCGCTGGGTGATGGCTGGTATCGATGGCTCGCCGGCGCTTGGCTATCTCAAGCCGATGATCCGGGCCGAGTGCCTCAAGCGCCAGCGATACGACGAGGCGCTGCGCATCGGGGAAGACTATGATTTCGTGCTGCGGCTGTTGCTCGGCGGGGCGGCCATGGTGGTCGTGCCCGAGCCGTTTTACCTCTACCGGCGGCACTCCGCCTCGATCTCGCACCGGCTTTCGAGCCGCGATGTGCGCGCCATGATCGAGCAGCAGCAGGCTCTTGTTTCAGGCTATGAGGGTCTGCCGAGCGAGCTATTGGCCGCCTTCGCCCGGCGGCTCGCGGTGCTGCGCGAGGGACTGTCTTATGAAGAGCTCGTTGCTGCCATCAAGCAGCGGCGTTTGCTGGCCTCGCTGGGGTTTCTGGCGCGCCGCCCCTCGCATCTGCACCGGCTGTGGACCTCGTTCATGGAGGGGCGTCAGCGTCGCACTGTTGCGCCCGTTCCAATGGCTGGCGCAGAGCGGATCGTGCTGGGCGGGCAGGGGGCACATGCGGGCCGGGCCGTTCCAGCCTATGTGCCATCTCACCTTGTCGACTGGTCCGCGCCGCGTCCGCGTGAGGTCTGGCTTGATCTGGCCAGCCACGCGGGTGCCCGGTGCATCGCCATGGATGATGCGGGGCGCTACGCCGCCGGTTTCATCCCGGAAGTACAGTTCGAAGCGCGCGTGCGGGAGGTCCTATGACCGCATTGCCGTCGCGCGTGACTATCAATTTCGCCTACCTGCTGACCTTTGGCGCATTCGCCGCTTTGGTGATGAACGCCATGCTCGGGCCGCTCGCAGCGCTGACCTTTCTCGGCTGCGGGGGACTGCTGATTGTCAGCAATATCCCCGCCAGCATCGACAGTCTGCGGCGCTGGTGGTTCGTGCTGCTATTGCCGGCCTTCTGCCTGTTGACGGTGTTGTGGTCGCAATATCCGTCCAATTCGCTGCGCTATGGCGTGCAGCTGATGTTCACGGTGGTCGTCGCCATCGTCATCACGGGGCGGCTATCGACGGCTTCGCTGATGCGCCTGATGTTCATCGTCTATGGCATCGGCGTCATCGCCAGCATCCTGTTCGGGCGCACCGGCACGGGTGGCGCCTGGCTTGGGGTGTTCGGCAGCAAGAACGCCTTTGCTGCCCATATGGCCGTATTCGCGCTCATTGCCGCCGCTGTCGCGCTGGATGGCAAATCCTCCGTGCTGCTGCGCCTTTTGGGGGCCGCAGGCGCAGTCGCCTCGGCGCCTTTGCTGGTGCTGGCACAATCAGCTGGGGCCAGCATGATGGTCGCGCCGTGCCTCGCCATCCTGCTGCTGGCGGTGCTGTCGGCCCGTCTCACCGGCAATCAGAAGCTGTTCGTGATCGCCATGCTGGCGCTGGCCGGGGCGGCGCTGGCGCTGATCGTCGCCACAACGGGCGATGCGCTGCTGGCGGAGATCCTCGAGGGTTCGGGCAAGGACGCGACCCTGACCGGGCGCACCGATCTCTGGGCTACCGGGCTCAGCTATATCGCCGAGCGCCCATTGCAGGGGCTGGGCTATCGCTCGTTTTGGGTGCCCGGCTTTGCGCCCGCCGAGGAGCTGTGGGCCATGTTCGACGTGCCCTCGGGCGCCGGGTTCAACTTCCACAACACTTACATTTCCAATGCCGTCGAGATCGGGCTGATCGGCCTGGGGCTGCAGGTCGCCATCATGTATGGCGGGGCGTTCCTGATGGCCGCTTACACCATCGCCCGCCCCAGCGCGCCCAATGCGCTGCTGCTCGCGTTGCAGGCGCTGATGATCCTGCGCAGTTTCATCGAGGTGGAGGTGTTCTTTGAATTCTCCATCCGCTCGATCCTGGGCATTGCAACCCTCATTTACGCGGCGGCCGGGCTGATTGCCCTGCGCCAGCAAACGGCTGCCACGGTGCGGCCGCGTTCAATCACAGGAGTCCTGCGCCATGGCACAGCCCGATCTCGTCCACTTTCGCACCCCGACCTATAAGCGCCCGGAGGCGCTGCGCCGGGCACTCCAATCGATGATCGACCAGACCTGGCCGCACTGGGTCTGCGATGTGTTCGACGACGATCCCTCGGAGGCGGCGAAATATGTGGTGGCCGAACTGGCTGACCCGCGCATCCGCTACACGGCCAACAAGCCGCAGCTGTTCGCCTCGCGCAATATCGACCACTGTTTCACGGCCGAAAACCCGCATGGCGCGGCGTTCTTCTGCGTGGTGGAGGACGACAACTTTATCTTGCCCACCTTCTGCGCCGAGAATATCGCGCTGATGGCGCGCGAGGGCGTCGAGATCGTGCTGCGCAACCAGGTCATCGAGCATGCCAGCGGCACTCCTGAGGCCCATGTCGGCGACATCGGCGTGCTCGACGAGCTGTTCACTGAGGGGCGCTATGCCCCCGAGGAATTCCGGCTGGCGCTGCTGGCGGGCATCGGGGTCAGCAATGGCGGGCTGTTCTGGTCGGCCCGGGCGGTGTCGCCGCTCGAAATCCAGTATGGCTGCACAGCGACGTTGCAGGAATATCTGCGCACCTATTCCATCGTCGAACCTATCTACGTGGCCATGCAGCCGCTGGCCGTCTGGGCTGAAAATGCCGAGCAGACGACGCGCAATGCCGAACTCAAAGCGGGCTATCTGCGGCGCGAGCTTGATCTCAAGCGCGCCGTGCAGGCGCTGCGGCGGAAGGTGTGGAGCGAGAGCAGCAGGGAAGCCCGCGCCGGGTTTCTCACCAATCCACGCTTTGCCGCGCCAATCGGCGTGCGGGCCAACCATGTCGGCAAGGCACTGGTCGGGCAGGGGCTGGGCGGGCATGTCGGCCCGCTCGACGTGGTCCGCCTGCGCGCCCGCGGGGTGCTGATCCTCACGCTGGGGCGGGTCACGCCCGAGTTTGACCGCTTCGTCGCGGCGCGGAGCAACCGGCAGGGGCCAGCGCATCACGCATGAGCATCACCACCGACATGAATGCAAGGCGCGATCACCTCACCACGGGCCGCGCCTCGGCCGCCATCAAAGGTACGCTGTGGTCGCTGGTCAGCAGCTTCGTGCCGGCGGCCTTGGGCCTGCTGGTATTTCTCGCGACGTCGCGCGTGCTCTCGCCCGCCGAATTCGGCATTGTCGCCTTTGCCGTCAGCATTGCCAGCATCGGCGCTGCGGTGGCCCCGGCAGGGTTTCGCGAGGCGCTGATCCAGCGCCAGCGCATCACCCCGGGCCATCTCGATACGGTATTCTGGCTGTGCCTCGGCGCGGCCCTGGCCATTTATGCGGTGCTGTGCCTGTCCGGGCCGTTCATCGCCGCCGCTTCCAGTCAGCCGCTGCTGGCGCTGCTCATTCCGCTGGTCGGCGCGCGGGTTATTTTCGATATGGCTGCCGCTGTGCCCAATGCGCTGATCGTGCGCACCATGGCCTTCCGCATGCTGGCGCTGCGCACCACGATTGCCTCGGTGGTCACGGCCTTGGTGTGCCTGGGCCTGTTGTGGGCGGGCTTCGGGCTCTGGGCCCTGGCGTTTTCGCAGCTGGCTGGCTCGATCGCGAGCTGCGCCGGGGCGCTGGTGGGGGCTCGCTGGCTACCGGGACTGCAGTTTGATCGCGATGCCCTGCGCGACTTGCGGGCCTTCGGGCTGTTTTCCAGCGGCAATCACTTCATCACCACCATCAATGTCGATCAGTTGCTGATCGGCGCGCTGATGGGGCCGGGGGCGCTCGGCATCTACAGCTTCGCCCGCCGCATTTTCCAGATTCTCACCGACCTGCTGTCGGGCGCGCTCAATCTCGTCTCCTACGCGCTGCTGTCTTCCATGCAGAGCGAACCGCGAAAGCTGCGGGAGGCCTATCTGCTGGGCACGTTTGCCTCGTCGGTGGTGGCGTTTCCGGTCTTTTCGGGCCTCGCGCTGGTGGCGGGCGATCTCATCCCGTTTGCCTTCGGCGATGCGTGGATTTCGGCGGTTCCGGTGGTGCAGGCCTTCTGCGTCCTGGGGCTGCTGACGGCCATCGGCATCCTGCAATCCTCGCTGATCCGCAGCCAGGGGCAGGCCGATCTGTGGTTCTATTACATCCTGGGCAAGCAGGCCGTGACAGTGCTCTACATCTTCCTGTTTGCCGGTTGGGGCGTGCTTCCGCTGACCCTGTCGCTGGTTATCCTCAACGTGCTGCTGTGGATGCCCACCCTGCACATGGTGGTGCGGCTGCTCGGCATTTCGATCTGGTCCTATCTCGCTTCCTTCGCGCTGCCGGTGGCGGCAACGGTGGTGATGTGCGCCAGCGGTTGGCTGGTACAGCACCAGTTGGCAGAAGCCGATGCCCTGCTGCGGCTGGCGACGACAATCGGCGCCGCAGCATTGAGCTACGGCGCCGTGATCTTGGTGCTGGGGAGGTCCAGAGTGGAGACGCTGGTGGGCTTTGTCCGCAAGCGGCGCTAGGCTCGCAATAGACCTCGTGGTTCGACAGGCTCACCACGAGGTCTCAAACTGTCACACTAGGCGGCGGCCACGCGGCTGCGGACGAAGCTGTCCACGGCGTCCTGCGCCCGCTCCGTAACCTGCCGGATCGCCGAGTCGCTGCTCAGCTGCGGCTCGATGCGGGCCATGGCTTCGAGGTGACGGGCCGAGAGGTCGGTGAGGATCCTGTTGGGGATGGCGGCGAGGGGTGAGGCGTTGAAGCGGCCGACCTTGCCCAGGGCCCCGCCGCGCCCGGTCTTGCCGATATAGTATTCGAGCACGCTGCTGGGCTTGAGCGTGTTGAGCCGTACATCGAGATTGAGCGCGCCGGCCCAATCGAGCCACTTCTTGTGGTGGCCGCCATAGATGGGGCGTGCGCCGATCCAGGGGGTGCGCAGGGCATCGGCGACGATGGCACCATGCATGGCCTCGGTGATCAGCAGGCGCGCGCCGCGGATCTGGCTCAGCACCTTTTCGACCGGGTCGGTGGCATCGATCAGGGTGATGCCCGCCTGGCGGCAGGCCTCGGCCCAGTTGCCGCGTTCCAGGCTCTCGTAATGCGGCATGAAGGCGACGCCAACGCTCTTGTCGGGCGCGGGCAATTCCATTGCGCGCAGCAGGATGGCGCTGTCGCAGATGGACAGGTTCGGATCGATCTTGAGCGTCTTGGCCGTATTGGGACCACGCACGAAGCGGATATCCCAGCTGCCGTCATGCACATCGGGCAGGCCCATATAACCTGCATAGCCCGAACCCATGACGAACTTGCGCGATTGGGCCGGCAGATGGTCGCCGATGATCGAGCCGATGCCGACGAAAAGCTCGCTCTCATCCTCGTCGAGGAAACCCTTGGGCAGCAGAGCCGGCCAGACATGGAGATTCAGTTCATCCCCGAAATTCGGCACCTTGCCGCGAAAGAATATCAGCTTCATCAATAGTCCTCGTTATTTCTGGCACAGGATGGATTGGTCGAAGGCGCATTCGTCCCCGAGGGGGGTGAAGGCCACCCAGTCCACCTCCATGGCGATGGGCGCCGCTACGGGAGCGAAGCTGCCCATCCAGTCAGTCAGCGTGTCCGAGCCCCAAAGGCTGAAGAACATGCGTTGCGGATTGGTCGGAATTGTCTTTGGATCGTCCATGGTGCGCACCAGCTTGCCATCGAGATAGAAGCGGATCCGCCCTAGTTCCCAGGTGAAGGCATAGGTGATGAAGTCGCTGTCGGAGGCATGCGGCAGGGCGTGCGATTGCCCGCTGCCGACCTTGCCGTTACCACTCTTGCCATTGACGAAGGTCGTGGTGTCGACCTGCCCGGTATTGCGCAGCAGCACTTCGAAGTCGATTTCGTCATGCGGCTTGCCCTGCTGGGGGCCGATATAGGTGAAAAAGCTGGCATTGAGGCCCGAGCCGGATGGCGTCTTGAGACGCGCTTCATAGGTGCCGTAGCCATAGGCCTTGCGCGTCTGCAGCTCGCCGCAGCGGTTGTCGCGCTCCCCCTTGGGCTGGGGCGCAAAGCCGACGCGCAGCATGCCATCAGCAGCGCTGACCTGGTCGGTTGACCAGGTACAATTCTGGTGACCGCCATTGCTCCAGCCGTCCGAAACATACCAGCGGGAGAGGTCGAGCGTGTCGAACTCGTCACGGAACGCGGCTTCCTGCGCCTGGGCCGGTAGGGCGAGCGCGGCCAGAGCGAGCGCCGAAAAGGCGAGGTTTTTTGCGATCATTGTGCCAGCTCCAGACGCGCGACGATGACATCGCCCGCTTCGAGTGGGGTGGTGAGGTCAGCGGTGAGCTGCTCGCCATCGCGGACGATGGAATAGCTATAGGTGGGCGCGGAATCGCCCGGCACGGCGACGCCGGTATAGAGCGCCGCTTCCTGCACGAGGCCGCGTTGCGTGGAGATTTTCAGGTCCAGCGCTGCGATCTGGCCATCGACCGTCTGGCGTTCCAGGGTCAGGTCGGAAATGCGCTGGTCGTTGAGCCGCGCCTGTTCGCGCTGGGCGGCGGCGATATCCTGCCGCGCCTGTAAGGTGGTGGTCTGCGTATCGAGCAGGCGGGATTCGAGGTCCGAGACATTGGTTTGCAGCGAGGCGACGCGGGAAGCGAGGGCCAGGCCGTCGTCGGAGAGCGCGGTGATCTTGTCGAGCTGTTCCTGCGCCGTCACCAATTGCGCATCGGTGGCCGTTTCCTTCTGGCCGAAGGTCTCAATCTGGCGATTGAGCAGCGCCACCTGATCGGTCAGCGAGGATGACTGGGCCTCGGCCTGCCGGCGGTGCGCGGCCAGGATCGCGGCTTCGGCGGCAAGCAGGGCGTCGATGTCATCGGCGCCTTCGAGCTCGGGTGGTATGGCGATCTGCTCGAGCCCATTGAGTTCTGCATCGAGCCGGGCGCGGCGGACCAGTAAGCGGCGGTGCTCCTCGGTGAGGACGTCGAGAGCGCCTGACGTTGTGAGAATTTCGCGTTCTGGCCGGGAGATAGCTTCCGCCGAGCGGCGTTCGCCACCGGCCAGAGCCAGGGCTTTGACGACGGTCAGATTGGGGGCGTAGGGGTATTCGCCGGGGCTACCCACGTCGCCCGACACATAGATCGGGCCATAGGCCGATACTTCGACGGTGACGGTCGGGGCGGAGCCGAGGCCGAGCACTTGCTGCAGGCCGCTGCCGAGCGCTGCAGCAAGATCGGCGCTGGTTTTGCCGGCGCTTTCGGTGGGGCCGACCATTGGAAAGTTCACGTTCCCATCGGCCCCGACGACATATTCGCCACCCAGAGCCGTCCATTCCTCAAAGGTGGAATCGACGGCCTTCCACTGCACGACCTTGATGGTGAGCTTGTCGGAAACGCCGAGCGCATAGGGGGCGGCGGCGTGTGCCGCGCCCAGCCAGGTGAGGCTGATGGCCAGGCCCGCGAGGGCGGTTCGGAAATGGGCCGGGGTGGAAATCATGTCCCATCCTTGCTGCTGATTCAGGAGCCGGGACTGTTGAGGCCGAACGTGCCCTCAATGGGGCGGTGGCAGGGCGAGGGTGGGCCCGCTCGCATCCGAGTGCGGCTTAAGCAATTGATCTGCTGCGCCTTTTTGGTTCAATGTGAATGCTTGCCACCTCGCTCAGAGCAGGCATGCGTGGGGCGGCCAACTGCATTTCCCGCGTCGGCCTGCGGGTCAGGCGGCGGCGTACGACCATGCCCTCGGGGGCAAAGCCGAGCGAGTCCAGCCTCCGCCTTTGCTGCGGTGAAAGGGCCACCCAGACGAGCCTGCGGTGGGCGTCGTCGAGGTCGCCGAATTCCTGCTGATGGGCGTTGCTGCGGGTCTGGATTTCAAAGACCGGCGCATTGCTCGCCTCACCGACCTGCGCCATGGCCTCGAACAATATCGCGGCGCGCTGGGGGGAGAGTTGCAGGTTGCGATCGAAGTAGACCACCACCTCTTCCAGCGCCGGATCGGGGAGGGTGGACTGGATTTTTCGGAGGATGTCCTGGCAGGTTTGCTGTTTGAGGCGGGCGGTGAGGCCGTGGGCGTAAGCCCTTGCGCTTTTTGGGTCTAGTGGCTCATTTTCTATAGACGCGCCAATGGGATAGCGGGCGACGCAATTGGGGCAGATCCAGGCGGAGCGCTCGCGGCTCGTGACTTCGTAGGTGAGGCGCAATTCGGAGCGGCCGCAAAAATCGCAGGTGCTGGAAAGGGTTACGTCGTCCCGGATGTTCCAGGTGAAGCTCCAGTCTTCGGGATTTCCAACGTCTTCGCGCAATGTGTACCGGTTTCGACCCAATCGATCCTCGATTCATGATTTTTGTTGATGCCGCTCAATAGTTTGCGGCTTCGGCGATTCCGCTTTGGGCAAAGCATGGGAACCAAATCCGGCCACAGGAAGGCCCTGAGGTGTTGACTTCTGGTCCAGTCGCGGTAACGTTCCCATGAGTTGAGGGGACGAGCCCATGAGTCAGAGCCGCAATCGCCGGCCGACGATCATCGATGTGGCAGAGCGCGCCGGAGTGTCCAAAAGCACTGCGGCCCGGGCGCTCGCCGGCTCATCCAACATCACCGAAGAGACACGCGAAAAGGTCATCAAGGCCGCCGCCGCCGTGGGCTATGAACGCAACCACCTGGCGGTGGGCATGCGATCGGGCCGCAGTGGCATGCTGGGCCTGGTGATCCCCGACATCACCAACCCATTCTGGGCGGAAGTGGCGCGCGGCGCCCAGGACCGTGCGGCCAAGAGCGGTGCCTCGATGCTGGTCTTCTCCTCGGACTGGGACCCGGACGTCGAAAAACAGCACTTGCGGGCCCTGCAGCGGGCGCGCGTCGATGGCGCGATCATCAACCCGGTCGCCGACAATTTCGACGACCTCGGCCGGTTCGGCCTGCCTTTCGTATTCATCGGCTCGAGCGCCGAGCGGTTTCCCGACGTGTCGAGCGTGGGCTCTGATATCGCCCAGGCCGTCAGGCTGGGCATGGATCACCTTGTCAGCAAGGGCCATTACGCCCCCAGCCTGATCCTGGGGCCGAAGTCGCGACTGGCGCGGGCACGCTTCCTGCGGACGGTGCACGAGCATTGCGTGGAGCGCGATATCGACCCGGCCGTGCTGGCAGTCGAGGACGGGGAATATACGGTCGAGGGCGGGCGGGTCGCCATGCGGCGCCTGCTGGAACGCGCGCCGGCTGGTCATGTATCGGTGTTTGCCGCCAACGATCTAATGGCGCTGGGCGCGATGATGGCCGCACGCGAGGCGGGCCTGAGCTGCCCCGAAGACGTTTCGATACTGGGTTTCGACGGCATTCCCTCGGGGGAATTTGCCTGGCCGGGCCTGACTACGATCGCCAAGCCGGGCCGCGGAATCGGCGAGCGGGCGGTCGAAGGGCTCTTCGATGAAATTGAACACCGACCGGAACACCGGCGGATCTATATGCCGTGCAGCCTGGTCGAGCGGGGTTCACTCGCCGACCTGACCGCACGCAGCCCCAGACGTGTTGCCGGGGCAGGGAGGGTCTGACCATGGTTGCCAAAAGCGAGCCACAGGTTGCCGTTGCCACTTCGGGCGGGAACGTTCCCGCAGCGCTGGAGGGGAACAGCAAGAATTCTGGCGGATTTCTTGCGGTTCGCCGCCAGAAATCTGGTGGTTTTCTTGCGAATGGCGACCAGACTTCTGGTTTTCTGGCGGGCGTGCGGCAGTGGTGGCCCTACTACGCGATGATGGCGCCGGGCCTGCTGTTTTACTTCATCTGGCACTATGTGCCGATCTGGGAGGCCAAGATGGCCTTCGAACAGGTCCGCATCATTCCGCCCAATATCTGGGTGGGGCTGAAGAACTTTCAGGTGCTGTTCTCGTCGCCGATCTTCTACCAGGTGCTGGCCAATACGCTGATCATTTCAGGGATGAAGATCCTCTTCGTGTTCCCGGTGCCGATCATGGTGGCGCTGCTGCTGAACGAGGTGCGGAGTGGAAAGCTGCGCGGGGTGATCCAGTCGGCGATCTATCTGCCGCACTTCCTGAGCTGGGTTGTGATCGCCGGCGTGTTCATCGCGCTGCTGTCACCCACCGACGGGGCGGTCAACCAGATCGGGCAGGCGATGGGTTTCCAGCCTGTCAACTACATGACCAATACCGGCACGATCCGCTGGGTGTTGGTGGTCTCGGAAATCTGGCGCTCGGCCGGCTGGGACAGCCTGCTCTATCTGGCGGCGATCTTTGCCATCGACCCGCAGCTCTATGAGGCGGCGGAAATGGATGGGGCCAATCGCTGGCAGAAAATCTGGCACGTCACCATTCCGGGCATCGTGCCGACCATCGCGACCCTGTTCATCCTGAACATGGGCATGTTCCTCAGTGCCGACCTCAACCAGGTCATCAACATGCAGAACGACGTCAACGCGTCGACCATCGATATCCTCGACACCTATGTCTACCGCATGGGCCTTTCGACCGGCGAATATGCGCTGGCCACGGCAGCGGGCCTGTTCAAGGCCGTCATCGGCATGACGCTGGTGCTGATCAGCCACTTTGTCAGCAAGCGGCTGACCGGCAAGGGGGTGTGGTGATGGCCAGCCAATCGCGCCGCACGCCGCTCGAACGCGTCGAATATGTGCTGATCGTTTCGACTCTGTTCCTGCTGGTGGTGTTCACGCTTCAGCCGCTGCTCAACCTTTTGGCGCTGTCGTTCACCGAGCCCAGCAAGGTCGCCGGGTTCTCGGGCCTGTCGATCTTCCCGGACGGGTTCTCGACCGATGTGTGGTGGCTGCTGCTGCAGCACCCAAATGTGCAGCGGGGCATTCTCAATTCGGTATGGATGACCGCCACCAGCGTGGTGATCGGGGTGATGGGCACGGCGCTGATGGCGTGGGGCATGTCGCGGCCCGGCCTGCCGGGGCGGCGGGTGATCTTCCTGCTGGTGCTGGTGACCATCGTGTTCGAACCGGGCATCATTCCCGACTACTTCCTGATGAAGCGCATGGGCCTGCTCAACACGCCCTGGGCCGTCATCATGTATAAGGCGATCAGCGCCTGGTACCTGATCATCCTGGTGCGGTTCTTCGAGGAAATACCGAAGGAACTGCTGGAAGCTGCCGAGCTCGATGGCGCCAACCCGTTCCAGACCTTCTTCATGGTCGTGCTGCCACTGGCCAGGCCGGCACTGGCCACCATCGCGCTGTTCTACCTCGTGCTGCACTGGAACGAGTTCTTCCGGGCCATGATCTACCTCAACGACCAGACCAAATGGCCGCTGCAGGTGGTGCTGCGCCAGTTCGTCATCGAGGGCGACAAGATCGCCATCGTCGGCGCCAACAATGCCAACAACAATATCGGGCTGGCGCAGATCAACATCCGCGCGCTCAAGGCCGGGATGATCCTGATCACCATCCTGCCGATCCTGGCGATCTATCCGCTGATTTTGAAGTTCTTCACCAAGGGCACGATGTCGGGGGCGCTGAAGGGATGAGTATTGGGGCTTTCCTTACCCCCCACCCTCATTCCCTCCCCCACAAGGGGAGGGAGGCCCGGCCGGTGGCTGGGGAGGGATGGCGCCCCAGGACACAAGAGAATTCCCCGCTGCGGCGGAGAGTAACAAAGCAAGAAACGACTTAGGAGGAGACGTAAATGCTGAAGAAAGTTCTATTGGCTTCGACTGCGCTGGCCTTTGCCTTTGCAACCGTTCCGGTCATGGCGCAGACGACGCTGCGGCTGGTCAGCAAGGATCTGCTGAGCACCAACCCCGATGACATGAAGGAAATCGAGTCGATCGAGGCGGCGCTGAAGGCGCAGGGCCATGACATCGATATCCAGACCATCGACCTGCCGGGCGGCACCTCGGCCTATGTCGACTCGCTGGGCGTCATGCTGCTGTCGGGCGATATTCCCGACATCATCTATTTCCAGGGCGGCGACCAGAAGATGGCCGAGCAGGGGATTCTGGAAGACCTCAACCCGTGGATCGAAAAGTCGGCGAACATGAAGGCCGCGCTCTGGCCGCACAACGTCGACCGCCTCGCCAACTACCCCTACCTGGTCTACGTCTATCCGCCGCGCGCGCCGCAGCCGGTGATCCGCCAGGATTGGCTGGATAAGCTTGGCATGGCCGCCCCGACCACGGTGGACGAATATGAAGCGCTGTTCCAGGCCATCCACGATGGCGACCTGGATGGCGACGGCACGACGGGCAATACGCTGGGGCTGACCGGCTTCGGCAATACCGGCGAACTCGACTCCATCTTCAACCAGGCCTTCGGCGTGACCGGCACCTGGATGAAGAATGCGGACGGCAAGTGGGTCAATTCGCGCGTGACCGACGCGGAAAAGGCCAAGCTCGAATATTATGCGCGGCTGGCCGAGAAGGGCCTCTATGACAAGGAATATGTCACCAACACGTTCGACGTGAAGGAAGACAAATTCTACACCGGCAAGGCCGGCGTGATCTTCGGCTCGTCGCCTGAAGTCATCGACATCTATGCCGGCAAGATGCGCCAGGCCCATCCGGGCGAGGACATCACCCTGGCGCTGCTGCCCATTCCATCAGGCCCCGGCGGGCAGGGACTGGCTGCGGTCGACGTGGCCAAGGAATCGCGCGGCTGGGCGATTTCGGCGCTCTCCGAGCACAAGGACGAGGCCTTTGCGGTGCTCGATTTCATGACCTCCAAGGAAGGCCAGGACATCGACCGCCTGGGCTTTGAGGGCGTGCAATACACCAAGGACGCCAGCGGCGCGGTTACCTTCACCGACCAGATTTCGACCTGGTATGCCCGCTTCTTCAACGCCGCCAACTGGACCCCGCCAACCCCGCTGCTGAGCCCGACGGCCCAGAGCGCGCTCGACACGATCAAGGCCAACTTCAAGCCTGACAATGCCTTCGTCTGGCCGGCCGAATTTGCCGCCGATGTCGATGCGACCGAGCAGGTCTATCGCAGCTGGGTGGCCAAGTTCATCACCGGCGAAGCTGGCTTCGACCAGTGGGATGCCTTTGTCAGCGAATACAACGCTGCCGGCGGCGCTCGCATGGCCGAGCATGCGGCGACAGTGCTGAAGTAGGCACAACCTTCTCCCTCCCCCTTGTGGGGAGGGCCGGGGTGGGGGTGCTGTGAACACCATGCAAGTGGATAGCGCTGAACCCCCACCCTCATTCTCTCCCCACAACGGGGAGGGAGGCGCTGAGCTGCGGGCTCGGTGGACGACAACGGAACTGAAAGTCGGAAACGCAATGACCCAATCCCTTCAATCCCGCATCCGCGCCATGCTGCATGGTGTTGCGCTGGGCGATGCGCTGGGCGCGCCGGTGGAGAAGCTGTCTGCCGCAGAGATCCGCGCCCGCTATGGAAGGGTGACCTCGCTGATGACGCGCTGGCACAAGATGGACCTGCCGCCCGAGCAGCGGAACCATCGCGTGCGGGGCGACGGGATCGTGACCGACGACACGATGATGACGCTGGCCATGATGGACATCTATGGCGATGTGAAGCGGCATCTCGATGCCTGGGATATGGCCGATGGCATGGTGCGCCAGATTGCCTGGACGCCGCGCTGGGTGCCCGAATTGCAGCGCGAGGCGATGTTGATCGACCGGCTGTTTTATCCCGAAAAATGGATTTTCCAGCGGCACCAGCTTTCCAATTGCGACCCCCGTCAGGGCGGGATCGGCAACATGGTGAACTGCGGGGCCGCTATGTATATCGCGCCGATCGGCGCGGTGAATGCCGCTGATCCCAAGGGCGCCTATGACGAGGCCATCGCTTTCGCCTCGGGCCATCAGGAAAGCTACGGGCTGGAGGCGGCGGGCGTAATGGCGGCCGCGGTCGCGGCGGCGTTCGCCCCGAATGCCAGCGTCGAGGGGATCATCAATACGGTGATCGCCCTGGCCAAGGACGGCACCAAAGCAGCGATTGCCGACATCGCCGAGACGGCACGGAAGCTGCGCGGCAGCGGGGCCGATCATGCGGCTGTTGTCGCGGCGTTCCACACCACCATCGCGCGCTATTCGGTGATGGGCGATGACGTGAACCACCGGGCCGAAAAGGTCGGGCGGCTGACCGATGCCTACCGGCCGAGCCGGTTGCAGGCGATCGAGGAACTGCCGCTGGCGCTGGGTTTCTGCCTGCTCAATGACGGTGATTTCCGGGTGTCGATCGAGGACGGCATCAATTCGGGACGCGACACGGATTCCATCGGCGTGATGGCGGGGGCGATCCTGGGGGCGATGCATGGCGAGGGGGTGATCCTTGCCGAAGACCGGGCGCTGCTCGATAGCGCCAACCGGCTCGACCTCACCGCCTCGGCCGATGCGTTCACGAAAACCACCAGCGAAATTCTTGCCGCCGATCGCGCGGCGACGGCCAGCCGCGACGCGGCGCGGGCTGCCCTTATTCAATAAATCCGACTGAAAGTTTGCTGATGCTCTCCGAAATCCAAATCCTCGAAAAGATCTATGCCGGCTTTATCGGCAAGGCCATTGGCGTGCGGCTGGGCGCGCCGGTGGAGCCGACCATCTGGAGCTATGAGCGCATCCAGAAGACCTATGGCGAGGTGACCCAGTATCTGCGCGATTTCAAGAATTTCGCCGCCGACGACGATACCAACGGCCCCGTCTATTTCATCCGGGCGCTGCGGGATTACGGGCTCAATGCGACGGCCGAGGATGTCGGCAAGACGTGGCTCAACTATGCCGCCGAAGAGCATGGCATGTATTGGTGGGGCGGGTTTGGCGTTTCGACCGAGCACACCGCCTATCGCAACCTTAGGGCGGGCATTCCGGCCCCGCAATCGGGCTCGATTGCGCAGAATGGCACGACGGTGGCCGAGCAGATCGGCGGGCAGATTTTCATCGACAGCTGGGGCTGGGTAAACCCCGGCAATCCGCAGCGCGCGGCCGACATGTCGGCCATGGCGGCGTCTGTGGCGCATGACGGCGACGGGCTGAATGGCGCGCGGTTCTGCGCGGCGGCGATTGCCGCGGCATTCGAGGCGAAGTCGATTGACGAGATCATCGAGACGGCGATGGCGACGATCGACCCGGCCTCGACCTACGCTCGCGTCTGCCGGGCGGTGATCGACTTCCACAAGGCCAACCCCGATGACTGGCGCAAGTGCCGGGACCTGCTGACCGCCGAGTGGGGCTATGACCGCTATCCGGGCGTCTGCCACATCATTCCCAATGCGGGCGTGACGATCATGGCGATCCTTTATGGCAAGGGTGACCTGCCGCGCACGGCCGAGATCGCCACGATGGCGGGCTGGGACACCGACTGCAATGCGGGCAATGCCGCGGCGATTGTCGCGACTTTCCAGGGGCTGCATGAAGGCTGGGACAAGTATCGCAAGCCGATCAGCGATTTCCTGATTGCTTCGGGCATCGTGGGGACGATCAACATCGTCGATATCCCGAGCTTTGCGCGGGAACTGACAGTGCTGGCGCTGCAGCTGGCGGGGCGCGAAGTTCCGGACCTGTGGCAGGAGGATTTCACCCGCCGCGGACTGCGTTTCGACTTCGACCTGCCGGGCTCGACGCATGGCTTCCGCACCGAAGGCTTCAACCAGATTTCGCTGCGCCATTCCGGCGAACGGCACGTTGAGGGATCGCGCGGGTCGCTGGAAATCCAGCTCGACCGGCTGGAGCGCGGGCAGGGCGGACGGGTGTTCTGGAAGCCGTTCTATCGCCGCACCGACTTTGACGACGAGCGCTATCGTCCGATGTTCACCCCGGTGGTGGATGCGGGCCAGACGGTCTCGTTCAAGCTGTGGCTGGACCCGTGGAATGGTGACGGCAACTTGCGCGTGGCGCCCTATGTGCGCCGCGCCATGAGCGGGACGATAGAGGAAACCGGCGCGTGGGACGTGCCATCGGCCGAGGGCTGGCAGGACTATAGTTTCGTCGTGCCCGAGGGCGACGAGGCCGTGGACGAGATCGGCATCTCTATTGAGTATTTCGGGCGGCTGAAGTTTCTCGGGCGGCTGTTTCTCGCCGACTTCAAGGTCGAGGGCGCGGGGCATACGGTGATCGAGCCGGCGACGGAAACCCAGGAATGGGGCGCCATCACCCGCTTCACCTATAATCGCGGGCACTGGACCAAGCAGAACAACCGCATTCACGGCCACACGGCGGGCGACGCCGATATGTGGACCGGGCATTATTATGCGCGGGACGTCATGGTGAAGGCCGACATGCAGCGCCTGTCGGGCATTTCGCAGCTGGTGACGGCGCGCGTGCTGGGCACCGGGCGGTTCTATGCCGCCGGGTTCGAGGGCGACGAGGTGGTGATCCTCAAGGAGGAGTTCGGCACCACCGTGCTGGCCCGCGCGCCGCTCAAGGTGGAGACCGGCCGGAGCTATCAGTTTGCCTTCAGCGTGAGGGGTGACAGGCTCAGCTTTGCCGTGGATGGCAAGGAGCTGATCACGGCCACCGACAGCAGCTATGCGCATGGCATGGCGGGCATCCGGCTGGCCACGGCCGGGCGGATGAGCGTTGGACGCATCGAGATCGTCGAAACGGCCTAGGCCGAAGGGAGACCAGCATGTCGGAAATCGAACTGAAGCATGTCGGCAAGAACTATGGCCAGGTCAGCGTTCTGCGGGACATTTCGCTCGAAATGGGCGATGGCGAATTCGTCGTGCTGGTCGGACCTTCGGGCTGCGGGAAATCCACCCTGCTGCGGATGATCGCCGGGCTCGAGGATATCACCTCCGGTCAGATCACCATCGGCGGCAAGGTGGTCAACAACATGCCGGCCAAGGAACGGGACATCGCCATGGTGTTCCAGAGCTATGCGCTCTATCCGCATATGAAGGTGGCCGACAATATGAGCTTCGCGCTGCGGCTGGCGGGCGTGTCCAAGGCCGAAATCAAGCAGCGTGTGAAGGAAGCCGCCGAAATCCTGGGGCTGGAAAGCCTGCTGGATCGGCTACCCAAGGAGCTTTCGGGCGGGCAGCGCCAGCGCGTGGCGATGGGGCGGGCCATCGTGCGCAATCCGCGCGCCTTCCTGTTCGATGAGCCCCTATCAAACCTCGATGCCAAGCTGCGCGTGAAAATGCGCGGCGAGATCAAGCGGCTGCATCAGCGGCTGGGCAAGACCATGATCTATGTGACCCACGACCAGACCGAGGCCATGACCATGGCCGACAAGATCGTAGTGCTCAACGGCGGCCGCATCGAGCAGGCGGGGGCGCCGCTGGAGCTCTACAACAACCCGGCCAACCTGTTTGTCGCCGGGTTCATCGGATCGCCGGAGATCAACCTGTTCGAGGGCGATTACGCGGGTGGGACTGAGTTCGTGCTGGAGAATGGAGTGGCCCTGCCGCTGGGCAGGGCGCTCGACGTGCCGGCTGGAACGCGGATCGTTTATGGCGTTCGGCCGCAGCACATCACGCTGGGCAGCGAGGGCGTGCCGGCGAAAGTATCGATCGTCGAGCCCACGGGCGATGCGCAGGAAGTTCTGGCGCAGATTGGGGGCCGGGATATCTCGGTGGTGGTGCGCGACCATGCGCTGCTGAGCCCAGGCGAGGACGTGAAGCTGGTGATCGACCCGGAACGGTTGTTCATTTTCGACAAGACGACGGGTTTGCGGGTGCGATGAGGGGGAGCGTTACTCCCACCTAACCTCCCCCTGGGAGGGGGAGGAATCCGACCGAGAAGGAAGGCTGGATGAGTTTTACGCGCAAATCGTTTGATCCCGCTGCGACTGGACCGCTGGACGGTGTGCGCGTGCTCGATCTCAGCCGATTGATGGCGGGCAATATGCTCAGCCTGCAGCTGGCCGATTTCGGGGCGGATGTCGTCAAGATCGAACCGCCGGAAGGCGACCCGCTGCGGGATTGGCGCGATGACGGGCATTCGCTGTTCTGGAAGACCTATGGGCGCAACAAGCGGTCGGTGGCGCTAAACCTGCGGCATGGACCGGCCATGGCGGCGCTTTGGCGGCTGATCGAGACGGCCGATGTGCTGATCGAGAATTACCGGCCGGGGACGCTGGAGGCGATGGGGCTGGCGCCAGAAACGCTGCTGGCGCGCAATCCGGACCTGATCGTGGTGCGGATTTCGGGCTTCGGGCAGACCGGGCCCTATGCGCAGTTCCCCGGCTTCGGCACGATCATCGAGGCGATGAGCGGGTTCGCCGACCGCACCGGGTTTCCCGACCGCGAGCCCGTGCTGCCGCCGCTGGCGCTGGCGGATATGATCGCCGGGATCTATGGCGCGTCGGCCACCACGATGGCGCTGTATGCGCGGCAGGCGGGCACGGCGCGGGGGCAGGTGATTGACCTGAGCCTGCTCGAACCGATGTTCTCGGTGCTGGGGCCAGAGGCGGCTATTCACAAGGTGACTGGCAAGATCAAGCAGCGGGTGGGCAGCGCGTCCAATACCGCTTCGCCGCGCAATGTCTATGAGTGCGCCGACGGCAAATATCTGGCATTATCAGGGTCAACGCCTGCGGTGGCGCGGCGGATTTTCGAGATCATCGGACGGCCGGACATGTATGACGATCCGCGCTTTGCAACCAATTCGGACCGGGTGAAGAACCGGGCGCTGGTGGATGCGGCGGTGGGGGCGTGGTTCGCATCGCGCGAGAGCGCCGAAGCGCTCGATATCATGCGGAAATCCGGGGCGACGGTGGGGCCGATCTACAATATTGCCGATGCCATGGCGGACCCGCATTTCGACGAGCGCGAAATCATCGTCGACGTGGAAGACGAGA
Organism: Devosia sp. T2-14; assembly: GCF_055397495.1. Taxonomy (NCBI): domain Bacteria; kingdom Pseudomonadati; phylum Pseudomonadota; class Alphaproteobacteria; order Hyphomicrobiales; family Devosiaceae; genus Devosia; species Devosia sp. T2-14. Next base: position 205,279 of record NZ_AP027921.1, on the reverse strand, counting down.
CCTTCGGGTCGCTGCCGATGCACAATATCCTGCCGCGCCTTTCACAGACGCCGGGCGTGTGGCGACGCCCTGCACCGGCGCTGGGCGAGCATACCGAAGAGGTGTTGCGGGATGCCGGGCTCGACGCGGCAGCAATCGCGGCGGCGGTGGCGCCATGATCCGCTCGCTGCTCTATGTGCCGGCCTATTCGGAACGCTTCATTTCCAAGGCGCATGAGCGGGGCGCCGACGCGATCATACTCGACCTCGAGGACGCCGTGGCCCTCGAGCACAAGGAAGCGGCACGCGCCGGACTGGCGGCCAGCGTCATGGCCGTGCGCCGGGGCGGTGCCAAGGTTTTCGTGCGCATCAATGCCGGGAGCGACGCGGATGCCCTGGCGGCGTGTCACGCCGGAGCTGACGGGCTCTATGTGCCCAAGGTGCAGCGGGCGGAAACGCTGGCGGGGCTGGCAGCCCTGCTGCGGCCCGCCGAGCGCAGGATCGGGCGGCCGGAGATGAATTTCGTCGCGCTGCTGGAGGATCCCGGCGCGGTGCTGGATGCGCGGGCAATCGCGGGGGCGCCGCGGGTGATGGCGCTGAGCCTTGGTGGGGAGGACCTAGCGCTGGCGCTGGGCGCGCGGCCCACGCCGGATGTGCTGCGCATGCCCAAGCTCCTGGTGCATTATGCGGCAAAGGCGGCGGGACTGCTGTCGTTTGGACTGCTGCGCTCGGTGGCCGATTACACCGATCTGGGTGCGATGGAAGCGGCGGCGCGCGAGGCGCGCGAGCATGGTTTTGACGGCGCGACCTGCGTGCATCCGGACGTGGTGCCGCTGCTCAATGCGGCCTTTGCGCCGAGTGCCGAGGAACTGGCCTGGGCGGCGCGGGTGCTGGCGGAGGCCGAGCGGCATGCCGGGGCCTTTGCGCTGGATGGCGCGATGATCGACGAGCCGATCATCGCGCGGGCGCGCGCCATTCTGGGCGTGGTGTAGCGATTTCGCGGGAACGCAGGGCGGCATTAGCGCATTCTGGTCCCTAGCGAAAGCGCGCGAGAGGACACGCCATGGCTACGCCCAAAAACACCATCTGCATCTGGTATGAAAAGGACGCCGAGGCGGCCGCCCGATTTTATGCTGAGACCTTTCCCGACACCAAGGTGGGCAAGATCGGCAGGGCGCCAGGCGATAATCCATCGAGCAAGGAGGGGGCCGTGCTGACGGTGGATTTCACCGTGTTCGGCATTCCCTGCATGGGCCTCAATGGCGGCCCGGCGTTCCAGCAGAGCGAGGCGTTCTCCTTCCAGATCGCCACGGACGACCAGGCCGAGACGGACAAATACTGGAACGCCATTGTCGGCAATGGCGGGCAGGAAAGCATGTGCGGCTGGTGCAAGGACAAATGGGGCGTTTCCTGGCAGATCACGCCGCGTGCCCTGACCGACGCGATGGCGGCGGGCGGGGAAGAGGCCAAGCGGGCGTTCACCGCCATGATGGACATGAAAAAAATCGACATTGCCAAGATCGAGGCGGCGCGCCGCGGGTGACGCGCCCGCGGACGAGCGGGGAGGAGAACCTCATGCAAGTATCAAAAGTGATGCTGGCCGGACTGGTGCTCAGTGCGGGGCTGGTTGTTCCGGCGCTGGCCCATCATGGCTGGTCCTGGACCGACAGCGGGTTCTTTCAGATCGAAGGCTTGATCACCGATATCTATCTCGGCAACCCGCACGCTACGCTGGACGTGGATGTGGAGGGCACGATCTGGCGGGTGGAGCTTGCGCCGCCGGGGCCGACCACCGAAGCCGGGTTCGTCGAAGGCGTGGCGGCGGTGGGTGACGAGGTGATCGCCATCGGCAACCGCTCGCAGGACCATAACGAGGCCCGCATGAAGGCGGTGCGGATCATCATCGGGGACGACACCTACGACGTGTACCCGGACCGGGCGAAGGCGATTTGATCGGGCTGCTTGAGGCACTCGAGGCCTCGGGCCCGGCGCAATTTCTGCGCACGTCGTTCGTCGCCTATCCAGTGGTCAATGCCGGCCATATCCTGGCCATCGGGGCGCTGGTGACTTCCGCGGTGCTGATGGACCTGCGGGTGCTTGGCGCGTGGCGGTCGATCCCCATGCAGACCGTGGTGGGTTATCTGCGGCCGGTGGCCGTGGCGGCGCTGGTCGTGGCTGTGATCACCGGGATGCTGCTGTTTTCGGTGCGGCCGCTGGAATATCTCGACAATCCTGCCTTCCGGGTGAAGCTGGTGCTGCTTGCTATCGCCATGGCCAATGCGGTGGGCTTCACCCTGCTGCAGAAGGCGTTCGACCTGCGCAGCATTCCGCTCCGGATGCTGGCGGCGATATCGCTGCTGGCGTGGCCGGCGGCGCTGCTGGCGGGGCGGTTTATCGGATTTGTGGAATAGGGGCGCGCAGCAGGTCGCGGAAGTTACGGATCGCCTGGCTCTGATGGCGCTGGCGGTGGGTGAGGATCGAAAAGGCGCGGCTGGGAAAGGCGAAATTGGCCTCGACCACCAGATGTTGCGCACGGTGGGGCGCGGCGGCGAGTTCGGACAGGACGGTGGCGGCGAGCCCGGTTTCGATCGCGGCGATGCAGGCCTCGTTGGACGGCAGCTCGACCAGCAGGGATAGCGTATCGAGGGCCATGCCCTGCGCGGTCAGGGCCCTGTCGAAGGCGGCGCGGGTGCCTGAGCCCTGTTCACGCAGCACCCAATCGGCGGAGGCGAGATCATCGATGCCTAGGGTCCGGCCATCGGCCCAGGGGTGATCGCGCCCGACCAGCAGCATGAGCCTGTCGCCGCCGATGGGCTCGATGTCGAGATCGGGCAGGGCGACCTGTCCTTCCACCACGCCCAGATCGGTTTCCCCGCTCAGCACGGCCTGGGCGACCGAGGTGGTATTGCCCTGCTCAAGGGCGAGCTGCACCCGGGGATAGCGGGCGTGAAAGGCCATCAGCACCGGCGGCAGGAAATAGCTGGCCACGGTCTGGCTGGCCTGAATGCGCAGGGGACCGGCAACGCCGCCTTCAAGATCGGCCAGGAATTCCTCGGCCTCGCGCGTGCGGCGCAGGATGGCCTGGGCGTGAGGAACAAACCCTCGGCCCGCTTCGGTGAGCACGATGCCGCGCCCGACGCGATCGAATAGCGCCACGCCATAGCGGGCCTCCAGCGCAGAGATGGCCGCACTGACAGCGGACTGCGTCATGTTGAGCTCTCCGGCGGCACGGGTGACGTGCTGGCTGGCGGCCACGGCGAGGAAGACTTTGAGCTGGTCGAGGGTCATCGCTAATTCATCGGAAAAATCGAACGAATTCACCGAAATAATGCGTTAGACGGATTGAGCGGGCAACGGCCATAAGCGGGTCGATAGTAATTTATTCTCGGAAATACGATGTTTGCCGCACAATCTCACCCGGCCCCGCGTCTCTGGAGCAGTCCATACCTCCCTGGGCTGTCGCTCGCGGTGGTGATTGCGCTGGGGGCCGTGCTGTTCCGGCAGGTGTCGGGGCTGGCCGCGCTGAGCCCGATGCTGGTGGCGATACTGGTCGGGATCGGCATCAGGGTGGCCCTGCCGCGGATGGAAATTCCGAGTGCGGGCCTGAACTTTGCCGTGCGGCCCGTGCTGCGGGCGGGGATTGTGCTGCTGGGCCTGCAGGTGACCATGGCCGAGATCGGCAGCCTCGGCATCGGGGTGGCGCTGGTGGCGGCGCTGACGCTCGCGGCAACCTATGGCGCGGTGCGGGTCGCCGCGCGGGTGATGAATATTCCCAAGCCGCTGGCACAGCTGATTGCGGCGGGCACGGCGGTGTGCGGGGCTTCGGCTGTTGTGGCGGCCAATTCGGTGGCGCGTGGCAGCCAGGAAGACGTGGGTTATGCGGTGGCCAGCGTCACGCTGTTTGGCACGCTGGCCATGCTGGTGCTGCCGCTGCTGTTCGGGCCGCTGGGACTGAGCCAAAGCGAGTTCGGCGTCTGGGTCGGGGCCAGCGTGCATGAAGTGGCTCAGGTGACGGCGGCGGCGTTTCAGGTGGGCGAGGATGCGGGGCAGGTGGGCACGATCACCAAGCTGCTGCGCGTGATGATGCTGGCGCCGCTGGTGCTGGCCATGGCGATGGCGGCGCGCCGCCCCGGGCAGGACAGCGGTGGCGGCAAGGTTGCCTTCCCCTGGTTCGTGATCGGCTTCCTGGCGCTGGTAGTGCTCAACAGCGTGGTCGAGCTGCCCGGCTGGTTGCGCGATGGCGGCGCATTGGGCGCCACGATCTGCATGTCGACGGGGCTGGCCGCCATGGGGCTGGGCATCAATCTCAAGCAATTGCGCAAGCGCGGGCTGAAGCCGCTGGCGCTGGGAGCGTTCGGTTTCGTGTTCGTGCTGGGCTTCAGCTATGGCGCGGTGACGGTGCTGCTCTAGCCGGCAACGGCGCGCGCCACTTCCAGCAGGCGCGCCCCGGCCTCGGCGGCAAGGGGGCGGGGCATACGGTGAAGCGGTGCTGAAATGCTGAGTGCCGCCACCGGGTAGCCAGACTGGTCAAACAGAGCGACGCCGACGCACATGGCGCCATCCTCGTTCTCGCCTGACTCGGTGGCGTAGCCATTGCTGCGCACCAGCCGCAACTGCCGCTCGATTTCGGCGGCTTCGATGAGCGTGCGGCCCGTGCGCTCGCTGAGGGGGCGGTCAAGATAGCGGCGCAGTTCGGGCTCCGGCACGAAAGCCAGGATCGCCTTGCCCAGCGCCGTCGAGTGCATGGGGTGCACGTCGCCAATGCGCGCCCGCATCTGCAGCGAGCGGCGCGGTTCGACCTGATCGACATAGACGATGCTGGTATCGTCCCTGACCGCCAGATTGACCGTTTCGTTGAACTCGCCCATCAGCGCGCGCATGGCGGGGCGGGCCCGTTCGCGCAGGCGCTGCACGTGGGAATTGGCGCTGGCAATGGTGTGAAACTGCACGCCCAAGCCATAGCGGTCGTTTGTGGGATCGTGGTCGACGAAGCCCGCCTGGGTCAGCGTGCGCAGGTAGCGAAAGGCCGAGGTCTTGGGGATGCCTAGTGCTGTGCTGACAGTGGTCAGCGATACGGGATGGCTCCGCTGGGCAATGTAGGTGAGGACCGCGAGCGCCTTGCTCACCGGGCCGACGATGTAGCCATCGAGATCATCTGCCGACATGCCCGACCTTCCTGTCATTGTTTCGCCTGGCGAAACATGCCCGTGTTTACCGCCCCTGTCACCCATGTTCTCCTGCACATTGGAGGGGGACGTCGATCGACGGCCGCCACGTTGTTTTGGGGGCGCGTCTGCCCCGGATACTGACAGGACCTGACGATGTTGAAATTCGAAGAGTCGGCGCGGCTCGTCGCCGAGAACAGCAAATATGTTGCCGGTGGTGTGAACAGCAATTTCCGCATCGGCATGGGACCCGGGCCGCTGGTGTTCAAGCGCGGCGAGGGGGCTTATCTCTTCGACGTCGATGGCAACCGGCTGATCGACTATTACTGCGGCATGGGCGCCATGGTGCTGGGCCACAGCCCTGCCGGTGTGCAGCAGGCCGTGAAGGCCCAGATCGACAATGGCATCCTGTTCGCGGGCCAGGCCGAAATCGAATATGAAGCCGCCAAGCTGATCTGCGAACGTATTCCGTCGGCCGAGCGCCTGCGTTTCGGCTCGTCCGGCTCCGAAGTCGCACAGGCCGCGATGCGCCTCGCCCGCGCCGCCACCGGGCGCCGCACCATCCTCAAGTTCGAAGGCCAATACCATGGCTGGTTCGACAACATCCTGTGGTCGACCGCTCCGGCGCTGGCCGATGCCGGTCCCGCAGACCAGCCCAATCCAGTTGGCGGCACGCGCGGGCAGGACAAGGCTGAGGCCGATGGTCTTGCCGTGTTGGGCTGGAATGACCTGGCGGCCGTTGAAGCCCGGCTGGCGCGCGGCGATATCGCCGCCGTGCTGATGGAGCCGGCCATGTGCAACCAGGGCGCGATTTCGCCCAAGGCCGGATATCTTGAAGGGGTTCAGGCTGCCTGCCGCAAGCATGGCACCCTGCTCATCTTTGACGAAGTGATCACCGGCTTCCGCCTCGGTCGCGGTGGCGCGCAGCAGCGCTTTGGCGTCACGCCCGACCTGTCGATCTTTGCCAAGGCGATCGCCAACGGCTTTCCGGTTGCGGCGATTGCCGGCCGCGCCGACCTCATCGACATGTTCGCCACCGGCGGCGTGCTGCATGGTGGCACCTTCAACTCGCAGCCGGTCGCCATGGCAGCGATGGTCGCGACACAGAAGGCGCTGACGGCCGAGCACTACGAGCGCAGCTCGGTCTATGGCGTTCGTCTGCGTGATGGCGTGCGCGAGGCCCTTGCCGATGCGGGCATCCGCGCGCAGGTGACCGGGTACGAACTGATGTTCCATGTCGGTTTTGGCATGGACAAGCCGGCCGTCGACTATCGCGACCTCGCCGTATCGGACAAGGCAGGCTATGCGCGCTTTGCGCAGGCCCTGCTGCGGCATGGCGTGCGCGTGCTGGAGCGCGGCGCGTGGTTTGTTTCGTCAGAGCACAATGATGCAGTGGTCGATGCGACGCTGGTGGCAGTACGGGCCGCCGCCAAGGAAGTGGCACCGACCCTTTCGGCGTAACAAACAAAAGGGCCGGCAGAGCGATCTGCCGGCCCTTGTTACTTCAACCTGGCTCGATCAACCGATGCGGGTTGCCGACTGGCGGGTCGCCGGCACGTAGGCGACGCAGTCGAGTTCGAATTTCAGCATGGTGCCGAGAACCCCGACGATGGTGCTGCGGGTCGGCGTCGGCTGGCCGAAATACTCGGGGTAGATCTTGTTGTAGAGCGCCAGGTCGTCCTGGTTGGCGACATAGGATTTGACGCTGACCACGTGGTCGAGGCTCAGCCCGCCGGCTTCGAGAATGGCCCGGAGATTGTCGATCGAGCGGCGCATTTCCTCTTCAAACGTGCCGTTGATGATGGCGCCGCTGGCCGGGTCCACCGAGGCCTGGCCCGACACATACATGAAGTCGCCGGCGATGATGCCGGGGCTGAAGGGCAGGTTGGAGCGGGCGCCGCTATCGACGATCTTCATCATGCAATTGCTTTCGGTGGTCAGGGAACGAAACGGGCAGGGAAATTGTGGATCTCGGCCTGGGCGCGCCGGTCTTCGAGCTTTTCGTAGATCAGCGGCAGGATGGTGCTCATCCACTCATTGCTGTCCACGACAAAGCCGGGGCGCACGGTGTCGAGGCCAAACGGATAGACCCGCACCGGCTTGGACAGGCATTCCGGGATCAGGCGGTGCCAGCTGTGGTGCATGTAGCCGCAGACGAGGTCGGGCTGGAACTCAATGACGGCGGCTTCCAGCGCCGAGGTGTCCTCGACGTGGTCTTCCTGATTGACCGTGATAATCCGCAGGTCCTGCAGTTCGCGGCTGTTGGAGCAGGATTGCTGGAAGGCCTCGAGGCGCGCGGCGCGTTCGCTCGAGTCATAGACTGTGTCGAGATAGAGCACGCGATTATGCACCCCGCCGTAACGGGCGAAAAGCGCATCGAAGGATGGGCGGTAGTCGATGCGGTAGCTGTGTACGGCGGGCAGGTTCAGCACGGCGTCGATGACGCTCACCTGGCTCGATGTTTCGGCGATCGAGTCGAGCGAGGTCTGCCCGGTGACGCCGGTGAGGATCACCAGGTCGAGGCGGTCCCACAGCACGACGGGCATGCTCTTGTGGGTGAAGCTGCCCATGATGAATTCATGGCCATCGGATACCACGCCCTTTTCGAGCGCGATCACCAGGCGGGTATAGAACTCGTTGTTGAAGATGCCGCCGCCGACAATGTCGCGATTGTAGAAGAAGCCGATGCGGTGATGGGCCTCGGCCCAGGGGGCCTTGACCAGGAACGAGCCCTTGCCAACCTGACGGCGAATGACGCCCTCGGCTTCCAAGTCCTTCAGAGTCTTGATCACCGTGATCAAAGAGAATTCGCAGAACTTCGTGATCTCGTTCTGAGACTCGATCTTGTCGCCGACCTTCAGGCCATTGGTTTTCCAACGACGGAACAAAATGTCCCGAAGTTGTAGATGGCGTGGTGTCAGCTCTGTATTCACGGTCAGTCGCCCCATGACATCTGATTGGCCAGGATGCCGCCGTCCACAAACAGCATCTGCCCGGTGATATAGCGCGCCTCGGGTGATGCAAGAAAGACCGCCGCACCGGCAATATCGTCAGGAACTGCAATTCTTCCCATTGGGATCTGCCGTTCGAGGCGGTTGCGCACCATCGGCGCGTTGAGGCCGGCGTTGGTCAGGGGTGTTTCCACGATGCCGGGGCCGATGCCGTTGACGCGAATGCCGCGCCCGGCGAGGGTGACGGCAAGCGATCGCACCAGCATCAGGACGGCGCCCTTGGACGCGTCATAGATCACGCTGTCCTTTTCGGCGGCCTCGGAATTGGTCGAGCCGACGCAGATGATGCTGGGGTGGGACTGGTCGGCGGAAAGGTGCCGGACGAAGGCCTGCGCCGCAAACAGGTAACCCTTCACATTGAGGGCAAAAGTGCTGTCGAACATCTGTTCGGTCAAATCGTCAAAGGCACTGTCGCGGAAGGTGCCGGCATTGTTGACCAGCGTATCGATGCGGCCAAAGCACTGGTGGGCCTGGTCGATGAAACTAGCAGCACCGGCCGCGCTCGACAGGTCGGCGCGCACGAAACGGACCTCGGTCAGCGCGGAGAGCTTTTCGATGGCTTCGGCCGCGGCGTCATCGACATGGGAATTGATCACCAGCCGGGCCCCGCCGCGCGCAAACGCTTCGGCGATTGCCAGGCCAATCCCCTGGGTCGAACCAGAAACGCACACAACTCGCCGATCCATATTTACACCCTTGTCGACTTCAATTAGATCGTTAACATAATAACATGCTAATAAGGGTTGTCGGATGCAAGTCAAGCAAAAGTGGTCCAACGCGTCGCTGGTTACGCCAGCCGGGGTGGTCGCGCGCGACTTGCTGGTCGAGGGCGACCGCATTGTCGATGTCGTGCAGCCCGGAACGGAAGTCAGCGCCGACTGGCAGGTGCATGACAGCGCAGGGAAATTGCTGTTCCCGGGGCTGATCGACCTGCTGCAGCATGGCTTTGACGTGCATCTCTACAATGATGCCGAGCCCGGTGGGGTTGCGGCCAGCTCGCAAAGCCAGTTGTCACGCGGGGTGACGGGTTTCCTGCCGTCGATCAGCTGCCTGCCGCCCGCAGAAATGGAAGGCACTCTCTCGCGCCTCGCTGATGAGGTTGAAGGCGCCAGGGGTTCCCGCGCGCTTGGCATTCACAGCGAGGGCCCGTGCTTCAACTCCCCCGGCGCGCACAATCCGCAGAATCTGCAGCGGCCGAGTGACGAATTGGCCAGGCGGATGCTCGATGCCGCCAAGGGCAGGCTCAAGGCGATTACCATTGCCCCGGAATTGCCGGGGGCGCAGCGTTTCATCAGGATAATGAAGGCGGCGGGCGTATCGGTGCATCTGGGGCACAGCCAGGCCCAGCCGGACGATGTGGCGCGCTACGTGTCCTGGGGCATCGATGCGGTGACGCATATGTATAACGTGATGCGTACGCCCGAGCCGGACGGCAGCGGCGTGCATCCGTTCTCGCTGCCCGATGCGCTGCTGGCCGAGCCCGGTCTGGCGCTGGGTGTGATTGCGGACGGCATTCACGTGCATCCCAAATTGCTGAAATTGTTGGCACAGCTGCCGCAGGACCGGGTTTTCCTCGAAACCGACGCGATGAAGTATGCGGGTGGCCAGGATACCGAATTCGAATTCTATCCCGGCTATTGGGTGCGCAGTGCGCGCGGGCTGGCGGTGCGCGACCGCAATGGCGGCTTGTGCGGGTCGTCGCTGACCCCGGACGAAGCCATGCGCAACTATATCAGCATGGCCGGGGTCGACCTGGTCCGTGCGGCCCATGCCACCAGCCTGGTCCCGGCGCGCGTCATGGGGATGGAGGCTGATCTGGGCAGTCTCGAAGTGGGCAAGCTGGCCGATTTCGTGGTTCTGGACCCAGGTGAGCTGAGTGTCCTCGAGACGGTCATTGGCGGCAAATCGCTCTATCGGAGGTCGAGCCATGAGCAGTGAGACGCAGGCGCCGATGCGCTATCAGGAGGACGGGAACGTTCATCTCGACTTCCATGGCGCGGTGAACACGACGATCGATTTCATCGTCGCGCGCTACGGCATCGACGTGCTGCACGAGATTTTCAACAAGGTCGGCAAGTACGTCTATCGTGACCTGCGCCAGCACCTGCTCGACAATGACCCCAATGAAATGGTGCGGCACTGGCGGCACTTTTTCGACCGGGAGGATGCCGATTACGACATCGCGGTTGGCGAAGACGAGATCGTGCTGACGGTGCGGCGCTGCACGGCCTACCACCATGTCCGCAAGATCGCGCCGAGCGTGTCGCCGTATTTCTGCGATCAGACCATCAAGACCAACGAGGCGATTGCCGACGGCACCCCGTTCGCCATCACTACTGAAATCACCGGACCGGGCGCCTGCCGCCAGGTCATCAGGAGGCGCTCGTGATCCCCAGCGACCACTTCACGCGGTTCTATAACGAGGTCTTCAAATATCTGGATACACGGGGGCAGGAGGATCTCGAGCTCTATTGGCTCGAGATCAGCAAGAACCAGGAACGGCATATCCTTGAGCTGATCGAGACCAAGGGTTTCCAGGGGATGTATGAGTACTGGTCCGTCATCAAGGACGAGGAAAACTGCGAACTCGACCTGCAAGTGGATGACGAGCATCTCGAACTGCACATGCACAAATGTCCGAGCCTGACCAAGGCGATGGACAACGACGCCATGCCCATGAAGCGCTATTGCGACCATTGCGCTGGCTGGATCGGGCCGATCATGGACAAGACGGGCTATCACCTCGTCTACGACGTCATCAGCCGCACCGAGCCGCGTTGCGTGATGCGCATCTTCAAGGATCCGGCCAAGGCACGCGAAGCCGAGAAAAGCGTCGAATTGCTGATGGACTGGCCCGGCAAGCAGAAAGCCTGACATGAAAATCGTCCGTTCTGGCTTGCTGCGACAGGCAGTTCCGGGGACACGCCGGGCGTGCCTCACCTTTCCCAGTGTCGTTGCGCTGAGCAATGGCGATCTGTTGGCAACCGGCCGTGCCGGCAGCCGCAAGGACGGCGATGATGACCGGCTGGAGCTTTCGCGTTCACGCGATGGCGGAGATAGTTGGCGCGACCAGCCCGGCTTTGCTGAGCCGCCGCTGGTTGGCGGGCAGTGGGGCACGCTCAAGATCTGCTATCTCACCGAGATGGCACCGGGGCAAATCCTCGCGGCGGCCATGTGGATCGACCGGTCCAGCTATCCCGGCCAGCCGCTGTTCAATGCCGAGACCGAGGGCTGCCTGCCCATGGCCATCATGCTGGCCAATTCCAGCGATGGCGGGGCCAGCTGGTCGGCATGGCGGCAGGTCGAAATGCCCGCCGAACTGGGCCCGCCGAGCCTTACCGCGCCAATCCTGCGACTGGGCGATGGCCGGCTGGCCATGAGCATCGAGACCAACAAGGACTATGGCGACACCTCTCCCTGGGAGCAGCGGGCGGTATTCCTTTATTCGTCCGATCTCGGGCTTACCTGGTCGGAGCCGGTGACGGTGGCGCAGGATGTGAGTGGCCGCATCTTCAACTGGGACCTGCGCAGCGGCGTTGCGCCGGATGGAACGCTGGCCAGTTTCGCCTGGACCTATGACCGGCAGGAGAGTGTTTATCGCAACATCCATCGCCGGATCAGCACGGATCATGGACTGAACTGGACCGCGGCCGAGGATATCGGCTTTGCCGATCAGGCGGCGATCCCGGCCATCCTGCCCGATGGCAGGGTGGTGCTGGCATGGGTTGACCGGTTCGGCTCCAGCGCGATCCGGGCACGGCTTGCCGATAGCGTGGGTTCGGCATTCGACCCCGCCAGCGAAGTCGTGGTCTATGACCACGGCAGTAGTGAAACCGCCGGGGCCGATACGGGCGAAGCGCTGGCCGAAATGGACGTATGGAGCTTCGGCCTGCCGTCAGCGGTGGCCTTGCCCGATGGTGATGTGCTGGTGGTCTATTATGCCGGGACGGCCGAGCACATGGACCTGCACTGGTCGCGCCTGCGCCCCTAGGCGTCCCGCAATACAGCCTCCATCGCGACGCAAAGCAGGATCATCAGGGCCCGGTGCGGCTCATGGATGTCGGCGGTGGCATCGAGCATTGCCAGAACCAGGGCGGCATCGGCCGAGTTGCGCGCGGCAATATCGGGCCGGAGCGCCAGCAGCGCTTCGAAGCTGGCTTGCGTGCTGCCCGTCCCCAGATCGCTGGCGGCCTTGAGCAGGTCGCGCCGCCGCTGCTCGACGGCTGCGCCGCCGTTGCGGGGCAGGCTGGCGGAAATCCGCGCCAACAGTTCGGGCAGGCGGTAACCGGCCAGCTTTTCTTCGCGCCGCCAATTGCGCGAGAACCGCGCCTCAATGCCCAGGATCTTGGATATGGCCAGCAGCACGACCTTGCTGCGGGGCTCGCCAACCCTGCTGGCCTCATCGGCGGCCTGTTCGCGGTAAACCAGCAGCAGGTTGCCCAGGCTCTCGCGGTCCTGGAACTTGCCCAGCGCCGATGCGGCGGCAAGGCGGCAATCGACCTCCTTGTCGCGGGTGAGCGACACCCGGATCTGGCGCAGGTAGTTCTGGTCGCGGATATCGCCGAGGCTGCGCATGGCGCGGGCGCGCAGCAGGGGATTGGGATCGTCGAGGAAGCGCGCGATCCTGGGTCCGCTATGGTGGGCGCGGATCTGGCCCAGGGAGTCGAGGGCGGCATATTGCAGCTCGATCAGGCCGTCATATTCGAGCATGCCTTCGAGAGCTTTCACCACGGCCTGGTTATAGGGCAGGCGGCCCAGGGCGCGGATGGCCTCGTGCCGGACATCAAAGCTCGGGTCCGAGAGCGATGCAATGAGTTCTTCCTTGGCCAGCGTGCTGCCAATGCCGCCGAAGCCATAGGCCAGGTCGCGGCGGCGTTCCTCGGAGGTCAGGCTGCCAAAACGGTTGATGCCCCAGAGCGCCCGCAGCGGATTGCCCGAATAGAACTGGCCGAGGAAATCGCGGACCCCGGTGGCGCCATCTTCCTTGAGGGTGGCGAAAGCGATGGCCGAGGTGACGATCAGCAGGGCGCAGATGATGAAGAAGACTTCGTAGCCGCCCAGAGTTGCCGTGCCGATGACCAGGCCATTGGCTTCGAGCTGCTGCAGCAGGATGCCGGCGAGGAAGGTCAGACCGCCGCCGAAAATGCCGTCGCTGCTATAGGCGAGGGCCATGTAGCTTTCGCGACGCTCGGGCGGAACATAGTTGAGCATGTAGATATTGCCCGCGGCCATGCTGCCCTGGAGCAACACGCCGAGCAGGAAGAAGGTGCCGCCCACGGCAAATTCTACCCCGGGCATGTCCCGGTGGGCGAGGGGGAGCGCCAGCAGTAGCAGCACCTGCAGGGTTTGCAGGGTGACGCGGATGGCGCGGGTGCCGTAGCGGTCGACGAACCACCCCGTTGCCATGCTACCCGCAGCGCCGCCCACAGGGATCAGCGCCGACATCAGCACCAGCTGGCCGCTCGAAATGCCGAGGCGCTCGCGGAAGAACAGCAGGAGGAAGATGTTGAGCGCCGAGAACACCAGATACTGGGTGCCCGAGGAGTAGAGGAAGGCGCGGAAATTGCCGTCTCGGATCGGGTCGGCAAGGGCGCGGATGGAATCGAGCCCGCGACGGGCATCCGGGCGCGGCCGTCCGCCACCCAGCCCGTACAGGCTCAGCGCCCCTAGGATCCCGATGACGATGCCGACGAGGAACACGGGGAAGAACCGCTCAATACCTTCCTGCCCATCCAGCCAGAGCTGGATCAGGAATGACACGATCAGCGCGACGGGCAGATAGGCCAGGGCCAGCCGCCCGGTGATCTGTCCGCGGATCAGCTTTGGCATGAACTCCTGCGACCACGGCACTGCAGCCGCTTCGGACAGCGTGCGGCAGAGGCCATAGGCGGCCATGGCGCCGAACAGCAAAGCGAAGACGGTATCGGGCGAATGGGCGAAGACCGGGGCGATCAGGAACAGCAGGACGAACAGATAGCGCGCGATCAGGGCCGATGCTGCCACGTTGCGGGCGCCGAACCGCATGATCACCGGCAGAAACGCCACGCCCAGCACCTGGAAAAAGGGCAGGATGCCGCCAATCAGGCCGATGCGGTCCTTGTCGACGCCCAGCTCGGCGGCAAACAGCACCAGGGGCGCCCCGACGGTACACATGACCGCCGTGGCAGTCAGGACGGAGTAACCGTAGAGAAACGGAATGCGCTTGAGCTTGTCATAGTCGCTCAATTCGCCGCGCTGTACCGCAGATTCGACAAGGCTGGTCATATTGTATCCGGACGTTGCTGACCCGCAGGGGGACGGCGTGAAGTCAAAGTGTAAAGCGGAAGCCTTTGATAATGTGCTGACAATTCTCGACCTGCCACAGGGCGGCGAGGAATACTCCGCCGCCAAGCGGAAGCAGGGACGGCTGGCCGAACTTTAGGCTGCCGAATTGCTGGGCGATGTCGGCGCTATTGCTGGCCATGGTGTTGTTGGAGAACAGATCGAGTGTTTCCTGCACTTCGATGCCGCCGCCGGTGAGCCCGATCCGGCGCACCACCAGGCCGACCGGCTGCTCGCGATGGGCGTGAATGATCAGCAGCGTCTGCGCATTGAGCGCGAGCAGATTTGAGGCCTGTCCGCGAATGCCGGTATCGATGGCCGGCCCGAATGAATGCCCGCCATCCTGCGACAGCACGAGGTGGTTGTTGAGGTTGACGCCCGCCTGATTGTCATAGGCCCAGAACATTACAGCCACCTTGTTGGGGGCGTATTCGCAGAGGCGGCTCTCCCAGGCCGAGACATTGCCATTTGGGGCGGCGAAGAACTCGGAGAGCTTGAACCAGCTGTGGCCATTGTCATCGCTGGCAATGATCCAGCCGGCATGGCCATCGGTACCGAGGTGAAAGGGAGGCGCGGCGCCGATGATGCGGCCGGAAGTCAGCTGGATGCAGGGGCCGGACAGTTCCAGCCCCCGGCCCTCCACTTCGAATCGCGCCGGGCTGGTCCAGGTGTGTCCGCCATCGGTGGAGCGGGCGTGTTTGTTGTGGAGGGGCAGGACAGCGAGCGTTTCGGGATCAACGATCGGGGTCAGCGCATCGGGGCGGACGAAGACGTATCCGGTGGCGAGCAGCGAGCCGTCGGCCAGCAGCAGGGGCTTGAAGCTCTCCGATTCCAGAGGGGCGTTGGTGGCGTCATGCATTGGGACGGGCGCCGACCAGGTCTGGCCATCATCGCTGCTGCGGCAGACATGGGCGCGCGTGTCGGCCGCGTCAAAGGCCTGCCCGATGGAGAACATCGCCACCAGCTCGCCATCGTTCAGGCGAACCACGCCGGGAAACATGGCCTGCTGGCTGACCAGCAGCGGGGCGGGATTGGCGTAGATGGTGACGGCATCAAGCAGGTGCATCGGTTTCTCAAGCAAAGGGGTTGGACCAGTGGCGGAATTGTCCGGGCGTGCGGCCACGGCTCTTGTGAAAGGCGGCGTTCAGGGTCTCGGCGTGGCCGTAGCCGACGAGGCGGGCGATTTCGCCGATGGTGTAGCCGGTGGTGGCCAGCAGTTCTTCGGCGCGGCTGAGGCGCAGTTCGCGCAGGTGATTGCCCGCTGACGTCTTGTGGGTCTTGCGGTGCATAGTGCGCAGCGCGCTTTCATGCACGCCGATCAGCGAGGCGATGTCGCTCAGCGTGCGCATCTTGTGCAGGGTCTTTGCGGCCTGGCTCCAGGCCATGGCGAGGCGCTCTTCCTGCGGTGAGGCAAATGTCCCGCGGTCGGCATGCGGCGCGCCGAAGCAGTCCATGATGGTCACGAGCAGGTGTTGCCGGCGGGCGATGCCGTCGGGTGTGGGGTGACGCGCCAGCTCAAGGCTGAGCCGCAGCAGGTTCTGGACGTGGAGAGCCTCGCCGGCATTGGGCACCAGAAAGCCGGGGCCGGTCGGCGAAGGGGCGGTGAAATGGCAGATCGAGGCGGTGGCGAAGGTGCCCGTGGCGCCACCGGAAAAGGCGGTGCCAGGCAGGATCAGCACACCGGATGGCGCGACCAGTTTGATGGTCTGGCCCAGCGCGGGAAAGGTGAGGCGGACACTGCCTTCATGGATCCAGAGCAGGTCATGAAACGACCACTCCGCGGGCCCGATCGGCATGCGCCTGTCGAAGCGGCCGAGGCGGTGTTCGCCGAGCGCGATGGAGTGTGGGTCGGGGGCCTGTCTCATGCTGCCAGACCAGCAGGTTTCCACGACCGGAGCCATGGCGGCGTAGCCAGCGCAATCGGATTTCCTCGTTCAGCGTCGTACTGATCACAAGACGATCCGACCGGGCTGGCTTTTGATGGTGACAGGCCGAGAGGGGCCAACCCAAAGGGAGACGCATCATGAGCCAACCAATGGCAAAGCCGAGCAGCCTGAAGCAGGATTTCGACCGCGACGGCTACATCGCCATCCGTCCGTTCTTCGACGCTGCGAAGATGGCTGAGATCAACCGGGAATTCGACCGCTACCTCGTTGAAGCCCTGCCCAAAATGGGTGACGCGGAAGCCTTCTATGAGGACAAGGCCGACCGCACCTCGCTCAAGCAAATGCAGAACATGCAGGCCTACGACGAGTATTTTCGGGTGCTTCTGGAAGCCGCCGAAATCCGTGACCTGGCGGAGATGGCGCTGGGAGAGCCGGTGCGGGCGGTGAACCTGGAATATTTCAACAAGCCGGCCGGTATCGGCAAGCCGACGCCGCCGCACCAGGATGGCTATTACTTCCATTTCAACCCGCCGGCGGCGGTGACCGGATGGCTGGCGCTGGAGCCTGTCGACGAGGAAAACGGCTGCATCCACTACGTGACCGGATCGCATCTGGCCGAAGGCTATCGTCCGCATGGCCGGTCGGAAATCCTCGGATTCTCGCAAGGGATCACCGACTTCGGCAACGAGAACGACAAGGCCAATACCGCAGCGTTTCCGGGTGATGCCGGGACCCTGCTGATGCACCACTCCAAGACGGTGCATTGGGCCGGCGCCAACCGCTCCAAGACACGCGCGCGCCGGGCGCTGGGCTTTGTTTATTTTGGCGTGAGTGCCAAGGTTGATGAGGTCGCGAAGGCCGCCTACCAGGCCAAGCTGCAGGCCGACCTGCGGGCCGCGAACAAGATCTGATCGCAACCCTGGGCGACGGCGTGCCATGGGCCGCCGTCCCCTCGTTTTTCTGCCGACGCGTTCCCCCTCGCGCTTCGCCATTGCCCCCGCTCCCGCCCTCAGTTCAGGGCAATGATCTTGTGCTTGAGCTTGCTGTAGGGCAGGCGCTTGAGGTTGCTGGTGCACAGGCCCGGGCTATCGACATAGAAGCTGGCCCGCGCGATCGGGTCATAGGCGTCGCGATGCGAAACCGCCGCCTTGACCACGATGTAGCTGGCGTCGCGCGGGGCCAGGCCCTGCGAATGCAATTGCCCGATATCCATGGGCGGCATCTTGCGGGTTGAGAGCAGGATGATCGCCTGGTCGTTCTCGACCACTGCGCATGGCCCCATATCGGCGTGGGTGCCGAGCATCGAGGCCAGGTGCGATTTGGGGTTTTCGAGTTCGAAACGGCCGTCGGTCAGGTTGCGGACACTTCCGCGGAATGGGATCGGCTCGCCGTGATGGACGTCGGTCTTGGCGCCAATCGCAATGCTGACGGTGCCGTCGAGCCCGGCTTTTTGGCAGGCGGCAACCGCGTCGGCATCGGCGATGGCGGCCATCACCCCCATCCGGCCCGCGGCCAACAATGGACCAAGTACGCCGGTGGCATCGCCAGGCGTGCCGCCGCCAATATTGTCCGCTGCCTCGATCAGCAGGATCGGCCCGGTTCCCGGAGGCAGGGCGTCGGCACGGGCCAGGGCGGTGGCCAGATCGTCTTCGCGCGGATAGGCCGAAGATAGGTGGGTTTCGAGCAGGGCGGCGAGTCCGTGCAGGTAGTTGGCCGCGGCCGCGGTGTCGCCGGTGGTGACGCAACTCAGGCTGAAGCCGCAGTCGGCAATGTCGGAATAAGCGTATCCGGCCATGACGTTGATGTTGAGCATGGCTGGATCGCGCGCCTCGATGGCACGGGCGGCCGCCAGGATGGCCTTCATCGGGTCGCTGGCGGAGCCGACACCGGTAGGCGGCAAGACGTAGCGCGTGGGCAGATGCACCTGCTGCATGGCAACGCCATCCATGGCCTCGCCGAGCAGAACGGCCGCGGCGACAGCGGCGTCGCGCGCATCGCTGTGCGGGTTTTCACGATAGGCGCGCAGGGCGGTGCTGTTGTCCACCATGGTCTGGGAGACGTTGGCGTGCAGATCCAGCACGGCGACTACCGGGATATCGCGACCGGCCTTGCGCAGAACGTCGCGGATATCGGCGAGCAGTTCGCCTTCCACATCGTCGCTGCTTTGGCTCACCATGGCGCCGTGCAGCACCAGATAAATGCCGTCGAGTTTGGGCAGGTGTTCGGCCAGACCCGCAAAGAAGGCTTCCCGGAACAGCGCCACGGCGGCATCGGCGACTTTGCCGCCGGGCATTGCGGCCATCTGGATGGTGGGCCGGATGGTCCAGCCTTGCGCCAGCGCGTGGCTCAAAAAGCCGTCGCTGGGCGAGGCGTTGCCGAGATTGGCATCGATGGCTGCCTGACCGCGATGAAGCGCCATCGCCTCGAAATCGGCGATCGTGGTGATCTGGCTGAGAAAGGTGTGGGTCTCGTGAAAGAGGCCCCCGAAAAGAACAGTCTTGCTCACAGCATTCGCCTTGTTGGGGAGCGTCAGAAGAAGGTCAGCGCACCGTCGATGACCGCATAGTCATCGTTGACCACGGGAATGAACCGCCACTTGTCGAAGGCAGTGCAGGGATGGGAAATTCCCGAGACCACCATGTCTCCGACCTGCCAATCGGTGCCAGCGCCCAGCCGCACATAGGCGTGCTGATCATTGGTGGCGAAGATCTCGGCTGACCCGACCGGCAGGAAGCCGGTGCCGGGACGGTAGAGCCGGAGCGGCACCGGGAAGCCGGCGTCATAGGGAATGTCGCGCTTGCCCATGCTGAGGAAGGCCAGGCCCGGTTCGGGCGTCGATTGCACATAGGCCCAGGCTTCGAGCGCTGGCTGCAGATCGGATTTCCACGAGCGCCTGGGGTCGGCCTTGGCCACGTTCTGGGCAGCTTGATAGCTGCCGTGATCGTTGGTGATGTAGCAGCCGCTGCGCAGCAGGATCCGCACCGGCACCGTCAGAGCGATGGTCTTGAAGCGCTCGGCGATGAGATCGAAATAGGCCGATCCGCCGCCGCTCAACACGAATTCGTCCAGCCCCGAATAGAGCGCGGCGGGGAGGGTCTGTGCGATATCGACCACCAGATCGGCATAGTCGGAAACCAGCGACGGGGTCTTGTCGATCCCCGGTATCGCGCCTTCGAAGGCGGAGACGCCGGCGAAGTGGAAATGGTTGGGATTTGCCGATGCGATGGCTGTTGCCAGCGCGGCAGCCTGATCCTTGGTGCGGACACCGGTGCGGCCGCCAGCGGCGCCGACCTCGATCAGCAGGCGGATCGGCTGCGCAAGGGTCACGCCTTGCAGGTGGCGTTCCATGTTGCGCAGTTGGGCGACGGAATCGACGAAGCAAAAGAGCGTGAAATCCGGCGCGGCATTGATCTCGGCGGCAATGGTGTGCAGGTGCGCCTTGCCCAGGACCTGGTTGGCGAGCACTACGCGCGGCACGCCATAGTGGCGCATGACCTGCAACTGGTTGACGGTGGCCGCCGTCAGTCCCCAGGCGCCATTGGCGAGCTGCTCGGCGAACAGCTGCGGGCTCATTGTCGTCTTGCCGTGCGGGGCGAGCGACAGGCCATTTTCGGCCAGATACTGGCCGAAAATCCGGGCGTTGGCATCAAGCGCAGAGCGTTTGAGCACGAGCAAGGGCAGGGGCATGTCTTCGTTGAGGACGTTCCAGCCCTGGTCGGCAATCCTGTCGAGGGCGAATGGTTCGGCCGTGCCCGGAATGCCCTTGGTCCGACCGTCGAGAACGGTTTGCCGAATGCTGGAAAGGTCCATCGTGAGGTGCCCCTAGATCTGGTCGAAGGCGGCCATCATGTCGTCGGCATAGGTGGCAAGCGCCACCACGTCGGCACCGACGCTGATCATGTTGTAGCCCATGGACACGTAGTCCTTGAGGTTGGCCTTGCCGGCGACGGTCGCGGCGATCTTGCCGTGCTTGCGCGCCACCTGGGACACGCGTTCGCGCGCCTTGATCACCTCCGGTGCCTGAATCTGGCCGGGGATGCCGAGCGCGACGGAGTAGTCGCCCGGACCGAAGAACAGGCAATCGACGCCGTCGATTTCGGCAATGGCTTCGATCTGGTCGAGGGCTTCGGGGTCTTCGATCTGGTGGCAGACGAAGCGTTCCTTGTTGGCTGTTTCGAGATAGTCGAGGAAGCCGACGCGGGTGAACTGGGCGTCATTGTTGCCGCCATCGACGGCGCGGCGGCCGAGCGGGGCGAACTTGGTCATGTCGCGCACGGCGCGTGCGTCGTCGGCGCTCATCACATGCGGCACGATCAGGCCGGCGGCGTCCATTTCGAAGCTGCGGATATAGTCGCTGTAGCTGCCGCGGCCGACGCGGACGACGGCATCGACGTCATAGATCTTGGCGGCGCGGATCTGGTTTTCGATCTGCTCGTAATTGGCCGAGGTGTGCTCCATGCACAGCCAGATGGCGTCCGGCTGCGCCTGGGCGAAGATCTCGGCGACCTTGGCATCATAGGTGTTGAGCTTGAGCACCTTGGCCACGCCGCCGGCGGCGACGGTGCGCAGGACCCGGCTGGGGCGCATGCGAAACTTGGTGGCGGGGGTCGCGGAGTAGGCCTGATTTTCGGTCATGATGGTGTTTCCAGAGGTGCTATTTGGCCGTGTAGCCGCCGTCGATCGGCAGGTTGACGCCGGTGACGTAGGTCGAAGCGTCCGAGGCGAGGAAGACGATGGCGCCCTTGAGGTCGGTGTCGTTTGCCATGCGCCCCAGCTGGGTGCGGTCGCTGTAGTTCTTGACGAAGGGCGCCGGCTGCCCGTTGTAGAAGCCGCCCGGGGAGAGGCAATTCACGCGCACATTGTCCGCGCCCAGGATGCTGGCGGCCCAACGGGTGAAATTGATCATGCCGCCTTTTTCGTAGTGGTAGATCGGCGAGGGATCGGGGGTCATGTCGGTGCCCTCGTAATTGGCCATTTCAATGCCAACCATGCCCATCATCGAGCCGATATTGATCACCGAGCCCGAGCGCTGGGCGCGCATGGTCTGGCCGAACTGGTGGGTGATCTTGAACAGCGCCGAAGCATTGACGCGCAGGCTCTGGTCGAAGGCATCGAGGTCATGGCCCCAACCCGACAGGGCGGAGCGGGTCACCGCGTTATTGACCAGCACGTCGCAGCGGCCGGCGCGCTCGATGATCGTCTTGTGCAGGGCCTCAATCGAGGCGTCCGATGAGAGATCGAGCGTCAGGGCGGTCACGTCGCGGCCCATGGCGCGCTCTTCGGCGGCCACGGCTTCGAGCTTGGTCTGGTCGCGGGCGGCGAGGAAGGTGGTTGCGCCCGCTTCGGCCAGCGCGGCAACGATCTGGCGCCCATAAAGGCCAGCGCCGCCGGTGACCAGGGCAATCTTGCCCTTGAGGGAAAATGTATCGAGGACCGGCATGGCTATTGGATCTCGTTGAGGAAAATCTTGGCGCCGCCCTGAGCGCGGCTTTCAAGGCCGGCGATCACGAGCTGCATGAGTTCTTGCGTTTCGGCCCAGGGCACCGGAGGCAGGCCGGTGCGCAGGTAGCCGACATAGGATTCGAGCTGCTTCTTGAACGAATAGTAGTTGTCGAAGAACTTGAGCTGCGCGCTGGCGCGGGTGCCGGCCAGCGTCATCAGGCCGAAACCGCCATAGAGGTCTGAGATCACCGACAATGTGATCTCGACGCCGCTGCGATGGCGCAGGTGGACGATATTGGTCCTGTCATCGCCGATGTTCTGAACCGAGACAAAGCCCGGGCCGACTATGGGGTAGACCGCTTCAAGCGCGTGGATGCCATAGGCTTCCCAGCTCTTGGCCATGGTCATGCTGATATGGCGGAGCTGTCCAAATTCGTGGGTGGCGCCGTTGTGGTAGGGCTCGAATTCCTTGCAATAGCGCATGGCGGACGAGCTGATGATCGCCTTGTCCTCGGCAACCCATCTGGAGAATGTCGCGAGATCTTCGGTGCTGGTGCAAAGCGGCTTGTCGACGAAGATCGGGATTCCCGCCTCGACAAAGGGGCGGCAGCGCTCGACATGCTCATGGCCCTTGTCGGTCGCCACCAGAACAGCATCGACATGGCCGATCACGTCTTCGGCGCGCGCCACCACATTGGGGATGTTAGCGACATCGGCCACGGACTCGGCGTCAGCCGGATTGTCGGTCCAGACGTGTGTTACCTTGGCGCCGGGAATGCCCAGCGTCGAAGGCGGCTGCTTGCCGATATAGTCCTTGATGGCGGGATAGGGGCACTGCGCCAGAGCATCGGGATCGTAGCTGCCGTTGAAGATGATGCTCCACGAGAAGGGATGGCCATTGCCCTCCACCATGCCCAGCATGGCCAGTTTCAGGTCTTTATCGCCCAGGGGAAAACGGGTCATCACACTCACCACGCGGTCCAGCCGCCGTCGACATTGAGGACATGGCCAGTGATGTAGCTGGCCGCATCGGACAGCAGGAACGCCACAGGCCCCGCCGTTTCATGGGCCTCGCCCAGGCGGCCGAGCATGGTGGCGCGGCGCAGGTTGTCGCTGAACTCTGCAGAACCGGCCACAGTGGCGGCATGGGGGTAGGGGCCGGGCGCTACGGCGTTCACCCGAATACCGCGCGGCCCGAAATGGCCGGCCATATAGCGGACCATCTGAATCATGCCGGCTTTGCCAGCGCCATATTCGATCGGGTTGGGAGCCATGCCGCCGGGATAATTCGCCGGATTTGGCGCAACGACGCCATACATCGAGGCATACATGACCATGCTGCCGGGCCCCTTCATCTGGGCCGCCGACTCGCGGGCCAGCAGGAACGAGCCGGTGAGATTGATCTGATTGGTGCGGTCAAAATCGGCGGCGGTCAGGTCGTCGAAACGCTTGCCCGTGGAGCCGAAGGTGGCGTTGACGAGGCCGTCAAAGGCGCCGAAGGCCTTCGTGCAGGCGGCGACAGTCGCGGTGATGGAGGCTTCGTCGCCGATGTCGAGGCGGGCGCCGTCAGCCTTGTCTGCACCGGCAATGGCACGGACCGTGGCCAGTGACTGTTCCAGGCGTTCGGTGTTGATATCGGCAATGAAAACCCGGCCGCCCAGGCGCACAACCGCCTCGCAGACTGGGGTTCCCAGAAAACCAGCGCCGCCAGCGACGAGCACGGTTTTTCCAGTCAGTTCGAACATGATGAGCTCCGGCTAGGCGGGAATGGTGATGATGGACTTGTCGGTCCAGGACTGCTTGGCGGCGAGCGCCACCTGCAGGTTCTGTCGTGCTTCCTCGAGGGTCGCCAGGTGGCAGGGCTTGCCTTCCAGCGCATCGAGCATGGCATTGGCCTGGATGGTGAAGCGCGCCTGATGGGCTTCGGTTGGCACCAGACCATCCATGTAATCGTGACTTTCGGCCCAGGCCTTGGCGTCGGTATTGCCGAAGTGGAGCACAGAGTGCTCAAGCATGAGATTGCCTTCGGTGCCGATGAATTCGAACTGGCCGGTATTGCGCTTCTGGAACTGGTTGATGGTCACATTGGCCATCGCGCCGCTTTCGAAGCGGATGTTGACGAGGCAGGTGTCCTCGGTGTCGGTGCCCTGCAGCACCAGCCGGTCATACATGGCACCGACCGAGACGGGGCGGCCCATCAGCCAGATCAGCAGGTCGAATAGGTGGCTGGCGGCATCCAGGATCGCGCCACCGCCCATTTCCGGCCGCGCATAGTAGGTGCGCTGGAAGTCGGGGCGGTATTTGGGGAATTCCTGGCTGGAATTGAGATAGGCGAGGCGCAGGTCGCCGATCTTGCCCGCTGCGATCTGGTCGCGCAGGGCAAGGACTTCAGGGGCGATACGGCGGATATAACCGACGCGCGCCAGAATGCCGGCCTCGGCCACGGCGGCAAGCGCAGCCTCAACGCCATCCATGGTCACCGATAGCGGCTTTTCCACCATGAAGGGCAGGCGCGCCTTGGCGCAGGCCTGCATGATCGGCACGTGCACATGGCCCGGTGCGCAAATGACGGCGAGGTCAAACTTGGTCAGGTCCGCTTCCTCGATCGTGCCGAAAGTCTCGACGATGTCGAACTGGGCTGCGGCCTGTGCGCGCCGGCCGATATCGGGCTCCACCACCGAAAGCGACGCTCGGCCTGTCTGCGAATAGCCGATGAGATGCCGCTTCCCGATACCACCGGTACCGATAACCAAGACTTTGTGCATGAGCCCTCCCGCTTCCATGCTGCCTGCGGATTGCCGCTTGACACCTTAAAAAGGTATGTTGTTATGTTAATGAGATATCTTAGGGTGTCAACACAGCAGTGAGCGAACGTTTTGGGGAAGAAACGTCCGGGAACTGAATGATTAGGGGAATTCGATTCTGCTATCGAGCGGGTTTATCCCGTTCTGCGCAAAATTGACTGTCAGGGAGGACAGCCAGCCATGAGCATTGCGGCGCACGTGTTGCCCAAACTGCCAGCCGATCGACCGGTAATTGACAGTTTTGGTCAACCAAAAATCGCAAATTTGACACCAAACGACGCATCGTGGTTGCCTGTTGCTGCAATTTCGCGGGAGGGCGATGTGGCGACGGTCGACGGTTCTGAAATCGCGCGGCGATTGGCGGAGGATATTCATTCGGGATTGCTCCAGCCGGGGGACATGATCCCTTCGGAGCGCGATCTGTGCGTTCAGTTTGGCGTGGGCCGGAGCGTCGTGCGCGACGCGGTGACCACACTTGAGGCGATGAAACTGATCGCGCATCGCAAGGGGCACCGGCCACGCGTTCTCGTGCCCGACCTGGCGCATGCCATGGCAAGTGCCGCCGAGGCAGCGGGCTATTTCTTCCGCGACAATGAGGGCAGGGCGCATCTGGAGCAGGGACGTCTCTTCCTGGAAACCAGCATGGCTCGCTACGCGGCCGAGCATGCAACCCAGGCCCAGATTGCGCGTCTGATCGCCGCCATCGAGGCTGGCGACGCCGCGATCGACGATATCGCCGGCTTCCGCAATGCCGACGTGCAGTTCCACCGCATCCTGGCCGAAATTCCAGGCAATCCGATTTTCGTCGCCTTGCACGATACCTTCGTCGATCGCCTGATGCGCGGGCGTACGGCGCCTGCCGATGTGCAGGGCCACAACCGGCGCATCAATGACGAGCATAAGGTGATCGTTCAGGCGCTCGTGGCCAAGGATGCCGACACGGCCGTCGCCGCGCTGACCCGGCATCTGACCCGCAACTACACAGTTTACGTCCACAACGCGCTGAGCCCGACCGGGGCGCGCGCGCCTACACAAACATCGAACGGATAAAGGAGAAAGCCTGCCTGACTGGTGCGCCGATGGCGCAAATCCTGGGTTCGCGCAGCGAGGGGTGCGGACTTCGTTAGAAAAATAACAATGAAGCAAAAAGGGGAACACAATGAAGAAGTTGCTCATGCTCGGCACGGCGCTGCTGCTGTCGACCACTGCAATTGGAAGTGCCTGGGCCCAGGCGATCAACAGCAATCCGCTTTCGGATCCGCGCGTTCGTCAGGCCATCGCATATGCCATCGACATGGATACCATCGTCGAAACATTGTTTGAGGGGAAAGCCATCCGCGCCGTCGGCCTGCTGCCGGACGGTCCAAACAAGCCCGATGATCTCGAGCGCTATGACTACAATCCCGACAAGGCCCGCGAACTGCTGGCTGAAGCGGGTTGGGATGCCAGCCGCGAACTGGACGTCGTCTACTACTATGCCGACCAGACCACTGCTGACCTGATGGCCGCACTGCAGGCCTATCTGGCCGATGTCGGTATCGCGATGAACTATCGCATGCTGGAAGGCGATATCGGTTCGCAGATCTCGGTTCCGCCCAAGGACATGGTCAACGGCCCGTCCACCTTCAGCTGGGACATGCTCTACGGCGCCCGCGCCGCGCTGGCGCTGCAGGAATATTTCAACCGCTATGCGCCCGGCCTCAAGCCGATGATCCCCAATATTCCGGAGATGAACGAGCTGGTCGCCAAGGTGAACAGCACGACCGACCCGGCAATCCAGCGCGAGGGCTACCACGCGATGGAACGGATCATCAACAAGAACGTCTACCAGATCCCGCTGTACTACCAGCAGCTCTATACCTATGAGAGCAACCGTCTGCATCGCAACGACATGCCTTACGGCAACGAGCAGTACAACTATAACTGGGGCGTGCAGAACTGGACTGTCGATCCGACCGCGGACGGCAAGAATGTCATGTATACCAACGCCGCTCCGGCGCAGTTCTTCGAAGTGCCGTGGCAGAACCTGGGCATCTGGGTGCAGAACAAGTTTGCGTTCGACACCGTTCTGGAAGCCGATGGCAACCTGATGCCGATCGGCGGCGAGCTGGCTGACGCCTACTCGGTCAGCGACGACGGCCTCGACGTCAGCTTCACCCTCAAGGATGGCCTGACCTGGCATGACGGCACCCCGCTCACGGCCGACGACCTGGCCTGGAGCATCCAGGCGGCGCTGAAGTTCCCGATCACCCATCCGGTCCTGATGTCGACTTTCAAGGCCATCGATGGCGCCGAGGCCTACCAGGCCGGCACCGCCGACAGCGTGAGCGGCATTTCGGTGGACGGCAACACCGTCAACCTCAAGTTCGCTCGCCTCGATCCCAACGTGCTGCTGAGCTTCAGCCAGTTCGCACCGCTGCCCAAGGCCCAGTTCGAAGGCATCGACCTGGTGCAGATCCAGCAGGCGCCCTATTGGCAGAAGCCGATCGGCTCGGGCCCGTTCATGATCGATGAAGTGCGCATGAACGACTACACCACCCTGGTGCCGTTCCCCGCCTATCATGGTGGCGTCGCCAAGATCGACCAGATCATTGCCCGCCCATCTGGCGACAATGACGGCAACCTGCTGGTCAACGCCACCGCCGGCAAGGCCGACTTCGGCTACACCAAGGCGGCCGGTGACGTGCCCGGCCTCGAGGCCCTCAGCTTCATGAAGGTCATCCCGGTCGATATTCCGTACACGCGCATGCTCTGGATCAACCAGTTCCCGCATCCGGAAAAGTAGTCGCTCCGTAAGACCGAGATGCCGCGCCCACAGGCGCGGCATCTCATATGTCGGACCGCGCCAGCGAGGTATTCATGCTGACCTTTATTATCAGGCGCGTCCTGATCCTTATCCCCATGGCCCTGGTGATCTGTTTTCTCGTCTATCTCGGACTGGAACTGACCCCGGGTGATGCCGTCTCCCACATGATCAACCCGGACGCACTGGGTGGCATGGATCCCGCCCAGCTTGAAGAGCTGCGGCAGGCCCTCGGCCTCGGACAGCCCTTCATCGTGCGCTTCTGGATCTGGCTCTCAAGCCTGCTGCAGGGCAATTTCGGCTACTCGATGAGCGGTGGCGTTCCCATCGGGCGCATCCTGGCCGACCGCCTGCCGGCAACGCTGGAGCTTTCCGTAGCGGCGCTTGTGATCTCGACAGTGCTCGGCTCGATTCTGGGCATTGTCAGCGCCCTCAAGCGTGGCAGCAAGACCGACAGCGCGCTCACCGTCGTCGGCATGCTCGGCGTTTCCGTGCCGGAATTCTTCTTCGGCCTCGTCGCCATCCTGATCTTCGGTCTCAATCTGGGCTGGTTGCCGGTCGGTGGCCGCATGATGCCTGGCTATGTCACCTTCTGGGATCGGCTGCCGCACTTGATCATGCCCGCCTCGGTGCTCTCGATCATGCTGACCGCTGGCGTCATGCGCTATGCGCGCTCGTCTATGCTCGATGCGCTCAGCAAGGATTTCATCAAGACCGCCCGCAGCAAGGGCATTCCCGAATGGCGGGTCAATCTGCTGCATGGATTTCGCGTCGCACTGACGCCCGTGGTCGTGCTGATCGGCTTCCGCCTGCCGGTATTGCTCGGCGGCTCGGTGATCATCGAGCAGGTGTTTCAGTGGCCCGGCATCGGCAACGAATTCATCTCGGCCGTGCGTTCGCAGGATTATCCCGTGGTCATGGTCATCGCGCTGCTCTCGGTGATGACGGTGCTCGTCGCCAGCCTCATTGTTGACGTGCTCACCGCCGTCATCGACCCCCGCGTCCGGCTGGGAGACTGATCCACATGACCCTGATTACAAAAACCGCGAAGCGTACCCGCCTCGACGACCAGTTCGACAAGATCCGCGCAATGGAAGAGGCCGGCCTGGGCCGCTCCCGTGGTGGCTCCCGCTTTTTCAACAAGTTCAAGAACAACAAGCTCGCCGTCATCGGGCTGGTGGTCTTTTCGATCATTGTGCTGGCCTCGGTCCTCGCGCCGCTGCTGACCCCGTACGATCCGCAGAAGATCAACCTGCGCGCTATACTACAGCCTCCCTCCTGGGAGCACTGGTTCGGCACCGACCGCACCGGGCGCGATCTTTTTGCGCGCGTCCTCTATGGTGGGCGCATCTCTATCCTGGTGGGTCTGGGCAGCGCCGTGCTGTCGGCGGCGCTGGGCGTGCTGATCGGCGTCTATAGCGGCTATGTTGGCGGCTGGCTTGATGCGCTGGCTATGCGCATCTCCGAAATCTTCATGGCCTTTCCGCAGATCATCCTTGTGCTGCTGCTGGTGTCGATCCTGGGCCAGTCGCTGCTCAACCTGATGATCATCTTCACGTTGACCGGTTGGGGCGGCATCTATCGTATGTCGCGCGCCCGAATGCTGAGCCTGCGCGAAGAGGAATATGTGCTGGCGCTGCGTAGCTTCGGGCTGAGCCGGCCACTGATTGCCTACAAGCACATGCTGCCCAACGCGCTGGGGCCGATCATGGTCAACATCACGCTCAGCACGGCCGCCTTCATCCTGCAGGAAGCGGGGCTCTCGTTCCTGGGCCTGGGCGTGCCGCTGTCGCTGCCGACCTGGGGCAACATTCTCAACGTCGCGCAGGACCTGCGCGTGCTGCGAAACAATTGGTGGATCTGGCTGCCGGTGGGGATGGTGATTTCGCTGTTCGTGCTGAGCGTCAATTTCATCGGCGACGGGTTGCGCGATGCGACCGACCCGACACAGCAAGGATAATGGCATGACCGACACTCAAGACGTCGCCATCAGCGTCAGGGATCTCAAGACCTTCTTTTACACCAACAACCGGTGCAACAAGGCGATCAACGGCGTTTCCTTCGACATCAAGAAGGGCAAGACCCTCTGCATCGTGGGCGAAAGCGGCTGCGGCAAGAGCGTGACGGCTGCCACCATCATGCAATTGCTGCCCCGCCTGTCGCGGATCGAGGAAGGTGAGATCATCTATCACAGCGAGGAAGGGGACATTCCCCTGCACGCGCTGGAGCGCAATGGACGCGACATGCGGCGCATCCGCGGCTCGGAAATCGCCATGATCTTCCAGGACCCGATGACGGCCCTCAATCCGGTTTATTCTATCGGTTTCCAGATCAAGGAAAGCCTCAAGTACCATACCGACCTCGATCGCGGGGCGGCGCACGAAAAGGCCATCGACCTGCTGCGCGAGATGGGCATTTCCATGCCCGAAAAGCGCGTCAACGATTTCCCCCATCGCTATTCCGGCGGCATGCGCCAGCGCGCCATGATCGCCATGGCGATGTCGTGCAATCCCAAGGTGCTGATCGCCGACGAGCCGACGACGGCCCTCGACGTGACCATCCAGGCACAGATCTTCGAGCTGATGGACAAGCTCAAGCGCGAGCACGGCACCGGCATCATGCTGATCACCCATGACATGGGCGTGGTGGCCGAACTCGCTGACGATGTTGCCGTCATGTATATGGGCAATATCGTTGAGGCGGGCACGGTCGATGAAGTGCTGCGCAATCCGACCCATCCCTACACCAAGGCGCTGCTGGCGTCGGTTCCCGTGCTCGGCAAGGGCAAGAACCAGGACATCCAGGCCATCCGCGGCGCGACGCCCGATCCCTATGATCGCCCCAAGGGCTGCCAGTTTGCCGCCCGTTGCGACTTTGCCACCGCCCAATGCGAGGCGATGCCCGGCGAAACCCACATCACGCCGACCCATCGGGTCATGTGCTGGCGCTACAAGGAGCTTTCCGGCAATGCAGCAGAATAAGGACGTCATCCTGCGCCTGCGCGGCGTCAAAGCCCACTTTCCGGTCAAGCAGGGCGTGTTCAAGCGCACGGTCGGCCACGTCAAAGCGGTCGATGGCGTCGATATCGACATTTATCGCGGCGAAGTGCTGGGCCTTGTCGGTGAGAGCGGCTGTGGCAAGACCACGCTGGGCAAGACCATCCTGCAACTGGTCAAGCCGACCGATGGCGAGATCGTCTACCGCTCCGCCGAGAATGCCGTGACCGACCTGGCCAAGCTCAACGACCAGGGCCTTGAGCCCTACCGCAAGCGCCTGCAGATCGTGTTTCAGGACCCGCATTCTTCGCTCAATCCGGCCTTCACCATCTTTGGTTCGCTCGAGGATCCGCTGAAGAAATACGGCGTCAAAACGCGCGAGGAACGCCGCAAGATCATCGGCGATCTGCTCGAAGCGGTGAACATGCGCCGTGAATACATGGATCGCTATCCGCATGAGTTTTCGGGCGGCCAGCGCCAGCGCATCGGCATCGCCCGGGCGCTCAGCATCGAGCCCGAACTGATCGTCTGCGACGAGGCGGTCAGCGCCCTCGACGTGTCGATCCAGGCGCAGGTGCTGCAGCTCCTGATGAAGCTCAAGCGTGAGAAGAACCTCACCTATGTCTTCATCACCCATGACCTCAGCGTCACCGAATATATCTGCGACCGGGTCGCGGTGATGTATCTGGGCCGGGTGGTAGAACTGTGCCGTTCCGAAGACCTCTTCGAGGGCAACCTGCACCCCTATACCGAGGCGCTGCTCTCGGCCATTCCGGTGGCCGACCTCGACAAGCAGACCAATCGCATTGTGCTTGAGGGCGACGTGCCCAGCCCGGTCAACCCGCCGTCCGGCTGCCCGTTCCATCCGCGCTGCCCCAAGGCGATCGACATGTGCCGCACGGTCGTGCCGCCGCTCAAACGCTACGAAACCAATGGCCACGAGCATTTCGCTTCCTGCCATCGCATCGAATTGCCCGAGGTCGCGCCCGCAACTCTGGCCGCCTCGGCCTGACCCCTTTCTTCCCTGGAGCCAATATGTGTGCCTTCAAGCTTTCTGAAATTACCGGTGTGATTCCGGCGCTGGTGACCCCGTTCGACGAGAACGAGAACCTCGACGAGGCGCGGATGCGCTCGATCGTTGAGTTCCTCATCGGTCGCGGCGTACACGGGCTCTATGTCACGGGCAGCACTGGCGAGGCGTTCATGATGACGCTCGAAGAGCGCAAGCGCGCCCTCGAAGTGGTGATCGAGCAGGTCAAGGGGCGCATTCCGGTCATCGCCCATGTCGGTGCCATCAGCACGCGCCTCTCCATCGATCTGGCCAAGCATGCCGAAAAGTCCGGTGCCGATGCGCTGTCCTCGGTGCCGCCGTTCTACTGGGGGTTCTCGCAGGACCAGGTGGTCGGCTACTATACCGACATCACCAATGCCACCAACTTGCCGATGATCGCCTACAACGTGCCGCTGGCGGGCCTGTTCGGCTTCGACATGATCAAGCGTCTGTCGGAGATCAAGGGCGTCGAAGGCATCAAGTACACCGCGCCGACCCACTTCGAAATCATGCGCATCAAGGCCGAAATCGGCAAGGATTTCGTCATCTATTCGGGCGCTGACGAAATGGCGATGTCGGGCCTGTCCTTCGGCGCAGATGGCATCATCGGCTCGTTCTACAACGTCATCCCGGAAACCTTCATCGGCATCGATGCGGCGATCAAGGCCGGCGACATGCCCCGTGCCAAGGAGCTGCAGGAAGTCGCTAATGCGGTGATCTTCTTCTCGCTCAGCCGCAACCCCATCGCGGCCATCAAGCGCGCCATGGCCTGGCAGGGTGCCGATGCCGGCTATTGCCGCAAGCCGTTCGGGAACTTCTACGACGCGGAGTCCGAGGCCAAGCTCAAGGAAGATTTCCGCGGCCTCAAGCGCGACCGCAACCTGACCGGCGTCGCCTTCCTCGACGCGCTCTAAGCCTCAAGCAGCCGCCGCCGGTCATCGGCGGCGGTTTTTTTATGCCGGGGAAGGGGACTGGGCATGCCAATCATCACGCCGTTGACGCTCAATGGCGACCGCTCGGTGCGCAGCGGCAGCACTGCGGCGCTGGCCGATGCCATCCGCCGGGGTGGCGATCTGCGCATACGCACGGCCTTCCGGCACAACGAACATATCGACACCAGCTCGGCGAGCGCCGAACTGGTCGACGAGGTCGCCGAATTTCGCCAAACGCTGCTGATGGACGACCAATGGTCCGCTGGCATCATGACACTGCGCATGCCCGTTGAGATTCCAACGGGGTTTGGACCGCGGCCCTCCATGTCCTTCTTCATCTATAATCAGGACGCCCAGCAGGCGATCGCTCGGCCGTTTCTCGACGGTGGACCGGCGCATGGTGCCCTCGGGCCATCGCCGCTCGATGACCATAGCGCCATGCCGCGCTACCATCAGGCCGATAGTTGGGACGCCGGCACCAATGCGCCCAGCAGCAATTTCATCTACGACTTCGACAGCTATGCCTTCCTTATCAACGACCGGTGGCAGGAAGTTTACGCGCATGACGGTGAGGGGCGTGCCGCCTCTGGTGCACTCGGTGACCTGACCGATGCGTTCAGGCAGGGTTGCCCGATCAAGCTCGCCATCAGCGGCCTGTGCGCGGACCTCGCTCCCGAGGCTCCGCTTGCGCATGAAGTCTTCGTCCATGCGGGCTCCTGTTACTATTACACCGAGCAAAAGCTGTTCCTCACCGGCACCCATCCGGTGGTCCGCGTCCGGCCCGGCATGCCGCTGCGTTACACCAGTCAGAGCTGGGACTTCGGCTGGCTCGTTGCACGCACGGATGGCGAGATCGAACGCTGGCTCTGCAATCCCTATACGCTCAAATTCGAGCGCAGCCGTTCCCGCCACGCCATCCGATGGTTCGCCGCCCCATGACCAAGCGCATGACTGACCTCAGAGGCAATTGGGCCTCGCTGCTCCTGCCCATCAATGACGATGACAGCATCGATTTCGCCCGCCTCGGCGAGGAGATCGACATCGTGATCGCCGCTGGCGTCGATGGCATCTATTCCAACGGCACCGCCGGCGAGTTCCACAGCCAGACTGAAGCGGAGTTCGACCGCATCCAGCAGCTGCTGGCCGAACGCTGCTCGGCCGCGGGCATGCCCTTCATCATCGGCGCCTGCCAACCCGATGCGCGTCTGTCGCTTGAGCGTGTCCGTCGCGCCGCAGCGCTTAAGCCGCGTGCCATCCAGGTCATTCTTCCCGATTGGTGGCCGGTTTCCAATTCGGAGGCGCGCACCTTCCTCGAAGATGCCTGCGCCGCCGCGCCGGGTATTCCGCTGGTGCTCTATAATCCTCCCCACGCCAAGCGCGTGCTTTCGCCCAGCGACCTCGCCGAAACGCTGACCGGTCTGCCGCAGGTGGTTGGCGTCAAGCTCGCCATTGGCGGTGCGGATTGGTACGCCGCGGCCCGAAGCCATCTCGGCGATCTCGCGCTATTCGTGCCCGGCCATCACCTGGCCACCGGCCGCAAAGAGGGGGTGGCGGCGGGCGCATTCTCCAATGTCGCGTGCCTGTCGCCCAGCGGGGCGCAGCGCTGGACCGATTTGATGGATACCGACCTCGATGCGGCGCTCGAGATCGAAACCCGCCTGCGCCAGTTCATCCTTGGCCATATCCTGCCCTTCGCCGAGCAGGGCTATTCCAATGCCGCCCTGGATAAGCTCCTCGCGGCCATCGGTGGGTGGGCGCCGGTCGGGACGCGCCTGCGCCGTCCCTACAAGTCGATTGATCCCGAAGCTGCAGTGCAGCTCCGGCCCATTGCCAAAAGCCTGATCCCAGAAATCATGCTGGATTGAGCGCAGCCTTCACGTCGGCGCGGACCTGATCGACCAGGTTCCGCGCCGTATCGTGGAACAGGGCATCGCGCTGCGCCGTGGTCAGTCCGAGCTGCCGCGCCCCGCGCTTCATCGCCCGCAATTGCTCATAGCGGATATAGGTCATCCGTCCGTCGCAATGACCGAGGCTCAGATTGTGGTTCTCCGGCGAGAGGAAGGCCCAGGCATAGCCGAAGGCGATATACTTGCCGCGCGTCGGCCCGATCATGTCGTCACCGCCATACATCACGCGGTCGACGCCGACGCCGGTGTAAAGCGCGTCCAGCGCATCGGCTTCGCAGACGGTCGATGTGTCGTACCAGATATTGGGGAGGCCCCGCAGGCTCGCTGCGGCCTTCTCGATGGCCCAGGCCGAATAGCTGCGTGCGCAGTGGGCCAAAACCCATTTCACATTGGGGTACTTTTCGCTCAGCCGGCGAAGCTCGGCGATATTGTCCGGGTCGCTGACCGCCAGCCGCTTGGAGAGGTGCATCATCACCAGCAGGCCCAGGCGATCGGCCAGCGCGATCTGCCGCTCCGGTAGGAAATCGGTGATCCCGGCATCGGCGCGGTCGCCGTTGGTCGCGTAGAGCAGGTAGGGCTTGAGCCCGATCAAACCGTGGCTGCGGACCGTAGCCTCGATCTCGGCATCGCTCATCCCGGGATGGACCAGCATCAGCCCGGCCGATGCAGCAGACTTGCTCGTCTGCTCGGCGATATAGGCGTTGGAGGCGTCGAAGTCGCAGGGATGGGGAAACGGGAAAGGGAAGGCCAGGCGCTCGACCTGTCGCCCGGGCATCAGGGTCGCATCGAAGTCTTCGGCAACCTCCCAGCTGACTTCCGGGAAATAGCGCCCGATGCTGGCCCGATAGGGGCCGCTTGCCTTGTCGGGATCGATGTTGAAATCCCAGCGGTAGATGTGGGTGTGCACGTCGAATACCCGCTGTGGCACGAAGCTGTCCAGCTCTTCGGTCCAGATGCGGCGGTCGAGGTCGGTCGGGGCGTAATGGGTCACGAGCGAGGATCCGGTCTAGTGTTGGGGATGGGTGGTTAGGCTCGGCCACAGGCGGCACGTTTTGGCCCCAATCGATCGTCTGCTCCTCATTCGCCTTCCTCCTCAGATTGACGGCTATCATATTACGCTAATAACCATATAATCTGTCAACCAAAGGCATTCTGGGAGGAAGTAATTGGGTAGCGGGCAAGATCACTGGCGCAAGGCGCAGACACTTATTCCGGGGGGCAATATGCTGTTGTCCAAGCGCCCGGAAATGTTCCTGCCCGAACAGTGGCCGGCCTATTTCAGCAAGTCCAAGGGCTGTCGCGTCTGGGATCTCGATGGGGTCGAGCTGATCGACATGACCATCATGGGTGTCGGCGCCAATACACTCGGCTACGGCAACGAGGCGGTCGATGCCGCCGTGCTGCAGGCCGTTGCCGCCGGGAATATGTCGTCGCTCAACGCCCCGGAAGAGGTTGAACTCGCCGAGCGTCTGGTCGAGCTGCACCCATGGGCCGACATGGCTCGTTTTGCCCGCAGCGGCGGCGAAGCTGACGCGATTGCCGTGCGCATTGCCCGCGCCGCATCCGGCCGCGACGGCGTCGCCATCTGCGGTTATCACGGCTGGCATGACTGGTATCTGGCCAGCAATCTTGGCGAGGATGATAGCCTTGCCGGTCACCTGCTGCCGGGCCTCAGTCCCCAGGGCGTGCCGCGTTCGTTGCGCGGGAGCGTCTATCCCTTCTCCGTCAACGATGTCGCGGGCCTGGAGGCGCTGATCGCCACCGGCAAGATCGGCGTCATCATGATGGAAGTGTCGCGCAATTTCGATCCGTCCGTCGCCTTCCTGCAAAAGGTGCGTGAACTGGCGAGCGCCAATGGCATCGTCCTGATCTTTGACGAATGCACCTCCGGCTTCCGCCAGAGCTTTGGCGGGCTGCAAAAGCTATATGGGGTGGATCCCGACATGGCGGTGTTCGGCAAGGCCCTCGGCAATGGCTATGCGGTAACCGCCGTCATCGGCCGCCGCGAGGTCATGCAGGCGGCGCAGAACACCTTCATCAGCAGCACCTTCTGGACCGAGCGCATCGGATCGGTCGCGGCTCTGGCCACGCTGAAAGAGATGGAGCGCGAGAAGTCCTGGGAAGTGATCACCGCCACCGGCCGCACCATCACCGAGCGTTGGAAAACACTGGCGGCCAAGCACGGCCTGACCATCAGCACTGCCGGTCTGGCGGCGCTGACCGGCTTCAGCTTCGCGGGGCCCAACGGCCTCGCCTACAAGACCCTCATCAGCCAGGAAATGCTGGCCAAGGGCTATCTGGCGGGCAACAGCGTCTATGTTTGCACCCAGCACACGCCCGACATTGTTGATGGCTATTTTGAAGCGCTGGATCCGATTTTCGGCCTGATCGCAGAATGCGAAAATGGCCGCGACGTGATGGGCCTGCTCAAGGGGCCCGTCTGCCACAGCGGCTTCAAGCGACTGAACTGACCGGACAACCCCAATGACCCAAACTTTGAAAGCCCAAAAGCTCACGGCCGAGGCGATTGTGCCCTACGTGACGATCCTGTCCGCACCAGACCGCAAGGCGACGGTGGTCGAACCAGTGCTCGAGATTGGTGACGTCCCGGGGCATCACGCCTTCACCATTCTCTGCCCGAACCCGGTCAGCGAAGGCGCGATCAGCATCACTGCGCTGGAGCGGCACGCGCACTCCACCCAGAGCTTTTTGCCGATCAAGTCGGGACGGTGGCTGGTGCTGGTTGCGCCGACGGCGAGCGACGATTCGCCAGATCTGTCCGGCGCGAAGGCCTTCGTGGCCGGGCCGGAGGACGCCATCTGCATTGGCCGGAACGTCTGGCATGCCGGACTCACCGTGCTCGATAAGCCAGCCGAATTCGGCATGTTGATGTGGAAGGCCGATGCCGGCGACGATGGCGTGCTGCATCAGCTGGATGCGCCGCTGACGATCACGCTCTAAAGGCTCAACTCCTGCGGCCGCACACGGATCGTGCGCGGCCGCAGGTCGGTTTCGGTCAGGCCGCCTGAGAGACCAGATCGGCGATGCCGATGATGCCGGCGTCGGCGCCGAGCTGGGCGGGTGCGAGCTGGGGCCGGAGATGGGGGGCGACACCATCCAGCGCTGCATCGAGCGCGGCGCGGAAGGTGGGCAGCATGCCGATGCCGCCGCCCAGAATGACGATCTCGGGGTCGACCAGCCGCTGCAGGTCAACGAGGCTGTAGGCGACACGGTTTGCCGCGTCGCGGACGACCTGCAGGGCCGCCTCGTCGCCACCTTCAATCGCTGCAAACAGCGCGCGCGTATCGGCCGGAAGGCCAGACTTTTCGGCGGCAGCGGACATGGCGAAACCGGAGGCCTGGTTTTCCAGGCGCTCCCCGCCGGAGGGACCCTGCACCTGGCCAAGGCTACCGGCCAGGCCGCGTGCGCCTTCGATCAGCCGCCCACCCAGTACCAGCCCGCCGCCAATGCCCGACGAGACCGTAACAAAAGCGGTGTCGCGGCCCTTGCCGGCACCGAAGCGATATTCGCCCCAGGCTGCGGCCTGCGCGTCGTTTCGGGCAATGACGGGGCAACCGAGGCGCTCGCTCAGCGACTGCTCGAGGGGGGTGTTTTCGGGGATCGGCAGGGTGCGGGGATTGAGCGCGGACCAGTGACCGGCGCGCATGACGCCTGTTACGGCGGCACCGGCGCGGGTGAATCTGCCTTCCCAGCCGTCTACGAGCCCAGCGATGACATCAAACCAGGCCGGGCTCGCGACGTCCTTGGGGGTCGCCACGACGCGGCTTTCGAGAATGGTCGAACCACGCACGAGGGCGGCAAGGGCTTTGGTTCCACCGATATCGAGGGCGAGGACAGTCTCGTTCATGCTGGCGCGAGCATTGTCGACGGCATCGCGGAACCAGCCGGTCACATGTTCGGTGCGGGTGATGGCCGAGCCGACACAGACCGCGTTGGCGCCAGCGCGCATGGCGGCGGCGGCGGCGGGTGGGGAATTGTAGCGACCTTCGGCGACCACAGTGGCGCCCAGTTCGCGGCAGGCGGTGACGAAGTCGAGGTCGGGACCTTCGGGGATGGGGCCACCGGTATAGCCCGACATGGTGGTGCCCAGGATATCAAAGCCCATGGCTTTGGCAGCGCGCGCTTCGGCGATGGTGGAAAGGTCGGCCATCGCGATGCGACCGCGGGCCTTGATGGCCGCGAGCAGGGTTTCGACAGGAACGGGGTGGGGGCGGTCGGTCGCGTCGACGGCGATGATGTGGGCCCCGGCATCGGCCAGCGCTTCGACGTCTTCAAGGAAGGGCGTGATACGGACCGGGAAGCCATCGAGGTCGCGCTTGACGATGCCGACGATGGGCAGGTCGCAGGCCTTGGCGACGGCAGCGACGTTCTCGGCGCCTTCGATGCGCAGGGCGCGTGCGCCGCCATCCCGTGCGGCAAGGGCAAAGGCGACGATCGAGGGGATGGTGTCGAGCGGGCCATCGTCGACCGGCTGGCAGGAAACGATCAGACCGCCATCGAGGCCTTCAAGCAGGGAGGTGCTCATGGGGAAATTGGCTCCAGGGTGATTTCTCGGCGCTCCAGGCTCGATTGCTGGGCGGCGGCAATGATGGCGACCAGCTGCCGGCCATAGGCGGCATCGACGGGCACGGGGCCGCCGTTTTCGATGGCGCCGATAAAGGCCTGCCATTCGCGGCGCACGGCGCCATCCATCGGGTCAGCTTCGCTGGGGCAGGGCAGGTCGCGCCAGACGCCATTTTGCCCAACGCGCAGGAGGCCGTCGAGATCGACCGATAGAGTGCCGTTTTCGCAGACCACCTGCAGGGCCGAGGTCACGGCGCCGTTGGCGTAGCCGAGGCTGGTGACGTGGCCGAAGCGGCCATCGGCAAAGCGCAGGTTGATGAACGCGGTGTCATCGGCGTCCTGGTGGTGGAAGGCGGCCGACATCATGGCGCTGACGCCGGTCACGTCGCCGCCCATCAGGTAGACGAGCCGGTCCAGCGCGTGGATGCCGGCAGTCATCAGCATGCCACCGCCGGTCGCGCGGTCGAGGTGCCAGGCTTGGCGATTGCCCTCCATCCAGAGCTTGATGAAGGCGCTGGTGCCCATGATGGGGCGGCCGATGGCGCCGGAAGCCAGGAATTCCGTGGTGGCCAGCATGGGCAGAAAGAAGCGCGGCACATGGCCGATCATGAAGCGGCCCGACGAAGTGCTCGCCGCAGCGGCGATGGCGTCGCAATCGGCCAGCGAAACGGCCATGGGCTTTTCAAGCAGCACATGCTTGCCAGCGCCGAGGGCAGCGACAGCGATATCGCGGTGCAGGTCATGGGGCGTGGCGATCACCACGGCATCCACGGCCGCGTCGTCGAGCAGGTCCTGCCAGGCGGTGTAGGGCGTGCCGCCATGCTCGGCGGTGAAGGCGGCAATGGCCGTCGCGTCATTGCGGCAGGCTGCTACGAGCCGTGCCCCGCTGACCCCGCGCAGGGCCCGTGCGTGGACGGCACCGAAATGCCCCGCGCCAATAATTCCAATTCCGATCATGATTTTGCTGCCGTGTATATGTCGTCGATGAGCCGCATGGCGGCGAGATAGTCGTCGAGGCTGACCAGTGGCGCCCGATTTTCGCGCAGCCGCGCCAGCGTATCGGCCATGAAGGCGCGATAGCGCAGGGCGGGGAGCAGGGGCGTCAGCGCGCGCGGGCCATTGGCGCCCGGCGAAAAGCCGATGACGCTGCTGCCGTGGTCGATGCAATAGTGCGAGGCGGTGACGGTACGCCACTCGAAGTCGCCGCCCGGCGCCATATCAGGCACTGTATAGCCGGCTTCAACGGTGAAGAGCGCGCCGGCCTCGTCGGTCAGCACGACGTGGCAGTGGTCTTCAACGGCTTCCTCCGCGTGGAGGCGCTTGGTGACTACGGCGGAGACGATCCGCAGTTTCCCATGTGCCAGGCTTAGGGCGCAGTCGATGCCGTGAATGCCGAGATTGCGCAGGGCGCCGCCGCCGCCAATGGCGGGATCCAGAACCCAGCCGACGCCGTCGTCGCGATAGCGCTGCGGCGGGCCGTTGACGAGGCGGAAATGCGCATGGGCGATGGGCTGCCCCTGGGGGCTTTCCATCGCGGGACCAAAGCGGTTGGCCAACGGCACGGCGACGAAAGTGCCACGCGCCCGTGCCTGCTCGGCAAGGGCCGCGATGCTGGCGGTGTCGGGGGCCGCGGGCTTCTCCAGTATCATCGGAATGCCGGATTCAATGACGCGTGCGGCAAGGGCAGGGACCTCATTGGGGTGCCCCATCGCGACGATCAGGTCTGGACGCGCGGCAAGAATGGCGTCGAGCTCGGCCACGGGCGCCTGCTCATGAGCATCGGAAAAGCGATGCGCGATACCGGTGTCCCAGTCCCAGATGTGGGAAATTTTCGCGCCGGCGTTTCGCGCTGCATCGGCGTGCATGGCAGCATGCCAATGGCTGACGCCGAGAAGGGCAATGTTCATGAAGTCCGCTCCGTCATTGGAGAGGGGCGGCGCGTAGCGCCACCCCTCGATCATCATTACTCTACAAAGGCGACGGCCGAACCGTCCCACTGCATCAGGCGCACATCGGTGCGCGGCGCGCCGGTGCTGTCCTCGCCGCCAACCAACAATACACCCTCCGGCAGGGAGAAGCTGGCGCCATATCCCATACCTTCGGGCAAGGCGCCGACCTGGCTCCAGGCGCCGTTGGTGAGGGCATAGATCTCATCGCGCCAGGTCTTGGTCAGGCCTTCATGGGCGAACCACTTTCCGGCCTGGCTGTTGTCGCGGGCGCCGGGGAAGTTTGCGCCGCCAGCAAGCAGGACAGTGTCGCCGACCTGACCTGCATAGGCCCCGGCCACGCCTTCCTGCGCGGTGGCGGAAGATGGCGCCGGCAGGCTGGCTTGGGCTTCCCAGGTGGCGCCGTCGCTGGTGAGGGTGATGGTCTTGACCTCGTCGGTGCGCAGGCCCGGCTTGATCTCGCCGTTCAGCAGCAAGAACTTGTCATTGCCCAGATCGACGAAGGCAGCGTCGCAATTGGGCAGGAACGGGTTTTCACCCATATCGCCCCAACTATTGGTGGCGGGGTCATAGGTCAGCAGCGTGTCGTTCCACTCGTAGAACTCGGGCGGCTGGGCCATATAGCCCTGCACGATGGCAGCGTATTTGTCCGGCTCGGTCTTGCTGTCGGTGGTGTTGACGTCGTTGAGGTACTTGTCGAACAGCGCCTTGTTGTAGCCGCCTGCGATCACGATGCGGCCGTCGGCGGCCGACATTGCCCGCGCGCCAGACAGGCCCGCAGGCGTGGTGGTGTCGAGCTTGGCCCAGCTATCTGCTGCCAGGTCATAGACATAGGCGGTATCAAAGATGATGGGCGAGACGGCGTCGGCAGTTTCCTTGCCGTTGCCGCCGAAGATGTAGAGCTTGCCGTTGCTGGCGATGGATGCCGCGCCATTGGTTGGGGCGCCAATGAAGCTGGCCCGCTCGGTCCATCCGTCAGCGATGTTGTTGAGATCAAGGGCATAGAGCGCCTGTCCGGCAGTGCCCAGGCCAACCAGAATCGTATCGCCGATCCGGGCGGACACGCCGCTTTTGATTCCGACGGGAAGGTCGGGCCATTCCTGCGCCATCGCCTGAGCTCCTCCGAGTGCCGCTGCCAGTGCCAAGGCGCAGGTCAGGGTTCTGAATTTCAGCATTTGTCTTCCTCCGCGTGCCGCGAAACCTCTGTCGCGGCGCAGGGACTATGATCGTGGGATATCCCACAAGTCAATATCGCACAAACCGTCTTGCCGGATATCCTACAAGTGGGTATAGGATAAGGCGCCAGGACGGCTGAAAGGGTGATAAGCTCGCTGAAACACCCGCAGCAGGAGACCCGGAATGAACGCAACGAGATCGATAAAGCCGCTGAACAGGCCTCCCCTGTTGCACGTGACCGTGCAGGAGAGCCTTCGCGACTATGTCGAGAGCAATGGCCTCAAGGCGGGCGATCCCCTGCCGCCCGAGACCTTCCTTGCTCAGCAGCTCGGCGTTGGTCGCAACTCGGTCCGCGAGGCGATCAAAGCGTTGGAGTCACTCGGAATTCTTGAGACCCGCCGCGGTGTTGGCGTTTTCGTCAAGGAATTCTCGTTCCAGCCCCTGCTCGACAATCTGGCCTATGGGCTCGGCGATAGCCTGCGCGATATCGAGGAACTGCGCGAGATCCGCCGCGTTCTGGAAACGGGGCTCATTGGCAAGACCATTGAAGTGATTCCCGAATCCGACATTGCCGAGCTTCGGGCCGTGACGCAGCGGATGCGCGAGCGTGCCGAGCGCAATGAGAGCTTCGCCGAAGAAGACCAGCTTTTCCATGAGCTGCTGTTCCGCTGCCAGAACAACCGCATGCTGAACGGCCTGATCGAAGTGTTCTGGCGCGCCTTCTACAAGGCGTCCGACTTCGCCAACCTTACCAATTCTGATCCGCTGGCCACCTGGCGCGATCACCATGAAATCGTCGAGGCGATTGTCGCCCGCGATGTCGAGAGAGCCCGCACCCGCCTGGATGAGCATTACCAAGGCATTATGGGGGTCATCGAGATGAACAAGCAGACTTTGAAGACGTAACGGGGAGGATCCCAATGACGCTGAAAGCCTTTACTCGCTCAATCGCCGTCGCGGCGCTACTCGGTGCTACCGCACTGACGCTGCCAGCCATCGCGCAAGAGCCCACCACGATCACCGGCGGTTTCGACGTCGGTCCGGGTGGTTTCCAGGGCAATTTCAATCCGCTGGCTGCTACAGGTGGTTTTACCTGGCTCAATGTCTACTTTGAGCCCCTGGTCATCTATAATGCTGAACTCACCAAGCTCGAAGGCGCCCTCGCCACTGAGTGGTCGTTCAGCGAAGACCAGCGCGAAGTGACTTTCAAGCTGGCTGAAGAAACCTGGCATGATGGTGAGGCTTTCACCTCCGCTGACGTCAAGTTCACGCTCGAGCTGGCCAAGAATGCCGCTGCTGGCAGCGTGTTCGCCGCCCGTCTGGGCAAGATCAGCTCGATCGAAGCCCCCGACGATCGCACCGTCGTTCTCAAGCTGAGCGCACCCGATTCTGGCCTGCTTTCGGTACTGGCGCAGGTGATGATGCTGCCCGAGCATGCCCTGTCGAGCATTGCGCCCGAAGCCATCGCCACCAGCACCTGGTGGGCAACCACCCCGATCGGCACCGGTCCGTTCAAGTTCACCAAGTATGTGACCGACCAGTATGTCGAACTGGCCGCCGACGAGGACTATCGCCTCGGTCGTCCGCTGACCGACCGCATCATCAACCGCTACTTCGACAATTCGGCTGCTGCCGTGTCGGCCCTGCGCGCTGGTGAAGTCGACTTCACCTATGTCGAGCCCGACGATGCCAAGACCTTTGCTGGCAACGCCGATTTCCGCGTGATCGAGGGTGCGTCCTTCGTGGTGAACTATGTTGGTTTCAACCACATGGTCGACCTCTGGAACGACGTCCGCGTTCGCCAGGCCTTCATGTATGCCATCGACCGCCAGGCCATCATCGAGAGCCTCTATGGCGGTGCCGCGCAGGCGGCAAACTGCGGCTACGTCGCTGACCAGCTCGTGCCGTCGGATATCGAGCAGTATGCCTACGACCCCGAAAAGGCCAAGGCGCTGCTGGCTGAAGCCGGCTGGGCCGATATCAACGGCAACAAGCCGATCACCTGGCTGACCTATTACAACACCCCGCTTGCAGCCAACGTGATGGCCGCTGCCCAGGCCATGCTGGCCCAGGTTGGCATCAATGTGGTGCCGCGTGTTGTCGATACGCCGACCTATAACGGCATTGTCTACAAGGAAGGCAATCCGGACTGGAACGAGTTCCCGCTGGTTTATGCCGGTCTGCAGAACGGTCCGAACCCGGCTGGTATCAACGTCGGCCTCAATGAATCGCAGCTGCCGCCAAACGGCGCCAACATCATGCGCGTCAAGAACCAGAAGCTGAGCGCCGCCTTCGACGCCGCTCTCGCCGAGACCGATCCGGCCCAGGCCGACGCACGCTGGCAGGATGTCTGCCGCGTCATGAACGCCGACCTGCCGTGGGCGACCATGTGGGTTGCCAACCGCTACGGCGTTGCCTCGAGCCATCTGGTTGACTTCGTCTGGACCCCCG
Source organism: Devosia sp. T2-14 (assembly GCF_055397495.1). Lineage (NCBI taxonomy): Bacteria > Pseudomonadati > Pseudomonadota > Alphaproteobacteria > Hyphomicrobiales > Devosiaceae > Devosia > Devosia sp. T2-14. The sequence continues at coordinate 160,826 of NZ_AP027921.1, read as the reverse complement.
CTCCGGCTGGCGGCCCATTCGCTTCGCATCCGGAAAAGTGGGCCAAGTCCGAATAGGACCAGTCCTTCCCAGCTTGATCCTGGGTGGCGCGGCGCTTGCCGGGCCACCCGCCCAGACCCAGCGGTGACGATATGATCTCTTTCATAGCCAGACGATTGGCCATTGGCCTTGTGATGCTTGTTGCGCTGAGCGTGCTGGTATTCATTCTGTTGCGCCTGGCGCCAGGTGACCCGATCGACGCCTATGTCAATCCGCAGTCGCCCCTGTCGCCCGACGCCATGCTGGCCCTGCGCGAGCGCCTTGGCCTCGATGCGCCCCTGCCAGTGCAGTATTTCGGCTGGCTGCGCGAGGCCATCACCGGCGATCTGGGTTTCTCCATCCAGCGCGTTGGTGTTCCTGTTCTGCCGCTGGTGCTTGAACGTATCGGACCGACCCTGCTGCTGATGGCGGCCGGGCTGACCATTGCGATCATCGTCGGCATTTGCGCCGGCATCATCAGCGCCGTCCGCCGCAATTCCCCCACCGATATCGGCTTTTCGGTCGTGGCTTTCGTGGGTATTTCGAGCCCCGCTTTCCTCACCGCGCTGCTCGGTCTCTATTTCTTCTCGGTGCAGCTGCGCTGGGCGCCGTCCGGCGGCATGCTGACCCCGGGCCGCGCCTTCTCGATGGGCGATCTGATTTCCCACCTGATCCTGCCGGCCTGCCTGCTCTCGATCGGCCACGCCGCGCTGATCATGCGCTACATGCGTGCATCCCTGCTGGAAGTGCTCAACCAGGATTATGTCCGCACCGCGCGTGCCAAGGGCGTCCGTGAGTTCTTCGTGATCGTCAAGCATGCGGTGCGCAACGCGCTGTTGCCGGTCGTGACCCTGATTGGTTCGACCATAGGTATCGCCGTGGGCGGCGCCATCTTCATCGAGAGCGTGTTCAACTGGCCGGGCATGGGCCTGCTGCTGGTCAATGCGGTGGAGGGGCGTGATTACCCCGTGATCATGGGTGCAACCTTGGTGATCGGCGCCTGCGTGATCGTGGTGAACCTGCTGACCGATATCACTTACGCCGCGGTCGACCCGCGCATTCAGGTGGCCTGAGATGACTGCTGCAACTGCTTCCAACCCAAGCAAGTCCGGCAACGGCCCCTGGTCCCGCGCCTGGAAACGCTTCCGCAACAACAACGCCGCTTTGGCCGGGCTCATCATCCTCGTGCCCATCCTGCTGGCGGTGACGACCTATTCCCTGTGGTGGCCCTTCGCCCCCAATGACATCGACCTGCGGGCGCTCAACCAGGGGCCCGGTCCCGTGCACTGGTTCGGCACCGATGGGGTCGGCCGCGATATCCTGGCGCGCCTGCTCCAGGGTGGCCGCATCTCGCTGACCGTCGCCGTTGTCTCGGTGGCCATTTCCATCGTCATCGGCTTCCTCGTGGGCGCCATTGCGAGCTTTGGCGGCAAGGTGGTCGACAATGGCGTGATGCGCCTCGTCGACCTGGCGATGACGCTGCCGCCGGTGATCTTCCTGCTGGTGCTGGCCTCGATTGCCGGTACGGGCATCGCGCCGACGATCATCGTGATCTCGCTGCTGTCCTGGCCGGTGCTGTCCCGCATGGTGCGTGCCCGTCTGCTGGAGCTGCGAGAGCGTGACTTCGTGGTCGCCGCCCGCGGCATGGGCGCCTCGATGCCTCACCTGCTGTTCCGCCACGGCTTGCCCAACAGCATCGACATCCTGGTCGTCTACGCGACGCTGCAGATCGCCAATGCCATCCTTCTCGAAGCGGGCTTGTCTTTCCTCGGGCTGGGCATTGCCCCGCCGGAAGCGAGCTGGGGCAACATGCTCAATGCCGCCCGCTCCACCGTCGTTCTCGAACAATATGTCTGGCAGTGGATGTTCCCCGGTGGGGCGCTGGTGCTGACCGTATTGGCCATCAATTTCCTGGGCGATGGGCTTCGTGACGCCTTCGACCCGCGATCCGACCTCAACTGATTAACACCACAAAGGCCCTAAAATGACTACCTTCCACGGCGTCGTCCCCCCAGTCGTCACGCCCCTGACCGAGGCCCATGAAGTTGATTACGCGTCGCTGACGCGCGTGATCGAGAACCTGCTCGATGGCGGCGTGCACGGCCTGTTCGTGCTCGGCTCGAGCGGCGAGATCGTGTTCCATGACGACGCGACCCGTCGCAAGATCATCGAGCACACCATCAAGATCACCAATGGCCGCGTGCCCGTTCTCGCCGGCACCATCGACCCGGCAACCGAACGCACCATCGGCCATGCCAAGGCTGCCGAAGAGCTGGGCGTCGACGCTGTCGTCGTCACTGCGCCCTTCTATGCCCGTACCAGCCAGCCTGAAGTGGCCGACCACTTCCGCTATGTGCGCGATGCGATCGACATCCCGGTCATCGCCTATGACATTCCGGTTTGCGTCAACATCAAGCTCGACCGCAAGACCACGGTGACCCTGGCACGCGAAGGCGTCATCTCGGGCCTCAAGGACTCCAGCGGCGATGACGGCAACTTCCGTTTCTGCCTGCTCGACCTGGCCGACAAGCCGGACTTCTTCCTGATGACCGGTTCGGAAATCGTCGTCGACAACGCCCTGCAGATGGGCGCCCACGGCGTCGTTCCCGGCCTCGCCAACGTCGATCCGCATGGCTATGTGCGCCTGTGGAACCACGCCAAGGCCGGCAATTGGGACGCTGCCCGCAAGGAGCAGGAACGCCTCTGCCGTCTGTTCGAAATGGTTTGGATCGCGCTGCCGCGCGTCAGCGCCGGCTCTGCTGGCGTCGGCTCGTTCAAGACCGCCATGCAGCAGCTTGGCATTATCGAAACCAACATCATGGCTCGTCCGCAGCAGCGCCTCAACGCCGCAGAGACCACCAAGATTGTCGAACTGGTCCGCGCTGCGGGCCTGATGGGCTAAGCTGATGATGCCCGAACCCGTCCTCGACATCCGCGATCTGCATACGGTGTTCCGCATCGGTGGGAGAGATATCTCCGCCGTGCAGGACCTCGCTCTGACCATCGCGCCGGGCGAGACTGTCGCCCTGGTGGGCGAGTCGGGTTCGGGCAAGTCGGTCACCTCGCTCTCCATCATGGGCCTCTTGCCCAAGAAGGTGGGCCGGGTGGCAGCCGGTCAGATTTCCTTCCGCGGAAAATCGGGCGAGACGAAAGATCTCGCCCAGCTCGATACCGAAAGCCTGCGCCGCATCCGGGGCCACGACATCGCCATGGTGTTCCAGGAACCCATGACGAGCCTCAACCCGGTCTATACCGTTGGTGAGCAGATCGCCGAACCCATCCGCATTCACCTCGGCCACTCGCACAAGCAGGCGGCCGAGGAGGCCGTCCGTTTGCTGGCCGATGTGGGCATTCCCGATCCGGCCCGCCGCGCCACGCAATATCCGCACGAGCTTTCCGGCGGCATGCGCCAGCGCGCCACCATCGCCATGGCGCTGGCCTGTGATCCGGCGCTTCTGATCGCCGATGAGCCGACAACCGCGCTCGACGTGACCATTCAGGCGCAGATTCTCGAACTGCTGGCAAAGCTGCAGGAAGAGCGTGGCATGGCCATGCTGTTCGTCACCCACAATCTGGGCGTGGTGGCGGAGATCGCGGACCGCGTGGCGGTGATGTATGCCGGGCGTATCGTCGAAACCGGCAAGGTTGCCGACGTCTTCGCCCATCCGCGCCATCCCTATACCAAGGGGCTGATGCGGTCCGTGCCGCGACTGGGTGAGGCGACCGCGCTCAAGCGGGCAGGGACGCCCCTCCCGACGATTGCCGGCTCGGTGCCTAGTCTCGCCAATCTTCCCACGGGGTGCTCGTTTGCCCCCCGCTGTCCCTACGCGACCGACGCTTGCGCGGTCGCCGTGCCGCCGCTGGTCGATGTTGGCGGTGGCCAGATGAGCCGTTGCATCCGCTGGCAGGAGCTATAGACATGACCGAGGAAATCCTGCTGTCCGTTTCCGGGCTCACCAAGCATTTCAAGCCAGCCGCATTCTCTCGCGGACCGGTGGTGCGCGCCCTTGAGGACGTCTCGTTCGAAGTGCCGCGCGGCAAGGTCGTGGGGCTGGTCGGTGAATCGGGCAGCGGCAAGACCACGATCGGCCGCTCGGTGCTGCGGCTGGTCGAGCCGACTTCGGGCCAGGTGCGGTTCGATGGCGTGGAAATGACATCGCTGCCGCCTGCCGAGCTGCGCAAGCAGCGCGCACGGATGCAGTATATTTTCCAGGATCCGTTCGCGAGCCTGTCGCCGCGCATGACCATCGGGCAGATCCTGATGGAAGGGCTGGAAATCCAAGGCATCAAGCCGCGCGAAGCCCGCGTGGCCCGCGCCAAGGCGGCGCTGGCGGCGGTGGAACTGCCGATTGACGCCTTTGATCGCTACGCCCACGAATTCTCTGGCGGTCAGCGCCAGCGCATCGGCATTGCCCGCGCCTTGGCGCTGGAGCCCGAACTGATCGTGGCCGACGAGCCGGTCTCGGCGCTCGACGTGTCGATCCAGGCGCAAATCGTCAACCTGCTGCGCGACCTGCAGTTGCGCCTTGGCCTGACCATGCTGTTCATCTCGCATGACCTGGCCGTGGTCGAATATATCTGCGACACCGTGATCGTGCTCTATTTGGGCCGCATCATGGAGATCGCGCCCGCCGAAGAGCTCTATGCCAATCCGCGCCACCCCTATACGCGGGCGCTGCTGTCGGCGATCCCCGAACCCATTCCAGGCCGGGCAAGTCAGCGGCAGGTGTTGAAGGGCGATATTCCGAGCCCGGCCAATCCGCCGTCCGGCTGCGTGTTCCGCACCCGCTGCCCAATGGCCATCGAGGCCTGCGCAGGTGTCGTGCCAAAGCTCGAGGAAGTGGCGGCCGGGCACAGCTCAGCCTGCATTCGCAATGCGGAACTGGGCGCCGAGCTGGCGGCCCAGGCCGGCTAAAAAGGCGCGGCGTCCCAAGACGCCGCGCCTTTTCTCAATAGGTGCAGCGCCCGCCGGACAGGTCGAAGACTGCGGCAGTAGTGAAGCTGTTTTCCTTGGATACGAGCCAGGCGACCATGGCGGCCGCCTCGTCGACTTCAAGGAACCGACCGCGCGGAATGCGGACCAGCATGTAGTTGATGAATTCCTCGGTCAGCGTGTCGAGGATGCGCGTCTTGGCCGTGGCCGGCGTGATCGCGTTAACAGCGATATTGTGCTTGGCCAGTTCCTTGCCCAGCGACTTGGTGAGCCCGATGACGCCCGCCTTGGCTGCCGAATAGGCTGACAGGTTCGGATTGCCTTCCTTGCCCGCCACCGAGGAAATGTTGACAATGCGCCCGTAATTGCGGGCCTTCATCGACGGAATGACCACCTTGTTGACGTAGAATGTGCCGTTGAGGTTGATCTCGACGATGCGGCGCCACTCTTCTGGCTCATAGTCTTCGAGTGGGCTGTTTGAGCCCGCAATCCCGGCCGAGTTGACGAGGATGGAGACGGGGCCGACTTCGGCCTCCACCTCGGCATGGGCCTTGGTCAGGCCATCGAGGTCGGTGATATCGACGGTCTTGCTGGAGGCATTGGCGCCCAGCGCGGCAACGGCCTTGGCCAGCGCGGCTTCGTCGCGGTCCCACAGGCTGACCTTTGCGCCGGAGGCGAGAATGCGCTGCGCCATGGCGAAGCCCAGTCCCTGTGCTCCGCCGGTGATGACGGCGACCTGGTCGTTCAAATCAATCGCGTTCAATTTTGATCCATCAGAAAAATGCGCCCCGGCCGGGAGGACCAACCAGGGCGCCAGGAGGTTAGAGCTGGACGACCTGGCCGGAATGGATGGATTCGTCGGCAGCTAGCACGATGCGCAGGCTGTTGACGCCGTCATTCATGTGGTCGGTCAGGTCCAGGTTCTCGGTGATGGCCTTGAGAAGGTAGCGCTGCTCGCGCTCGCACAGGTCATCGTGGCCGGGCTCGTCGGTCATGTCGATCCGCTCGTCGGGCCTGGACATGTCGGCATAGTGACGCAAGATCTGGTTGGTCTTGGTGTGGGCGTTGATATCGTCCGATTTCACGCCGCCGGAATTCTCGGCCATGACGATGGAGACCGACCCCTTGGGGCCGAACACGTCTTTGACGAAGAAGGCCGTCTCGCTGACCATGGGGCCCCAGCCGGCCTCATACCAGCCGACCGAGCCATCATCGAACTGCACCTGCAACATGCCGTAATTATTCTTGGCGACTTCGTCGGTCAGCTTGGCGCCGATGGCGTGCACTTTGACGGGCTTGGCATCGGTCATCTGGCACATCACGTCGACATAGTGCACGCCGCAATCGACGATGGGTGGGAAGCTGTCCATCAGCCGCTTGTGCCAGTCCCAGGTTTCGCCATTGGACTGCTGGTTGAGGTTCATGCGGAAGACCAGCGGCGTACCCAGTTCGCGGGCGATTTCGATGAATTTGACCCAGCTGGGGTGCTGGCGCAGGATATAGCCGATCACCAGCTTCTTGCCGGTGCGCCGGGCAGTCCGGACCACTTCCTCGGCATCCTCGACGGTCAGCGCCATCGGCTTTTCGACGAACACATGGGCGCCCGCTTCCATCGCCTTGATGGCGTAGGAGGCGTGGGTATCAGGCATGGTGTTGATCGAGACCACGTCGGGCTTGAGTGCGGCGAGGGCGATATCGAAATCCGAGAATTTCTGGGCGCCCTGCAGCGCTTCGGGCAGGTTGACGCTGCCGATATTGCGGGTGCAGACGCCGACGACTTCGTAGCCATCGATGCGAGTATAGGCCAGGGCGTGGCTCATCCCCATATTGCCCAGTCCGACGACCAGAACGCGAAGTTTGCTCATGGGTTCTCTCCCTTAACCGATGCGGATGACATTGCCGGTGCGCGCGGATTCCTCGGCGGCAAGGCAGGCCTCAAGTGCCGCCGCTGCGTCTTCCGGGCGGCCGATATTGGGCCGCTGGCCGGACAGCGCAGTGCGGGTGAAATAGTCGAACTCGTCGCGCAGCGCGCCTCCACGGACGCCATCGAACATCGGCCAATAGGTGGTGTCCGGGCTGTGCAGCTTGTTGCCGTCGACAATGCCCAGTCCCGGGAAGGTATCCTGAATGTGGATGATGCCCTCGGTGCCGATGATCGACATGCGTTCGTCGATGTCGAACGGGGTCTTTTCAGGCATGCACCAGACGGTTTCGAGCGTGGCCGTGGCGCCGCTGGCAAAGCGGAACATGGTCTGGCCGATATCGGGGTTCTTGAGGCCGCGGATATCGACGGTCTGGGCATAGGCCGAGACGATTTTGTCGCCGGTGAGCCAGAGCATGATGTCGGTATCGTGGATGGCGTCGCCGACGATCGGGCCGATCTTGTTGAGGATTTCCGGCGTCCAGGCGGCCGGAATATTGCGGCGTGAACTCAGCGCCACGATCTTGCCGATGCGACCTGCGTCAATTGCCTGCTTGGCCATACGGAAGCGCGGATTGAACCGCACGACGTGGCCGATGAAAAGGATGCCTTTGGACGTCTTGGAGGCCTCAACGATCTTGCGGGCATCCTCGACGGTGGACGCGATGGGCTTTTCGAGGAAGACATGCTTGCCGGCCTTGAGCGCAGCAATGGCCGGCTCGGTATGCTGGTCCCACATGGTGCAGATGGAGACGGCGTCGATGTCGGGATCGGCCAGCATCTCGTGGTAGTCGGTATAGAGCTTCTGTACGCCGAACTTTTTGCCCTGCTCGGCCAGCCGTTCCGGGTTGCGGGTGCACAGGGCGTCGAGCTTGAGGCTGGGAATGCCGATGATGGTCTCGGCATGAATTTCACCAAACCAGCCCAGGCCGATCACTCCGATACGCAGTTGAGACATTGAACTCCCCTCACAAGTCTTCGAGCGTCAGCTCGCGTGTCATCACGATATTTCCGGCGCTGAGGCCACAATCGACAGGGATCACCGCCCCCGAAACCGCGCTGGCGGCATCAGATGCCAGAAAGCCGACGACCGAGGCCACTTCCTCGGGCTCGACGATGCGGCCGAGCGGATACCAGCGCTCCAGCGTCTTGAGCACGTCCGGGTCCTTCTGCGCGCGTTCGCGCCACAGCGGCGTGCGGACGGTGCCGGGCATGACGCAATTGGTGCGAATGCCGTGCTTGCCGAGCTCCTGCGCCAGCGTACGGGTCAGCGAGATCATCCCGGCCTTGGCAGCGCTGTAGGCGGGGTCGCCCAGGGCGCTCTGGCCGTTGACCGAGGCGATATTGATGACCACGCCCTGGCCGTGCGGCTTCATGCGCTCAATGGCGGCATAGGCGCAGTTGAACGCGCCATTGAGGTTGCCGTTGATCTCCTCGGACCAGCTTTCGGGCGTGGTGAGGCGCAGCACATGGTGGTTGGAGTATCCGGCATTGTTGATCAGCACGTCGACCCGGTCGAGTTCGGAAAACGCCTCGCGCACCGCTTCGGCGTCACCGATGTCGAGGCGCAGGAACATGGCGTCGATGCCATTGTCTTCCAGCGCGCCGACGGCTGCCGCCGCGTTGACGGACTTGTCGATGCCGATGATGCGGGCGCCGCGCTGGCCGAACCAGAGGCTGAGGCACTGGCCGATGCCTCCGGCCGCGCCGGTAATGACGACGGTCTTGCCGGCAAACTGAGTCATGACTTCACCCGTGCCAGGGCTTCGCCGATCCACGCCACATTGCGCCGCCGCAGGTGGCCCCAATTGTAGAAGGCGAGATCGGTCACGCCGCCAGCCACCAGCAGATCGACGGCGGCAAGGAACTCGGCCTTGCTTTCGATGTCGGGAAAACTGGGACGCAGGATGCCGCGGATGGTGGTGCCGGGGGCAACGCGGCGCTTGAGATCGTAGAGGTCGGCGCCGATGCGCGCGGCATTGGGCTCGTAGAAGCAGGCCTCGATGATGCCGGTGCTCTCCGAAAGCGCCTTGAGGTCGGTGCCTTCATACCATGCGCCGCCGGTCGGCCGGGCAACCGAGGGAATGATGGCCACATTGGCATCCTTTCGCACCCTGTCGCGGATTTCGGCAACCAGCGAGGTCACCTGTGCCAAGCGGAAATCGAGATAGGCGCGCAGGTCGGCGTCGGCCTGGATATCGGCCTGGACAAAGGCGCGGGCCATGTCGTCGGGGAAGTCGACATCGCTGTCGAGATAATCGGAAATCTCGGTGGCGACGCGGCGCTTGAGGCTTGCAGAATCGAGCCCGGCCTTGGCGGCTGCCGCAATGCAATGGTCGCAGAAGCAGAGGCCCATATAGAACTCGAACCAGGGGTTCTGGCGAACGAAGCTCATCTCGTGGTGATAGCCATGGGCATAGGGCGTAAAGCCCGGCGCCTCGATGGATATCCCGGCCACCGGATAACTTGTGGTGACATCGATCGCCAGCCCTATAGCGTAGGCTCGCGCGGCTGGCGCAGAGGGGCAGAGATTGTAGAAGTAGGGGTCGCCAAAGGCGTTGCGCACCACACTGTCGCGGTGCTGCATGCCAAGGGTCGTGTTGTGCAACAGCACGAGCCACACATTGGCGGCGAGCTGTCCGTCATCGCAAAGCTGCCCCAGAACGTCGGCTTCCCCAAGGATGGAGTTGGCGATGGGCTTGATCGCGCCATAGCGGCTGTCATCGTGCCGAAAATAGACCGTGCCATCTTCGGGGAAATACACCTTGCCCGCCTTGCCCTGCGGGCGAAGGAACTTGCCGGCGTGATAGCTGCCGGCCAGCGATACGGTGTCGAGCCCCATGTCCCGGAAGGAGGTCACGGCCTGCTTGGTGCCGTGCTCGGCCAGGTCCCAGGCGTAGGTCAGGATTGCCTTGTAGCTCATTGTCCGAACCAACCGTCCTTGAGGTAGCGCATATATTCAAACACCATGCCGTGCTTGAGCACGAAGGCGACCTCGAGAAAGTCCCCGACGATGAAGGGCGGGATCAGCACCTCGTCGGCCTCGGCAATCCGGGCGGCCATATCGCTGACGCGATAGGCGACGTGGGGATTGTCGCGCACCATGGCGGGCACGGTGCTGTCGGGCTCGTAGCGCAGGAATTCGATATGCTCGGGGTGGTTGCGCGGGTTGGTCACCCAGATGCGGGACTGTTCAACCCAGTCTTCCGCGGGCTGTTTTATGGTCGTGGTGATACCCACGTGGTCGAACTCGAACACGGCATGCTCCCGGGATGCGAAGGAGGGGCGGGGGCCAGCAGACCCCCGCCTTAGGGATCAGATGGTGGCCTGGATGGCTGCCACGTCGACGGCCGCATATTCGTCCGACAGCTTGAAGCCATCGGCGTCGGCCTTGACCTTGGCGTGGTCGAAGTCGTTGGCGCCGTCAATCAGCGCGTTGGACGTCACCTTGGCGGCGTCGAACACCTGGCTGACCTGGCCGATCTTGTGGATCGCGTCGAAATAGGACTGCCAGCTATCCTGCAGGTGGAAGCCCCACTTGCCGCGACGATCCCAGTGGGCGTGCATCAGCGCGCTCTGCTGCATGAGGGACTCGATGGCGGCAGCCGGGTCCATCTGGGTCTTGAGGCCGGGGAACTCTTCCATGGTGATCTGGGTCGCCGCGGCGGGATTGAGCCAGCCGAACTCCAGGCCACGGGCCCAGCCGCGCAGGTAGCGGGTGTAGAGATCGACCTTGGCGGGGTCTTCGAGGTCGGCGCTGCGCACCACGAAGCTATTGGCCGGGAAGGCCGAGGCATTCTTGCCGAGCAGGTAGTCGAAGTCGAAGCCCTGGCCACGCCACTGGGCGCGCAGGCCTTCCCAAGTGAGGGCGGCATCGGCCTGGCCCTGGGCGAGAGCCTGGCCCCAGGCGCTGACCTCGACATATTTGATGGTGCTGAGATCAACACCGGCAGCGGCCAGCATCGGGTCGGCGATTGACTGCCAGCCGGCCGAGCCGAGCACGATGGTCATGCCTTCCATGCCCTTGAGATCGGCAGGAGCCTTGCCCTTCTGGAAGGCGAAATCGAATACGTCGCCGGCCATGATGTGGAAAGCCGAGGTGAGCTTCATGCCTTGCTCGAGACCCAGCGAGAGCACGCCAGGAGACGGATAGCCGAAGTCGGACTGGTTCTGATCGACCAGCTTGACCGTCGCGGTGCCGTCCTGCGGACCGGCTTCGATGACCGTCTCGACATCGTCGAAATAGCCCATGCGCTTGGCGACCCAGTAGGCGAAGTCATCGACCACTTCGAGCGTGCCGCGCGGGGACACCCAGCGGACCGTCGCGTCCTGGGCGAAAGCCATGCGCGAGTTGAGGCCCAGGGCCGACACGGCAATACCGGCGGACGTGATCTGCAACAGGCGGCGACGACCGATACTGGCGTTAAAGGCGTTGGACATTGCGTTCTCCTCCCAATGTTTTCGTTGAACACCTGGCCCCTCAGCCGGGTGGTTGCTGGGGGCTTAGGACTCCCAGCTCGTCCATTTCTTCCCGATCAGGAAGAAGATGACGTAGATCGAGATGCCGATGACCGCGAGCAGGGTGATGACTGCGAAAAACTGCGGCATGCGGATCATCGAGGAATAGTAGTTGAGGCGGTTGCCCAGGCCTTCGGCCCCGCCGACCATCTCGGCGCCCACAGTGGTGAGCAGGCCGAAAATCGAGCCGACCATCAGGCCAACCATGATCATCGGCATGGCCATGGGGATGCGGATCTTGGTGAAGATCTGGAAGGTCGAGGCGCCGAACGAGCGGGCCAGGGCGATCTTGGCGAGATCGACGCGCCGGAAACCGGTCGCCGAGTTGATCATCACCATCGGGCCCGAAGCCAGCGCCACGGCGATGATGCGGGGTTCCCAGCCGAAACCGAAGCGCAGCACCAGCAGCGGCACCAGGGCCAGCATCGGCGTGGTCACCAGCAGCAGGATATAGGGCGTGATGATCTTCTCGGCGAAGGGAAACTGGGTGATCACCGCGGCCAGGATGAAGCCAATGGACGCGCCGATCGAGAAACCGATCAGCAGCTCGCACAGTGTCGTCACCAGATGGGGCCACAGGAACGGCCATTCGGTGATCAGCGCCATGCCGATCGCGCTTGGCGGCGGAAAAATATAGAGCGGCACTTCGAGGAGGCGGATGGTCAATTCGGCGCTGCCGATGATGACGACCGCAACCAGTGCGATAATGAACATTTCAAAAGCCGACCGGCTGGGGCCGGACATCAGCGAACTCATGCCGCCGCTCAGGCTGACGTCGGCCTTTTGGCCCTTGCCGCCGAAGGTGGGGATCTTGTCCTGCAACGCGCTGTCCATGTCGAATACTCCTGGCGTGGACTGACTTAACTGGGACGATGGTCGATCATGGCCTTGATGGCCTCGACGCGATCCAGAAAGTCCGGTGTTGTCTGTAGTTTGACGGGGCGCGGGCGGGGCAGATCCACATCCACGATATTGGCGACGCGGCCGGGGCGGGCAGACATCACCACGATGCGATCGGCGAGGAACACGGCCTCGGTGATCGAGTGGGTGATGAAGATGATGGTTTTGCCGGTTTCCATCCAGATTTCCTGGATCAGCAGGTTCATCTCGTCGCGGGTGAAGGCGTCGAGCGCGCCGAAGGGCTCGTCCATCAGCAGCACCGACGGGTCGACTGCCAGGCTGCGGACGATGGAGGCGCGCTGCTGCATGCCACCGGAAAGCTCGCGCGGATACTTGTTCTCGAAGCCTTCGAGGCCAACGCGCTTGAGCAGCTTGTTGATGCGTGCGCGGTCGGGATCCTGCTTCTTGATTTCGAAGGGCAGCTCGATATTGCGGGCCAGGTTGCGCCAGGGAAGCAGGTTAGCTTCCTGAAAAATCATCGCAATTTCTGGATGCGGCTTGGTGATCTTGTCATTGCCGAGGCGGATGTCGCCGCCGCTCAGGCTATGCAGGCCCGCCATCGACCACAGCAGGGTGGACTTGCCACAGCCTGATGGGCCGAGCAGGCACAGGAACTCGCCTTCGCGAACATCGATCGACACATTATCGAGCGCATGAACCCCGCCTGAGCGGGTGTGATAAACCTTGGATGCCCCGTCGATGGTCATCTTGACCGAATTCCGGGCGCCAGACGGCGACCCTCCTGCAGCGAGCATGCTGCTCCTCCCTAGTCCCCTACAGGTGCCGCACCGCCCTCCCAGACGCCGTGACACCAATCTCCATGGAAATTTGAAACAGAATTTCATGAGTCGCACGATTAGACTTTAGTATTACGATTGTTTCCATTCGTTGCTGAATGCGCTTGTTTTCAAGGGTTTATGGCTGAAAAGTTGTCGGTTAAGACGCGCAAAATCGCAAAGAGCGGGTTCGGTGGCGTCGAACATGCTTGCAAGCTGTGGCGATGCCTGTAATTAAATTTCGTGTTTGCGAAAGACGAATGAGACAGGCATGGCCGCGAAAAGCCCTACCAGCCGCCAGACCAAGGCGGGCCACTCCGAAGTGATCGACGTGGTGTCGCGCATGCAGCGGGTTGAGAACGATCTCTCCCCCGCCGAGCGCAGCGTGGTGCGGGCGGTGCGCAGTGACTACGATGCGGCGACCCGTATGACCATTGCCGAACTGGCGAGCCTGGCTGGGGTCAGCCAGCCCACCGTGACGCGCTTCTGCCGCTCCGTCGGCTGCAAATCCTATAGTGAATTCAAGCTGATGCTGGCGACGACCCTGACCGTTGCCGCTGCCTATCTGCGGCCGGAGCGGCAGTTTTCCGACGATATCGGCCAGCTGGCGCAGTCGGTGATGACGCGGGCAATGAATGCCATGCGCGACACGCTCAATGCGCTCGATACCGAAGCCGTGGGGCGGGCGATCGAGGTGCTGTCCACGGCTCGGCGCATCGATGTCTACGGGCAGGGTGGTGGGTCGGCCAGTTTGGTGGAGGACGTCAAGCTTCGCCTGTTCCGCATCGGCATTCCGGTTTCGGCCTATGTCGATGGCCACCAGCAGCGCATGTCGGCGGCGACGCTGAGCCAGGGCGATGTGGTGATCGCCATTTCCAACAGCGGCCGGTCCAAGGCGGTGGCCGAGGCAGTGGAGATTGCCCACTCGTTCGGGGCGACCACGATTGCGCTGACCCGGCCGGATACTCCGGTGGCCCATGGCGCGGATATCCTCATCCCCATCGTCATCGGCGAAGACGAAAATGTATTGATACCAACACCTTCGCGCTATGCGCATATGGGGGTGATCGACACGATCGCGACCGGCGTTGCCGATCGCCGCGGCCCCGAGGCGCGCGAGACGCTGCGCCGGGTTCGCTACACGGTGGCCAGCATCGGCATCGCCATCGCCACCCCATCGACCGACCCCACCATCCTGATGAAAACGATCAATCCGCACGAGTGAACATGTCCTCTCGATCGAACGCCGCCAGCCATGACTGGGTTTTCCGCAATGCTCGCATCATCGACGGCACAGGGGGGCCGTCCTTTGTGGGTGACCTGGCGGTGTCAGGCGAGCGGATTGCCGCGATCGAGCCGGCGGGTGTAATTCCTGAGGGACGCCAGGAGGTTAACCTCGATGGGCTGGCGCTGGCGCCGGGCTTTATCGATGCCCATACCCATGACGACCGGATCGTGCTCGATGCACCCGACATGCTGCCCAAGGTCAGCCAGGGGGTGACGACTGTTGTTGTCGGCAATTGCGGGATCTCGCTGGCGCCGGTGCAGTTCGTCAATTCGCCGCCGCCGCCGATGAATTTGCTCGGCGGACCAGAGGCTTACGAGTTTCCGACTTTCGCCGACTATGCCGCCGCGGTGGCGCGGGCGCGGCCGTCGCTCAACGTCGCCGCGCTGGTCGGGCATTCCGCCCTGCGGTTGGCGACGATGATCGACATATCGGCCAAGGCAAGCCCGGCTGAACTCATTGAAATGGCAGGGAAATTGACCGAGGCCATGGCGCATGGCGCGGTGGGTTGGTCGACGGGCCTGTTCTATCCCACCAATGCCGGCGCGGATGCCGATGAGGTGGCGGAACTCGGCCGCTATGTGGCCGCGCATGGCGGCGTCTATGCCACCCACATGCGCGACGAGTTCGACAATGTGCTTGATAGTATTGATGAATCTGTTGAGACCGCCAAGCGGGCGGGGACGCCGCTTGTTATCTCCCACCACAAATGCGCGGGGGTGGAGAACTGGGGCCGGACCAAGCAGACCCTGCCCAAGATCGAGGCGGCAGCATGCGATCACCGGATCAATTTCGACGTCTATCCCTATGCCGCCGGGTCGACCAATCTGCGGATGGACCTGATCACCGATACCTATCCGATCATGATCGCCTGGTCGGTGCCGCATCCGGAGATGACGGGGCGCTATCTGTCTGACATTGCTGAAGAATGGGGGATGAGCCTCGACGCGGCGGCGGAGAAGATGCAGCCGGCAGGGGCGATCTACTTCCAGATGGACGAGGAGGATGTGCGTCGGGTCTTGAGCTCGCCGCTATCGATGATCGGGTCCGATGGGCTGCCCCATGACGTGCATCCGCATCCCCGGTTGTGGGGAACCTTTCCGCGAGTGCTCGGGCATTATGCGAGGGAAATCAAGCTCTTCAGCCTCGAGACGGCCGTTCATAAGATGACCGGGATGACCGCCTCGGTGTTTGGCCTGACCAATCGCGGCACGCTGGCGCCGGGCAAGTTTGCCGACCTCGTCGCCTTCAAACCCGAGGCAATCCGGGACCTTGCGACCTATGAATTGCCGACCCTGCAGTCCGAGGGAATCGAGGCGGTGATGGTCAATGGGGTGATGACCTTTACCCCGAACCAGTCGCAACCGGGTCGGGCCGGGCGGCTGGTTTCGCGGGATCGCTAGCAAGAAAGCCGACGAAGTTCTGTCAGCATTCTTGCGGTTTTCTTGCAGATTCTTCTGAAATGCTGCCACGCCCTCGTGGTTCGAGGGCCACTTTGGCACTAAGCGCGGCGAACGGAGCTGATCGGCAGTGGCGTGATGGGGTATTCGTCGGCCTCGGCACGGGCGAAGAGCTTGGCGATGGTGTCCTGACCTTCGAGGACCTTGCCGAAAGCAGCGAAGCCGTGACCATCGGGATTGCGGCGGCCGCCTTCGTCGAGCTCGGGCTGATCGCCGATGCAGATGAAGAAACCGGGGCCGGCGGTGCCGGGGCCGAAGCGGGCCATGGAAATGGTGCCGTCGGTGTGCTTGAGGCCGGTCAGCGAGGTCGGTTCGTGGGCGATGGAGGGGAAGGGCTGCTCCTGGGCGTCGTCGGTCGGGCGCCAGCCCCACTGGATGACTTCGATCTTGTGGACGGTTTCCGGCTTCTGATTGGCCATGGTCACGATGCGATAGACCGTGCTGCCATTGAGGTGGCCGCCATCGACATAGGCCAGGAAGTTCCGGGCAGTGATGGGCGCGCGGGCCTCGTCGATGCCCAGGACGAACTTGCCGTCGTTGGTCTGCACTTCAACGCGAACCAGATCGTTATCCGTAGTCATTCCAGCTGTTCCTTCTTGCTTGCCCGCGCGCCTGTGAGGCGCGCCGGGCACGGACTTCGGCCGGGTCGGGATTGCGGCCCCGCGTGTCCATGAGGTGAGTGCCGGTTGGATCGGGGGAGCGATCTCCCGGCGTAATCTCGGCCCGCTTCTAGTCCTTTGGCGGGGAGGTTGTCATCGCGGTTTTCGCGCCGGGCAAAATTATTTTTGGACGGGCGGCGGACGGCAATTGGGTCAGGAAATGGCGATGACGCGCAGGTGGTCGAGGATGGCGGGGTCGTCGAAGCGCGGGGCGGGGTCGCCATTGGTGATCAGCACGTCGACATCGGCGAGCGTGGTGACCTGATGGGGCGCGCGGCGGTCGAACTTGTCTTCGTGGGCGACCAGGATGACCTGCCGGGAATTGGGCAGGATATCGCGCACCAGATCGACTTCGAGCGGATCGAACTCCAGCACCGCGCCCTCGCGGTCGATGGCGCTGGCGCCGATGATGGCAATGTCGAACTTGAAGCGCTGGCGCGAGGAATCGGCGAGCGTCAGGACCGAGGAGTCCTTGTTGCGCACGTAGCCGCCATAGACATAGACGGTCGCATCGGTCTTGAAGGCGCAGGAATAGGCGACTTCGAGATTGGGCGTGGCGATCAGCACGCCGGGATGGCGCGCAAGCACTTCGTGCAGGGCATGGAATGTAGTGCCGAGGCCGACGAAGACCGTGGCGCCGGCGACGAGGAATTCCTCAAGCGCGGCGACCAGACGCTGCTTGACGGCCACCTGAATGGTGTGGCGCTCGTCATAGGTGTGCTGGGCAATGCCCGGCGAGGCGAAGGCCCCGCCAAAGCCCTTGAGCAGCAGGCCCTTGGTTTCCAAGGCCTTGAGGTCGCGGCGGATGGTCTGGGTGGTGACGTCGAACTGGGCGGCCAGATCGGCCACCGAGGCGGCGCCATTGGCCCTTACGGCTTCAAGAATGGCGGCCTGACGCTTGCCCAGCCGCGCCCCCCCGCCGTCCGGCGATGGCGTCGTGTTGACGTCGGGGGAGGTGATGCCGCTCACTTCAGGCGCACACCGAGATAGCTGCGGTCATCGGTCAACATGGTCGCAGTGGTTCCCTTGGTGCTCATATAGGGGCCGATCTTGTAGAGATCTTCAGCTTCAACTTCCTGGAATGCCTTTTCCCAGGCAGCGACACCGAATCCGTCGCCGAGTTTGAAGTAACCGTCGGAGAATAACTCAATCGTTTCGACGTCCGCCAGAGCATAGGAGCGGGTTTCGATGTATCGCGAGGGAACGGCAAAGCCATCGAGCCCGCCATAACCGAGTGCGGGCTCGGTGATGTTCTGGAAATTGCCCTGGCCATGAGAAATGCCATGGTGGATCAGCATGAGGATTTCGTCCTGCGGCACGCCGGGTAGGTGGGCGATGCAGGCGGCGAGCGCGCGACGCTCGATTTCAGCAACGACATCCGGGGCCGCGGTGGGCAGGCCGAGGGTCTGGTTGCGGGTGCCCTGCCAGGTCATGGCGGCGGCGTGCTTGTCGGCCTCGAGGGCATCGTGGCCGAGGGCTTCGAAATAGCGCCAGGTCTCGCGGCGGAGAATGGCGGTGACATCGTCGAGGGGCTTGAGCACCTGCAGCACGTCATTGCCGTTGATGCGCAGGCCGCTATCGCCGACCGCGACCACTTCAAGGCGGTCGCCGATGGGCAGGGCGACCATGACGGTGCAGCCGGCGCGCAGCTTCCAGTCTTCGGTGACGGCATCGAGCGCGCCGTGATCGACATAGCCCTGGTGAATGGCCTTGGACAGATAGGCGATGAGGTGTTCGCCGCCCTGAAATTGCAGGTCGGGTTTGTCGCTCTGGCCCTGTGCCAGCATGAA
Source organism: Devosia sp. T2-14 (assembly GCF_055397495.1). Classification (NCBI taxonomy): domain Bacteria; kingdom Pseudomonadati; phylum Pseudomonadota; class Alphaproteobacteria; order Hyphomicrobiales; family Devosiaceae; genus Devosia; species Devosia sp. T2-14. Next base: position 142,566 of record NZ_AP027921.1, on the reverse strand, counting down.
AATTTCAAGGGCGCGGCGCACGGTGCGTGACGCATAGCGGCCCGACAGCATGCCGCCATAGCGGGTGCCATTGCGGTCGGTTACGCCGTCGATGACGGCGTAACCGAGGTCCGGCATGATAACGAGGCTGTCTTCGTTGGTCTCTGGGTGACCAATTTTCTTGCCCAGGGTGAACGCTTCCAGCTGCTTCATTCGGACCTTCTTGTAATCAGATATTATCGAGGCAGATCGGCGATTACTCGCCGATAGCGGTGCGCCACTTGGCCAGAACGGCTTCAGCGCCGCCGAAGTCGGCCAGCGGCTTGACGTCGATCAGGGTCAGATCGGCCAGGTTCGGCGTGCCGGCAGGGCCAGCGACGTCGAGGCGGACCGAGCGACGGCCGATATCCATGGCCAGCTTTTCCTGGGTCGACTTGGACATGGCCCAATCGATGAAGGCCTTGCCGCCATCGGGGTTCGGGCCGCCCTTGACCAGGCCAACGCCATCAGGCGTTGCGGCGGTGCCGTCCGTGAGATGCACGATCGAGATCGGTGCGCCGCCCTGGACATATTCCAGCGCGTTGTCTTCGAGGGTCAGGCCCATCGAGGCTTCGCCATCGGCGACAAAGCGGGGAACGGCACCCGAGGAATCGGCGAACACGAAGTTCTTGGCGATCTCGGCATACTTGTCCCAGCCGGCATCACCGAACACGGTCAGCACGGTCTGCAGCTGCTGCATGGCCGAACCCGAACCATCGGCGCGGGCGCTGGCAATCTGGCCGGCCCACTTCGGATCGGCAAGCTCAGCCCAGGTCTTGGGAGCGGTATCGAGCGGCTGCATGTCGGTGTTGACGGCCAGCACGTAAACCACGGCGGTGTAAGGGGTCCAGGCCGGATCCTTGACGAATTGCGGGTCGATCTGGTCGGCCTCGGGCGGGGAGTAGGGCTCGAGCAGGTTGGCCAGTTCGGACAGCTGGCTGCCCGAAATCGACCAGATGACGTCGGCTGCGGGAGCGCCGGCTTCAGCCTTCACGCGCTTGGCAATGTCGCCCGAACCGAGCTTGACGACTTCAGCCTTGAGGCCGGTCTCGGATTCGAAAATCGGCAGCAAGGTGTCGACGATCGAGGATTTGTGGGCGGTGTAGATGGTGACGGCCTTGTCCTGCGCGAAGGCGACAGCGGTGAGGCTGCTCGAGGCGATCAGCGCCGCGGAAAGCGTCAGAAATGTACGTTTACGAATGTTCATTGGGTTCCTCCTGTCCGTTTTTGATCATTATTGGACCGAGGATGATCCTGTCTCACACAGAAAAATGTTGCAATACGAAAATTATGTCTGTTTGCTATCAGTCAATAAATAGCAGGGGGAGTGCTGCATGAGCTATCTGACCGTCACCAATGCCATCAAGCAGTTCGGCACGACATTTACCGCGCTGAGCGGGGTGTCGATCACGGTGGAACGCGGCGAATTTTTCACGCTGCTGGGGCCGAGCGGCTGTGGCAAGACCACGCTGCTGCGCGCCATTGCCGGGTTCAATGACCTGACATCGGGCGATATCAAACTCGATGGCGCCGACTTGCGCGTGGTGCCGCCGCACAAGCGCGACATCGGCATGGTGTTCCAGGATTATGCGGTGTTTCCGCATCTGAGCGTGTTCGACAACGTTGCCTTCGGCCTCAAGCCGCGCAAGGTGCCGGCCGAGGAGACCAAGCGCCGCGTGACCGACGCACTGGCCGCCGTTCGCCTGTCGGCTTTGGCCGATCGCCTGCCGGCCGCCATGTCGGGCGGGCAGCAGCAGCGCATTGGTCTGGCGCGCGCCATGGTGATCAATCCGCAGCTGCTGCTGATGGATGAGCCGCTGTCCAACCTCGATGCCAAGCTGCGCATCGAGCTGCGCGAGGAAATCCGCGATATCCAGAAGCAGGTCGATATCGCCACCATTTATGTGACGCACGACCAGGAAGAGGCGCTGGCCATTTCGGACCGCATTTGCGTGATGAATGCCGGCAAGATCGAGCAGGTTGGCACGCCGCAGGAAATCTACGGCGATCCGCAGACCCGATTCGTCGCTGAGTTCGTCGGCACGATCAACGTGTTCAAGGCTGGCGATGCGCTCAATGCCATGCTCGGTCAGCTGGGGCTTTCGGCGCCGGGCGCCGACATATGGGCAGCGCGGCCGGAGCGGCTGGGCCTGGGCGCGGCGGGTGCGACGGCGCAGGACGGCGTGGCGCTGGCCGGCACGGTGACGAAATATACCTATCTCGGCCGCGAGGCGCATGTGCAGGTGGAGACGGCAGCTGGCCCGATCGTGGTGCAGCTGGCCAATCCGGGCATGCATGCGGCGCGCGAAGCGGGCGAGGCCGTGTCGGTGCTCGTGCCGCGTGATGCGCCGATGGCGTTTGGCGCCAATGGCGCCCGCATCAGCACGGGAGGCTAAGCGCCATGGGCCGTTTCAACTTCTGGACCGTGGTGATGGTCCTGACCTGGGTGATGCTGGCGGTGCTGCTGTTCGTGCCCGTTGGCTCGGTGCTGGTTTCCAGCCTCTATGACCAGGCGGGCAATTTCACGCTCGGCAATTACCTCAAGTTCCTCGGGGAGGCACGGTTCCACCAGGCGTTCGTCAATACGCTGGTGGTGGGTTTCGGTGGCCTGCTGGGTGCGCTGCTGCTCGGCTCGATCATGGCGTTCTGCGTGTCGCGCTTTGTGATCAAGGGCGGCAAGTTCGTGTCGTTGCTGGCGATTCTGGCGCTGGTGTCGCCGCCCTTCATCGGGGCCTATTCGTGGATCGTGCTGTTTGGCGCCGGTGGCGTGGTGCGCGGGTTCCTGCGCGACATGGGCATCAACATGCCGCCAATCTATGGCGTGGGCGGCATTCTCATCGTCTTCTCGCTCAAGTTCTATCCTTATGTGTACCTGATGGTTTCGGGCGCGCTGAGCAACGTCAACCGCTCGCTCGAAGAGGCGGCGGAAGGGCTGGGCCTGACGCCGTGGCAGCGGACGTTCAAGATCTCGTTCCCGATGGTATTTCCTGCACTGACGGCCGGTGGCCTTTTGGCGCTGATCCACGCCATCGCCGATTTCGGCACGCCGCGCCTGCTGGGCCGTGGCTATAACGTGCTGGCGACCGAAGCCTTCACGCTTTATTCGGCCGAGGTTGGCTCGAACATGTCGATGGCGACCACGATCAGCGTGGTGCTGATCATCGTCTCGATGGTGTTCGTGATGCTGCAGCGCTACATGTCGCGCCGCAACGTCTACCACGGCAACATGATCAACAAGCCGGTGCGCATCCAGCTCAAGGGCTGGCGCAATGTGCTGGCGCATTTCGCGGTGTATTTCATCGGGTTGTGCGGCGCTATGCCGGTGATCATTTCGGTGATCTACTCGTTCCGCAAGACCAGCGGCCCGGTGTTCCAGGATGGGTTCGCGCTGCAGAGCTACGAGCGCATCCTGTTCAACCTGGGCGACGTGGTGCGCAATTCGCTGACCTTCTCGATCGCCGCCGTGGCGCTGATCGTGGTGGTCGGGACGATCGTGGGCGTGCTGGTGGCACGGCGCACCAACTTCAACACGGCGCTGCTCGATGGGGCCTTCATGGTGCCCTATGTTATGCCGGGCATCGTTATCGGTATCGCCTTCATCGCGGCGTTCAATACCGGTCCGATCGTGCTGACGGGCACGGCAATGATCATCATCCTGTCGATCTTCATCCGGCGTCTGCCCTATACGGTGCGCACGACGGCGTCCTCCCTGCGGCAGATTTCGCCGAGCATGGAAGAGGCGGCGATCTCGCTTGGCTACAGCCCCTTCCAGGCCTTCCTGCGGGTGACGGTGCCGCTGATCGTGCCGGGCATCATCGCGGGCGGCATGCTGAGCTTCGTGACGGCGATCAACGAGCTGTCGTCCTCGCTGGTGCTCTATGTGGGCAGCACGATGACCATGCCGGTGCGCATCTACCTGCTGATCCTCGATGGCGACTTCGGGGTGGCGGCGGCGCTGTCGACCATCCTGCTGCTGCTCAGCGGCTGCGCTGTCTACATCGCGTTCCGCTTCATGGGGCGGAACGAGCAGGCGCTGCTCTAGGCGTCAGTCACAGAACGAGAAAGGCCCGCTCCATGGAGCGGGCCTTTTGCATTTTGGGGTGGTCGATTGGGCTAGTGCTGCCAGACGACGAGGCCGGCGGCGGTGGCCATCATGATCCCGGCGGTCTTGTTGAGGCGGCCGAGGGCGCGGGGGCTCTTGAACATTTCGCGGGCGGCCGAGGCCAGCCAGGCATAGCCGCAGCCGATGATCAGCAACACCACCACCACGATGACCGTCAGCTCGGTGAAGGCGACGAGGTTCATCTGGTCGAGCGGGATCACGGTGGGCAGGATCGCGAGGTAAAAGACGATGGTCTTGGGATTGCCCATGGTCAGCGAGAAGCCGGCCAGGAAGGTGCGCCAGCCATCCTCGTTCTTGGGTTTCATCTGCTCGGAGCCGGGGCGGGCGGTCCAGAATTTGTAGGCAATGTAGAGCAGGTAGGCCGCACCCGCCCAGCGCACGAAGACGAAAACCGGGCCGAACCAATTGGCAATGGCCGCCAGCCCGAACACCGCGAAGACGAAATACATCAGATCGCCAGCCAGGATGCCCAGCACCATGGGGAAGGCGCCCTTGAAGCCTCCGCCCAGCGCGCGGGCCACGACCGCGGCCACGCCGGGGCCGGGCACCAGCACGGCGATGGCATAGGCAATGGTGAAGGTGAGGAGAGTGAAGGGATCCATGTCGTGTCTCGATGGCGCGTCGGCTTTGGGAGGCGGACACTACGCCCGGGCGGGGTAGCGGGCAAGGTGGCGTGGTGGGGGCCATTCAACCTGCACGGACTTAGCTGAAGCTAAGTCCTATCTCGCTGTCCCTCCCCACAAAGGGGGAGGGAGGGGCCGGTGGGTGGGGCGGGGCGATCAGGGGAGGCGGGCGAGGCGTTCCGTCAGGAGGTTGAAGAAGCCTTCGGCGTTGCCGTTGCGCATGTAGTTGACGTTCCGGGGCTTGTCGGTGACGTGCCAGTAATCGGCGACGGTCATGCCGACGGTGAGCTCGCTGGCGGTTTCGATGGACACGTTGCAGCGGCGGCCTTCGAACAGGTCGGGCTGCAGCAGGTAGGCGATGACCGTGGGGTCGTGCAGGGGAGCGCCGGCCCAGCCGAACTTGTGCAGGTCGTAGGTCTCCGAGAAGGTCAGCATGTCGTAGACCGCCTGGCCCGTACGATTGCCCAGCGCGCGGATGGCGTCGAGGCGCGGATGGGTCGACTGGATCTGGTGGGTCACGTCGAGCGGCAGCATGGTGATCGGCGCGCCGCAGCGCATCACGATGTCGGCGGCCTCGGGGTCGACATAGATGTTGAATTCGGCGGCGGGCGTGATGTTGCCGACTTCGAAATAGGCGCCGCCCATCATGACGATCTCGGCGATGCGCCCGGCAATGGCGGGCTGCTTGATGAGCGCCATGGCGATGTTGGTCAGCGGCCCCAATGTGCACAGGGTGATGGTGCGGGGCTCGGCGGCCATCAGCGTATCGACGATGTAGTCGACGCCGTGCTGGGCTTGCAACGGAATCGTTGGGTCCGGCAGGACGGGGCCATTGAGGCCGGTATCGCCGTGAACGTGTTCGGCCGTCACCAGGGTGCGGCGCAGCGGGCGCGAGCAGCCGGCATAAACCGGCACTTCGGTACGGCCGGAGAGCTCGACGATCTTGCGCGCATTGTTGCTATTGTGGTGGAGCCCAATATTGCCGGCCACGGCGACAATGCCCAGGATCTCCAATTCTTGCGGGGAGGCCAGCGCCAGCAGCATTGCGACGGCATCATCCTGGCCGGGGTCGGTATCGATAATTATTTTACGTGGCATGTCTGGGCCTTAAACGGGAGAATCCTCCCGGAAGCCTATCGGCTGTTCGCCAGGCGGTCGACTGGCCTGCTCGCTGATTTCGCAGGGTTTTGTGCGGCGCTGAGGGCGGATCGGCCATGCCGCAAGGACGCTTGACGCCGGAGCGGCGGAGCGAAAAACTCTCCTCCCATTCCGGGATCGGAGCAAGTTGTGGCAGGCGAGGTAGTTGGACAGGCGGCTGAGGCCGCCGCGCATGGTGTGGACCTCGTCCCGGTCGTTGTTTTGCTCACGGCGACAGTGGTCGCCGTGCCGTTGTTCAAGCGCCTCGGGCTGGGCTCGGTGCTGGGTTACCTCGCGGCCGGGCTGGCGCTGGGGCCATCCGGCTTCGCGCTGATCAGCGACCCCGGTTCGATCCTCACCTTCGCCGAGCTGGGCGTGGTGATGTTCCTGTTCATCATCGGCCTCGAGATGGAGCCCTCCAAGCTGTGGGCGCTGCGCAAGCAGATCTTCGGGCTCGGCGTCATTCAGGTCACGATCTGCGGATTGCTGCTGACGGCGGTGGGCGTATTGCTGGGCTTTGCCCCGGCGGTCGCCTTCGTCTTCGGCATGGGGTTTGTGATGACCTCGACGGCTATCGTCATGCAGATTTTGGGCGAACGCGGCGAGCTCGCCTCGCCCCATGGCCAGAAAATGGTGTCGATCCTGCTGCTGGAAGACCTCGCCATCGTGCCGCTGCTGGCCATGGTGGCGCTGCTGGCCCCCTCGGGTGAGGCGCAGAATCTGACGAGCCGGCTGGCCGGAGTGGGCGCCGCGATTGGCGCGGTGGCGGGGCTGATCTTCCTCGGCCGCCGCATCATGAATCCGCTGTTTTCGATGCTGGCCTCGACCAAGCTGCGCGAGGTGATGACTGCCGGTGCGCTGCTGGTGGTGCTGGGCGCGGCCCTGCTGTTCGAAACCAGCGGGCTGTCCATGGCCATGGGGGCGTTCCTGGCGGGCGTACTGCTGTCGACATCGACCTTCCGCAACCAGATTGAAACCGACGTGGAGCCGTTCCGCGGCATTTTGCTGGGGCTGTTCTTCCTCGCCGTGGGAATGTCGCTCAACCTGACAATCGTAGCGGAGAGCTGGCCGATCATCGCGGTGAGCGTGGTGGCGTTCATGGCCGTCAAGGCCGCCGCCATCTACATCATCGCGCGGGCGCTGCGCTCGTCCCATGCCGTGGCGCTGGAACGCGCCGTGTTGATGGGACAGGGCGGGGAATTCGCCTTCGTGCTCTATACGACGGCGGCCAATGCCGGGGTGATCGATGGCCCGACCAATGCGGTGTTCACCTCGACAGTGATCGTTTCCATGGTGCTGACGCCGTTCCTGATCGTGGGGCTGCGCTATGTGCTGCCCAAGACGGGCAAGTCGCAGTCGCTCGATGGGGTGGAGGCCGCGAGCGGCCAGACCGGGCAGGTGCTGATCATCGGCTTTGGCCGTTTCGGGCAGATTGCCAGCCAGCCGCTGCTGGCGCGGCATCACTCGGTGACCATTATCGACAATGATACCGACATGATCCGCGCCGCCGCGCAGATCGGGTTCAAGGTCTATTACGGCGACGGCACGCGGCTGGACGTGTTGCGGGCCGCCGGAGCGGGCGACGCCGAGGTGATCCTGATCTGCGTCGACGGGAAGTCCTCGATCTCGCGAATCGCCGACCTGCTGCGCGATGAATTTCCGCTGGCCAAGGTGATGGCGCGCGCCTTCGACCGCGGCCACGCCATCGAGTTGATCCGGGCTGGCGTCGAGTATCAGAAGCGCGAATTGCTGGATTCCGCGCTGGTCTTCGGCGGCGAGGTGATCCGCCGTCTCGGGGCGACCGACGAGGAGGTCAAGGATGTGCTCGACGGCGTGCGCGACCGGGACAGGCAGCGTTTCGAGCTGCAGATGCTGGGGGGATCGCAGATGGCAGGCCGCCACCTGCTGATCAGCAACGCGGAAGATCAGGCGCGCGAAGGCGGCGTTACCGTAACAACCGAAGACGCCGAAGAGGTGGTGGCAAAGTCAACGGCGGTCACGCCGGGGAAGTGATGCATTTGAGGGGCTTCCGCCTGCCCAAATTAAGTGCAAGACTGAAGTTTCGAGGGGAATACATCGTCATGAATTCTGGATTGCGACATGCCGCAACAGCCGATCGTTTACGACGCCCCTACGCCGGAACCGCGCGCGCCGACCGTTGAGGCCATTCAGGCCGAAATCCTCGCGAGACTGATCTATTCGGTTGGCAAAGACCCGATTGTGGCGCGTCCGCACGACTGGCTGGCGGCAACCATCATGGCGGTTCGCGACCGGGTGATGGATCGCTGGATGGAGTCCTCGCGGGAAACCTGGCGAACCTCCAACAAGCGCGTCTACTATCTGAGCCTGGAATTCCTGATCGGCCGGCTGATGCGCGATGCCATGAGCAATGTGGGGCTCATGGAACCGGTACGCGACGCGCTTAGGAATCTCAATGTCGACCTGGGTGACCTGATCAACCTCGAGCCCGATGCGGCGCTGGGCAATGGTGGCCTGGGGCGGCTGGCGGCGTGTTTCCTTGAATCGATGTCCTCGGTGGACATTCCGGCCTATGGCTACGGCATCCGCTATGTGCACGGGCTGTTCCGCCAGGAAATGAGCGAGGGCTGGCAGGTCGAGCTGCCCGAGGAATGGCTGGCGCACGGCAATCCGTGGGAATTTGAGCGGCGCGAAAGCGCCTATGAAATCGGCTTTGGCGGCAATGTGGAGAGGGTGACCGATCCCGACGGCACCGAGCGCCAGGAATGGCGCCCCAACGATCACCTGCTGGCCGTGGCTTTCGATACCCCGATCGTGGGCTGGCGCGGCAAGCGCGTGAACACGCTGCGGCTATGGAGCGCGCAGCCCATCGACCCCATTCTGCTCGACAAGTTCAACTCGGGCGACCATATCGGCGCGCTGGAGGAGAGCGGGCGTGCGGCTGCGATTACCCGCGTGCTCTATCCGGCGGATTCGACGGCGGCGGGGCAGGAATTGCGGCTGCGGCAGGAGTTCTTCTTCTCATCGGCATCGCTGCAGGACATCGTGCGGCGGCATCTGCAGCAATATGGCGATCTCGGCTCGCTGCCGGACAAGGTGGCCATACAGCTCAACGATACCCATCCGGCCATTTCCATTGCCGAGATGATGCGCATCCTGGTCGACGACAATGGGCTGGAATGGGCCGAGGCCTGGACGCTGACCAAGGGCACGTTCGGCTATACTAACCACACCCTGCTGCCAGAGGCGCTGGAAAGCTGGCCGGTGGCGCTGCTGGAGCGGCTGCTGCCGCGGCACATGCAGATCGTCTACCAGATCAATGCCGATGTGCTGGCCGATGCCCGCACCCGCGCCCGGTTCAACGATGCCCAGATCGCCAATGTGTCGCTGATCGACGAAAGCGGCGGGCGGCGCGTGCGCATGGGTCAACTGGCCTTTGTCGGTTCGCATTCGATCAACGGCGTATCGGCGCTGCATACCGAGCTGATGAAGCAGACGGTATTCTCTGACCTGCACAAGCTCTATCCCGACCGCATCAACAACAAGACCAATGGCATCACGCCGCGCCGCTGGCTGATGCAGTGCAACCCCGCGCTGACCAAGCTGATCAGCGAACGGATCGGGCCGGATTTCCTCGACAATATCGACCTGCTGCGCGGGCTCGATGCGCATGCCAATGACCCGACCTTCCAGGGGCAGTTTGCGGCGGTGAAGCTGGCCAACAAGCAGAAGCTGGCCAAGCTGATCAAGGATCGCCTCAACATCACGGTTTCGCCCGATGCGATGTTCGACGTGCAGATCAAGCGCATCCACGAATACAAGCGCCAGCTGCTCAACATCATCCAGGCGGTGGCGCTGTATGACGAAATCCGGGCGCATCCGGAGCGCGATTACGTGCCGCGCGTCAAGATCTTCGCGGGCAAGGCGGCGCCGGGCTACTGGAACGCCAAGCTGATCATCAAGCTAATCAACGACGTCGCCAAGGTCATCAACAATGATCCGGCGGTGCGCGGGCTGCTCAAGGTGGTGTTCCTGCCCAACTACAATGTGAGCCTGGCCGAGGTGATCGTGCCGGCGGCCGATCTCAGCGAGCAGATATCCACGGCGGGCATGGAAGCCTCGGGCACCGGCAACATGAAGTTCATGGCCAATGGCGCCGTCACCATCGGCACGATGGATGGCGCCAATGTGGAAATGCACAAGGAAGTGGGCGCGGAGAATATCGTCATCTTCGGGCTGACCACCGATGAGGTGAACGATAGGCGCGCGCGCAGCGAAGTGCCACGCGCGGCAATCGACAAATCGGCGCGGCTCAAGGAAGCGCTGGATGCGATCTCCTCCGGTGTGTTCTCGCCGGACGATCCGCATCGCTATCGCGACCTGATCGGGGGGCTCTACGACCACGACTGGTTCATGGTGGCGCGCGATTTCGACGCCTACACCGCCGCCCAGGCCACGGTGGACGCGATCTGGAAGGACAAACCGCGCTGGAACGCCATGGCGATCCACAATACGGCGCGCGTCGGCTTCTTCTCGTCCGACCGGACCATTCGACAATATGCCCATGATATCTGGGGCGTTTCGGCAGCTTCGGCATGAAGTTGAACCGCAGGATCTTCCGGAAGTGCAAAACCGGGCCTGCAGCGTTGGGGAGAGCGTGCGCGTGAGCAAGGAAATCTGGCAGGCCGATTCACGGGAAGTCGAGGCGATCATTGCTGGCCGCCATGCCAATCCCTTCGCCTTTCTCGGCCTGCATGGGGTGCAGGGGAAATGGGTGCTGCGGGCCTTCATTCCCCATGCCGAGCAGGTGACCGCCTATACGCTGGAAGGGGCCGAACTGGGCCACCTGATCCCGCGCCATCCGGCCGGGTTTTTCGAGGGCGTGGTCGATATCACCAAAGCGCAGCCAATCCGCTATCACGCCAGCAATGCCGGCGGCGAATGGGACGTGCACGACCCCTATTCCTTCGGGCCGGTGCTGGGGCCGATGGACGACTATTATATCGGCGAGGGCAGCCACCTGCGGCTGTTCGACAAGCTCGGCGCCCACGAAATGGAATTCGAAGGCATCCATGGCACCCATTTTGCGGTGTGGGCGCCCAATGCGCAGCGCGTGAGCGTGGTGGGCCCGTTCAACGACTGGGACGGGCGGCGCCACCCGATGCGCAAGCGGTTCGAGACTGGTATCTGGGAAGTGTTCATCCCGGTGCTGGGCACGGGCACGCTCTACAAATACGAACTGGTGGGGCCCGATGGCGTGGTGCTGCCGCTCAAGGCCGATCCCTTCGCGCGGCAATCGGAACTGCGGCCCAAGACGGCTTCGATCGTGCCAGACCCGACCGAATTCACCTGGACGGATGCCAAGTATCTCGAAGAGAGGGCGCAGAAGGATTGGCGGCGCACGCCGATGTCGATCTATGAGGTGCATCTCGGCAGCTGGCGGCGCCGGCCCGATGGCGGCTTCCTGACCTATGACCAGCTGGCCGACCAACTGGTGCCATACGCGGCGGACATGGGCTACACCCATATCGAGCTGCTGCCGGTTTCCGAGCATCCCTATGACCCCAGCTGGGGCTACCAGCCGACGGGCATGTATGCCCCGACCTCGCGATTTGGCGATCCGGCGGCGTTTGCGCGTTTTGTCGACGCGGCGCACGAAGCCGGGCTCGGCATTATCCTCGACTGGGTGCCGGCGCATTTCCCGACCGATGCGCATGGGCTGGCCAATTTCGACGGCACAGCGCTCTACGAGCATGCCGATCCGCGGCAGGGCTATCACCCCGACTGGAACACTGCGATCTACAATTTCGGGCGCAAGGAAGTCGTCAGCTTCCTCGTCAACAACGCGCTCTACTGGCTGGAGAAATTCCACATTGACGGACTGCGCGTCGATGCCGTGGCTTCGATGCTCTATCTCGATTACTCGCGCCAGCAGGGCGAATGGGTGCCCAACAAGCTGGGCGGCAACCAGAACCTGGAAGCGGTCGAGTTCCTCAAACGCGTGAATTCGGAGGCCTATCGGCTGCATCCGGGCACGTTCATGATCGCCGAGGAATCCACGTCCTGGCCGGGCGTCAGCCGGCCGGTGCACAATGGCGGGCTGGGCTTCGGCTTCAAGTGGAACATGGGGTTCATGAACGACACCTTGCGCTATATGAGCCGCGAGCCGGTGCATCGCAAATTCCACCACAATGACATGACCTTCGGGTCGGTCTATGCGTTCAGCGAAAACTTCGTGCTGCCGCTCAGCCATGACGAGGTGGTGCATGGCAAGAAGTCGCTGCTGGAGAAAATGCCGGGCGACGACTGGCAGCAATTTGCGAATCTGCGGGCCTATCTCGCCTTCATGTGGGGGCATCCGGGCAAGAAGCTGCTGTTCATGGGGCAGGAATTCGCGCAGCGCGACGAATGGGCGGATAACCGCTCGCTCGACTGGTACCTGCTTGATGCCAGCATGCATGAGGGCATGCGCCGGCTGGTCGCCGATCTCAACGTCGCCTACCGGCAGCTGCCGGCCCTGCACGATCGCGATTGCGAGCCCGAAGGGTTTGAATGGGTGATCGGCAATGACCACTCCAATTCGGTGCTGGCCTGGCTGCGCAAGGCGCCGGGCAGTGATCCGGTGCTGGTGATCTCCAATTTCACGCCCATTCCGCGCAGTGGATACAAGGTGCCGCTGCCGCTGGTTGGCAAATGGGTGGAGCGCATCAATACTGATGCCGGCTGGTATGCAGGGTCCAATACCGGCAACCAGGGCGCGGTGGAGGCCGTTGCCGTCAAGGGCAAGCATTGGGCTGCGGAGGCGGAGATCTTCCTGCCGCCGCTTTCGACGCTGTTCCTCAAATTCGAACCGGCGTGAGCCGGTCGGGCTGAAATACGAACCGGCACAAGCCGGTCGGGTTGGGATACGTCCCGGAAAACGGGCAGTAGTGGAGGGTTAGAAGAATGGCAGACTATAGAGTACCATCGCCGCTGGCCCGCGAGGCCATGGCCTATGTGCTGGCCGGGGGGCGCGGTACGCGTCTGATGGAGCTGACCGACCGGCGCGCCAAGCCGGCCGTCTATTTCGGCGGCAAGTCACGCATCATCGACTTCGCACTCAGCAATGCCATCAATTCGGGCATTCGCCGCATTTCCGTGGCGACCCAGTATCAGGCGCATAGCCTGATCCGCCACCTGTCGCGCGGCTGGAACTTCCTGCGGCCCGAACGTAACGAAAGCTTCGACGTGCTGCCCGCCAGCCAGCGCGTGAAAGAGGACATGTGGTATGCCGGCACGGCCGACGCCGTGTACCAGAACATGGACATCATCGAGGATTATGGCGCCCGCTATATCGTGATCCTGGCCGGCGACCACATCTACAAGATGGACTACGAAATCATGCTGCGGCAGCACGTGGATACGGGCGCCGACGTGACGATCGGGTGCCTCGAAGTGCCGCGCATGGAAGCTACCGGCTTTGGCGTGATGCATGTCGACGGGCGCGACCGGGTGGTCGATTTCGTCGAAAAGCCCAAGGATCCGCCGGGTATTCCCGACAAGCCGGACACGGCGCTGGCCTCGATGGGTATCTATGTGTTCGAGACGCGGTTCCTGATGGAGCAGCTGCGCCGTGACGCGGCGACGGAAGGCTCCAGCCGCGACTTCGGCAAGGACATCATCCCCTATATTGTCAAGAACGGCACGGCCTGGGCGCATCGCTTCACCCGCTCCTGCGTGCGTTCGAGCAAGGAAGACGTGGCCTATTGGCGCGACGTCGGCACCATCGACGCCTATTGGAAGGCGAGCATCGACCTGACCGATATCGAGCCGCAGCTCGACCTCTATGACCGCGACTGGCCGATCTGGACCTATGCTGAGATCACCCCGCCAGCCAAGTTCGTGCATGACTTTGACGGCCGGCGCGGCTCGGCGGTGAACTCACTGGTTTCTGGTGACTGCATCATCTCGGGCGGGCATCTGCAGCGCACGCTGCTGTCCACCGGTTCTCGTGTACATTCCTATTCGGTACTCGAAGAGGCGGTGGTGCTGCCTTATTGCGATATCGGGCGCAATGCGCGCCTCAAGAAGGTGGTCATCGACCGCGGGGTGAATATCCCCGAGGGGCTGGTGGTTGGCGAGGACCCCGAGTTCGACGCCAAGTGGTTCCGCCGCTCGGAAGACGGCGTCACCCTGATCACCCAGAACATGGTCAACAAGTATCTGGCGGGCAGATGATTGAAGTTCTCTCGGTTGCGTCCGAGGTTTATCCGCTGATCAAGACCGGCGGGCTCGCCGATGTGGCCGGCGCCCTGCCGGCCGCGCTGGCCAGGCATGGCGTGACCATGCGCACGCTGGTGCCGGGCTATCCCACGGTAATGGAAAAGCTCGATGGCGGGCGCGTGGTGATGGAGCTCGACGACCTGTTTGGCGTCGAGGCCAAGCTGATCGCGGCGCGGGTGGAAGGGCTCGACGTCATCGTCATCGATGCGCCGGTTCTCTATGACCGGCCGGGCAATCCCTATCTCAGCCCCGATGGCTGGGACTGGCCCGACAACTGGCGGCGCTTCGCGGCCCTCGGCTGGGTAGCGGCAGAGCTCGGCATGGGCATGGTGGAAGGCTATCAGCCGCACGTGATCCACTGCCATGACTGGCAGGCGGGGCTGGCACCGGCCTATATCAAGTTTGGCCCGCATGACCGGGTCAAGACGGTGATGACCATCCACAACATCGCCTTCAAGGGCTCGTTCGGCGCCGACATTTTCGGGCAGCTGCGGCTGCCGCCGCATGCGTTCGACGTGGGCGGGGTCGAGTATTACGGGGGCGTGTCCTATCTCAAAGGCGGCATGGAATGCGCTGACTATGTCACCACCGTCAGCCCCAATTATGCCGACGAAATCCGAACGCCGGCCTTCGGCATGGGGCTGGAGGGCCTGCTGAACGGGCGGTCCGACACGGTGGTGGGCATCCTCAACGGCATCGACACCGAAGCCTGGGACCCGGCGACGGACCCGGCGCTGATGCAGACCTATACGGCCAATACGCTGCAGGGCCGCATCATCAACAAGCGGGCGCTGGCGGAGAAATTCGGGCTCGATGGCACCGATGGGCCTCTATTCTGCGTGGTGAGCCGTCTGACCGACCAGAAGGGCATGGATGTGCTTCTGCAGGTGGTCGATGGGCTTGTCGGGCTGGGCGGGCGGCTGGCGGTGCTGGGATCGGGCGAGGCCTATCTCGAAGACGGGTTCCGCCACATGTGGGCGCGCCATCCCGGCAAGGTGGGGCTGGTCACCGGCTACAATGAATCGCTGAGTCACCTGTTGCAGGGCGGCAGCGACGCCATCCTCATTCCGTCGCGGTTCGAGCCCTGTGGGCTGACGCAGCTTTATGGCCTGCGTTACGGATGCGTTCCTGTGGTCAGTCGCATTGGCGGCCTTGCTGATACCGTTATTGATGCCAATCCTGCGGCCATCGCGGCGGAAGTCGCGACCGGAGTCGTGTTCGACCCCGACAGTGCCCATGCGCTTTACGAGGCGATCCGGCGCACGGTTCGGCTTTATCGGGACGACAAAATCTGGAAGAAAATTCAACGGCGGGGAATGAAGTCGGACGTCTCCTGGCAGACCAGCGCAGCACGTTATGCCGACCTCTACGCCAAAATTACCGGACTGCAGATCCATGACAATCCAGACCATTAAGACCACGCCTTACGGCGACCAGAAACCGGGCACGTCGGGCCTGCGCAAGCGGGTGACGGTCTATCAGCAGCCCAATTACGTCGAGAACTACATCCAGGCGATTTTCGACAGCCTCGAGGGTTTCGCCGGCAAGACGCTGGTGATCGGCGGGGACGGGCGCTTCTACAATGATGTCGCCATCCAGAAGGCGATCCGCATCGCCGCGGCCAATGGCTTCGGCAAGGTGCTGGTGGGCCAGAACGGGCTGCTCTCGACCCCGGCTGCGAGCCATGTCATCCGCCACCACAAGGCGTTCGGCGGGCTGGTGCTGTCGGCCAGCCACAATCCGGGCGGCCCGGATGGCGATTTTGGCATCAAGTACAATATCGGCAATGGGGGACCGGCGCCGGAAAAGATCACCGACGCGGTGTTCGCGCGCAGCCAGGTGATCGACAGCTTCAAGACCAATGATGCACCCGACGTGGCGCTGGACCAGATCGGCACGCAGCGCTCGGGCGACATGGTGGTCGAGGTAATCGACCCGGTCGTCGACTATGCCCGGCTGATGGAGAGCCTTTTCGATTTCGACGCCATCCGAGCGCTGTTCGCAGGTGGCTTCCGCATGACGTTCGACGCGATGAACGCCATTACCGGGCCCTATGGCCATTACATTCTCGAGGGCATGCTGGGCGCGCCCAAGGGGACGGTGATCAATGGCACACCACTGCCCGATTTCGGCAAGGGGCATCCTGATCCGAACCTGGTCTATTGCAAGGACATGCATGACCTGCTGATGACGCCGGAGGGCCCGGATTTCGGCGCGGCGTCGGATGGCGATGGCGACCGGAACCTCATCATCGGCAAGAACCGCTTCGTGACGCCTTCGGACTCGCTGGCGCTGCTGGCGGCCAATGCGCATCTGGCGCCGGGCTACAAAGGCGGGATCGCCGGCATTGCCCGCTCGATGCCCACCAGCGCGGCTGCCGACCGGGTGGCCGAAAAGCTCGGCATCGAAATGCACGAGACCCCGACCGGCTGGAAGTTCTTCGGCAACCTGCTCGATGCTGGCCGCGTGACCATTTGCGGCGAGGAGAGCGCGGGAACCGGCTCGAACCACGTGCGCGAAAAGGACGGGCTCTGGGCCGTTCTGCTGTGGCTCAACATCATTGCGGTGCGCAAGCAGGGCGTCGACCAGATCGTGCGCGAGCATTGGGCGACCTATGGGCGCAATTACTATACGCGCCACGATTATGAAGAAGTCGACGCCGCCATTGCCGGCAAACTGGTGGCCGACCTGCGGGCGCAACTGCCATCGCTGCCCGGCAAGATCTTCGCGGATGACCTGCAGGTCGCCTATGCTGATGACTTCACCTATCTCGACCCGGTGGATGGCTCGACCAGCGCCAACCAAGGCATCCGGATCGGTTTCACCGATGGATCGCGTATCGTGGTCCGCCTGAGCGGAACCGGGACGGTAGGCGCCACGTTGCGGCTCTATCTCGAGCGCTATGAGGCAGCCGATGGTCGACACGATCTTGAAACCCAATCCGCCCTAGAGCCGCTGATCCTGCTCTCGGAGCAGTTGGCGGGCATTACGCAGCGGACCGGGCGGAAAGCGCCCAGCGTCATCACCTGATAATCGGATAGTCAATGAAACCCATGCTGGTCCCCAATGGGGGCAGTATCGAGCATCTCGGTGCAACCGTCACCGAGGGGGGCGTCAACTTCGCGGTCTATTCGGAAAGCGCCACCAACATCTGGGTGTCGATCTTTGACGAACAGGACCATGAAACTGACCGCTTCGAACTCGATGTGCATCAGGACAATATTCGCGCCGGGCTGATTTCAGGCCTAGGCGCGGGTACAACCTATGGCCTGCGTGCCGATGGGCCCTATGATCCTGACCAGGGCTATTTTTTCGATCCGATGAAGCTGCTGGTCGATCCCTATGCCAAGCGGCTCGACCGGGTATTCGTGCGCTCGCCGCGCCTGCGGCTGGATCGCAGCGACGCGGTGGACACTGCGCCGCTGATCCCCAAGGCGATCGTCGTCAGCAATAGCGGCGAGAACATAATGCCGCGCAAGAAGGCGCCGGGCCTGTTCTATGAAATGAACGTGCGCGGCTACACCATGCGCCATCCCAGCGTGCAGGGACCGCTGCGCGGGATCATTGCGGGGCTGACGACGCAGCGCGTCATCGACCATCTCAAGTATATCGGTGTCGATACGCTGCAACTGATGCCGACCGCGGCCTGGATCGACGAGGGGCATTTGCCGGTGCTCGGGCTGACCAATGCCTGGGGCTATAATCCAGTGGCCTATTCGGCGCTCGACCCGCGCCTAGCGCCGCGTGGACCGCAGGAATTGCGGAACATGACCGACCTTTACCGCAAGAACGGCATCTCGGTGATCCTCGACGTGGTCTACAACCATACCGGGGAGAGCGACGCCAACGGGCCGATGCTCAGCCTGATGGGGCTCGACGCCAAGACCTATTACAGGTTCGTGGAAGTCGACGGCAAACAGCACCTGGTCAACGATACCGGCACCGGCAATACGCTGCGCTGCGATCATCCGGCGACGCAAAGGCTGGTGATTGAAAGCCTGCGCTACTGGGTTGAGGAGATGGGCGTCTCAGGCTTCCGGTTCGACCTCGCGACGGTGCTGGGGCGTGATCCGGGCTTCAATCCGAACGCCGTGATGCTGCAGAAGATCAAGGAAGACCCGGTGCTGAGCCAGTGCATTCTGGTGGCCGAGCCGTGGGATCCGGGTCCCGGTGGCTATCAGCTGGGCAAGTTCGGCAAGGAATTCAAAGAGCACAACGACACCTATCGCGACGAAATTCGCGAATTCTGGCGTGGGGAGCCGGCCCGTATCGGCGGGCTTGCGGGCAAGATTTCCGGATCTGCCGAGATCTTCAACTTCGCCGGGCGCAAGCCCAGCCATGGGGTGAACCTCTTGGCCGTTCATGACGGTTTCACGCTGCGGGACCTTGTCACCTATAGCGAAAAGCACAATGAGGCCAATGGCGAGGGCAATCGCGACGGGCACAACCACAATGCGTCGTGGAATTGCGGCGTCGAGGGGGAAACCGACGATCCGGTGATCCAGGCGGCGCGCAAGCGCGACGTCCGTGCGCTCCTGGCGACGCTGTTCATGTCGCGTGGCGTGCCGCTGCTGCAGCAGGGCGACGAGATGTTCCGCACCCAGCGGGGCAATAACAACGCCTATGCCCAGGACAATGAAATTACCTGGCTCGACTGGGAAAATGCCGATGGCGAGCTGGTGGACTTCGTCGCCGCGCTCAGCAAGTTCCGAAAGGCCCATCCGGCGCTGACGCATGACCACTTCCTCACCGGGCAGGAAAAGCACGGCGTGCGCGACGTGGTGTGGCTGCACCCCGATGGCCGGGAAATGAATGACGGCGATTGGTCCGATGCCAGCGGATCGGTGCTGGGCATGCATTTGCGCAACAAGGACGACGAGGTGCTGGTGTGGTTCAACCGCCGCGCCGACCCGGTGGTGGCGCGGCTGCCCGAAGGCAACTGGGCGGTCGGCATCCTCTCGGATAACACGGCCAGTGTCGCGTTCTCGCATAGCACGGCGACGCTGACGCCGCGCTCGGTGGTGGCGCTGGTGCGGGGGGCGAGCGCCTGACGTCAGGCGCCCTTCCGTGGGAGCGAGAGGGAATCGGGGACTAAAGCGGCGCTTCGATCATGCCGAGGCGTTTATAGAGGCGGACGGCGGTGGTGTTGTCGGCCATTGCCTTGAGGTCGACCTGGGTGAAGCCGCGCTGCTGGAGGGTCGCAAAGGCGGCGCGGAGCATAGCCTCGCCGATCCCGCGGCCG
The DNA here is from genome assembly GCF_055397495.1 of Devosia sp. T2-14. Lineage (NCBI taxonomy): Bacteria > Pseudomonadati > Pseudomonadota > Alphaproteobacteria > Hyphomicrobiales > Devosiaceae > Devosia > Devosia sp. T2-14. The sequence goes on along the minus strand of NZ_AP027921.1, from coordinate 123,182 downwards.
CGCATCTGGCTGGCGACGGCGACATCCTTGATGAAACCACTGTTCCAGCACAGCAGGATGCCCGCTATTTCGCCGGATGGCGTGGCGGCGACAAAGACCAGGTCGGGGTCGTATTCCTCATCCATGACGGTATCGACCCACCAGGTCTCGAGCGGGGCGACAATGCCGGAGCCATTGGCATAGCAGTGTGACAGCAGGGCGTGCAGCGCGTCTGGATCGGCCTCGGTAACCGGAAGCCGTTTAATGCCTGCTGGCCAGGTCTCCGGCTGCAGGTCGGCAGCCGAGAGATGCTTGCGCAGGCGGATCGCGCCGGCCATCGCTGCGCGGCCCTAGATCAGGCGAAGGATTACGAGCGCCAGAAACCCAGCGCCCAGGAACAGGCAGAGTGGGGAATAGACGCGGCGGTCGTTGAGGCGGAAGTTCGGCTCGGGGGTCTTTTCGGCCCACCAGGCGGTGTAGCCAGCAGCGCCGCGCGCCAGAAACACTGCAGCGGCCAGGACGCCCACGAGGCTGAGCGGGAGGCCGCCGCTGTCATGATCGGCCAGTGACATGGCCAGAATACCGGCGGCAAGCATGGCGATCCCGACGGCAAAGGAGGCAAGGCGCGGCGGCATACGCTCGATATCGCGGAAGCCGACCACGGTCTGGGCCAGCAGCTTCTCGTTGCGGATGGGCCAGGACATGCCGACCGACCAGATGAGGTGCGCAACCGACACCGCCAGCAGGGCCACGAACATCAGGGAGGCGATCAGCATATTCATGAGCGTTGCAGTCTCGTCAGAGGTCACACGGGGCGCGGTGCGCGATCACATCACGCCGTTAAAAAAGCGAGCGATGAGATAGCACTGATAAGCAATGTGGACCAGCACGGCCGTGAGGTGGACACCGCGAGCGCGGGTTGAAATGGCAATGGCACAGAGCACCAGGCCAAAGGGCACCTGGATCACGTAGCCGACATCAATCTCGGCCCATTGGTTGCCGCCCTTGATCATCGTATCGATGGTATCAAGAATGAAGGTGGCGCCGAACAGCCCGAAGAACCAGCGCCGCCGCTTGAGGAAGAAGTCCTCGTAGCCGCTATATTCGGAAATGTTGTCCGGCGAGAGCAACGCCGCCAGCAGGAACAGCACCACTGCATAAAAGATCAGGAACAGCGCGATCCCGAAGGTCCAGTGTTCGAGCTTGAACAGCGCGAACTCCCACCACCAGAACAGGATCAGCTCCACCAGTATCGAGCCAATCCACAACAGGTGAATGGCCGATAGTGGCGAGCGCTTGGGGTGTTGGATCAGACCGGCGATAGTCATCAGCAGGCGCGTAATGCCGAGGCCGACAATGGTCCCCATGACAATGCGGACATGGGGGAAGAGGTCGGCGGCGGCGAAATGTTGCATGCTGGTCAGGGGGTGTCGTGAATCTCCGTGCAAGTAAGCACAGCCTCGGCGTCTTCGCCAAGTGTTGTATCATATAGACTTGCGTCCGATCCCTTGCTCCACCACACCCACTGGCCCGAAGCATAGCGGGCACCCGATGCCGAAATGACCGAGGCGAACACCAGCTCCTGGGGTTCGTCGGCAACCGGCAGGATGGCCAGGAAGTTGGGATTGGCATTGATGTAGGTGACGACCAGCGGGGTTTCCGTGCCGCAATCATAGGGCGTGACGTCGGTCTGGGATGCGGCTTTGCCCAGGTTGATGGTCAAGGAAGCTTCGACCGCGTTGGCCATCGTGGGGGCAACGAGCATGAGGGCCAGGGTCGTGGCGACGATGTTGCGATTCATGTTGTTTCCTTGTTGGGGCGGCGACCACAACCAGTGTGTCGGCAATAATGGTAATGATGCGGCAGCGGGCTACAGTATTTCGACGTTTCCCGGCTGAATAAGCTCGGTGCGGGCGCTGACCACGAACTCTGTGATGGATTCGGCAAAGGCCAGCACATGCGGGGAGGTGCGGTGGCGGTCGAAGGCAGCCCGGTCGCTCCACTGCTCGAAGCCTTGCACGCGGTCAGGGTCGGTGACGCTGGCATGCAGATCGAAATAGAGGCAGCCCGGCTCGCGGCGGGACGCATCGATCAGGCCATAGGAGGCTCCGACGAAGGGCTCCAGGGCGCCGGGCAGGATGCGATAGGTGGCGATGACATAGATCACGCTGGGATCCTCTGTCTCCAGTCTAGTCGTTGTCACGCCAGTATGTCGATCAGGCGAGATAAACAATGAGGAAAGCGCCGGCAATGGCGACAACGTCCTCAATCAGCGCCGCCGGCAGGTCGCGGCCGAAGGCCCGCGCGAGCAGTCCGCGGATTTCCGCACCGGCAAAGGTTCCCACCACCGCACCGATGGCGCCGAGCAGGGCCCCGATCAGCCAGCTCGCCGGCATCAGCAGGGCGCCTGCCGCGGCGCCGAGCACGATGCGGGTGCCGAACTGCATCGGCACCTTGCGGCTAGGCGTATTGGGCAACTGGTCGCTGACCAGCTCGGCAATCGCCAGCAGGGTGAGGATGATGACGGCGATGATATTGCCCATGAAGGCGAATGGGGTGGCGCTGAGGTCGATCCAGCCGAGCCAGGCGCCCCAGCTGATGGCGGCGAGCGGCATGACGGCGCGCAGCCCAGCGATGATGCCAATCAGTATTGCAAGCCCGTACAGCATTGCTTTTGCCCCTGTTGGACGGCCATTTGGCCGCAACAACAGTATTGTTCCCAATCGTGACGGGTAACAAGCCTGCTCAGGGGCGTTTGAGCAAATATAGGCTGCCCGGAACCGGACGGTTTCGCTCCTGGCGGATCGGCAGGTCCATCTGTTCAAGCACGGCGAAGCCATGCTCATCCATCAGGCGCGCCACATAGTCGGGCGAATGGGCGAAGCGGCCATTGGCGCGCAGGGTGACGTCGTCGGCGCTGCTGGTCTCGACGGAGAAGGCGAAGAGGCTGCCGGGGGAGGCGACGCGCGCGATGGCGGCAAAGGCCGGTTCGAGGTTGCCGAGATAAACGAAGACGTCGGCGGCGGTGATGAGATCGTATGGACCCGATAGAGCCGGGTCGGATTCCAGCGTCGCGGCGAGTTCGCCGCTGCGCAGGTGGCGATAGATGCCGCGATCCCGCGCCCGTCGCACCATTTGCGGGGCAATGTCGATGCCATCCATCACCGCGATGCGCGGATGAAGCGCGGCGCCAACCAGGCCGGTGCCGCAACCCAGATCAAGCAGGCTGGCGAGAGGAAAGGGCGCGACGCGTTCGGCGATGACCGCGGGCAGGCGGTATTGCAGGGCACCGGTCAGGTGATCGTCGAACTGGTCGGCATAGGTGTCGAAGAGGTCGGCGACATAGGCCGAGGAGACGCCGGGCGTGCTGCCGGACAGGGCGGCCACCATGTGGGCGGCATATTTGTCGTAGGGCAGGATGCGGAGGGCGTGCTGGAAACTGGCGAGCGCTTCGTCCCGCTGGCCCAGTTCCAGTTGCGCCCGGGCGAGGCCGCGCAGGGCGGCTGTGTCGCGCGGGCGGAGGGCGAGGGCCCCGGTAAAGCTGCAGGCGGCGTCGGTGGGTGAGCCGATGGCCAGTTGCGCGATGCCGAGGTCGTTCCAGACTTCGGGAGCATCGGGATGGGCGGAGAGGCTACGCTCGAAATGGGTGATGGCCGAGACCGCGTCGCCCGCGTCCATGAAGAGCAGACCCATCAGGTGGTGGGCTCCGGCATGCTCGGGGGCGGCGGCGAGGACCGCGCCGACAGCCTTGATCGCCGCCTCCCCCTGGCCGGATTGGCGCAGGCGGCGGGCGTCGTTGAGGGCATTGCCGGCGGCGGTTTGGGCCATCGCAGAGGCTAGTTTACGGTGGGCTTGCTCGCCGCATAGGCGCGATAGTTGACCAGCGTCTGTTCGATGACGTCGTCGAGCAGGGCCGCGCCCTGCAGCAGCGACGGTTCATTGCCTCCGGCCGCCGCCAGCGACATGCCGAGCGCCTGCAGCGCATAGGCATATTTCAGCTTGTTATCGTCGAGCAGCTTGGTGCCTTCCATATCGATCTGCTGCAGCAGCTGGATGATGTCGGCAGGCGTAATGGCGGCCTTGAACTCCAGCCAGGTCTTGGCCTTGGCCATCTGGGCCAGGCTATCGGCGCCGGCACCGAGCAGGAACATGGTTTCGCCGTCGGCACCGGTCTCGGCGCGCAGGTCCTGCAGCATGGTGGCGATCTGGGCGCGAAGGGCGTTCTGGGCTTCGGGGGTCATGGCTTGGTTCCTAAAGGCTGTCAGGGGCGCTTGTAGTGCGGTTTTGGCGCGCCGCCCAGCCCCGGCGGCAAGCGATTTGCGGCTTGCGCCAGCGGCGGTTTCGGCTGGGGCCGGTGCATCTGTGATCGGCTTTTCCGCAACGATCCCGGCGTGCAGGCGTTTGCCAGTCGAGCAGTCGCTCATTTATTGAGACATTACAGAAGGCTAGTAAAATGCACATCAAAGCCATTGCATCCACCGCCGTTCTCGCTGCCACCCTCGCGCTCGGCGTACCCGCATTCGCCCAGACCATGATCGGCAACCAACAGGTCAGCCAGGCTGACATGGAGCGCGTCAAGAATTTCTGCGAAGACCTGAAGAACAGGGACGCCGACAATGTTACGGCGCAGACCAATGAAGCGGCCCCTGATCAGAAGGATGAAACCGCCGAGGTTGGTGCGGTCGCTACCGACCAGATCACGCTGGAAAACTGCATTGAAGCAGGTTTCGTCGAGAAGTAGGCGTCTCACCCGAGACGAAAAGCGCCCGGCATGGCCGGGCGCTTTTTTGTAGCTACTTGCCGGAGGCCAGATCAGCGACCACGTCGCCATCGGCATTCTTGAGCTGAAGCGTGCCATCGGTGATGGCATAGGTCCGCGTCTTGTCGAGTGCGGCGAAGAAGGCCTGTTCCTGATCGAGATTTGGGCAGGCCATCATGGTCGAAAAGACATTGGTGAAGGTGATGCCGGTGCCGGTGGCCTCGACGCCGCCGCCATAGCCGTTGCAGCCGCCATTGCCGTTGATGCCCTCGGCAGAGAAGGTCAGCGTGGTGGTGACATCGGCCGGAACCGGGGCGCCGTCGAGCGCGGTCAGGCGCCACTGCGTGCCGACCAGATTGTTGGGGACAGACCCCGCGGCGGGGCCATCGGCAAGAACGGGGGCGGTGGCGATGATCATGGCTGCGAGGCTCAAGAGGGAAAGACGCATTCGGCAAGACTCCTTTTGGGGCACATTTAGTGCAGATTGGGGCGAATTTGGCGCCATTCCACGCATAGTTCGCATTGAACGCATAAAATCGGGCGCCAAGATTGCCGGTTCCAGGATCCAGTGTTTCCCTTTGCCCGTCGAATTCAGGCAATGAACAACTGGAGATTAGAGATGAATAAACTCGTTAGCATCGCCGCGGTTGCTGTTCTGGCTGTTTCCATGACTTCCGGCGCGCAGGCAGGCGGTATGTCGTTCAACAAGAAGACGAGCAACCTGCTGTCCAACATCACCGGCGCCGTCGTCGACGTGACCGCCAAGGACATCAAGATCCTCAATGGCACCACGGTCGCCGTTGGCAATAACAGCAATATCCTGTCGGGCATCAATGTCGGCAATGGCAACCTGAACGGTTCGCTCAACGGCCTGCTCAGCGGCAATGGCGTGCTCGGCATTGGCGGCCAGAACAAGAAGTTTGGCTGGTAAGCCCAGACCTCCATCCCCTGCGGCCAGCCAAAGAAGGCCCGCGCCCGCCCCGGCGTGGGCCTTCAGCGTGCCGGAATGGCTAAATGGGCTGACGCCACAGGGTAACCGACATGCGGGCCTCGCCGCTGCCATCGAACCGCACTTCCTCGATACGGATATCGCTGTCGGCGCCTGTGGCGGGGGTGAACAGCAGTTCGGCCAGACACAGCCGGGCGCCGGCAATGGAATGGATGGTGTGGTTGATGGTGGCGAGCCAGAAGCTGTCGTCGTGCACGAAGGGCAGGGCGATCGACAGGCCAACCACGCCGGCCGGATCGGCCATCACCTGCTGGTAGCGGCGGTGGGCCGGGGCAAAGGCGGGATTGCGGGTGCTGTCGAGCACCCAGCCGAACTCATCGAGCGGATTGGGCGATGCCAGATAGGGCAGGCTGCGCGCCACGATGTTCTGCTGGTCATCGAAGAGCAGCAGATGCTGGGTGGAGCGGGTGACGAAATGTTTGAGCGCCACCAGCGGATCGACATCTGATCCGCGGATCAGCCGGCGGATGGCCTCCACATTGTGCGGGCGGGGCAGGTCGCGGCCGCTTTCCCACCGGCTGATCTGGCTCTGCGCCACACCGAGGCATTTGGCGATGGCATCCTGGCGCAGGCGCGAGCGGATCCGCCAGGCGCGGAGCGCGGCGCAGGCCTCTTCAGCGGTAGTGGTTTCATCGGTCGCCATGTCCCAAGGATCACGAGAGGGCAGCAAATTTGATAGTTAATCAAATACTTACGGGTGGAGCTGGCTGTGTTAATCGTCAATATCAACCACGCTGCATCGGCAGAACTGCGTAACCCCTACGGAAAATATTGGTTACCGAAACCCTCCACTCTCGGCCTGGGCAGGGGGTGGCGATGGTCTGGCGAGGGGTGATTGCGGCATGGTGGATGATGGGGCTGGCGCCGGCACTGGCGGAGTCTCCGATCGGGATATCGAGCGAGGTTGAGAACGGCTGGACCTCGAATGCCACCGACAGTGCGGCGGGCGCGGCGGATTTCTTCACCACGCACCGCCATGAAATGTCGGTCACCGGGCAGTCGGACACCGTCCTGCTGCGCGGGAGCCTGGTGATCAGCCAGACGCGCTTTCTGCAGACGACATTTAAGGATGACGCCAGCGTCACGGGCGGCGTGGAAACCGAATTCGCGCTCGGCCCCAATATGCTCCTGCGCCTCGGCTATGGCGTGACGCGCAGTTGGACAGGCGATGACCTGGCGCTGGGCAGCGTGGTGCTGCCGCTGGAAAGCGAGGACACGGAACACGAATTTCTGGCCGAAGTGGTGGTCATCGGCGCGGATCAGCAAGTGGTGCTGGGCGTGGACGGGGATTGGCTGGAGCAGGGAGATACCATCATCGGCGGGCTCGACCTGCCGCCGCTTCGGCTCAAGCCGCATGTGGCCCTGCTGACGGCGCGGGTGGCGTGGGAACGCGCCTTTTCCCCAGCCATGGCGGTGCTGGCGGGCATGGAGGGCTGGCTCACCCGTATTCCCGAAGCCGACCAGTTGCTCTACCTGCGGCCTGCGGCCGATGGCGGGCGGGCCCGGCTGGGATTGCGGCTGCAGCGGGACCAGTTTGCCGTGGAAGGATTTGGCGGCGTCGACGCTATCTGGCCGCAGGGTATGCAGGAAATGACCGAACTGGCGCCGCATCTGGCGCTAGCCGCCAGCCTGAAGCCGGCCGCATCCTTGCGGCTGACCGCGGCGGCAGAAACCGGCGTGGAACTGGCCGATCCGGTCGATAATGTGGCGGGGCGCACGGCCTCGGCAGAACTGGGCGCAAGGTGGGACGTGACGCCCGCCTGGGCCCTGTCGGTGGAATTGGCGGGGCGGCGCGAGAGCGGGATTTATGACGATAGTCTCGTCCGTTCGCGGCAGGTGGCGGCACTGACCGCGCGCTTTACCGCCTCGGAGAAACACGCCTATGCCGCCACTCTTTCGCTCTCTCATCACGAAAATCCCGGTGAAAGTTATGACAAGGCAGGCATTGCCCTGACCCTCTCCGGACGTCTCTAGCTGCGCCGATCACAGATCGTCCCGGCGGGAACCCTTGCAGCCCAGCGTCGTTGTTCGAACGGCCCCGAACGTCGCTCCGCGGCAGTCTCGGGCGTAAGGTTGGTGTTCGTTTCGACAGCGCCAAGCGATCGGTGGACTGCTGCAGAGGCTGACGCTCCTTTGTGGTGTCTCCGGTGGGGGCGCGAGACTTCGGTTTCGCGCCCTTTTGCGTTCATGAGTGTGGCGCATTTGGATTAAATAAAAATACAGTCGTTACGGGTTGGTCACCAAGTCGACCAATCCATTTCCCCGCGGTGAAACAATATCGTCGCGAATGCGTCTCTCCATTGCGATCAATCTGATCGTGCAATGGAGAATTGTCATGAAAAGTGCTTTCGCAGCGTTTCTTGCCGGTATCTTGCTTGCTGGCACAGCACTGCCCGCCCACGCGGGAGGATTGCTCGGACTCGACCAGATTCTGACGGTCGAATCCGGCACCGCATCGGGTGGTGGTCTGGTCAATCTCGGTCTCGGCGGGGGCAACGGCAACCTGGTCGACCTCAATCTTGGCGGTGGGAGCTCGCCTGCGGCGACCGCCAACGTGTCACTTGGCGGCAATGACAAGCTGTTGGGCGTCGACGCGAATGTGCTGCACGACACGGTCAATGCCAGTGTCGATGTTGGCCGGGGCAATAAGCTGATCGACGTCGATGCGGGGCTGCTCAACAACACGATCACCGCCAATGTGGGCGTCGGTGGTGGCCGTCTGGTCGATATTGATGTCGGAGTGGGCAATCCCGGTGCGCCCGGCCAACCGGGCCAACCGGGTCAGCCCGGCCGGCCGGGGACGCCGGGGCAACCCGGACAGCCCGGCGCCATCATCGCAGTTGGCGGGGGAGGTAGCGGCGTGCCCGCCTGTTCGGATGGCTCGGCCAATCAGGTGGTCCGCGCGATCCGCAACACCAAGCTGGATGCCTCCTGGCTACGGGCCTCGGGGGTCAAAATACAGCGCATGGAGATGTGCCCCGAGGTCAAGATGTGGCTCGCCGCCCAGCTCAAGGGTTCGGGCCTTGGCTCAGCGCTGCGCAACGCCATCCAGTCCGATGCCCTGGTCAGCGCTTCGCTGAGCCGCACCAGCTACGGGCCGGACCGGGTGTTTGCGGTCACCCAGTCGGGCGGGCAGCTGCACGTCTTCGTCTACTGAGCTCATTGCCCCGGCGCCGAACGCGCCGGGGCGTATTCTAGTCGGCCAGCGCCTGCTCCGGCGGGGTGTATTGATGGTCTTGCGCCTGCGCGACGGGCTCGCAGGTCACCTTGCCGTTCCAGATATTGAGGCCGTTGAGCAGATGCGGATCGGACCTCAATGCGGCCTTCCAGCCGAGATTGGCGAGTCGGGAGACGTGGGGCAGGGTGGCGTTATTGAGCGCATAGGTCGACGTGCGCGCGACGCCGCCCGGCATGTTGCCGACGCAATAATGCACGATGCCATCGACCAGGAAGGTCGGGTCGGCATGGGTGGTGGGGCGCGAGGTTTCAAAGCACCCGCCCTGGTCAATCGCCACGTCGACCAGCACCGCGCCGCTGCGCATGGTGCCCAGCATGTCGCGGGTCACCAGCTTGGGAGCCGCCGCGCCGGGGATCAGTACCGCACCGATGACGAGGTCTGCATCGGCGACAGCGCGGGCAATGGCGGCCTTGTTGGAATACAGCACCCGGGCCGAAGCGCCGAAAAAGTCGGACAGGCGCTCGAGCGCGGCAGGGCTGCGGTCGAGAATGGTCACCTCGGCGCCCAGACCCACGGCGTTCTGCGCGGCATGGAAACCGACGACCCCGCCGCCGAGAATGACGACCTTGCCCGGTTGCACGCCGGGTACGCCGCCCAGCAGTACGCCGCGCCCGCCATGTGCTTTTTCTAGTGCCGTTGCTCCGGCCTGAATGGCCATGCGCCCGGCGACCTGGCTCATCGGCTTGAGCAAAGGCAGGGCGCCATTGTCGTCGGTCACGGTTTCATAGGCGATGCAGGTGGCGCCCGAAGCCAGCAGGTCGCGGGTCTGGGCTGGGTCGGGGGCGAGGTGGAGATAGGTGAACAGCACCTGTCCGGCGCGCAGCATGGCGCGTTCGGCGGGCTGGGGCTCCTTGACCTTGACGAGCATGTCGGCGGCATCGAAGACGACGCGGGCGTCGTTGGCGATTTCGGCGCCGGCTTCGCGGTAGTCGTTGTCGCTGGCGCCGATACCGGTGCCGGCCTGGGTCTCGACCATGACCCGGTGCCCGAGATGGGTCAGCTCCGCCACGCTCTCGGGCGTCAGGCCAACACGGTATTCATGGTTTTTGATTTCTTTCGGTACGCCGATCAGCATTGCCGATCCTCCCATGATGATGGTTCAGCAAAGCAAGCGCCGATAGAAATTTGCTTGCGTTGTGGGCGCGTCTGGGGCTGAACTTCGAATAGCATTCGAGGAACCTGGGTTATTTCGCCATGACGTTGCAAATCGACGCGGTGGACCGCAAACTGCTGCGTGCCCTGCAGGTTGATAGCCGCAAAAGCGTGCAAGTGCTAGGTGACGCGGTGGGCCTTTCCGCTTCGGCCTGTCACCGTCGCCTCAAGGCCCTCGAAGACCAGGGCCTGATCGAGGGCTACCGCGCGGTGCTGAGCGCAAGCCGGCTCGGCTATTCGATGCAGTTCTTCATCGAGGTGGGGCTGACCAGCCAGAGCGAAGCCGCGCTCGAAGCCTTCGAGGCGGCGGTGCAGGACATTCCCGAAGTACTCGAATGCCACCTAATGGCGGGGCATTCGGACTATATTCTGCGGGTGGTGTGCCAGGATCACGATGATTTCGAGCGGCTGCACCGGCGGTTGAGCGCCCGCCTGCCGGGGGTGGCGCGGCTCCACTCCAATATGTGCATCCGCACGGTCAAGGTGCGCAGCGGGCTGCCGATCTAGCCTCAGGGAGGGGTGGTGAGATTCAGGCGATCGAGGACGCTGCGATCGGCCGGGTCGACCATTTCGATGAGGAAACGGGTGACCACCTTGCGGGAATCCGGCGGCAGGCTCGCGATAGCCGCATTAATGCGGCTGGACTGGGTCGCCGACAGGGTCGCAAAGAATTGACGGCCCTTGTCGGTGGCATGCAGCAGCCGCTGGCGGCGGTCGGAATGGCCGGTTTTCTGTTCGATATAGCCATTATCGATCAGTTGCCGCAGCACACGCGCCAGGCTTTGCTTGGTGATCTTGAGGATATCGAGCAAGTCGGCGACCGGCATTCCGGGGCGCAGATTGACGAAATACAGCACCCGGTGATGCGCGCGGCCAAAGCCCTGGCGGTCGAGAAGGGCATCCGCGTCGCCGGTGAAATCGCGGTAGGCGAAGAAGAAAAGCCCCATAATATCGAGGGGCAGCATGTCGCCGCCCGGCAGTGCGGATTTTATGTCAGCTATGTTGACATGTTTTTGGTTCGCTGCCATTGTCTTCCCATCAGGACGCCGTTCTGTCTTATCCCTCAGCCTTTGTGGTTTGCCAAGGCCTTGGGCCTGGGGCATGATTGGCGCCAATAGCGACCGCGTGCAGCGGCGCATTTATTATGCAGGCGGGAGTGGATTATGGCAGGCGTGCCAATGGACCAGCGCGATGGCTGGATTTGGTTTGATGGTGAATTCAAACCGTGGAAAGACGCAAAAGTTCACGTTCTGACCCATGGCTTGCACTATGCGAGCTCGGTGTTCGAAGGTGAGCGCGCCTATGGCGGTGAAATCTTCAAGTCGCGCGAGCATACCGAGCGGCTGATCCGCTCCGCAGCGACCCTCGACATGCCCATGCCCTGGACCGTCGAGCAGATCGAAGAGGCCAAGCGCGCCGTTCTGGAAAAGAATGGCCTGGTCGACGCCTATATCCGTCCCGTCGCCTGGCGCGGTTCGGAAGAGCTCAGCGTTCCCGCCCGCAACAACACGGTTCACCTGGCAATCGCCGCCTGGGTGTGGCCGAGCTATTTCTCGGTCGAGGAAAAGCTCAAGGGTATCCGCCTCGAGTGGAGCAAGTGGAAGCGCCCGAGCCCGGAGACCATCCCGTCCTCGGCCAAGGCCGCCGGCCTTTACATGATCTGCACCCTCTCCAAGGATGCGGCCATGGCCAATGGCTATGCCGACGCGCTGATGCTGGACTATCGCGGCTATGTCGCCGAAGCGACCGGCGCCAACGTGTTCTTCATCAAGGGCAAAGAGATCACCACCCCGACGCCCGATTGCTTCCTGAACGGTCTGACCCGTCAGACGCTGATCGAGCTGGCAAAGCGCAATGGTTACACCGTGACCGAGCGCCACATCATGCCCGAGGAACTCGCCGACTTTGACGAGTGCTTCCTCACCGGCACCGCCGCGGAAGTGACCCCGGTCAGCGAAATCGGCCAGTACCGCTTCACCCCCGGCGATGGCTGCCGCACCCTCATCGCCGCTTATTCGGCCGAGGTCCAGCCCAAGCGCGCCGCCGCCGAATAAGCGGAATCAGATTGTGAAAAAGCCGGGCCAAGTGCCCGGCTTTTTTCGTTTTTGGGGTGGAGCCACGGCTCATGGTTCGAGGCGTGCCGCTATTCCCAGCGCGCCTTGGCGGCGTCGTCTTCCGCTTTTGCCTCGACCCAATGCGTGCCCTTGGGGCCGGTTTCCTGTTTCCAGAAGGGGGCGTCCGTCTTGAGGTAGTCCATCAGGAATTCGGCGCCCTTGAAGGCGGCGTCGCGGTGGGGCGAGAGGGTCATCACCTGCACGATTGGTTCGCCGGGGCCGAGGGTGCCGTAGCGGTGGATGACGGTGGCCGCGAGCAGGCCGAAGCGGGCGGTGGCCATTTCGACGATGGATGTGAGCTGGTTGACCGCCAGCTCGGGGTAGCATTCCAGCGTCAGCGCGGTGATGGGGTCGTCGGGCCTGGAGCGCACGACGCCGGTAAAGGTCACCGCGGCGCCCGCACCATTGCCGGCGGCGAGGAAGGCGTTGGTTTCCGCGCCCGGATCGAACGGTTCAGTCGAGACGCGCACGCTCATGGCTCAGCCGCCGGTCATGGGCGGGAACAGCGCGACAACGCCGGCGCCGGCAATCGGGGCATCATGCGACACCAGCCTGGCGTCGACTGCCGCGCGGATCAGGCTGCGCTTTTCGGTGGCGAGGGCGAAGGCCTCGTCATTGGCGGCGAGCCAGTCGATCAGCTGACCGACGGTGGTCACCTCGGCGGGCGGTGATACCTGATCCTCGCCGCGGTTGAGGCGTTCGCGCAGCCAGGCAAAGTAGAGGATTTTCATTTCTGCTCTTCGACCAGATGCGGCCAGCTGGCGCGCAGATACTGGAAGCCGGTCCAGATGGTCAGGATGCCAGCGACCCAAAGCACGATGTCGCTGGTGAGGCGCAGGCCGGGAACGATCCGCTCCAGCAGCACGATGGCGAGCGCCACCAGCTGCAGCGTGGTCTTCCATTTGGCCAGCCAGCTCACGGGCAGCACGACCTTGGTATTGCCGAGGAATTCGCGTAGGCCCGAGATGAAAAATTCGCGGAACAGGATGGCGCAGACCGGGATCATGTCCCAGCCCGAAAAGCTGCCGTCCCAGGCAAGCGCCGCAATCAGGATGCCGACGAGCAGCTTGTCGGCGATCGGATCGAGCATGCGCCCGAGCGGGGAATACTGGTTCCAGGCGCGGGCCAGATAGCCATCGAGCCAGTCGCTGGCTGCAGCCACGACATAGATGATCAGCGCGATGAGACGCAGCCCGACGTCGCCTGACATCACCAGCCAGACAATGGGAATGATCGCCAGGATGCGGGCGATGGTGATGATGTTCGGGACGAGCAGCAGCGGGTTCTTGGCCATGGGGGGACAGAACAGGAATGGGGGCGGAGGGTCAAGGTGGTTCGCTTGGCGCGCGGCGCCACGGCTGCTGCCCACCGACTTGATCCGTGGGCCTCTCGTCGAGAGTGCCGGTTGGGGAGTGGCCCTCGGATCAAGTCCGAGGGCAGCGATCGTGGGCGGGAGGGGGCGTGGCCCCACAGGCCCTTACGCCACGGCCTGGTTCGTCGCAGCGCGGCGCTGGGTGACGGATTCGGCGAGGGCTTCGAGCGTGGTGACGGTGGTGTCCCAGTCAATGCAACCGTCGGTGATCGACTGGCCGTAGACCAGGTCCACGCCGGGGACGAGGTCCTGGCGGCCGGCGACGATGTTGGATTCCACCATGACGCCGATGATGCGGCGATCGCCCGAGGCCACCTGGGCGCCGATATCGGCCAGCACGGCGGGTTGGTTCTCGGGCTTCTTGGAAGAATTAGCGTGGCTGGCATCGATCATGATGGCGGCGGGCAGGCCGGCCTTGGCGGCGGCAGCAGAAGCGGCTTCGACGCTGGCGGCGTCGTAGTTCGGCGTTTTGCCGCCGCGCAGGATGATGTGGCAGTCCTCATTGCCTGCGGTCGCGGCGATGGCGGACTGGCCATCCTTGGTGACGGCGAGGAAATGGTGCGGCTGGCTGGCGGACGACACGGCGTCGAGCGCGATCTTCACATTGCCATCGGTGCCGTTCTTGAATCCGACCGGGCAGGAAAGACCCGAGGCCAGCTCGCGGTGAATCTGGCTTTCGGTGGTGCGCGCGCCGATGGCCGCCCAGCTAACCAGGTCCGCAATGTATTGCGGGGTGGTCATGTCGAGGAACTCGCAGGCGGCCGGCAGGCCCAGATTGTTGATTTCGAGCAGCAGGGCGCGGGCGGTGTGCAGGCCCATATCGATCTGGAAGCTGCCATCGAGATTGGGGTCGTTGATCAGGCCCTTCCAGCCGACCGTGGTGCGCGGCTTTTCGAAGTAGACGCGCATGATGATTTCGAGTCGGTCGCCCAGCTTTTCGCGCAGATCGACAAGGCGCTTGGCGTAGTCGATCGCAGCGGCGGGATCGTGGATGGAGCAGGGGCCGACGACGACGGCGAGGCGGTCATCGCTGCCGGCGAGGATATTGTGGAAGGCATGGCGGCTGCTGAGCACGGTGCGGGTGGCGGCATCGGTGCGCGGATGCTGACGCATGACCTCGATCGGGGTGGTCAGCGGCTTGATGGCTTTGATACGGAGGTCGTCGGTCGATTTAAGCACTTGGGAGTCTCCTCGGGGGATTTTCGGGGAGGCGGGCAAGTGAGAAAAACAAAAGCCGCCTCGAGTATCGGGCGGCTGGCTTCGGGTTTGGTCGTATCTTGTGAGATCAGATCAAGCGCGCGGTAGCCTCCGCCGGGAGCGGATAGCTAAAATACCAAAACGAAAAGGTGGCGACGTTGATCATGGCGAGATGTGTAGCGCGGGAAATGGCCCGTGTCGACTCTGACTTTTGGCCTAGCCTCCCGCGCCCTGATATTGGCGCAGGCAGTGACGCCAATAGGCCACAGCCAGCAGCACGGTGAGCGGGCCGATGGCGAGCGAGGCCAGCGGCGCCCAATCGCCCAGCAGCGGCACCGGTTTGCCCAGGGCCACGGCGGTGGGCACATAGGCCATGAAGCCCAGCGGCGCAAAGGTTAGCATCATCACCTGCAGCGGCACCGGGAAAATGCTCATCGGATAGCGCGCCAGTTCCCAGAACCCGAAGAAAATCGCGTAGAGATGCTGTGCTCGCACCCAGATCAGCGCGGTGGCGCCGACGATGGTGAGGATGGCCGCCGTCATCATGGCGGCGCTGGCCACCACGGCGACCAGATACAGGGCGGTGAGAATTGACCAGTCCGCCGAGACCTGGGTCAGCGACCAGGCCATCAGGCCCAGGGCCAGAATGATGTGGCCGCCATAGCCGACATTGAGTCCGGAGAATACGAGATAGGTCCAGGCTCCGACGGGTTTCACCAGGATCGCGTCCACGGTGCCGAGGCGGACCTTCTCTTCCAGGTCGTAGAACTGGGTGAAGCTCATCGAGGCGCCGACGGCATAGGCGAGCAGGTGAAAGGACAGCAGCAGCGCCATTTCGGGCCAGCGCCAGCCGCCCAGATTGTCGAAGCGATTGATGATCAGCGCGATGGCCGCGTAGTTGGTGGCGTAGCTCAGGCCCTGGGCAAACCAGCCCAGCACCAGTGCGCCGCGATATTCAAGGCGCGTGCGTACATGCATGTTGACCAGATGCGGGATGACGGCGAGGTTTCGCGACAGCATGGTCAGCCCCCCTGCACAACGAGACGATGCCGGGCCTGCGACCAGAGCCAGCCGGTGAAGCCGCCGAGCAGGCCGAGCCACAGCAGGCCGATCCCCAGATGGGTCCAGGTGGCGGCGACGTCGAGTTTGCCGAGATAGACCGCCGACGGATAATAGCTGACCCAGGCGAAGGGCAGGTAGCTGCAGATCGCGGCCAGTGCCGGCGGCATGAACCACAGGGGCACGATCGCCCCGGACGCCAGCGCCATGACACCCTTGAGCAGCCATTCCAGCGCAAAGGCCGTCATCAGCCAGAAGGCGAGCAGTCCGCACATGGTGGCCAGCGTGAACAGCATGAGCCACGACATCGCCCAATAGGCCACGAACATGGCGCCGTGGAAGGCACTGGCCGGCGGCAGCAGGCCGACGGCCACCCCGATGACCAGGGCGACCGGAATAGTGGTGACGGTCTGCTCGAACAGGTAATGACCGAAATGCGTCGTCAGCACATAGCCGGGATAGTGGACCGGCTTGACCAGATAGATGGTGACATCGCCCGTGCGCACGTCCTCGCCGACCTGCTTGATCACGCGCTCGACGTTCCAATAGAGCACCGTGCCGGCCAGGATCGCATAGGTGATCATTTCGGGCAGGGTGACGCCATCAACGCTGGCCGCGCCGGCAAACGCCGCCGACCACACGGCGATATAGGCGAAATTGATGATCAGCTTGCCGAACCAGCTGGCCCAGACCTGATTGCGATAGACCAGCCGCGACTGGAACGCGGTGGCGGTAAAGGTGGGGTAAGCGGTGACCCTCATGCCCGCGCTGCCGCGAGCTGGGGTTTCTGCTGGTAGAAGGTGCGGATCACCTCCTCGATGGCGGGTTCTTCGAGCGCCACGTCCTTGAGGTCATAGCCCGAGCCCAGCTCGGTCAGCACATCGAGGATGGAGGTTGCTTCGCTGTCGAGCACGAAGTGCTTGGCAGCGCCGTCATCGGTGACGAGGCGGGCGGTGGTCAGGCTGATCGGGCCGGGATCGGCGCCGAATTCCAGCGTCAGGCGGCGGCGCGAGCCCAGGGCCGCGCGCAGGCGGACGAGTTCGCCATCGAACAGCAGCTTGCCGTCATCGACCATGATCAGGCGCGGGCAGATTTCCTCGATATCCTGCAGGTCGTGCGTGGTGAGGATGATGGTGGTGCCGCGTTCGCGGTTCACCTCGGACAGGAATTTGCGCACGGCATCCTTGGCGACCACGTCGAGCCCGATGGTCGGCTCGTCGAGGAAAAGGATCTTGGGATCATGCAGCAGCGCCATGGCGATTTCGGCGCGCATGCGCTGGCCCAGGCTCAGCTGGCGCACCGGGCGGTCGAGGTAGCCATCCATGCCCAGCATGGTGGTGAGATAATCGAGATTGCTGGCAAAGCGGGCATCGGCAATGTCGTAGATGCGGCGGTTGAGCTCGAAGCTGTCGCGCACCGGCAGGTCCCACCACAGCTGGCTGCGCTGGCCAAACACCACGCCGATTTCGGCGGCATTGATCATGCGCTGCTCGTGCGGATTGCGGCCGAGCACTGACAGCTCGCCCGCTGTCGGCTGCAGGATGCCGGTCATCATCTTGATCATGGTGGATTTGCCCGCGCCGTTGGGGCCGAGATAGCCCACGGCCTCGCCGGCAGCGATGGTGAAGCTGATATCCTCCACCGCGCGCACTTCGGTATAGCTGCGGCTGAAGAGCCCGCGGATCGCCCCGCCCAGTCCGGAGACACGTTTGAGTTGGCGAAAGGTCTTGGAGACCCCGCTGGCGCGAATGCTAATGCCGGACATGACTTCCCCCTAGTCGGGGGAACGCTAACCGATTCGTCCGCGCTGCGGCACGGGGTTCGGCAGGGGATATGGCGCCAGCGGGGCGCGGGTGAAAGCTACATCCGCACCTTGGCCGTATCGCCCATTTCGGGCTTGGCGCCGGTCACGGCCGCGAGCAGCATCTTGGCTCCGGCAACGACCATGTTGGGGCTGTCCCATACCTCGCCGTGATCAGGCGTCACCTTGATCAGGCGGATCTGGGGATCGGTGGCGTCTTCCCACCAGGCCTTGTCGAAGGCCTCCCACAGCTCGGTAATCATGGCGCGGTCATCGGACACTTCGGCGTCGCCCGAGATGACGGCGTATTTGTGCCCCCCATTGTCGGCCCAGGCCAGCGATACGGTCGGGAAGCGCTCAATCTCGGTCAGCTTGTGCCCTTCCAGATCGGTCAGGAAATAGATGGCGTTTTCATCCCGGCGGAGGCGGGCCGACATTGGCCGGCTGCGCTGGTTCTTGCCGTCCCAGGTGGTGAACATGCAGATGTCGATCTTGTCCGCCAGTTCCCAGATGCGGTCGATGGCTTCGCCCTTGGGCATGGTGTCGTTGTTGGCTGAGGTCATTGCAAAGCTCCGTGCGTTTGAGTTGCAAACGGGCGGGGCGGCGGGTGGTTGCCCGGCGAGCAAGATGTGAACGGGTGATGGGACCCCGCCTAACCGCCCCTACCAAGGGGGAGGCCAGGTGGGGGCAGGAGCCACCGACCCCTAAACCCTTACCCCGGCATGCTGAAGCTGTGCAGCTGCTGGATGGTGATTTCGCCTTCCCATTCGGGCCAGTGGTCGCGGTGGAGGGCGGCGAAGCGCTCGGTCCAGGCCATCATTTCGGCCTCGGTGGGCAGGTCGTAGATGGCGTAGCCGCCCACGACTTCCTTGGCTTCGGCAAAGGGGCCGTCGGTGAGGATCTGTTTGCTGCGGATCCGGACCTTGGCGGTGTCGCTCATGCCGCCGGTATCGACCATGCGGGAGCCGGCTTCCATGCCGAGCTTGACGATGGCCTCCATCAGGGCGGGCGGTGGCGCGCCGACTTCTGTGGGATTGGTGGTGGTGACGAAGGTGATGAACTTCATGGCTTTTCTCCGGTATTCGCAATGACGACGAACGGGGCCGGCGGGTTTCGACAAACGGATTCTACATTGTGACCCCCACCTGGCCCCCCCCTGGAAGGGGGAGGGACTGGCTGGTGGGTGGGGCAGGATCTCGCCAAATACCGCGATCGGCTCCTCCCCCTACCAGGGGAGGTTAGGTGGGGGTATTACCCCGCCCGATTGAAGTGGTCATAGACCAGCTGAGCCATGGCCTTGGAAATGCCCGGCACGGCTTCGAGGTCGGTCAGCGAGGCGCGGCCAGCTGCCTTGGCGGAACCGAAATGGTTGAGAAGGGCGCGCTTGCGGGCGGGGCCGATGCCTTCGATCTCGTCGAGCGGATTCTTGATCTGCTCTTTCTTGCGCTTGGCGCGGTGGGTGCCGATGGCGAAGCGGTGGGCCTCGTCGCGCAGGCGCTGGACGTAATAAAGCACGGGATCGCGGTGGGGCAGCATGAAGGCTTCGCGGTCCTCCATGAAGAACTTTTCGCGGCCTGCGTCGCGCTCCTCGCCCTTGGCGATGCCGATAAAGGTCACTTCCTTGGGCAGGTTGAGCTCGGCGATGACGCCGCGCACGGCGCTCATCTGCCCGGCGCCGCCGTCGATGATCACGACGTCAGGCCAGTCGGGCATGCCGGTGGTTTCATCCTCGGCGTCGTTGTCACTTTCATTGGCGAGGCGGGTGAAGCGGCGGGTCAGCACTTCGCGCATCATGCCGAAGTCGTCGCCGGCGACGATGTCGGATTTGATGTTGAAGGTGCGGTAGTGCTTCTTGGAGAAGCCTTCCTCGCCCGCCACGACCATGGCGCCGACCATGTTGGTGCCCGAAATATGCGAGTTGTCGTAGACCTCGATGCGGCGCGGCACCTCGGCCAGACCAAAGGTTTCGGCGACGCCTTCGAGCAGGGTGCGGTTGGTGGCACCTTCGGCGAGCTGGCGGCCCAGGGCTTCGCGCGCATTGTTGAGTGCGTGATTGACCAGGTCGCGCTTTTCGCCGCGCTTGGGCTGCTCGATATAGACGCGACGTCCGGCGCGGGTGGAGAGCGCTTCCTCCATCACCTCGTGTTCGGCCAGTTCGTGGCTGATCAGCACAAGGCGGGCCGGGGTGCGGTTTTCATAAAACTGGCCGATAAAGGCCTCGAGCACTTCGGCATCGGACAGGCTGGCATCGGCGCGGGGGCGATAGGGGTAATTGCCCCAGTTCTGAAAGGCGCGGAAGAAGAACACCTGCACGCAGAATTGCCCGCCTTCGTGGTGGATGGCGAAGACGTCGGCTTCCTCGACGGACTTGGCGGTGGCATCGCCCTGCGACTGGATCAGCGCCAGCGCCGAGAGGCGGTCGCGGATCAGCGCGGCGCGCTCAAAATCGAGCTGCTCGGCGGCCTGGTTCATGTCGTGCTGCAGATGATCGCGCACGCCCTTGGACTTGCCGGAGAGGAACAGGCGCGCATCCTCGACCAGCTCGGCATAGCCCTCCAGCGAGATTTCGCGGGTGCAGGGGGCAGCGCAGCGCTTGATCTGGAATTGCAGGCAGGGCCGGGTGCGGGCGGCGTAGAAGCTGTCGGAGCAATTGCGCAGCAGGAACGCTTTTTGCAGGCTGGCAATGGTGCGGCCGACCGCAGTCGCCGATGCGAAGGGGCCGAAATAATGCCCCTGGCGCCGCCGTGTGCCGCGATGCTTGGTCAGCTCGGGCGCCTCGTGATCGGTGGCGATCAGAATATAGGGAAAGCTCTTGTCGTCGCGCAGCAGCACGTTAAAGCGGGGCTTCAGGCGCTTGATCAGATTGGCTTCGAGCAGCAGCGCCTCGGACTCGGTCTCGGTGCGCACGAATTCCATGGTCACCGTGGCGGCGATCATGCGCTGCAGGCGCGTCTCGAGGGCTTCGGGCCGGGTGTAGTTGGTAACGCGCGCCTTGAGATTGCGGGCCTTGCCCACATACATGACCTCGCCCTGCGCATCGATCATGCGGTAGACGCCGGGCGCGGCGGGCAGCGTTCGCACGAAGGCGCGGATGACCTCGTGTCCGCTGGGCGGTGGAGTGGTGTCGTCGGTCATGTGCGGGGTGTTGGTTTGCTCTTGGGGAGATACTCCAGATGCTCGCCCCCGTCGAGCGCCAACATCTGTCCCGTCATTGAAGGGGTATTGAGCAACATCAGAACGCCATCGGCGATGGCCTGCGGACCGGCGTGGCGTTGCAGTGGCAAGGCCGCGACCGAGCGATCGAATTCGGCCTGGGTCTGGCGGGTATGCGGCAGCACCGGACCGGGGCCGATGGCATTGACGCGAATGGCGGGCGCCAGTGATTGCGCCAGCGTGCGGGTGGCCGACCAGAGCACGGACTTCGAGAGGCTGTAGCTGAAATAGGCCGGGGTCGGATGCAGCACTCGCTCGTCGACCAAGTTAACAATATTGCCATCGGCACCAGCCGGCAGCTGGCCAGCAAAGTCGCGGGCGAGGAAAATCGGCGCTTCGGCATGGATGGCGAAGTGCTGGTCCCACAGAGTTTCATCGACGTCGAGGGCGCTGTCGGGCTCGAAGGTCGAAGCATTGTTGATGAGTACGGTCAGTGGGCCGAAGCAGTCGGCGGCCTTGGCAATGACCGTGGCACGCTCCCTGCGATTGGCGAGATCGGCATGGAGCACCGCGGCGCGTCCGCCATTGGCCACGATCTCGTCGCGAACCGTTTCGGCGCCTTCACCATTGGACCGATAGTGGATGACAACGGCATGCCCGGCATGGGCCAGCGCCTTGGCAATGGCGGCCCCGATCCGGTCGCTGGCGCCGGTAACAAGGGCAATGGGGGCAGGGAGCGATGGTGCAGGACGATTCGACATGTTGGACGCTTGGAAACCTCGTGGGAGACCATAGGCCGCTTTGGCGGCCCACTTCAATGCTCGGACAGCCCGGATTTAGGGCGGTCTCCTGACAGTTTCAGGCAGTATCGTTGTCCTTTTGTTGCGACCTGTTCGGGCGTAGGCTCACTGGTGTCACCGTAGGGTCGGCTGGTGGCCTTGCGGCTTTTCCATGAGGGGGAAGTAAATGGAAGTTATCGTGCCTCTTATCGTACAACTGCTTGCCGGCGGTGTCGGTGGCAACGTTATCGGTCAACTCGCCAAATCTCTCAATCTCGGCACTGCGGGCAACTCCATCGTTGGCGCAGTCGGCGGCATCGCGGGCACCTGGCTGGCCAGCATGATTCCGGGTCTCGACTCGATGGTTGGCGGCGCTGCTGCGGCAGCGGGCACCGCTGGCGGCCTCGACCTGGGTGCGTTGGTCGGGCAGGGCGCTACCGGCCTGGTCGGCGGCGGCATTTTGACCGCCATCGCGGGTCTCGTGAAGTCGGCAATGGCCAAGAGCTGAACTTTGCGATAGGCAAATTCAACGCCCCGGCGCATCGTGCGGCGGGGCGTTTTCATGCCCAGCGATACCTCCGACATGTCCAGTCCCACCCCTGCTGCCCGCACCGATAATATCGGCCGCGCCATCATGCTCACCCTGATCACCATCGTGGTGTTCGGCGTGCAGGATGCGGTCTCCAAGGTGCTGGTGCAGACCTATTCGCCGTTCCAGATCACCATGATGCGCTATTGGGGCTTTGCCGCTTTCGCGCTGCTGCTGGTGATGCGGCAGGCGCCGTTGCGGCAGGCCTTCACCTCCAGAAAGCCGATGTGGCAGGTGCTGCGCGGCGTGCTGCTGATGGCCGACATCTGGTTCTTCGCCCTGGCGATGCAGACCGTGCCGCTGGGCGAGTTGCAAGCCATTACCCTGATCTACCCATTGCTGGTGACGCTGTTCGCAATCCCCATTCTGGGGGAGAAAGTTGGCGTGTTCCGTTTCGTGGCGGTGGGGATCGGGTTTCTCGGCGCCATGGTGGTGGTGCGGCCGGGCGGCCTGCCGCTCAGCTGGGGCGTGCTCTATTCGGTGGCTTCGTCCACGCTCTACGCCATCTATATTGTGGTGACCCGCAAGGTGAGCAGCTTCGACAGCGCCTCGACCAGCCTGGTTTATACGGCGACCGTTGGCCTGGTGCTGTCGGGCGCCGTGGGGGTTTTCTTCTGGCAGCCGATGGGCTGGGGCGATTTCATGATGGTGGCGACCATCATGGTGACCACCTGTGTCGGGCATGGGCTGATGGTGTTTGCGCTGTCGATGGCACCGGCCAGCGTGGTGCAGCCGTTCAATTATTTCTCGTTGCCCTGGGCGATCGTATTGAGCGCCGTGGTGTTCAACCACTGGATCGATCCGATCTCGCTGATCGGTGCCGCCATCATCGTGGGGGCAGGCCTCGTCGTCATGGCGCGTGAGAGGATCCGGCGGATACCGGCCGTAGTCGAGCCGCCCTTGCCGGGGCGCGACTAGAACGGAGAACGCCGCCCCGGAGGGCGGCGTTGCGATTAGTTGCCAATGCAGAAGTAGCCATTGGGGCCGTTGAAGCAGACGCTGCCGCCATTGTTCGGAGGCCAGGGCTGCGGACGCGGCGGAGGACCGGGGTTCCAGTGCGGCGGGCGCGGTGGACGCGGGTTCCAGTGTGGTGGACGCGATGGGGTGGGATCCCAGTAGGGCGGGCGGCCATAGCCGTCATCCCAACCGCCGCCGGGGCGGCCACTATTGAGGTAGCTGGAAGAGACCCAGCCATCCACGCCGCGCCGTTCCACAAAGCACCAGCTGCCGCGGCACTGC
Source organism: Devosia sp. T2-14 (assembly GCF_055397495.1). Classification (NCBI taxonomy): domain Bacteria; kingdom Pseudomonadati; phylum Pseudomonadota; class Alphaproteobacteria; order Hyphomicrobiales; family Devosiaceae; genus Devosia; species Devosia sp. T2-14. The sequence continues at coordinate 99,742 of NZ_AP027921.1, read as the reverse complement.
TGAACGTCTACCTGTTCGCCACGGCGCAGGACGTCGATGACGCCATAGCCGGTGCCGGGGCCCGAGCGCACATTGACGTTGCCCGTCGCAAAGGCGGGAGCCGATGGCCGCTGCAGACGTCGCGAGCAGTACCAGCGCTGCGAGCCCGGATGCCATGAGTTTCTTGCTCAAAGTCATCGTTGATCTCCTTGTCTCTGGGCAGCGAGTGCCCGTTGACGTGTAGAGAACACCTTTTCGGATGAACCCAAGCTGAATGGGGCTTTCAGGTTTCGGCTTAGAGGCTCAGCAGGTCGACGAAGCGCTTCAGTCGCTCGCCCAACTTCTTGCGCTGCTTCCGCTTGAGCTCGCCCATCAGGGCTTCTTCGAGCTGGGTCCAGTGATCGGCAAGGCCATTGCGAATGCGCCGGCCGCGTTCGGTCAGCGCCACGCCAGGCGCCAGTTCGGGGCCGACGGCTTGTGGGGTGACCAGTTCGCGCTCGATGAGGCGGCTGAGCCGCGCCGCCAGGCCCGCCTCGCTGAGGCCCAGTTCGGCGGCCAGATTGGCCTCGGTTGTACCGGAGCGTCCCAACTCGAACAGAATGGCGTCGTCGCCCGGCTCCAGGCCGCGTTCCATCAGCGGTTGCAGCAAGGCCTTGTGCGCAAGCTGGCCAGCTTCGATGAGCCGGTAGAGCGTGGAACGTGATGATGGTCTGGACATGGGTGGGAAAATAGTCCGAACTCCTGCGGCGCGTCGATTGCGCTTCTATCCTATCGTTAATCGTGGAAGCACCAAGGCGCGTTATTGTTCGCCCAATACAGATGAGTTATGCCTCCATTACATCGCTAGCGTGAACGGAGTGCCATGACACAGGATCTCGCCCGCATCCGCGCCTTCGTGCAGGTCTTTGATGCTGGCGGATTTTCCGCTGCGGCCAGACAGCATGGACGCTCCAAGGCTCTGCTCAGCAAATATGTGACCGATCTCGAAGATTATCTGGGCGTGCGGCTGATGAACCGCACGACGCGCAAGCTCAGCCTGACCGAGGCGGGCGAGGCTTACTATCGCGAAGCCAGCGCGTTGCTGCAGCAACTGGACGACCTCGACGCGACCATTACCGACCAGACCGCCGAGCCGCGTGGCCTGTTGCGGGTCTCGGCGCCGCGCAATTTCGGCGAGTCCACGCTGGCGCCCGCGATTTACGAATATCTGGCCAAGCACCCCAAGGTGACGCTCGATCTGCGGCTTGAGGACCGCTATGTGGACCTCGTCGACGAGGGCATCGACGTGGCGCTGCGGATCTCCACGATGGCGGATTCCTCGCTGATCGCGCGCAAGATTTCCGACATGCATGTGGTGGTGGGGGCTGCGCCCGAGCTGCTCAAGAAGGTCGGCACGCCCAAGCATCCCGAAGACCTGCGCCATCTGCCCTGCATCATCGACGTCAACCTGCAGGGCCAGTCCAACTGGCGGTTTGTCGACGACGAGGGCAAGACCATTTCGGTGCCGGTGAATGGGCCGTTGCGGGTCAATTCGCCCCTGGCGGCGCTCAAGGCCGCCAATATGGGCCTCGGATTTGTCGTATTGCCCTCCTATCTGGCGGATGCGTCGGTCACCAGCGGGGAGCTCGTCCCCGTGCTGTCCGAATACCTGCCGACCGGGCAAACGCTGCAGGCGGTCTATCCGCATCGGCGGCATCTGGCCGGCAAGGTTCGCGCACTGATCGATCATCTGGTCGAGTGGTTCCAGATCCACCCGATCAGCTAGGGGCACGATTTGATTTTCAGCCTGTTTGCACGCCGCCTGTTGGGCGCCGCCGCCACGATTCTGACCATGGCCGCACCCGCCATGGCGCATCCTCACATCCTGATCGACGCCAAGGTCGCGGTTGTTTTCGATGATAGCGGCGCCATCAATGGCCTGCGGCATGCCTGGACGTTCGACGCGCCGTTCTCGTCCTGGATGATCCAGGGTCTCGACGCCAATGGAGACGGCCAGACCACGCCCGATGAATTGCAGGCGCTGGCCGACGAGAACCTGGAGGGCCTCGGCGAATTCGGTTTCTACACCTTTGCCGGCAAGGATGACGCGCTGATGGCGTTCACGCCCGTCGGCGACCAGCGTTTTGTCTATGAGAACGGCCGCGCCACGCTGACCTTCAGTGTCGATGCCACGCGCCCCCAGCCGATGGCGGGCCGGTTCGACCTGGGCATCTATGATCCCGAGTACTATGTCGCCATCAGTTTTGGCGGCGCATCGGATGTGACGCTCGAGAATGCCCCGGATGGGTGCTCGGCCGTGGTCGAGCCACCCAAGCCGATGGACCCGGCATTGGGCGAGCGGCTTTATGCACTGGGGCCGGAGGTCGAGGCCCTGCCGCCTGACCTGGCGGCGGCAATGCGCGGCACTCAGGGTGTGATTGCGCTCAGCTGTGCCGGTGCGCCTGCGCCGGCCCCCGCCAATGCACTGGAAGCGGTGACGCAAGTGGCCGAAGCGCGGCCCAGCCTGCCCTTTGGCGGTCCGCCGCCCGAGCCGGGCCTCAACCTGCCGCGCACCGGCTTCTTCGGCTGGCTGCAGGATCAGCAGCGCTATTTCTATGGCGCAATGACCAGTGCGCTTGATGCCTTGCGCAGCGATTGGACCGCATTCTGGGTGCTGGGCGGGCTGAGCTTTCTCTATGGCATGTTCCATGCCGCCGGACCGGGCCACGGCAAGGTGGTGATTTCGTCCTATGTGTTGGCCAATGAAAGCCAGCTGCGGCGCGGAATATCGCTGAGCGTGGTCTCGGCCATGCTGCAATCGGTGGTGGCAATCGCCTTCGTGCTGGTCGCCGCGGGCCTGCTGGGCATGACCAGCATCGCCATGGGCGACGCCGCCAACTGGATCGGGATTGCGTCCTACGCGATGGTGGCCTTGCTGGGGCTGTGGCTGGTGGCGCGCAAGCTGTTTGGCTGGGGGCATCACCATCATCATCACGAAAGCCCGGCGCACGCTCACAAGCATGATCATGACGGGTGCGACCACGATCAACATGATCACGGGCACGACCATGCCGACCACGACCACGCGCATGTGGTTACGCCGGCCGCGACGGGCGGGAGCCTGCGCGAACAGTTGAGCGTGGTGCTGGCGGTGGGCCTGCGGCCATGCTCTGGCGCGCTGGTCGTGCTGGTGTTTGCCCTGTCTCAGGGGCTGCTGGCGGCGGGGATTGCCTCGGTGTTCCTGATGGGCCTGGGCACGGCGATTACCGTTGCGCTGCTGGCCACGGTCGCGGTGTCGGCCAAGGGGCTGGCGGCGCGCATCGGCGGGGCGGACAATGCGGTGACGGCTTCGGTGGTGTGGTGGCTCGAATTGCTGGGCGCCGTGGCGGTGCTGGCCTTCGGCGTGCTTTTCCTCATAGCAAGTCTCTAGCGCGACCCATCGCCGCCTTGCGCATGGCGCGAGAAATACTATGGTGCGCCACGATCCTAGAACACTTCCAAACTGGCAATTCATGTCCAATCCTCTGCCGGCGAACCATCCCTCCGTCAAAAAGCCCAAGATCGGCGTCGTGTTACTCAATCTGGGGACTCCAGATGCGACCGATTACTGGAGCGTGCGACGCTATCTCGGGGAATTTCTCAGCGACCCGCGCGTCATCGAGACGCCGAAGTGGCTGTGGTGGCCGATTCTCAATCTCGCGATCCTGAGCTTCCGGCCGCAGAAAAGCGGTCATGCCTATGCGCAGATCTGGGACAAGGAACGCAATGAAAGCCCGCTGCGCGTGATCACCCGCGCCCAGACCGAGGCGCTGTCCGAGCGGCTTTCCGGGCATGAGGAAATCGTCGTGGATTTTGCCATGCGCTATGGCAATCCCTCGACCAAGAGCGTGCTGGAAAAGCTGCGCGAGCAGGGCTGCCAGAAGATCCTGCTGGTGCCGCTCTATCCGCAATATTCGGCGACGACGACGGCAACGGCCAATGACAAGGCCTTCGATGCGCTCCGGACCATGCGCTGGCAGCCTGCCATCCGCACGGCACCGGCCTATTTCGAAGATGCCAAATATATCGAGACGCTGGGCAATTCGATCCGCGACGGCGTTGCCGCGCTGGACTTCGAGCCCGACGTCGTGCTGACCAGCTATCACGGCATGCCGAAGGAATATCTGGAACGCGGCGACCCCTATTATTGCCAGTGCCAGAAGACCACGCGCCTGGTTCGTGAATATCTCGGCTGGGACGAATCCAAGCTGATGGTGACCTTCCAGTCGCGGTTCGGGCCGACCGAGTGGCTGCAGCCCTATACCGACACGACGCTGGCTAGCCTTCCGGGCAAGGGCATCAAGAAGGTGGCGATCCTGGCTCCGGCATTCTCGGCCGACTGCATCGAGACGCTGGAAGAGATCGCCATGGGCGGCAAGGATACGTTCATCGAGGCGGGCGGGGATAAGTTCGCCTATATCCCGTGCCTCAATGACAGCCCGGCCGGCATGGACATGATCGAAGCCATGGTGCGGCGCGAGCTGAGCGGCTGGATTTAAGGGACTGTTGCACGCCTCGAACTACGAAGGCGTGCCACCGTAAGCTCCGATGATGAAACTCCGCGCCGCCGCCTCGATGGCGTCGGCGCCGATGCCGAAATGGGCGTAGAGGTCGTTGACCGTGCCCGTCTGGCCGAAATGCTCGACACCCAAAGTAATGGTACGGTGACCCAGCACGCTGCCCAGCCAGCCGAGCGTGGCCGGATGCGCGTCGATGGCCGTGACCAGACCCGCCCGGTTGGGAATTTCCGCCAGCAGGCTTTCGATGTGGCTACCATGGTTGGTGTCGCCGTGGAGCCGCGCCCGCTGTGAGGCGTGCCAGCCCGCGTTGAGCCGGTCGGCCGAGGTGACGGCCAGCACCGCGACATTGCGGCGATCCCCACCAATTCGTGCGGCGGCCTCGATGGCTTCGCTGGCCAGCACGCCCTGATAGGCGATGACCACCTCGCATTCGGGCGTCGGGGCTTTCAGCCAGTAGGCGCCGCGAATGATGCCTTCGGTCAGCGCCGCGTCGACGCTGCGGGGCGGCTGCTCGATGCCGCGGGTCGATAGACGCAGATAGACCGAGCCGCCGGTGACGTCGCGCGGCCAGTCGGCAAGGTCGGGGCGGGCGTCGCCCGAGCGCTGCATATAGTCGAAGGCCCAATCCATGATGATGGAGAGTTCGTCGGCAAAGGCCGGCTCGAAGCTCGCCAGCCCGTCCTGCGCCATGCCGATCAGCGGGGAGGCGATGGACTGGTGCGCGCCGCCTTCACCGGCCAGCGACACGCCCGAGGGCGTCGCCACGAGCAGGAAGCGGGCATCCTGATAGCAGGCATAATTGAGCGCATCGGCACCGCGCGAAATGAACGGATCGTACAGCGTGCCAATGGGCAGCAGGCGCTCCCCGAACAGGGAATGGCTGAGGCCCGCCGCGCCAAGCGCCAGGAATAGGTTCATTTCGGCGATGCCCAGCTCCAGATGTTGCCCCTCCGGAGTAAAGCGCCACTTCTGGGCACTGGGGATAGATTCTTTCTGGAAGACGTCGACCATTTCGCTGGCGGCGTAAAGATTTCGCCGGTTGACCCACGTTCCCAGATTGGTCGAGACGGTGACGTCGGGCGAGGTGGTGATGATGCGGCGGGCCAGATCACTGTCGGTCTTGGCGATGGCGTCGAGGATCTTGCCGAAGGCCGTCTGCGTCGATGTTATGCCCGTGCCGACGAATTGCGGGCCGATGGTGGCAACGGCGGGCGAGGTGAGGCGGCGGCTTTCGGTGGTGTTGAACGGCACCTGCGCGAGGAAGCGCTCGATGCCCTGGGGATCGGCGAGGCCTTCGAACTTGTCCCATTCGTGGCCCTCGCGGACATTCATCGACTGGCGCAATTGATCGATCTGCGCCCCGGTCATCTGGCCAGCGTGATTGTCCTTGTGGCCGGCCAATGGCGTGGCCCAGCCCTTGACCGTATAGGCGATGAATACGGTGGGCTTGCCGCTGCCGGCTGACCCGAACTGTTCGAGCAAGCTCGGAATGCAGTGGCCGCCGAGATTAGCCATCAGCTCGGCCAGTTCGGCATCGCTGCGACGGGCGAGGAGGGCGGTGAGAGGGCCCTGATCGCCGATCTCGTCGAGCAACCGCTCGCGCCACGCCGCGCCACCGCGGAACATCAGTGCCGAATAGATGGCATTGGGCGCGGCATCGATCCACGCCTTGAGCTTGTCACCGCCCGGCTCGGAAAAGGCCGCGCGCTGCAGGGCGCCGTATTTGAGGGTGACGACCTCCCAGTCGAAGGCGCGGAAGATGGCTTCGATGCGATCGTAGAGCCCCTCGCGGACCACGCCATCGAGGCTCTGGCGATTGTAGTCGATCACCCACCACGTGTTGCGCAGGCCGTGCTTCCAGCCCTCGAGCAGGCATTCGTAGACATTGCCCTCGTCGAGCTCGGCATCGCCGACCAGCGCGACCATGCGGCCCTCGGGGCGCGTGGTATCGGCCCAGGGCTTTGCGCGCACATAATCCTGGATCAGGCTGGCAAAGGCGGTGAAGGCGACGCCGAGGCCGACCGAGCCGGTGGAGATATCGACGTCGTCGGTATCCTTGGTGCGGCTGGGATAGGACTGCGCGCCGCCGAAGGCGCGGAAATTCTCGAGCTTTTCCAGCGTCTGCTTGCCGAACAGATACTGGATGGCGTGGAACACCGGCGCGGCATGCGGCTTGACGGCAACGCGGTCCTCGGGGCGCAGCACGCCGAAATACAGCGCGGCCATGATCGCCGCCATCGAGGCGGAGCTGGCCTGATGGCCGCCGACCTTGACCCCATCGACATTGGGGCGGATGTGATTGGCGTGATGGATCATCCAGTTGGAGAGCCACAGCGCTTTTTTGGTCAGCGCTTCAATTGCGGCAATCTTGTTCATGCGTCCCCCTCGGCGTGCAACCCATCGAGAGTGCGCCTTGCCGCCGGATATTTCTTGCCTATTCTGGCCATATCGTGTGCATCTGGCGCAGGATTTGCGTAGTTTGAGGCGCGGTAGTGGCAAAAACCTCCAAAATGGACCTGACCCCGGTGGATCGCAAGATTTTGCGGGCGCTGCAGGAAGACGGGCGGATGACCATCCAGGCCATTGCCGACCGGGTGGGGCTATCGGCTTCGCCCTGCCTGCGCCGGATACGGCAGATGGAGCAGGCGGGGATCATCGCCGCCTATAGCGCCACGGTGGACCAGAAGGCGGTGGGCCTGCCGGTTTCGGTGTTCATCTCGATCAAGCTCGAGCGGCAGCGGGCGCCCCAGCTCGATGCGTTCGGGACCGCGATCAGTCGCTGGCCCGAGGTGATGGAATGCTATTTGATGACCGGGCAGTTCGATTTCCTGCTGCGCGTGGTCTGCGCGGACCTGGCGGCCTATGAGGCCTTTTTGCGCGAGAAGCTGACGCAGATCGAGGGCGTGGCTTCCATCGAGAGCAGCTTTTCGCTGGGGCAGGTGAAGTATTCGCGGGTGCTGCCGTTGTAGGGACGTGCAGGCGCGGCAAAGCGCCGAACGCCTTGCTCAGCGGTGACAGGCGGCCGTTGACTCAACGGGGTAGTACGAGGGAGCCAAGGGCCGCCCGTCACGATCCGGGTTTTCGGCGGGGTTCGGTTCAGGCGCGACCATTGTTTCAGGTGCGGCTGCCGGGCCGGGAACACAGCTTTTCCCCGCCTTCTATGCTGCAAATGCCACCGAGGCGGCATCTGTCCGGCTGTGCCGGATCCAGCGACGAAATCCCCCACCCAGTCGGGCGCCCCCTCCTGCCGGTCTTCCCGCCCGGCCCTGCGTTGGGGCCGCGCGACTGGCGGGAATGGAACGATAGTGCCACGCGCTTCCGCAGGCGGGGATAAGTTCTTTTGCCCGGCTTAGCGATGCGGCGAGGGCAGGCCATCGCCGCGCGCCGGGCGATGGACATAAGTGCCCTTGGCCGGCTTGGTGAGGTGGAGATAGCGTTCCTCGAAGGTCACGGCCGCGCCGCTGAGCCGCGTGACCAGAATGGCGAAATCGGCGGCGGTAAACTTGGCCTGCAGATCAATCGGCTCAAAGCGCGGCAGGGCCGCCTCGCGGCTAAACAGCCGATTGGCGGCTGTTATGGCGGCATTGAGCGTTATGAGGCTCGCCTCGCTGATCGTGCCGGCGGGCTTGCTGACGCGCAGCACATAATTGAGCGCGGCCAGGTCCACCGAGAGGCGGTTATAGGCGTTGATGGATTTTGAGCTGAGATGGCGTTCGCGCATGGACACTCCCTGGATGAACCGAAGAGCATAGACCGGGTCCAGGCGGCGGGGAGAAAGCGCCTACCAGCCCGCCCCGGCAAAGTCGGGCGGGGTGACATTGACGAGGCCACGGCCAAACACCCAGGTCTTGTCGACCCAGCCATAACCGGGAATGCGGCACCATTGCCTGGCATTGGCCCCGCGCAACGCATACCCCGCACCACCCCAGCTGCCATGGCGGGAGTCGCTGTCATTCTGCGTGCACTGATCGACCGGAATTTCCGTGCCATCCGCAATGACGCCGACCACGGCATAGCGATCACCGGGCCCGGAATGGACAGCCAGATTGGCCCCGACCACCCGCGCGGTCACCGTCAGCGCCTGCGCGGGCAGGGCGGCGGTGAGGAGGAGCAGGGCGGCTAGGGCGATGGGGCGCAATTTTGGGTCTCGCGATGGGGTAGGCACGGTGTGACATGGAGGTGTGGCGGGGGAGCAGGGCGAGTTGGCTAGTTGGACCGCCAGAATTGTTGAAGACTATTCGTGAGTAGATCCAAGCTCGTAATCCCTTGGTGGGTCTCGAGAATTCTGCTCAGTGCCTCTTCTAAGACCATGGGATCCTTGTTCATTCTGGTAATGTCCCATCCCCATTCTTCAGCAATATTCCTCATGACCTCCGTCCAAGTCTCGTTGCTGGAAGCGATGCTCGACTGAATATTCTCAACGCTGGCAAAAAATCTAGAAGTAGAGAGGTCTTGGGATATCTCTGCTGGTATGATTACGTCGGCATCCGCAGCATATCTAATCATGTCTCCATTGGCGCGCTTTGCTTCGTTCTTGTCCATGTCGAAATCAAACACACAGAAGACGTCAATGGACATCCCGCGAGCTAACGCAAGTAGCATCGGCATTTTGGACTTGCCCCCGACCGGCACAATGTGACCGCCGGACACTAGGAACTCGAGGTACATCCCTCGATGTTTCAGATAAGCCGTAATGATGGCTTCATCTTCGGGGCCTTCCACCAATACGACCTTCGAGGCAAAGAATATCTCGGCTATGGAAGACTGAAGTGAACGATCCATACCAGATAGTGCGGCAGCGGCGCCGATGGGCTCAATGTCTTTTCGAACCGCGCAATAAGCGCGCTGCTCGTCAATCGTCCAGGAGTGGACTCTCGTTGTATTTCCGGATTTTCGGAGCGACCTTATACTTTCAAAATTTCTACCTGTTACAAAATATGGACTGTGAGTTGTAATAAGAACTTGTGAATCTTCATCAGCAAGTTTGGATAGCGCGGTTGAAAGGAATTTGGCCTGCGGTGGATGTTGGTATAGTTCCGGCTCTTCGATGCCAAGAATTAGTTTGAAGCCATTTTCTTGTGGTTGTACCTTTGTTGCCACGCTCAGAAGCGCCATAATGTATGTGCGCTGAATTCCGTGCCCAAAGTTCTCGGGAGAATGCAAAAACGTCCCATCTTTGAAGATTGACCTAATTGCCGGTTCACGAAGCACTATTGAGTGAGTGTCGTCCCACTGCAGTGCTACATTCACATGCGTCGTTGATAGTGATCTGAATTCTTTGTCAATAGTGCCGCCAACCTCATCGATCACGGACTGGGTTTCTTCTAGAACTTTTGATAATTGCTTTAGTGCTTCGGAGCGGATCGTCTCTATCTGGGAGTCAAAATTCACTCTTGATCGTACTGCGTACAGTACAAGTTTTGAGAATGCTGAGTTTCTCTGCTCGGACGCCTCGGCTGACGCGTCTTTGACCGCAGGGACGTAGATCCAGTCGAGGAACTTTCGCAATTTCGGTAAGGGGCCAGTTGCACCGTAGGCGTTTTCTTCGCTCGGTATCGCCTCAAAGTCGCTTGCGAATTGTTGTTCGTATTCGCGAACGGCGGTTTCCGCTTGGTCAAAATTTACCCACCTGGGCAATGGGGTGCCAGTTGCAATCAGTTCCTCGTATATGGGCTTTCGGTCGGCCGCCCGTAGCCCGGCGAAAAAAGGGGCGAGTTGTGGCAGCCCGTATCGGATCCCTCGGCACTTTGATGTTACGGCGCCACTCGCGTCTCTGGAGGCGATGATTTCAAATGAAAGGCGCCCGTTTCTTACGTAGTGCGACAATTCCGCGGCCGCATCGCCAGTGACATCTTCAAATTCAAATTGAAGACTTAGATCTTCAAGTCCCGTATTTACGGAGAAGTCGTCAATATTTATGGTTCCTGATTTTACGCCTTCCCCAAAGAAGATGTTCAGGGCCCTAAGTATCGTGGATTTTCCGCAATTATTTGGTCCGACGAAAGCAGTATAGTCAGAAAGAGCGATGGATTCGGATCGAAAGGACCGAAAGTTTGTAAACGAAATTCTAGACAAGCGCATTATAGGTTGTACCTGTCTTTGATGTGGTCATTATAATATTTCCCGACTGATCGGGCTGAAATCAGTGAAGCGTAAACTTGAGCTGGAACGCCGTAGAATGTATATGTGGCACCCTGTTTGAAGGTTACATAGAGTTCCTTTGATTCATAATTGTAATCTACAAAACTAATCGCACTTGATTTGACGCTAGGCATTTTTCCTCCAAATTGAAATATCAACGGAGGTGCGCGATTTGGCAAGCCGATTGGCGTTCTTTCCGACTGGTCCCTTCTGTTGCCCGTGTTCGGCGGGCAGAGCCGCTGGGCAGCCAAGTCCTGACATAATGTCTTCTCCTTCGCCTAGCCAGCTTCGATATCAGCGTGTTCGGTTCCCGCGTAACTGGGGTGCGTCCCATCATCTCAGGATGAATCCCGGCTCAGGGCCGGGATGACATCGGGTGTTAGGGCGGCTGGTGGTCGATGAGTCCGGCATACGTTGAGAGGACCCCCACGTAGCCTCCCCCTGGTAGGGGGAGGGACTGATCGGGGCGCTCGCGGTCTGGGCGGCTGCGAATGGGCGGTGGGGTGGTTTGGCCGCGATGGGCTCCTCCCCCTTTCAGGGGGAGGTTGGGTGGGGGCGGATGAAAGAGCAGATTGCTTTTGCGCGGGCGCGGCGGCGGGAGCAGACACCGGCCGAGCGGCGGTTCTGGGTGGTGCTGCAGCCGTGGCGTGAGGCGGGCTGGCACTTTCGGCGGCAGGCGCCGATGGGGCCGTTTGTGGTGGATTTCGTCAGCAAGCGGGACAAGCTGGTGATCGAGATCGACGGGGATAGTCATTATTCCGAGGCCGGTGTTGTTGGGGATGAGCAGCGGACGGCGTTTCTGGCGGGGCAGGGCTATCGGGTGGCGCGGTTCAGCAATGCGGAGGTGCTGGACAATCCGGAGGGGGTGTTTGCGGTGCTGGTCGGGATTTTGGGGGCGCCGGAGGGGACCCCCACCTAGCCTCCCCCTGGTAGGGGGAGGGACAGATCGGGGCTCGCTTTGGCAGGGGACTGAGCGCTAATAGTGCCCGTTCTGCGTTAGGGCGGTGTCGATCTCGTCTACCAGTTCGGGGTGGGCCTTGGTGGCTCGGGAGATCAGGGCGGTGTTGGCTTTGTCGATGGCCTCGGCCAGGTCGTGGGCGCAGCTTTGGTAGTCTTCGGGAGATAACTGCGCCTTGAGAAGGGGCAGGAGCGCGCTGAGGGCGCGGCCGCTTTCAAAGGCCGTGCGCACCATGGTGCGGGCTAGATCGATGTCCATGTTGCCCCCAGCGGTTCAAAAAGAGGCGCGGCGCTCTCAGTTCACCTCGCCCGTCAGCGTATCGAGCTCCATTTCCTTCAGGCGCTTCACCTCGTCGCGGAGCCTTGCTGCTTTCTCGAATTCGAGGTTGGTGGCGGCTTCGCGCATTTGGGTTTCCATGTCCTTGATGACGGCGGCCAGGTTGGCGCCGACCTGGACTTGTTCCTTGCCGTCGCGGCCTTTGCCGATCGACACGGTGACGTGGTCGCGCTCGGCCACGGAATCCACGATGTCGTGGATGTTGCTGCGCACCGATTGGGGCGTGATGCCGTTGGCGAGGTTATAGGCCAGCTGCTTTTCGCGGCGGCGGTTGGTTTCGGCGAGGGCGCGTTCCATCGAGCCGGTGATGCGGTCGGCATAGAGTACGACCTTGCCGTCGACGTTACGCGCGGCGCGGCCGATGGTCTGGATAAGCGAGGTTTCCGAGCGCAGGAAGCCCTCCTTGTCGGCGTCAAGAATGGCCACGAACCCGCATTCGGGAATGTCGAGGCCTTCGCGCAGCAGGTTGATGCCCACCAGCACGTCGAAGGCGCCCAGGCGCAGGTCCCTAATGATCTCGATGCGCTCGATGGTATCGACATCGGAGTGCATGTAGCGCACGCGAATGCCCTGTTCGTGCAGGTATTCGGTGAGGTCCTCGGCCATCTTCTTGGTGAGAACGGTGAGCAGGGTGCGGTAGCCGGCCTTGATGGTGGTGCGGATCTCGTCGATCACGTCATCCACCTGGTTCTTGGCGGGACGGATTTCGACCGGGGGATCGATCAGCCCGGTGGGGCGAATGACCTGCTCGGCAAAGACGCCGCCGGTCTGGTCCATCTCCCACGAGCCGGGCGTGGCCGAGACATAGACCGACTGCGGGCGCATGGCGTTCCATTCCTCGAAGCGTAGGGGCCGGTTGTCCATGCAGGAGGGGAGGCGGAAGCCGTATTCGGCCAGGGTCGCCTTGCGGCGCAGGTCGCCGCGATACATGGCGCCGAGCTGGCCGATGGTGACGTGGCTTTCGTCGACGAAAACCAGTGCGTTATCAGGCAGGTATTCGAACAGGGTCGGAGGCGGCTCGCCCGGCTTGCGGCCGGAGAAGTAGCGGGAATAGTTCTCGATGCCGGCGCAGGAGCCGGTGGCTTCCATCATTTCGAGATCGAAGAGGCTGCGCTGTTCGAGGCGCTGGGCTTCGAGGAAACGGCCGGCGGCGTTGAGCTCCTTGAGGCGTGCGGAAAGCTCGTCCCGGATCAGCTTGATGGCCTGGTTCATCGTCGTGCGCGGCGTCACGTGGTGCGAATTGGCGAAGACGCGGATGAAGCTGAGATCGGCCGACTTCTTGCCGGTCAGCGGATCGAATTCGACGATGGACTCGATCTCGTTGCCGAACAGGGTCACGCGCCAGGCGGCGGCTTCATAGTGGGCGGGGAAGATTTCGACGGTATCGCCGCGCACGCGGAAGGTGCCGCGCACAAAGCCGGTATCGCCGCGCTTGTATTGCAGGGCCACCAGCTTGGCGAGCAGCTGGCGCTGGTCGATCTTTTCGCCCTTCTGCACGTCGATGGTCATGGCGGTGTAATCTTCCACCGAGCCGATACCGTAAATGCAGGAGACCGAGGCGACGATGATCACGTCGTTGCGCTCGAGGATCGCGCGCGTCGCCGAGTGGCGCATGCGGTCGATCTGCTCGTTGATGGTGGATTCCTTCTCGATATAGGTGTCGGTCCGCGGCACATAGGCCTCGGGCTGGTAGTAATCGTAGTAGGAGACGAAATACTCGACAGCATTGTCCGGGAAGAAGGACTTGAACTCGCCATAGAGCTGGGCCGCCAGCGTCTTGTTGGGTGCGAGGATCAGGGCCGGGCGGTTGGTCTGGGCGATCACCTGGGCGGCGGTGAAGGTCTTGCCCGAGCCGGTGACGCCGAGCAGCACCTGGTCGCTCTCGCCATTGTTGATGCCTTCCACCAGCTCGGCAATGGCCGTGGGCTGATCGCCGGCGGGCTTGTAATTGGTGACCATGCGGAAGGGATTGCCGGACTGGCGCTTGAGGTTGCTCTGCGCCTTGTGCGGCACCCAGGGGGAGGAGCCTTCCACCTCCTTGCGGCCATGCAGGATGATCTGCTCGAGCGCCTTCACCGTAGCGGTGACGCCGACGGTCTGGGCGTTGGACACGTCCTCGTTATTGCGGGCCTTGTTCTTCTTGACCGAGGCATCGAGCGCATCGCGCAGCTTGCCCATGGTTTCGGGATCGGCAGCGGCGGCGCGGGAAATGTCGCGCGCGGTCATGCGGGCCTCGGGGGAGGCGATATGGCCAAAACCGGCCTGTGCGGGTTCGCCCATGCCGTCGAAGTCGATGCGGTCGACCGAGTTGATCTTGGTCTTGGAGGTCTTCTTCGACATGCCGGTGGCGGTGTCGTGGCTGGCCTTGGTTGTGCGGCGCTTTTCGAGCGCGGTTTTCTTTTTCTCGGCCTGTGCCAAGGCCTTGGCTGCATCGGCCTCGGCCTGCGCAGCTTCGGCGGCGAGCTTCTGATCGGCACGGTCGAGCGCGCGCTTGTTGCGCATGCGCTCGGCATAAAGGGGCTTGTTGGCGGCCAGATCCTCAGCCTTCTCGATCTCGCCGAGGAAGTCGTCGATGGAGAATTCAGCTTTGCCCGGGCGGGCGGATTTGTCGGCCATAGGGGAACACCGTGCGTCGAGGAAGGCGACTCACATGGGAAACGGAGCGCGCAGATGCAATGTTGTCAGCCAGTCTATCGCCTTACGAACGGATAGGGAACGGGGCTGCTGACAGGCCGTGTCAGGATCGGGTGCGGTGAGCCGCAACGTTGACTCGTGCCTTGTTTGCCGTTTTCATGAGAATAACTGGGGGCTTCAACCATGAAGAGACCTGTTGTCGTGACGGCGGCTTTGCTCGCCATCCTGCCGGCCGCCAGCGCGGCGGAGTGGACGGGCTTCTACGCGGGCGTGCTGGGCGGGGTTTCGTCCGGTGGATATAGCGACCAGTTCTCAACCGCGCGCAGCAATTATAGCGGCTTTTCGGCCGGGGCTTTTGGCGGTGCGCGCTTCGATGTCGGCACTGTTTTGCTGGGGGCCGAGCTCGGCGGATATCTGTCAAACATGCAGGTAATCGATCAAGGCATGTGGGCCGGAACGGAGTTCGGCATGCGGGCGCAGGGTACGGCCCGCGCGACGGCTGCCCTCGATCTCGATAGCTTTGCGCCCTATGTGGCCGCCGACGTGGTGGCGGGGCAGCAGCGCATGATTTCGGCGACGCCCGGATTTGGCCGCGACGAGGAATGGCATGCCGGGCTGACGGTGGCGGCGGGCGTCGACATCGCCCTCACTGAGAATGTCTTTGCGCGCGGCGAACTGTCCTACGCCACGTTTGGCGCTGCCACCTATGACCTGGGCAAGGGGCCGTTCCAGGCCTGGCCTACGGATCAGTTCTCCGCAGGCGTGGGCCTGGGTTTCGCATTCTAGCGAAGGGTGCCCCGCTAGTGCCCGAGGGGCGAGAGGAAGCGGACGACCAGGGCAGTCAGTTCGGAGCGGTGGGACACGCCGGTCTTGGCGAAGATGCTCATGCGCTGGGTTTTGACCGTGGCTTCGGATAGGCCGAGATCGTCGGCAATGGTGTGAAGCGTGGCACCGGTCAACAGGGATGGCAACAGGCGCAGCTCCGCGGCGGTGAGCTCGAAGATGTGCCCGATCGCCTCGATCTCATTGGCGTTGGCGAGGCGCTGGCTGGTCGACAGAATGACAACGACCAGATTGCCGATGGTCCAGCTGGAACTCACCTTGAGGGGCACGATGTGGGCGACGTCGTTGCTCTGCCCGGCGGCCGAGAATTGCAGCGTGGCCGGCTCGCCCGACTGAGCTCTGCCCAGGGCGCGGCTGAACTCGCGCCGGTATTGGGCTGGCACGCAGACCAGCCGTCCGCGCTCGTCGGCGAACTGGTGGCGACCGGCCATATGGGCGTTGGCGGCGGCATTGGCGAAGCGGATGATGGCGCTGTCGTCTACGACGATGACGGCGGCTGACAGCTCATCAAGCGTCGAGCGCAGGATGGCGGATTCCAGAGAGCGCATTTCGAGCAGATCGCTGATCTCGGCGGCGCGGCGCAGATGCGGCGCGAGCAGGCGCAGGACCTGCACATCTTCGTCGGTAACCAGGCCGTGGGACTGGTGACGAAACAGCGCGATATCGGCGACGCGGCGGAGGTCGCGCAGCAGGATCAGATGCAGGGAGTCGATGATCCCCATGGGCTGCATCACCTCGGTGGCCCAGCGGGACTCGCCATAGGTGGTGGGCGCCTCGCGGCTGGAGGTGCCAGGTTCATCGAGATCGCGAAACCAGAAACCGGGCAGGGTCTGCCAGACCTTTGCGCTCTCGCCGCTGAATTCATGCAGGCGCTGCAGCACGTCGTCGCCGAAATTCCAGCTGCGGAACAGCCGGTTGTCACGGGTGACCAGATCGGTGGCGATGATGGTGCCGGAATAGCAGCGCGTTACGGCGCACAGGGCCGCCAGCACATCGACCCATCGTTCGGGATCGGTGGCGCATTGGTAGATCAGCTCGACGAGAGCAGAAAACTGCGCGGTTGACGTTGCCATGGACCACCCCGGGAGGTGTGTTGCGGCCCCTCAAATCGGCGCGCATTTCAACCGAACAGCCGATGCCGGTCAATCGACCCGGCGGTAGTCCTCTTGGCCTAGTGCGCAAGGCAGGAGGAAGCGATGGCGCTGCAAGAGGCGTGGCGATTTTGCGTTAAGTGCAACGGCCTGTTCTTCGATGGCTATCCCGACAAGGGGCCCTGTCCGGGCGGCGGAAGCCATGAAGCGCAGGGCTTCGAATTCACGTTGGCTTATGACGTTTCATCCAGTGACGAGGACCAGCGCGATTGGCGCTACTGCGCCAAGTGCCACGAAATGTATTTCGACGGCTATGCGGACAAGGGGCTGTGCCCGGCCGGGGGTGGACACGCGGCGGCGGGCCACGTCTTCACGCTGCCGCACAGCCAGCCCGATGATCTCTTCGCGCAGGGCGCGTGGCGGTTCTGCGGGAAGTGCAAGGCCATGTTCTTTGATGGTGACACGACCAAGGGTGCTTGCCCGGGCGGCGGCGCGCACAGGGCCTGTGCCTGCCCCGGCGGCGGAGGGCATGAGGCAGCGGGATACGTCTTCGTGCTGCCTCACAAGGTTGCGGCCGGCATTGCGGCGTCAGCCGTCCCAGCGTCAATCCCAATTCAACAGTAGTGCAGGAGGACGCGATGGTGCTTCAAGAGACGTGGCAATATTTGATCCGGTACGGCAACGAAGTTTTTGAGCGACATGCCGACAAGGGGCCCTGCGCCTGCGGGGGCGCGCACGTGGCTGTGGAAATCAAGGCCGGGCGCGATCTGCCGGGGATCGGTACGGACCGGACGGAGTGGCGGTACTGCTCTCGGTGCTACGAGGTGTATTTCGTGGGGTACCCGGAGGCGCACCCCTGAGATCGGGTGCGGGGCGGTCTCCCCCACCTGACCTCCCCCTGGAGGGGAGGGACAGATCGGGGGGGAGCGTCGCGCCTGGTTAGCGCGCGATGCCGGCGTTGGTGGTGAGGACGGCGTGCCAATGGGCGCCGAGGGGCAGATGGAGCTGCGCGGCGATGAGGGAGGCGTCGGCCTTGGGGAAGATCACTTCGTGACCGGCAAGGGCGGCGGTGATGGCCTCGGTGAGCACCGGGTGCAGCGCCAGAACGCCGCCGATGAAGCCGATCGGCTTGGTGCCGGCGCGCTCGGTGAGGGCCTGGGCGAGGCGGGCCAATTCGATGCCGGCATCGTGCAGGATGGAGAGGGCGGCGGGGTCGCCGGCATGCGCAGCCTTGCTCACGGCGACGGCCAGCGTGCCGATGCGGCCGCGATCGCCGGCATAGACGTATTGGCGGACGGCATGCCAGTCATTGCCACCGACCAGCGTGAACAGCTCATCGGAGAGGAGCTTGACCTCGTCGAACGAGCCGGTGTGGTCGAGGCGACGGAAAATATGGTCGAGGGCACGCAGGGCGATCCAGGTGCCCGAACCGGCATCATCGATCAGCACGCCACGGCCGCCGACGCGCACATAGGTGTCGCCTTCGCCGATATGCAGGCCAATCGAACCGGTGCCAGCAGAAATCAGGTGGCCCTGGCCGGGCTGGAAGATCGAGGCGTAGGCCAGGGTCATGTCGTCGACGACGATGATGTTGCCGTTCTCGACGCCGAAGGCCTCGCGCAACAACAGGCGCAGGTCATCTGCCACGCCGACGCCAAAGCCGGTGAGGCCGGTGGAGACGGTGGCGGCGGAGAGGCCGGTCGTGGTCATCTCAGCCGCGATCGTCGCAAGCGCGGTGCGCAGTTTCTCACGCTCGGCGGGATTGAACAGATGTCCGGTGGCGCCATTGGCCTTGCCGCGAGCGACGACGGTGCCGTCGGCGCTGCAGGCGGTCCAGCGACTGGCGGTGCCGCCGACATCGATCCCCAGATGGATCGCGTCGCTCATGCGCCGGCGCTTTCCCTGATGAACATGCGGGTGATCTCGCGGGGATTGGTGATCATGGTGCCGACAACAACCGAATAGGCGCCGGCGTCGTAACCACGACGGACCCAGGCAGGGGTGTTGTAGCGGCCTTCGGCCACGATGGGAACCGACACGCGGGCGGCAAGCTGTTCCACCAGGGCCAGATCGGGCTCGGCGGGCTTGGGCTCGGTGTAGGACGTGTAGCCGGAGAGAGTGGTCGAGATATAGGTCGCGCCCATCTGCTCGGCAGCCAGACCCTCGTCGAGGGTCGAGATATCGGCAAAGGTCTCGACGCCCAGCTCGTCAGAGATGCGGCGGATCAGCTCGGCCGGATCGTCGCCGATGCGGGGGCGGGGGGTGCAATCGAGCGCGATGATCGTGGCACCGGCCTCCGCCAGCAGCTTTGCAGCGGCAAAGGTGGGTGTGATGTAGACGGGCACTTCGGTCGAGAAGATCTTGTGGATGCCGATCACCGGCAGGCCGGCGGCCGTGACGGCGCGAACGTCGTCGGGGCCATTGGCGCGAATACCGGTGGCGCCGCCATCACGGGCGGCGAGCGCCATGGCGCCCATGAACTGGGGGCCGTGCATGGGATTGTCGGCGCGGGCCTGACACGAAACGATCAGGCCGCCCTTTACGAGATTCAAAGTCACTTCACTGCACCTGCCGTCATGCCGGAGATGAACTGCTTGGACAGCAGAATGTAGATGATGATGATCGGTGCAGCCGACAGGGTCAGGCCCGAGAACAGGGCACCATAATCAGTGGCGTATTCGCCCATGAAGGTGGTGAGGCCCTGGGGCAGGGTCTTGAGGTTGTCGTTCTGGATGAAGACCAGCGGGAAGAAGAAGTCGTTCCAGATCGGCACGACGTTCTGGATGCCGGCGATGACCATGGCGGGCTTCACCAGCGGCAGCATGATCGACCACATGATGCGGGCTTCGCTGGCGCCGTCCATGCGGGCCGCGTCCTCGAGCTCGTTGGGGAGCGTGCGGATGAAGCCGGTCATGATGAACACGGTCGTGGGCAGGCCCATGGCGGTGTAGACGAAGATCAGCGACAGCTGGTTGTTCAGGATCCCCAGGTCGCGCATCAGGATGAAGAGCGGGATGATGGCCAGCTTCAGCGGCAGGGTGAGACCGGCCACGAAGAACATCAGGATGAAGCCATTGCCCTTGAAGTCGTAGCGACCAAGGGCATAGGCGGCCATGGTGCCCAGCGTCAGGATCAGCACCATCGAGCTACCGGTGACGACGAACGAGTTCATCAGGTAGCGCAGGAAGTTGGTGTTCTCCCAGATCTTCATGAAGTTCGCGATATGGCCGAAATCAGGAAGGCTGAATGGACGCTGGAAGATGTCCATGTTGGTCTTGAAGGCCGAGAACACCATGATGATGATCGGGGCCAGCATGATGAAGGTGTTGGCCACCAGGATGATCTGCAGCAGGCCGTCGCGGCCCAGGGTCGCGAGCAGGCCCTTGCGGTCGTAATAGGTGTTCTGAGTGGTCGCACTCATAGCTGGATCTCCCGCGAGCGCAGCTTCACGGTGATGGCGCCGGCAACGACTGCGATAAAGATGAACATCAGCACGGCCAGTGCACTACCCAGGCCAAAGTCCTGGTGCGCGGCGGAGACGTTGCCGAAAGCGGTGCGATAGAAGTAGAGGCCCAGAACGTCGGTGGAGCCATAGGGCGAACCATCGAGCCCGCCCATGATGTAGGGCAGTTCGAACCAGTTGAAGGCGCCGACGAATAGCAGCACGAAGACGATGGTGGCGCTCGGAGCAACCAGCGGCCAGACGATCTTGGTGATCTTGGTCCACTCGCTCTGGGTTTCCATGCGCACGGCATCGATGATGTCGTTGGGGATACGCTGCATGCCAGCCAGGAACACCAGGGCAGGGAAGCCCACCATGTGCCAGGCCTGCGCCGCGATGATCGACCAGAGGGCGGTGGATTCCTGTCCGAGCCAGGGCTGGGCCAGGAAATCGAGGCCGACGCCACGCAGGCTCTGGTTGACGATGCCGAACAGGGGGTGAAGGAACAGCTTCCAGAGATAGGCCACGATGATGGTGGACAGAACCACGGGAAGGAAGACCGCAACGCGGTGGAAACGGGCACCCGGCAGCTCGCGCCAGAGCGCATAGGCCAGGAAGAATCCGAGGCCGTTCTGCAGCACCATCAGCGCGAAGAAGACAATGATATTGTGGGTGAAGGCATTCACCGTGCGCGAAGCATAGGGCTCAACGAACAGCACGGTGTGGAAGTTCTCAAACCAGACGAAGTCGCCGCGGAGCAGACCCTGCCAATCGTAGAACGCGTAGGTGAAGGCGGCGATGATCGGATAGACGATGAACACTGCCACGAACGCCAGCGGCGGTACGATCAGCGCGGTTATCCATAAACCTCGGCCAGTCAGTCGCATTGGAAGGATCTTTCTTGCAGGTGGTCGCCGCGTCAGCGGGATTGGACGGGACCCGAAGGCCCCGTCCGGTCGCGATGTTACTTCTGGAACGGGGTGTACCAGGCAGCGAGCTCCTTGGTGATACGCTCACCAGCAGCCTCGGGAGTGGTCTGGCCAGCCAGCAGCTTCTGGACTTCTTCCTGCAGCAGGACCGAGCCGGAGGGCTCGCCGAAGCGGAAGTGAACCAGCATCATGTAGGGGATCGAGTGAGCATTGAGCTCGGCAACTTCGCCCAGGAGCGGGTTGTCGAAGGTCACGCCCGGAACGGTCGAGATGTTGTTCAGCGAGTTGGCGAACGCCTGACCGAAGTCCTTGCTGGCAACGTAGTTCAGGAACTTCAGGGCCGCTTCCTTGTTGGCACCAGTGGCGTTGGCTGCATAGCCACCGTCAAAGTAGATGCCGACAAGCTTCTCGTCTTCCGCATTGACGCCAGGAGCGGCAAAGACGCCCAGGTTCAGCTCGGGGTTGAGGGTCTTGAAGGTCGCCAGTTCATACGAACCGCCGGCAAACATTGCGGCCATGCCCGAGGCAAACAGCTGCTGGGATGCGGGGTAGTCCAGACCGATGAAGCCATCGGGGAAGTAGGCGCTGATTTCCTTGAGGGCTGCGAGGCCGTTGGTGAAACGCGCGTCGGTGAAGTCAGCCGTGCCGGCGATCAGGTCGTCGTAGAACGAACGGCCCATGGTCGAGTAGACCAGATCGGCGGTGATGGTTTCGTTCTGCCAGGCGGTCGCGGTGCCATTGCCGAAAGGCATCAGGCCAGCGTCCTTGAGCTTCTGGCTCAGAGCCAGGAACTCAGCCCAGGTCTGGGGCTCTTCGATGCCATTGGCGTCGAAAATGTCCTTGTTGTAGATCACGAACTGGGTCTGCGAAGCAAACGGCACAGCGTAGATCTGGTTGTCCGAACGCATGGTTTCAGCCTGCAGGGCGCTGGCCGAGAAGCCTTCCAGGTTCGGAACGGTTGCCGTGGTGATCGGCTCGAGGTAGCCGGCCGAAGCAATGGCTTCCATGCCGCCGTAAGCGCGAACCATCATCAGATCCGGGCCGGTGCCGCCAGCGAGGGCGGTGGACAGGATCGTGTTGTAGTTGGCAGCTTCGAAGGTCTCGAGCTTGATGGTGATGCCGGGATTGGCAGCTTCGAAGGTCTTGATGAACTCTTCGTACTGCGCGCGGTCTTCCTGGCGCCAGGACCAGAAGGAAAGTTCCTGGGCGAGGGCGCTGTAGGCCGACAGCATGGTGGTGGCCATAACGGCCGTTCTGATGAATAGCTTCTTCATTCTCTTCCCTTGGTTGCTCCGGTAGTTATTCCAGTGCTTGCCTGCCGCTATGCGGTCAGGCGTTGCTTCGTTGCGCTGCTGAAGTAGTGCGCTTTATTTGGCAGGATATTGATGCGGACCGGCGCGTCGATGGCGTAATCGACATCGGGCGTGCAACGCACGCTCAGCTGCGAGCCATTGGTCAAACGCACATAAACGAAGGCGTTGTCGCCCAGGTATTCGGTGTAGACGACGTTGGCGGCAAAGCCCTCGCCCTCATGGCCGGACGAAAGTTCGAGCGCGTCGGGGCGGACGCCCAGGATGAAGGACTTGTCATCGCCGGCCGGCAGGCTGGTCGGGGTGATCGCGCCGGTGCCGGCGATGGCCAACTGGTTGCCGCTGCGTTCGACGTCGAGCAGCGCCATCTGGGGCGAGCCGATGAAGGTCGCCACGAAGGTGTTGGCCGGGGTCTCGTAGAGTTCGCGCGGCGTGCCGAACTGTTCCACCTTGCCCAGGTTCATGACGACGATGCGGTCGGCGAGGGTCATCGCTTCGACCTGGTCGTGCGTCACGTAAATGGTGGTGCCGCCGATGTCGCGGTGCAGCTTGGCGATTTCCAGACGCACCTGGCTGCGCAGGGCAGCGTCGAGGTTGGACAGCGGCTCGTCGAGCAGCAGCAGATCGGGCTTGCGCACCAGAGCGCGGCCGATGGCGACGCGCTGGCGCTGGCCACCGGACAGTTCCTTGGGCTTGCGCTTGAGGAGCGGTTCGAGGCGCAGCATGCGCGCAGTGTCTTCGATGCGCTTTTCGACTTCGGCCTTGTCGAGGCCCATCAGGCGGGCGCCGAAAGCCATGTTCTCGTAGACGTCCATATGCGGGTAGAGCGCGTAGGACTGGAACACCATGGCAATGCCGCGCTTGGAGGGCGGGACATCATTCATCAGGTGGCCGTTGAGACGGAACTCGCCTTCGGTGATCGGATCGAGCCCGGCGATCAGACGCAGCAGAGTCGACTTACCGCAGCCCGAGGGGCCGACGAAAACGATCAGTTCCTTGTCGTTGACCTCAAGGTCGATGCCATGAAGCACCTTGACCGCCTTGAAGCCTTTTTTGATGCCACGCAGGGATAGTTGAGCCAAGTGCCTTCTCCGTGGCTTGATTGAACAATGCCGGTGGGTCCAAGGCTGCGCGGTTCGTTGCCGTGCTTGCTCGCGAAGGCGACGCCAGCTTTGGAAAGCCTGCTCATCCCCTTCGTCACGCCCGCAGCAGTGTCCGAATCCATCCTCGCCCCATTCCGTTCCTCAAGCAAACCGCCCAAGGGCAGGTCTGTCTGAAGATACGCATTGGTGGAATATTAAATTCCTATTTTTGATCGTGTCAAGAATAAGAAATTACTGTGACAATGTGTGCAGGCGATTGCGGCCGAGGCGGGCAGCGGGCAGCCGGCGGCGGAGAGGCGGCTATTCCTTGAGGACGTGAACCGCGGTTTCGCTGGCGTGAATGTAGTCGTAGGCATCGGGCTGAACCTGCAGCAGCAGGATGAACAGCATGTCGGTCAGCATCAGCTGCGCGTCGCGCGAGGTGATGGCCGAGGAGCGTACCCGATCTTCGTCGGCGACGGTGTAGAGGCTGATATCGGTCAGCGCCGACAGCGGATTGGGCGTGAGTCCGGTGACCGAAATGATGGTGGCGCCGCGCGCACGGGCCAGCTCTGCTATCCGCAGAATCTCCATGCTGGTGCCCGAATAAGAGATGGCGAACAGCACGTCCTTGCTGGTGAGGGTGGAGGCATTGGAGATCTGGATGTGGCTGTCATTGTCGAGCAGCACGTTGCGGCCGAGCTTGAGCAGCTTGTAGGAGAAGTCGCGCGCCACCAGCGAGGATGCGCCGACGCCTGCCAGCTGAATGCGGCGGGCCCCGGCTAGGGCGGAGAGAGCTTCGCCAATGGTCTGCTCGCTATTGGCGGAGGTGGTTTCGCGCATCGAGAGCAGCTTGCTGCCGGTGAGCTTCTGCAGAATCGTCATGTAGCTGTCGCTGACATCGATCGTGCCGTGAATCACCCCGGCGGGGGCCTGCCATTCCTGGGCCTTGGCCTTGTTGACGGCCAGCTTGAGCTGCTGGTAGCCGACATAACCGAGTTTCTGGCTGAACTTGACGACGCTGGACTGGCTGCGCCCGGTGGCTTCGGCCAAGGCCGCCGACGAGAGCGACAGCATGCGCTCGGGATCATCGATGATGAACTGGCCGATCTGGCGATCCGCCTCGGTCATGGTCTCGAGTCGGGCGTTGATAATCTTCAGGATGGACATGCGGATCTCCCTCAGAGCGGACTATTTCGCGTCCTGCCATGACCGTGGTTTGCGGTGCCGTTCCCTGTCTGACGCTTCAAACCTGCACGAGGCGTGGATGCAGCAATATTTCGAATAGTCGTGTGATTGCAATGCACTTGGCCCAGTCCCCCCCGACCGATTTCGCCTCGGGAAACCTCGCGCCATGCGCCTGCATCCACTAAGGAATAGAATATTCTTCACTTCGTTGACACAAGGAATATTCACTTCTAACACTTGGGCGAAAAGTGAGTGGAAGCTGATGACCAAAAGCACCTTGATTGCGGAGTTGGGGCAACTCGTCTCGGAATCGCGCAACCCGGACACGATGCAGATCGACCTGATGTCGACCGAGCAGGTTCTGGTCGCCATGAACGAGCAGGACGCCCTGGTTGCGCCAGCCGTGCAGCGGACCATTCCTGAAATCACCAAGGCAGTCGACAAGATCGTCGCGGCCTTCAAGGCCGGCGGCCGTCTGATCTATATGGGTGCCGGCACCAGCGGCCGCCTCGGCGTTCTCGACGCATCGGAATGCCCGCCGACTTTCGGCGTGTCGCCCAACATGGTCGTGGGCATCATTGCCGGCGGCGACCACGCGCTGCGCCATCCGATCGAAGGCGCTGAAGACAGCCTCGAAGAAGGCCGCACCGACCTGCAGAATCTCAATCTGTCCAGCAAGGACGTGGTGGTGGGAATCGCGGTCAGCGGCCGTACCCCCTACGTAATCGGCGGGCTGGAATATGCCCGCGAGATCGGCGCTACCGCAGTGGCCCTCTCGTGCAATCCCGAATCGACCATCGCCAAGATTGCCGATATCGCCATCTCGCCCGTTGTCGGGCCGGAAGTGCTGACCGGCTCGACCCGCCTCAAGTCGGGTACGGCGCAGAAGGTCGTTCTGAACATGCTGACCACGGCCAGCATGATCCGCATCGGCAAGTCGTATGAAAACCTGATGGTGGACCTGTCGGTCAGCAACGAAAAGCTGCTGGCCCGTGCCACCGGCATCCTGGTCGAGGTTGTTGGCTGCACCGAGGAAGAGGCGCGCGGCTATCTGGCCCAGAGCGGCAATAACGTGAAGCTCGCCATCCTGATCGGTTTGACCGGCATGGAACGCGACGAGGCCGAAGCCGCGCTGGCCAAGGCCGACGGGTTCCTGCGCACCGCCATCCGCGAGCGGCACGTTCAGGGCTAATTCCGATGGGCGCAGCTGACGCCGATCTTTCACAAGCACTCGACCGGGCCTTCGTTCCGGTCGAAGCAGCCGTCACCAGCGGCCGCATTCCCGGCGCGGTGCTGGGCATGGTCGATCGCCATGGCAACAGGATGACGCGCGCGCTGGGTTTTGCATCACTGGTGCCCGAACAGCGCCCCATGACGCTCGAGACCTGGTTTGATCTCGCGTCGCTCTCCAAGGTGCTGTTCACCACGCCGCGCATTCTGGCGCTGGCAGCGCAGGGCGTGATCGATCTCGATGCGCCGCTGACCTCGATCATTCCCAATCTGCGGCAGTTCGATCCCAATGGCTGGGAGCGCAAGGTGACGTTCCGGCAGTGCCTTGGGCACCAGACCGCGTTTCCTTCCTCCGAGCCGATCTTCACCTATGGCGAGAACCCGAACCTGCTGCGCAACTTCGTGTTGCAGCATGCCTGGACGCCGGGACCGGCGGGCTATTCCTGCATCAATTTCATCCTGCTCGGCATCGCGCTGGAACGCATCGCGGGCAAGACCATCCGCGAGATGGATCCGGGCCCCGGCTTTGCCTTTTCGGCGCCAGCAGACGAGGCAGCGGCCACTGAATTCTGCCACTGGCGGGGACGGGTGCTGAGCGGGGAAGTGCATGACGAGAACTGCGCGGCGCTGCAGGGAGCGGGCAATGCCGGGCTGTTCGGCACGGTAGACGCGGTGCTCGACGCGGCCGGCGCGATGCTGCGCGACGCGGAGAGCCCGGTCGTGACGCTGATGCGCACGCCGCTGTCGGCAACGCGGACCCATGGCTGGGAGCGGCCATACAAGGGCTGGTCGGGCGGCGACCTGGCGGGGCCCGGCACGATCGGACATACCGGCTTTACCGGAACGGGGCTTTGGGTCGATTTCGATGGCGGCCGCGCCTGGACGCTGCTGACCAACCGCGTGCATCCGAGCCGCTATGCCGATAGCGGCATCTTCGCCCTGCGCAGCGCGGTTGGCGATCTCATCAACGCAAGCTGAGGCGCTCGCCTAGTTGGCGGTGATCCGGCGCGGCCACGGTGTCGAGGTGGTGCCGAAGGAAATGCCGTGCTTGTAGGTCCAGCCGTGACCGCCCGGGCCATCGACCACGCACCACAGCTTCTGGCACCGCAGGACGCGAATGGCGAGGTCGGGCGCGATCTCGCCGGTGACGGCATAGCCCGTGCCTGGTCGGGCATAAAGGACAAGCGGCTGCGCGCTCCAGGCAGGGGTGCCAATCCTGTAGGCGGCGCTGGCGGGCGCGGCGGCAGTCAAGGCCATGAGCAGCAGGCTTGTGAGGGTAGTCAGCAGGCGACCGAAGTAACGCATGGATGAATTCCCGAGCTGATTATCGCATCGAGACTAGCGCGCCGAGTGCGCCGCTCCAAGCGGCAAGAAAAAGGGCCCAGCGGTGGCTGGGCCCTTGGATTTTGTCGACCGCTAAATATTAGCGGATGCGGATCGAGGCGATGTAGTCGTCGAAGTCGCCGAGCGAGGAGGCGCTGGTGGAGTAGGTGCGGCAGTTGCGGTAGTTGCTCTCGCTGCAGACCTGAACCTGCAGGCCGGTCGGGTTGGCGATGGACGAGATACGGTCGGTCCAATCGCCGAGGTTGCGGACGCTATCACCTGATTCCAGGCAGAAGCTGTCGCCGCGCATGCGGGCGCGATCATAGAAGCAGACTTCAGCATAAGACGGCAGCGACGGGGTCGGCAGGATTACCGGCGGCTGCGACGGGGTGGGACGGATCACCGGCGGCTGCGATGGCGTCGGGCCGACGCCGAAGTTGAACGAGGGGCCATTCGGGCCAACGGTGAAGCCGAAGGAGAGGCCGGGCTGGCTCGGATTGACCGGGCGGCCGCCGGCGCTGAGATAGCTCGCCGAGACCCAGCCCGATGGACCGCGCTGGACAATGTAGCACCACGAACCCTGGCACTGCTGCACATCGACCTGAGTGCCACGGCGCACGGTGTCGATGACGGCATAGTTGGTGCCGGGGCCGGAGCGCAGGTTCACATTGCTGGTTACGGTGCCGGGCGCTGCGTTGGCGGCGGGCAGGAACACGACCATGGCGGTCATGGCCACGGCGATGCCGGTGGCGATCTTCAGCAATATGCTACGGGTATGGCGGTTCATGGCGATGCTCCTCTGTGCTGGTCCGGCCGATCCCGGGGATCGAGATGACGCAAGCGGCCGGTGACGCTTCAGCTAGGTTGTTCAAGAAACGGGGACTGTCGCGAAAGAGTTCCGGTCCCCGGAAATTTGGTTTGTCTTCGAAATAGTGGAGGCCTGACCGTCGAGACCTTATGCCAGCATGACATCATGGTCTGCCTGAACGCCAGCTGAACGAAGTGCCGGGGTTAAGCGGTGGTGGGCGACGGAATGATGCGGCGCTTGTTGCCCTGCTCGTCGAGACCGACATAAACGAAGCGCGCCTCGGTGACCTTGACCCGGTCGGGCAGGCGCTGGCGGCGGGCCCAGGCTTCCATGCCGATGGTGATGGAGGTGTTGCCGACGCGCTCGACGGTTGTGTAGACGCACAGCACGTCGCCGACCTTGACCGGCGCGATGAAGGTCATGGCCTCAACGGCCACAGTGACGACGCGTCCGTGGCTCAGTTCCACGGCGGCGATGGAGCCGGCGATATCCATCTGGCTCATCACCCAGCCGCCGAAAATGTCGCCGGCGGGATTGGCATCGGCGGGCATGGCCAGCGTGCGGATGGTGAGAGTGCCTTTGGGTTCGACGCCAGTATTCGACATGGTCAGGGTCCTTTCACGGGCCAGCGGCCAACCGCCTCTTCCCAGTGCTTGCGGCAGAGGGAGATGTAGACCGATTTTTCGATGGAGACCTGTTCGCCATCGGTGAGCACGCGTCCGTCGGCGTTCTGGCGGACCACCATAGTTGCCTTGGCACCGCATTCGCAGATGGTGCGAATTTCCCGCAGCTCATCGGCAATGGCAAGCAGGGCCTGCGAGCCGGGAAACAGCTTGCCCTGGAAGTCGGTGCGCAGGCCAAAGCACATGACCGGAACCTTCAGGCGGTCGCTGACGCGCGCCACCTGCCAGACCTGATCGGGGGTGAGGAACTGGGCCTCGTCGACAAAGACGCAATCGACCTTGCTGTTCTCATGCTCGTCGCGAATGGACTGGTAGAGATCGTCCCCGGCCGAATAGAGGGCGGCGGGCTCGGAAATGCCAATGCGCGATGAAATGAGACCGATGCCGTTCTCGACATAGAGCGCCGAGGTGTAGAGCAGCGGACGCATGCCACGCTCGCGGTAGTTATAGGCGGCCTGCAGCAGCAAGGTGGACTTGCCGGCATTCATCGCCGCGTATGAGAAGTAGAGCTTGGCCATTTCGAGCAGGGTCTCACGGTTGCGTCAGTGGCATGGCTAGGCAATAAACTCTGTGCGACCCCGCATGAAGCGGCAGCACGCATCATCAACAGTTCATTGTGGGGCCGGCATGTCCAGTGTTGTCATCCGAAGAGCCACGCCGGACGACCGGGCCGCGGTCGAGGCGCTGCTGGATACCTCGTGGCGGACCCACTGGGCGCCCCATGTCGAGCCGGAATCCATCGCGCGGTTCGAGCGCGAGCAGCCGGTGATTGGCTATGTCGAGACCTATATCGACCAGTTCATGCTGGCCGAGCGCGATGGCGTCATCGCGGGCATGTATCACCTCGAGGCGGGTGTGCTGCATGCCATCCACGTGCATGTGCTGTTCATCGGCAGCGGCGTGGGGCGGGTGCTGATGGACCATGCGGAAGCGGCGGGCGCGCGGCGGCTGGATGTGCGTGCCTTCAACAGCCGGGCGCGGGCATTCTACGAGCGGCGCGGCTGGCGGGCGGTGGCGGAAATGGAAGCATCGGAAATGGGAACGCCGGTGCGGTCCATTTTTATGGAGCGGCGGTAGTCCAAAAAAGAGGCCGCCCGAAGTGGGGCGGCCAATTGCCGAGGGGTCGGCGGGGAGAGGCGGGGTTGGCGGCCGCGCTCTCGCAGGTGCCGGCGCGACGTTGGGGACGTGGGGCGCGGCGGTTCCGGGGCACAAGGAGGACCGGGAACGCTGAAACCCTACCGGCGTTGTGTGACGCGGGCGTGACAGGGCGGGGAGACCGGGCTACCGCAGTGTTCAGATGCAGTTCAGGTTTGCCATGACATTGAGCTGAGGTTCCCGCTGTATGGAGTTCCGGTGATGCAGAAATCGCTTCTTGTGCTTGGCGCCCTGGCCGCCCTGGTCCAACCCGTCATGGCTTCGCCCGAGGGCATCTGGGAAATCGAGATGCGGGACTCGCGCTACAGCGTCGAGCTGTGCGGAGACGACGGTAAGCAACTGTGCGGCACGTTGATCTGGCTGGGCAATGGCGCCGACAATGCCGAGAACATGCCTTATCTCAACACTCTGATGATCGACCACGCCAAGCCGACAAAGCCCAACCAGTGGAAGGGCGACCTGCACATCTATGGGCAGACCGCCGGAGGCACGATAACGCAGGTGAGCGAAGACCAGATCACGCTGAAAGGCTGCGTTGTTTTCGTGGTGTGCAAAACCTACCAGATGTACCGCTACAAGCCCTAGTTCGTCGGCCGTGCCACGTGGGCCTGCCGCCGCGCCCAGAGCGGAGGCAGGGCTTCGACGGCCAGGATGGCGACGAAGATCAGCGCTGCGCCGGCATAGCCCACCGGGGGCAGGCGTTCGCCCAGCAGCAGTGCGCCGCCCAGGGCCGCGAAGAGGCTTTCGGCGGAGAGGATGATCGCCGCATTGGCCGGTGGCACATATTGCTGGCCGATGGCCTGGAAGGTGAAGGCGACGGCGGTCGACAGGACGCCGGCATAGGCGATCTCGATCCAGCCGGCGGAAATGCCTTCCAGCGTCGGCGTTTCATGCACGAAGGCGAAGGACAGCGCCACCACGCCGGCGATGAGAAAACTGACGGCAGAGATGAAAATCGGCAGGCCGGTTTCGCGCGCGATGAGGCCAAGCAGAATGACGTGCAGTGCCCAGAACACGGCACTGATCACGATGAGGCCGTCGCCGCCATTGAAGCTGGCGAGCCCGCCGCCATTGAGGAAATAGATGCCGACCAGCGCCAGCGGCACGCAGGCATAGATGATCGGGTGCGGGCGCGTGCGGAACATCAGGAAGCCCAGAACCGGCACGAAGAACACGTAGAGCCCGGTGAGGAAACCCGCATTGGTGGCCGAGGTGGTGGCCAGCCCGGTCTGCTGCAGCCACGACCCCATGAAGAAGACCAGGCTCATGACTACGATCAGCATCCATTGCCGCAGGGTCAGGGCCTTGGTCTGCCTGCGCTTTTCACGCAGGGCCAAGGGCAGGACCAGCAGCCCGCCGAGTAGGTAGCGCACGCCGGCGAAGGTCAGCGGGCCCATCGAATCCATGGCGGACTTTTGCGCGATGAAGGCAAAGCCCCACAGCATGGTGCAGACAATGAGCAGGAGGGCGGCGACGGGGCGGGACATGGGAAGACTTTGCGTTGGCTCGGGGTGTTCAGTCGTCTCCCTCCCCCTTGTGGGGAGGGATCAAGGGTGGGGGTCGGCTGGCCGCGATATTGGGGCTCTCGCACCCCCACCCGGCTCGATCACCTAGCTCGCTGTCCCTCCCCACAAGGGGGAGGGAGGCAGACTGATAGCCTTGTGGCTACTTCAATTCCGCGTCCAGCGCGGTGATGAGCTGGGTGATTTCTTCGGGTGTGGTGTAGTGCACGAAGGAGAGGCGGAGGACGCCGTGATCGGGGTTGATGCCGACGGCTTCGAGCAGGCGGTAGGCGTAGAAGTGGCCGCCACCGGCCATGATGCCGTGGCGGGCAAGGCGCCGGGCGACGTCGGCGCCGGGTTCGGCGAGGGCCAGCGCGATGGTCGGGGCGCGCAGGTTGGGATCGTCGGGGCCGATGATGCGGATGCTGTTCTTCTGGCGGAGATAGTCCAGCAGGGGCTTTGACAGTGCGATTTCCTGAGCGCGCATGGCGGCGTGGGCGCGGCGGAAGGGATTGGCGCCTTCCACGGCATCGCCCGCAATGTCGGCGACGGTTTCGAGATAATCGATAATGCCTGAGGATGCGGCGATCTGGGCGTGGTCGGGACCGGCCGGGGTCAGGCGGTAGCGCGGCTTGGCATCGTTGAAATAGTGGCCCTGATTGGGGAGCGACAGCGCCAGTTCGGGGCGGACGGCCATGATGCCCTGATGGGGACCATAGGTCTTGTAGGCAGAGAAGAAGTAGATGTCGGCGCCCAGCGCCTTGAGGTCGGGCAGACCATGCGGGGCGTAGCTGACGCCATCGATGGCCGTCACTGCGCCAATGGCATGGGCGCGGGCGGCGATATCGGCGACGGGATTGATTTCGCCGGCTACGTTGGAGCAATGCGGCGCGGCGATGAGGCGGACCTTGCTGTCGAGCAGGGCGTCGAGCGCGGCCAGGTCGAGGCGGCCGGTCTGGGGATCAACGCGCCATTCGCGGATCTCGATGCCGCGATTGGCCAGGCGGCGCCAATTGCCGGTATTGGCTTCGTGGTCCTGATTGGTGACGACGATGGCATCGCCCGGCTTGAGCCAGCCCGCGAAGGCATTGGCCAGCACATAGGTATTGGCCGAGGCAGAGGGGCCGAAATGGATCCAGTCGGCGGTGACATTGAGCGCCTGCGCCATCCGCTCGAAACTGAGGTCCATGGCCTCGCCGGCGGCCTGCGAGGCCGGGTAGTAGCCGTAGGGCTGGACTTTGGTGGCGCGATAATAGTGATCGAGCTTGGACAGCACCGCCCGCGATGTATAGGAGCCCCCGGCATTCTCGAAAAAGGCCTGGCCCTGCAGCGACGGTTCGGAAAAAGCCGGGAATTCTGCGCGAATGCGGGTCGGATCGAGCGGCAGGTTGGTCATGGGAATGTCCAGTCGGAGGGTCGTTTATTGGTAATTGATGACCGAACAAAAGCAACCCCCGGCCGTTGAGGGCCGGGGGTCTTGGGGCGCCGGCCGGGGGCAGGCCAACGCCGGGCGGTGCTCCGCCTTAAGGAGAGAAGGCGGAGCCGCCGAAAGGCTTAGCCGTTGGTGGCCGGTGCAGTCGGAGCCGTGGGGGCTTCGGTCGGCGCCTGGCGCGGGCCGCCCTGACGATGGTCACCGCCGCGGTGGTCGCCACCCTTGCCGAAGCGGCGGAAATCGCCGCGCCCATCACGGTCGCCGACGCGGTCGGGACTCTGCGGCATGAGCTGGGTTTTCTGCTCATCGGTCAGGCTATCGAAGAAGGCGGTGGCCGAAGGCTGTACGGCTTCAAGCGCAGCCAGGCGCGCCTGCTGGAGCGCGATGGAGTCCTTGAGGCGAGCCGACATGTCGGGCAGGGTCGGCGTTTCACCGGCGGCAGGCGCGGCGGGGCGCAGCGCTTCTGTGGCGGTGGCAAAGCTGGTGGCCGCGGCTAGGGCATCGGTCTTGAAGGTGTCGAACAGCTTCTGCTGGTCGGCGGTCATCTCGATGGCGTGGCTGAGACGGACAAGCGCGATCTCGACACCTTCGGCACCGCGAGCGAAGTTGAGCATGTCGCCGCCAAACCGGCCGCCGTGATTGCCGCGGTAGCTGGAAGGCTGGCCGGACTTTGCATCGGCCTGCGTGGCCGGTGCAGTACTGGACTGGGCATAGGTGGGGGCGACGGCGGTCAGGACGACACTGGCAGTCATCAAAGCCACAATGGCGGTCGTGGTGATCGTCTTCATGGGGTAGTTTCCTTTGCATGGGGCCGGGGTGATCCGGCGGAAACGACCCTAGATCGATTTGCCTCTTCTTGACCTTGCGGGGGGATGAAGACTTGGTCAGGTTGGTAATGTGGCGCTAGGGCCGGATATCGCGAATGCCCGAAATGATCAGCGTGGCGCCGAGCGCCCCAAAGGCCAGCCCGAAGGCGGTTTCGATCCAGCGCCAGAACCGGGCATAGCCGCGCGTGGCCAGGCCGGTGGAGAACATGACGGCATAGAAGCCATAGATCAGCGTCGCCGATACGGCGACGAGCGGGCCGATGGCCAGGACCTGGACTGCGCCAAGGCCGGAGCCGAACAGGAAGGTGGCGATCGCCATCCACATCAGCAGCGCCTTGGGGTTGGTCATGACCACGAAAAGCCCGCGGCGCCAGGCGGTGACATCGGACACGGCGCGCGTTTCGGCGCGGAGGGCTGCCTCGGTGCCCCGCAGGACGGCGCGCAGGCCGCGATAGCCCATGTAGCAGAGATAGGCCCCGCCGATGAACTTCAGCGTGGTGAGCAGGGCCGGTACGGCGGCGAGAACCGCGCCAAGGCCCAGAGAGACCAGCGCGGCCCAGATCAGGGTGCCCGACGCTATGCCGGCGACGACCAGCAGGGAGGCGCGCCGCCCGCTGCCCAGCGCCGTTTCGATGACGGCGAACATGTTGGGCCCGGGCGAGGCCTGTGCCGCGGCCACGCCCAGCAGGACGACGAGAAAGCTCTGGAGCATAAGGGGATCCGAAACGTCAGGACGAGATGTATTCCCTTAGCACTTCTGCCTCGTGCTCGATCTCCTCAATTTTGAATTTTACCACGTCGCCGATCGAAACGATGCCGACGAGAGCCCCGCCTTCGGTCACCGGCATGTGGCGGATGCGCAGGCGGGTCATCCGCTCCATGACATCGGCGAGAATGGTGGTACGGCTGCAGGTGACGACGCCGCGCGTCATGCATTCGCTGATCCGCAGCGAGAGTGCGCCTGCCGGGTCCTTGCCGATGCGGCGGACGATATCGCGCTCGGAGAGGATGCCGATGATGGCGCCTCTCACATCGGTGATGACAACCGCACCGATATTGTTTGCGTTGAGCACAGCAACGGCATCGCTGAGAGTGCCGGTTTCGGGCAGGGTGTGAACCACGACGCCCTTGGTCTGCAGGATGGCATCGACATACATGTTGAGATCCTCCTGGGCGAGATTGTGAACCCAGGACGCGCGGGCGGCAAGTCCCTGCTAAAGTAGGATAAAGCGGCTTGCGAGGGGCCGGGAGCGCCCACATCCAGACCAAGAAAAAGGGGCCGGCGAACGCCGACCCCAGGGAGACTTTGGTTAGGAGGCTGGGAGATCTGCCTAGCGTTGCTGGCTGGTCCAATCGGTGCGGGACGGGCGGGGAGCTGGGGTTTCCGCCGGAACCTGACCGCGGAACACGACGCGCGCGGCTTCGAACATCATCACGAAGAGCAGAATGGTCAGCGGCACCATGAACACCGCAATCTGGGTGTCGGGCTGGGCCGCGATATTGGCAGCGGTGGCCGGTGTGACGCCAACCATCAGGGCAGTGGCAGCGCCCAAGACGAGCATCGCCGAGGACATTGCTGCATAAAGCCTGAAACTTTTCCGCTTAGGAGACGTAGATTGGTGCATGGGATCGACGTCGTGGTCTTCTCTTCGCATGGTCCAATCTAGCCACCTGAATGCGGTTCGAGTTTGTGTCGAATGGGGTGGGGCGCTGACCATTTGAGGGCGAAACTGTGGCGGGCGACCCCGCAAACCGATCAGGAGGCTCGCATGCGCGTGATATTCGCCGTTGCCTTCATGTTCCTGTCGCTGCTGGGCCCAGCGCTTGCCCAGTCCGAAGAAGCACCCTGGCAGGCCAGTGTGACCGGGCAGATCCAGGCGCTTCGCGCCGCGGATGCCGAGGCGGCGCTGGCTTTTGCCGGGGAGGGATTTCGCACCCGGTTCAAGGAACGGCCCGAGGTGTTCTTTGCTACCATCGTGACCGCAGGCTATGCCCCGATCGCATTGTCGCGGTCGCACAGCTTTGGCCAGTATGAGCGGATCAGCGAGGTGGCCGTGTTGCAGGTGGTCAACTTCGTCGGACACAATCAGGCCCTGTACGAAGCCATTTACGAGCTGGTCGACGAGCCCGGCGAAGGCTGGCGGGTGCTGGGCGTGGTGTTGCGCAAAATAGACGGCGTCGGCATCTGACCGGCGCCGTGCGACGTGGTGATCACGGCAGGTGGTGGCCAAGAGGGCGGTGATGCAGTGAAGGACGGCGGGTGAACACGGCCGATATGGCGGAAGCGATGGCGCTCATCAGTCCGTCGATATGGCGCGGATTGTGTGCAGGTGGCACGGCAGGGCGGGGCGTTTCTTCCCAATGCTGGTGATAGACATTCTTGAAAAGATAGCTGGCAGGGATCATCTGAACCTCCTGTTGAATCGATTCAACAAATGTGCGCAGGGATGCGTTGAACCGGTTCAAAAGATGGGCCTGCGCTGTGCGGGAGTCAAGCAGAAATTGAACCGATCCAATCGCCATGTTACCGTTGGAATCGCGGGAGGTGGCGCGTGAACAAGCAGGGAGAGATCAGCATCAAGCTGCGGGACGTGGCCAAGGCGGCAGGCGTGTCGCAGGGCACGGCGTCCAATGTGTTTAATCGCCCCGAAGTGGTGCGGCAGGAGGTGCGCGAGCGCGTTCATGCGTGGCCAAGGAACTCGGCTATGCCGGGCCGAGCGCTGCCGGTAGGTTGCTGCGGGCCGGCAAGGTCAACGCCATTGGCGTAGCGACCTATGAGTCGCTGACCTACTTTTTTGATGATCCCTGGGCGCGGGCGGTGCTGTCGGAAATCTCGGCGGTTTGTGATACGCGCGGCGCCGGGATCGCGCTAGTTTCGGCGCAGAACCAGCAGAAGGTCGCCTGGAACATCGATAGCGCGCTGGTGGATGGCTTCATCGTGCTGTGCATGGAGCGCGGCGAGCAATTGCTGCAGCTGACGCGCAACCGGCAATTGCCCTATGTGGCATTAGCGCTCGATATCGATGCCGCCGATGACAGCGTGACGGCCATTGCCGTGGACAATCGCGGTGGGGCGCTGCTCGCGGCGCGCCATGTCGCCGGGCTTGGGCATCGCCGGGTGGCGATCCTGGCGCTGGAGTTTTCCAAGGGCCATGTCGGCCTGACCAGCCCGGAAGCAGCGGCGGCCAGCATTTATTCGACCGACCGCGAGCGCATGTACGGTTACTGGCAGGGGCTGGAGGAAGCGGGGATCGGGCGCGAAGCCGTGCCCATTTATGAAACGCGCAATACCAAGGCCAATGTGGATGCCTGCATGGCGGAGCTGTTTGCCGGAGACGCGCCGCCGACCGCAATCATCGGCATGTCGGACCAGGTGGCGCTGTTTGCCATGCAGTGGCTGCGCCAGCACGATATTGCCGTGCCACAGCAGGTTTCGGTGATCGGGTTCGATGGCGTGCCGGAGGCGGCGCTGTCGCTGCCGGGCCTGACCACGATTGAGCAGCCGCTGGCCGAGCTTGCGCAGCGGGCGGTCGCGGCAATCCTAGATGACGACGCGAGCGGCGGGCGGCAGACGCTGGCGTTGAACCTCGTGGTGCGCGGCTCGACGGGGCCAGCTCCCCGATAGCTCTTGCGAGGCCGTGAGCCTGCCTCTATCAATCGCGCGGCACTAGCTGGAGGTTGATATGGGGTTCTTGTCCGAAGCACTGGAGCGCGTGGCGCCGTCCGCAACGGTGGCGATCAGCCAGAAGGCGCGCACCATGGCGCAGGAAGGCCGCGACATCATCGCGCTTTCCGCCGGTGAACCCGATTTCGACACCCCGCTCAATGTGCGCGACGCAGCAAAGGCCGCAATGGATGCGGGCAAGACGCGCTACACCAATGTCGATGGCATTCCTGAACTGAAGGAGGCCGTGGCCGCCAAGTTCCGCCGCGACAACGGGCTCAACGTGACAGCTGCCGACTGCTTTGTTGCCTCGGGCGGCAAGCAGATCATTTTCAACGCCCTGATGGCGACACTGAACCCCGGCGACGAAGTGGTGGTGCCGGCGCCCTATTGGGTCAGCTACCCCGAAATCGTGCGGCTGTGCGGTGCCGAGCCAGTATTTGCGGTGGCCGACGCTTCGACGGGCTTCAAGCTCAAGCCGGAAGTGCTGGAAGCGGCGATCACGCTCAAGACCAAGTGGCTGCTGCTCAATACGCCATCGAACCCGACCGGCGCGGCCTACACGGCCGAGGAGTTGCGCGGGCTGGCAGACGTGCTGTTGCGCCATCCGCAGGTGCACATTCTCACCGACGATATCTATGAAGTGCTGGTCTATGACGGCGGCACTTTCGCGACCATCGCGCAGGTGGAGCCCGCCCTGCAGGCGCGCACGCTCACGATGAACGGCGTTTCCAAGTCGCACGCCATGACCGGCTGGCGTATCGGCTATTGCACCGGCCCTCGGCCCCTGCTGGCCGCTATGCTGAAGCTGCAGAGCCAGTCGACCACCAATGCCAGCTCCATTTCGCAGTGGGCGGCGGTGGAAGCGCTGAATGGTCCGCAGGAATTCCTGGCCGAATGGCGCGCGGTGTTCCAGCAGCGCCGCGATCTGGTGGTGGCCGGGCTCAATGCCAATACCGGGCTCGATTGCCTGACGCCGGAAGGCGCGTTCTACGTATTCCCATCGTGCAAGCGTCTGCTGGGCAAGACCAGTGCCGGTGGCAAGCTGCTGGTGACAGACGAGGATTTCGTCATGGCGCTGCTGGAAGAAACCGGCGTAGCGCTGGTGCATGGCACGGCATTTGGCCTGCCGGGGCATTTCCGGCTGAGCTATGCCGCGAGCAATGCGGAACTGGAAGAAGCCGTGCGGCGCATCCAGGCGTTCTGCGCGGGGATCGCGTAGGTTTTGTGATGGTTCGAGAGGCCCGCGGATCAAGTCCGCGGGCAGCAGTGGTGAATGGAGTGGCGGCGGAGACGTGCCGCTGCCAGGCTACTTGCCCATCCAGCTGAGGAAGCTGGAGCTGCCGCCGCTGGCGTCGCCGAACATCTGCATCAACTTGTTGGTGGACTGGTAGCTCTGGACGGCGGCTTCGTAGAATTTATCGCTCCAGCCGGCGGCCTGGCGCTCCTCGATGCTCATCGATGAGAAGATCGAGATGATGTTCTGGCTGAAGGCTGTGGGGTCGCTGGACTTGGCGGCGTGGTTGAAGCCGGCCAGCAGGGCGGCGCCGCTCTTCTGGCGCATGGCCGCCGTGGCGGCAGTGACCTCTTCCGGCGAGAACTGGCCCTTGGTGTCGAGCACGATGGACGATAGCGAGCGGCTGTCGAACTTGGACAGGTCGATATAGGTGCCCACGGTGGTGTTCTTGTTGAAGCTGGGCGCCTTGCCGTTGCTCACCGCGTCGGCATAGAGCTTGTCGATGGCGCGGCGGGCGCCGGTGGCGACATCGGCGATATCCTGCGGGCCTGATCCGGTGCCGGCCTGAATGAGGGCCAGATAGAGCGCGACGGGGTCTTCCTCGCTGGTCTTGGGCAGGGTCTTGGGATCGGCCTGCAATTGCTTGAGGCCTTCGGTGACGGCGGCGCGACCGGCGATCCAGTCCTTGCCAGTCTTTTCCTCGGGGCTCAGGGAATCGAGATACTCGGCGGCGGCCTTGTAGAGGCCAGTATAGTTGCCGGTGACCTTGGCGACG
The DNA here is from genome assembly GCF_055397495.1 of Devosia sp. T2-14. Taxonomy (NCBI): domain Bacteria; kingdom Pseudomonadati; phylum Pseudomonadota; class Alphaproteobacteria; order Hyphomicrobiales; family Devosiaceae; genus Devosia; species Devosia sp. T2-14. The sequence goes on along the minus strand of NZ_AP027921.1, from coordinate 60,635 downwards.
GCGGCGGGGCCGGCCATGGCGGCCTCGAAACGGCGGGCCATTTCTAGGCCCGCGGCTTCCTGCTCGTCTGCGGTGAAGGCATCGTCGCTGGCCATGGCGAAAAGCTCGCGGGCATCAAGGCTCGCCATGTTCAGGGCCAGTTTGCCCCCTTCGAGGGGAGAGGTGCGGCCAGCATCGGTGAGGAGCGCAGTGAGCTTTGCGCGGGCCTCGGCGATGACGGTGGCGAAATCTTTGGTGTCGAGTGCGGCGCGCGCCTCGTCGGACAGGGTGACCGAGGTTGCAGCCGGCTGAGTCGTGGGGGCAGGGGTGGTGTTGGCGGAGGCGATTCCGGCGCCCGCAGCCTGAGCCGATGCGGCAGCCTTGTAATAGGTATTGGTCGAGTAGGCGGTACTGACGGCAACCATGGGGCGCTCCTGCAATCGGTCAGAGACCGTGGTGCAAGACGCGTGCCGACAAAAAGCTCAATGGAATCAACGGAAGTAAGCCGGGGTGGTTCGCTTTGCGGCAAAATCTGCCGGGGAGGCGGAAAAACTGACCCGGAAAAGAGAAGGCCCCGCCCGAGGGGATGGGCAGGGCCTAGGGGGTCATATGCCGAAGCATCTGACCTTGGAGGAGCGGCGCCACGAACGCCGCTGATCTGGTCGACAAGAAGTATCTGACTCTGTCGGTGCGCACACAAACGCTCAATGGGAAGTGCTGCCATGCAGATTCGCAGGGCTCGACTGTCATAGGGGCAAAAAAAGAGGCTCCAACCGAAGTTGGAGCCCAATGATAGGGCCGAAGCCAAATCGAAGTATGGTCCTGCGCAAGGGAGGAGGAGATGCGCCAGACCGGATGGACCCTGGCCGAGGGAGGAGGATACGGCCAAAGTCCGGTGTCGCAAGACGCGGGTCCGAGGGAGGAGGATACGGAGCGGCGTCACCAGCGACAAAGCCAATATAGGTTTTGACCGTTTGGTCAGCAATACGCAGTGCTACATGCCAGCCATGCGGTGGACACAGCGACAAGTTGTCAACCTGACCTTGAAACGCAGAGCTCGGCCCCCACCAGGGCAAAAAAAAGCCCTGTCCGAAGACAGGGCTTGATGACTGGCCAGAGGCCAAATCGAAAGGTGGGCAGAGAGCAAGGGAGGAGGAGATGCGCTCTGCCAGTGAACCGGGATCGAGGGAGGAGGAGACGATCCAAGTCCGGGTGTCGCGATACGTGGTCCGAGGGAGGAGGAAACGAAGCACGCCTCAGCGACGCCCTCTATATGTACTCTATCGAACCAGTAGACAATACGGGGTGGGTCATAACAGCCATGCACATTTGCATAGGCTGGAAAACAATGTGGCCCCGCTCGAGGGGAGAGCGGAGCCACATCGGTTTGCGGGAACAAGTTCCCACAAGGAGGGAACGCAGCAGGCAGCAAGGGAGGAGGAGAAGCGCCCGCTGTGCTGAGCTGCATATAAGTCGCGCGCATCTGCTCAGCAAATGAGCAAACGACATGCGAGCCATGCGCTCGCCGCATGTAGATCGAGAATGGGTTTCACAATCAATGATTCATTGGGCGGCTGACCCATTTGTCGCACGATGTGGAAAACGGCGTCGTCAGCCCTGCTTTTCGAACTGCGCCAGCGCTTCGGCCAGGGTGCCCAGGTGCTCGATTTTGGCGTAGCGCGGCTCATTGATCGGCTCTTCGGCATGCTCGTAGGACCAGGTCAGGTCATGCGGCACATAGACCGCAAAGCTGCCGGCGGCGAGGGCGGGCAGGATGTCGGAGCGCAGGGAATTACCGACCATGACGGTGCGTTCGGCGCCATCGGTGTGGCGCTTGAAGATGCGGTCATAGGCGGCCGGGGTCTTATCGGCGACGATCTCGATGGCGGCGAAATATTCCGCCAGACCGGACGCGGCGAGTTTGCGCTCCTGATCGAATACATCGCCCTTGGTGATCAGGATGAGGCGGTGGGTCTGCTGCAGCTGGTCCAGGGCCTGGTCGACATAGGGCAGGGTTTCGATCGGATAGCTGAGCAATTCGCGGCCGGCGGCGAGGATCTCGGCGATGACGGTGCCGGGGACGCGGTGATCGGTGACGTCGAGCGCCGTTTCCACCATCGAGAGGGCAAAGCCCTTCATGCCGAAGCCATAAAAGGACAGGTTGCGCGTGACCGAGGCGATGAGGCGATCGTTAAGATCGGGCGCGTCGGTGTAGGGCGCAAGCAGGTCGGCAAAGCGTTGTTCGGTCAGGCGGAAGAACTGCTCGTTCTGCCAGAGGGTGTCGTCGGCATCGAGGGCAATGGTGGTGATGGACATGGTCGGCCCCGGTGGCACGCCCTCGTGGTTCGAGGCGCTGAAGGCGCGCACCTCACCATGAGGTCTACTTTGACTCAGATGCTGCAGTGGCCCTCGTGGTGAGGTGTGAGACTCTTGCGAGCCTCGCACCACGAGGGCGTAACGCCTGGTTAGATTAGAACGCCCACTCGCGGGCCTTTGCGACGAGGAAGTCGCGGAAGACGCCGACACGCTTGGAATTCTTGAGGGCCGGAGGATAGACAAAATAGGCTTCGTAGGCCGGGAGCTCTATTTCGGGGAGCACCTGGACCAGGCCGTCTTCCTGCTCGGTGACGTAATCGGGCAGCATGGCGATGCCGATGCCGGCGCGGGCGGCCTGCATCATGCCGTAGATGGCGTTGATCTTGAGGGCAGCGCGGCGCGGGCTGTTGTCCGACCGGCCCATGCGCTCGAGATAGTTGATGTCGCCCAGATAGGACGGCACCGGTTCGCCGAAGCTGATGATGCGGTGATTGTCCAGCTCGTCCGAGGTAGTGGGCATGCCATGCTCTTCGACATAGGCGTTCGAGGCATAGAAGTGGTTGTGGACGGTGAACAGCTTGCGCTGGATCATCTCCGACTGGTTCGGGCGGTGCAGGCGGATGGCCACGTCGGCCTCGCGCATCGCCAGGTCGAGCTCGGCGTCGTTGAGGCGGATTTCGAGCTGGATCAGCGGATAGAGCTTGAGGAATTCATCCAGGCGCGAGCTGAGCCAGGTGGAGCCGATACCCACGGTGGTGGTGACGATCAGCGGACCGGTGGGGACGTCCTGGCTTTCGGACATCTGGGTTTCCACCTGCTGGAGTTCCCAGTGCATGCGGTGGGCGGTGCGGAACAGCTGCTCGCCCACTTCGGTGAGCACAAGGCCACGGGCGTGGCGGATGAACAGCTTGAAGCCGAGATCATCCTCGAGCGCCGAAATCTGCCGACTGACGGCAGACTGACTCATGCCGAGCTTTTCGGCGGCATGAGTGAAACTGCCCGACTCGGCAGCGGTGTGGAAAATCCGAAGCTTGTCCCAGTCGAGCATTTTACGTGACGCTTTCTACTTATCGATCAGCCCGGGTGCGCAGACTTGCCTGCCATAGCGGCGGGCGCATGGCAGGAGTGGATATTTGTGAAGTATGGCTGGGACATGACGCCGGAACCTACTCCGCTGCTTCAGCGAGTTCGTGTTCAGCCAGGAAACGCTCGGCCTCGAGCGCAGCCATGCAGCCCATTCCGGCAGCGGTGATGGCCTGGCGATAGACGTCGTCCGTCACGTCGCCGGCCGCAAAGACGCCGGGGATATTGGTTTCGGTCGTGCCTGGCTTCACCTGCAGATAGCCGCCGGGCTTCATGTCGAGCTTGCCGGCAAAGATCGAGGTGGCCGGCGCGTGGCCAATGGCGATGAAGATGCCGTCGATGGCCTGCTCATAGGTACGGTTGGCCGCCAGGTCGCGCAGGGTCACGGTATTGACGGAAGGAGGCATGGCCGAGCCGCCGATATCGGCAATCTCGGTATTCCAGCGCACTTCGACCTTGGGATTCTTGAACAGGCGATCCTGCAGGATGCGTTCGGCGCGGAACTCGTCGCGGCGGTGCACCAGAATCACCTTGGAGGCGAAATTGGTGAGGAACAGGGCTTCTTCTACTGCGGTATTGCCGCCGCCGACCACGAGCACTTCCTTGTTGCGATAGAAGAAGCCGTCGCAGGTGGCGCAGGCGGACACGCCGAAGCCCTGGAACTTCTGCTCGTTGGGCAGGCCGAGCCACTTGGCCTGGGCGCCGGTCGCAATGATGATGCTGTCAGCCGTATAGATCTCGCCGCCGTCGCCGGTGAGGACGAAGGGGCGCTTGTCGAAATCGACATCGACGATGAGGTCGTTGACGATCCTGGTGCCGACATGTTCGGCCTGGGCCTTCATCTGCTCCATGAGCCAGGGGCCCTGAATGACGTCAGCAAAGCCGGGGTAGTTTTCGACATCGGTGGTGATGGTGAGCTGCCCGCCGGGCTGCAGACCCTGGATCATCACAGGTTCGAGCATGGCGCGTGCCGCATAGATGGCGGCAGTGTAGCCGGCAGGGCCTGAACCGATGATGATGACTTTCGCGTGCATCGCGACGCTCTCCAAAAATGCGAATACTCCCTCGACCACTAGTTAAGGGCCGAAGGAGTACTCTTTCAAGACAATCCGTTCGTTCGTTGGCAAGTGCCTGTGGAACAGACGGAAATGTTATCGCCCGCGCGGCAGGGGCCGCGCATGGGGGGCGTCAGACGTAGCGGATCTTGACGATCTCGTAGCTGCGCGAGCCGCCGGGTGCGGCAACCTCGAACGAATCGCCCTCGGACTTGCCAATCATGGCGCGCGCGATGGGCGAGGAAATGGAGATGCGGCCAGCCGAAGCGTCGGCCTCCGGATCGCCCACGACCTGATAGGTCTTTTCCTCTTCGGTATCTTCGTCGAGATAGGTGACGGTCGCGCCGAACTTCACGGACGACCCGCTCAGCTTGGTGACGTCGATGATATCGGCCAGCGCGAGGATGGTCTCGAGTTCCTTGATGCGGCCCTCATTGAGACTCTGCTGTTCCTTGGCGGCCGAATATTCGGCGTTTTCCGACAGGTCCCCATGGGCACGCGCTTCAGCGATGGCGTCGATGATGCGACGGCGCTCGTTCGCGGTGCGATGCTCAAATTCGACGGTAAGGGCCTTGTGGCCACCAACCGTCATTGGGATCTTGTCCATTTCGTCGCCTCCATTCGGCACGGCAGTTGAATAGGCTCATCCCCAGCCAAATCCCGTTCGGCGTGTGCTTCACGTATAGTTTTGAGGGGAGAACGGTCAAATTGCCCGGCTGCCGCGTTTCGGTCAAGCCGGTGCGGGTATCAAGATGGTCATGTCCACACAAGCATTCAAGTTTCGGACCCACATTCCGTTGAAAGGCCCGCTCATGAAGCTCTCAAGCAAGACTTTGGCTCCATTTCTGCTCACTGTGTTTGTTGCAGCACCCGTTTATGCGCAGACCGTGCCATCAAGTGCGGGCAACCTGACGGCGACGGTGCTGGCGGAAGGGCTCGATCATCCCTGGGCACTGGGGCTGCTGCCTGACGGGCGGTTTCTGGTGACGGAGCGGAGCGGAAGCCTGCGCGTGATCGCCGACGGGGTGGTGGGAGAGCCGATTGCCGGCACGCCCAATGTGTATCACGAGGGGCAGGGCGGGTTGCTCGACCTGGCGCTGGCGCCCGACTTCGCCACGAGCGGGCAGATCTACCTGACCTTTGCCGAGCGCGCCGAGGATGCGGGCCTGCAACGGGGGCAGGGCACGGCGGTGCTTTCGGCGCGGCTGGTGCTGGAAGGCAGTGGCGGGCGGCTGGAAGACCAGAAGGTCATCTTCCGCATGAACAATTTCACCAATACCAACAGGCACTTCGGCTCACGGGTGGTGGTCGGGCTCGATGGCAACCTGTTCGTGACGCTGGGTGATCGCGGCGACATGGAGCGTGCGCAGGATTTTGGCGACCTGGCGGGCGCGGTGGTGCGCATCGCGCCTGATGGCTCGGTGCCCGCCGACAATCACAAGCCCGAGGGCTGGGCGCCCGAGCTGTGGAGCAAGGGGCATCGCAACCCGCAGGGCGCGACGCTGCGGGCCGATGGCGCGCTGTTCACGGTGGAGCATGGTGCGCGCGGCGGTGACGAGCTGAACATGCCCAAGGCCGGCGGCAATTACGGCTGGCCGGTGATCACCTATGGGGTGGACTATTCGGGCGTGCGCATCGGGGAAGGCACCGAAAAGGCCGGGATGGAGCAGCCGCTGCATTACTGGGACCCCTCGATTTCGCCCTCGGGGCTCGATTTCTACGATGGCGAGCTGCTGCCGGGCTGGCAGGGCGACCTGCTGACCGGCGGATTGAGCGGGCAGGTTCCGGTGCGGCTTGACGTCGAGGGGGACACGATTGTCGGCGAGGAACGGCTGTTTGCCGGCGAACTGGGGCGCATCCGCGATGTGCGCGTCGGGGCGGACGGCGCGATCTATCTGCTGACCGATGAAGGCAATGGGCGGCTGATCCGGGTTGCGCCGGAGGCACCCGGAACCTGACAAGAGCACGGTGTCATCCCGGCCTTGAGCCGGGATCCATCTTGAGATCTCAGGATGGGCCCCGGCTCAAGGCCGGGGTGACCTGGTGGGTGGGAGAGAACGGCGCCTGATTGGGCTTGCTTCGGCTGGCCGCCCCGCCGACACTATAAGCGCAGAGAATCCGGAGACGCGTTGTGGCCGATACCAGCCATATTGTGGGGGGCGGCCCCAAGAAGGTGCTTTATACGCTGGCGACTGTCGCGCGGATGGGCGTGGGCAAGGCGGCCAAGGCGCTGACGGCCAAGAATGCCTGCAAGGCCTGTGCCTATGGCATGGGCGGCCAGCATGGCGGCATGACCAACGAACTCGATGAGTTTCCCTCGGTCTGCAACAAGAGCGTACAGGCACAATCGACCGATATCCAGCCGGCCATTCCCGTCGAGGTGTTTGAACACGATTTCGCCGACCTGCAAGAGCTGACCGGTCGCGAGATGGAGCATCTGGGGCGGCTTGGAACGCCGCTGTTCAAGGCAGCCGGAAGCGACCGCTACACGCCCGTCGACTGGGACTTTGCAATCGGCCATGCGAGCAAGAAGCTGGCCGCGACCGATCCGCGCCGGAGCTTTTTCTATTCGTCGGGGCGCTCGTCCAACGAGGCCGGGTTCATCTTCCAGTTGCTGGCGCGGGCCTTTGGCACCAACAACGTCAACAACTGCTCGTATTACTGCCATCAGGCGACCAGCGAGGGGCTGGCGACGACGATCGGCAAGGGCACGGCCAGTGTCGAACTGGAAGACCTGACCGGCACGGACATGATCTTCGTGATCGGCGCCAACCCATCATCGAACCACCCGCGCTTCATTCACATGCTGAAGAACTGCCGCGAGCGGGGCGGGGAGGTGATCGTCATCAATCCGGCCAAGGAGCCGGGGCTGGTGAAGTTCTCGGTGCCGAAATCGCCCAGTTCCATGCTCAAGGGCGGCAGCGAAATCGCATCCGACTATGTGCAGCCGCGCGTGGGCTCGGACATTGCCCTGCTCAAAGGCATCGCCAAGGCGGTGCTGGAGAAGGGGCTGGAGGACAAGGCGTTCATCGCGGCCCATACAAGCGGGTTTGCCGCGTTCAAGGCTGACCTTGAGGCAATGCGCTGGTTCGATATCGTCGAGGCCTGCGGCATCACCCAGCGCGAGATCGAGCATATTGCCAACCGCTACGGGCAGGCCGAGCGCGTGGTGTTCGCCTGGGGCATGGGGATGACCCACCACATTCACGGCGTGGCCAATGTGGAAGCCATCGCGAACCTGGCGACCCTGCGCGGCATGCTGGGCAAGCGCTTTGCGGGGCTGCTGCCCCTCCGTGGTCATTCCAATGTGCAGGGCATCGGCACAATCGGGGTGAAGCCAGTTCTGGCCAAGGATGTGCTGGAAAAGATGGAAGCCGCCTTTGGGGTCAAGTTCCCCGAAGAGCAGGGCTTTGACACCATGGCTTGCCTCAAGGCGGCCGAGGCGGGCGAGATCGACAGCGCCGTGATCATGGGCGGGAACCTGTGGGGCGCGACGCCGGACCGGGCTTTTGCCAGCCGCGCGATGGAAGCCATCGACTTCAAGCTTTTCCTGACCACCACGCTCAATCTGGGCCATGTGAACGGGCTTGGTGACGGCGAAGTGCTGGTGCTGCCGGTGACGGCGCGCGATGAGGAGTGGGAGCCCACCACCCAGGAATCGATGTTCAACTATGTGCGGCTGAGCGATGGCGGCATCCGGCGGCTGGACAATGTGCGACCGGAAAGCTGGATCCTGGGTGAAATCGGCCAGCGGGTGCTGCCAGGTTCGCCGATCGACTTCAAGGCGTTCAGCGGCCATTCCAGGGTACGCGAGGCCATTGCGGCTATCGTGCCCGGCATGGAGCAGCTTGCCGATATCGATGTGGCCAAGAAGGAGTTCCATATCCGGAACCGGCTGATGCACACGCCCGAATTCGGTACGCCCGATGGCAGGGCGCATTTCGTGGTGACGCCGATGCCCAAGCTGGAGCGCAAGCGGCTGAGCCTCGCGACGGTGCGCAGCGAAGGCCAGTTCAACACCATCATCTATGAGGACAAGGACAGCTATCGCGGTGGCGCGGGGCGGTTCGCGGTGTTCCTCAATGGGCAGGATATGGCGTCATTCGGCGTGGTCGAGGGGCAGTCGGTGACCGTGGCATCGGACACCGGGCGGATGACCGCCGTCGCCACGGCCTTCGACCTGCCGCGCGGCAGCGCGATGGCCTATTACCCCGAGGCCAACGTGCTGGTGGGCACCGAGGTTGACCCGCGCAGCAAGACGCCGGCGTTCAAGTCGGTGCCGGTGTGGATCGAGGCCTAGCAGCTGTTACTTCCGGCCCCCGTAAAAGTGGGGGCCTGCGCGCAAGGGATTGGCAATATTTCCTCTTTAGGCCTCGGTGACTATTTTTCCGAGGGGCTCATCGCATGCGCATTTTAGTATCTTCCCTGGCTTTGCTGGGCAGTTTGGCATCTCCGGCGCTGGCGCTCGCTGCCGGCCAGGACCTCACTGACCTGATCGCCCCGGTCGAGGCCATCGAGCTGACGCCGGGCGCCGAAGCGGGGGAGAAGGCCGGCGAATTCCGGTTCGTGCTATCCTTCGAGCCCGGCAACGGCGCCGAGGTCGGGCTGCTGCGCGACAAGTTCATGAAGGACGGCATCATTGCCGAGGTTCTGGACTCGCTCTCCGACCAGATCGCGCTTCCGGCGGATTTTCTGATCACCTTCAAGCAGTGTGACGCGATCAATGCCTGGTTCAGCCCCAGCGAACGCTCGATCACCTTCTGCTACGAACTGATCCAGCTCTACAATCATGGCTACGACCAAGTTGACGGCGATCTCGCCCATATGGTCGGCTGGGCCGATCAGAGCACCGTGCTGACCGGCACAACGCTGCATATTCTGCTGCACGAGATCGGCCACGCCATGGTCGAGATTTTCGACCTGCCCATCACCGGTCGCGAGGAAGACGCCGTCGATCAGTTTGCCACACTGACGCTGATCGCCCAGGATGAGGAAGACGAGCCCTTCGCGACCCGTCCGTCGCGCCTCGCCATGCTTGGCGCGGTCATGTTCAACGAGATCAGCACCCAGCCGGAAAACATCGATCGCAACAATTTCGCCGACGTGCACTCGCTCGGCCAGCAGCGCTATTACGACAATCTCTGCCTGCTGATTGGCGGCAATGAGGAGGTCTACCTGCCATTGATCGCGCCGGGCATGGCCATGGTCCATGCCACTTATCTTGCCGACACTGACAAGTTCGACCAGGATAAGCTGATGTCGTGGTTTGCCAAGACCGATGCGCTGAACCTGCTGCCCTATCAGCGTGTCTTCAACTGCAGCAGCGAATTCGCGCGCTACGATGCCAGCTGGGACTACCTGATCGACAATTTCATGCTGCGCCAGCCAGAGTGAGCGCAGCAGAATGAATGGAAACACCGCCCCGAAAGGGCGGTGTTTTGCGTTTCAGGCCTTAGGATAGCTCACATAGGCGAGGCGCTGGCTGTCGGGGGCCCAGGAATTGACGTTGATTGTGCCCTGGCCGCCGAACAGGCTGACAAACGTGCGCTGGTTGGAGCCATCCGGCGACATCAGGCGCAGCTGCACCGGCTTGTCGGGGGGATGGCCGAGCGTGCCCTGGGGATAGCTCAGGAACACCACCTGCGCGCCATCGGGCGAGAGGTGGGGGAACCAGTTGACGAGGCTGTCGAAGGTCAGCTGTTCGAGCTCGGCGCCGCTATCGGCGGCCATGCGGAAGATCTGCGCGTGGCCGGGGCGGCTCGCAGCCAGCTCGGAGTTGAAATAGATCCAGCGCCCGTCGGGCGAATATTCTGGCCCGTCATTGGGCACGGAAACGTCGGTCAGTCGTGTATCGGGCCCGCCCGCTGCGGGGATGGTGAAGACGTTGATGCGCCTGTTATCGCCGCGCCCCTCGACCGCGACATAGGCCAGCGTCAACCCGTCGGGCGAAATGCCGTGGAGGTAATAGTGGTGCGGGGTGACGTGCGTGTTGGAGACGCGGCGGGGCGCGCCGCCGATGAACGGCACGGCGTAGATGTGGCCGTCGTCGGAACTGACGTAGATGGTGCGGCCATCGGGCGAGAGAACGTGGTCGTTGTTGAGATTGTTGAGCAGGGCGGTATCGATCTGCTCGGGCCCGGTCGAACCATCGGCGGCAATCCGGTAGATGAGGCCCCCCGCATTGAACACCAGCCAGCGTCCGTCGGGCGTCCAGTTCGGCGCTTCAATCACCTCATTGGCGGTCAGCACCACGCGGGTTTTTCCGGCGAGGTCGATGACGGTCAGTTGGGCGCGCTGTCCGGGCGCGAGCGAGCGGCCGCGGCGAGGAAATGCAAAGCTCATGATGGGCACCAGAGTGGGAATTCGCGGCCAGCCTAGCGCAGGAATTTGCGCAGGGCCAGCGCGGCGGGGCTGGTGAGGCTTTGCGCCGCGATGCAGAATAAATCCATGAAAACGCTGGCTGAATTGATTCGAGATCTGGGTGCGGTCGCGGGCGAACTGGCGGTGGGCCCATGCGCCATCGCGCTGGGCGGTTCGCATGCCAAGGGCGTCGCCGATGCCCAATCGGACATCGACATCTATGTGTTTGCCGAGAGCTGGCTGCCCGATGCCGAGCGCACGGCCAAACTACAGACGCTCATGCCCGATGCGGTCGAGGCGCGCAGCTGGTCGGCGATGCCCGAGCAGGGCGGCACCGATTTTTCTATTGGTGGCACCGAGGTCGAAATCTGGTTCCGCCAGCTGGGGCCAATTGCCGGGATCATCGAGCGGAGCGTCGCGGGCGAGGCCGTCCGGCGCTATGTGACCTGGACCCCGAATGGCTATAGCGAGCACTGCGCGCTGGCCGACCTGACATCACTCAAGGTGATCGCCGATCCCCATGCGCTGCTGACGCCGTTGCTGGATCGCATCGCGGTCTATCCGCCGGCCTTGCGGGCCACCCTGATCCGCCAGGGGCTGGCCAGCGCCGCGTTCTGGCGTGACAATTTCCATCTGGAAACGGCGCTGGCACGCGCCGATGGCTACTACCTGCAGTCGATCGCCCACCAGATCGTCACCGACTTGATCCAGGCGCTGTTTGCCGTCAATCGCGTGCATTTCCCCGGCGACAAGAAGATGGCGACCCACATTGGCAAGCTCTCTGCGGTGCCGGAGTGGTTCACGGAGCGGGCCGATGCCGTGCTCAGCGGAAATGGCGCGCGTGGTCAGGCGGCATGGCGTGCCCGGTTCGCCGAGCTTTATGCCCTGGCCGATGAGGTTGGTGCGCTGGCCGAGGCGTAAGGCTCAGTCTTCACCCATCGCGATGGACACGAGGAAGCCTTCGTTGCTGCCTTGATCGAGGGTGACGCGCGTTATCCTGTCGCCCGTGAGCTTCGACTCGTGGACCATGCCGTCCGACGCGATCACCATGGTCGCGACGGCGTGGTTATTGGCATCGAAACCACGCACCCGCACGGCGTCGGCGCCGCAAATCACCTTGAGCAGAACCGCCCCCGTGGTCGCGGGGAGGGCGATTTCGAGGCCCGAGTGATGGAAGCTCAGGCCACGCGCATTGGTGGGCGTGGTGTGGATGGTGAGCGGATGGGACGAGGAAAAGCCGAATCCGCCGAGGGTAAAGCTGGTGGCGGGCGGGGTGATGGTGGTGGGGCCGGTAAAGTCTGCTGCAAGGCGCATGAACTGTTCCTCCAACACTTTCAATATTCTTAGCGCAAGGCCCGCTGCGACGCCATCGGCACGGTGGAGGATACCTCCTGCCGCATTGCCTAGAAGGTAGGCTTGGCCTACATGAGGGGCCAATCTCCATTCTTTTTGTCTTCTGACGAGGTTTCAGGCCTATGGCCCGCCAGTTCATCTACCACATGCACGGAATGTCCAAATCCTATGCCGGCGGCAAGAAGGTTCTGGATAACATTCACCTCAGCTTCTACCCTGACGCCAAGATCGGCGTTCTGGGCCCGAACGGCTCGGGTAAGTCCACCCTGCTCAAGATCATGGCCGGCATTGACACCGAGTTCCAGGGCGAAGCCTGGGCCGACAAGGGCGCCCGCGTCGGCTACCTGTCGCAGGAGCCCGAGCTGGATCCGGCGCTGAACGTGCTCGGCAACGTTATGACCGGCGTCGCTGAAAAGAAGGCCATTGTCGATCGCTACAACGAGCTGATGATGGAATACTCGGACGAGACCGCCGACGAAGCGGCCAAGCTGCAGGACCGCATCGACGCCGAAAATCTGTGGGATCTGGAAAGCCAGGTCGAAGTGGCCATGGAAGCGCTGGGCTGCCCGCCGGGCGATGCCGACGTGACCAAGCTCTCGGGTGGTGAACGACGCCGCGTGGCGCTGTGCGCCCTGCTGCTCTCCAAGCCCGACCTGCTGCTGCTCGACGAACCGACCAACCACCTCGACGCTGAAACCACCGCGTGGCTGGAACGCCACCTGCGTGAGTTCGAAGGCGCCGTGCTGATCATCACCCACGACCGCTACTTCCTCGACAACGTCACCGGCTGGATCCTCGAGCTCGATCGTGGCCGCGGCGTTGCCTATGAAGGCAATTACTCGGCCTATCTCGGTGCCAAGGCCAAGCGCTTTGCCCAGGAAAAGAGCGAAGACGCAGCGCGCGCCAAGGTGCTCGAGCGCGAAAAGGAATGGATGGGCCAGAGCCCCCAGGCGCGCCAGACCAAGTCCAAGGCCCGTCTCAAGGCCTATGACGAACTGGTCAAGATCAACGACGCGCGTACGCAGTCGCACACCGCCCAGATCATCATTCCGCCCGGCGAGCGCCTGGGCCACAACGTGATCGACGTTGAAGGCCTGTCCAAGTCCTTCGGCGATCGCCTGCTGATCGACAACCTGAGCTTCAAGCTGCCCCCGGGCGGCATTGTTGGCATCATCGGGCCGAACGGCGCGGGCAAGACCACGCTGTTCAAGATGCTGACCGGCCAGGAAAAGCCGGACGCCGGCACCGTGACCGTGGCCGAGAACGTCAACCTCGGCTATGTCGACCAGAGCCGCGACACGCTCAATCCGAACAAGACTGTCTGGGAAGAAATCTCGGAAGGCGACGAAGTGCTGATGCTGGGCAAGCGCGAAATGAACTCGCGCGCCTATACCTCCACCTTCAACTTCAAGGGTGGCGACCAGCAGCAGAAGGTCGGCAACCTGTCGGGTGGTCAGCGTAACCGCGTGCATCTGGCCAAGATGCTCAAGAGCGGCAGCAACGTGCTACTCCTCGACGAACCGACCAACGACCTCGACACCGAAACCCTTGCAGCTCTTGAAGAAGCGCTGGAAGAATTCGCCGGCTGCGCAGTGATCATCAGCCACGATCGCATGTTCCTCGATCGCCTGGCGACCCACATGCTGGCCTTCGAAGGCGACAGTCACGTGGAATGGTTCGAAGGCAACTTCGCCGACTACGAGGCCGACAAGATCCGCCGCCTCGGCGCCGACGCGGTGAACCCGAAGCGCGCGACCTACAAGCCGCTGACGCGCTAACAGACTGCCACACTATCGAGGCGCTCCACATGTGGGGCGCCTCTTTTGCGTGGAAACCATGCGCTCGCTCGGATAGTGCGGGCGGCAATAAAGTGTGCAACACACTGAATCGGGTTTGGATGGGGCGGCCGGTCGGCTCGCCCCAGGCATTGGTGGGAAAATGAGACTTCTGACGGCGACCCTGATCTGGGGCGCAATGGTGACGCTGGCGCAGGCCACTCCGGCGCAATGCACGGTCACCGATTATGGCCAGTTTGATTGCGATGTGGCGCTCGATGGCGGTGGGCTGACATTCAATTTGCCCGATGGCCGTACATTCGCCTTCACCCTGACCGAAAAGGATCGGGGCGTGGCCTTTCTCATCGAAGCCGATGCCAAGCCGGGCCAGCCGCCGCAGGAACTGCATGAATTCAAGGCCGTGGACGGAAAGGCTGGCTGCTGGGCCCGCAATGACGCATACGAGTTCTGCGTCCTCGTCGCGCAATAGGCTGGGACGCCGGCGTCGAGCACAGTTCGACCCGCACAATGATCTCGAATTGGAGTAAGTCGCGTGGTTGGCGAAGCGTTTACGGTCGAAGTCGGTCAGGCCACCCTTGCGGGGCGGCAGATCGGCGAGGGGCTGCCGGTGGTGTTTCTGCATGCCGGCGTGTGCGACAAGCGCATGTGGGAAAGCCAGATGGCCGAAGCCGCCGAAGAGGGCTGGCACACCATCGCCTATGATCGGCGCGGCTATGGCGAGACCCAGAGCGCCGATGAAGCGTTCAGCCATGTCGACGATCTCGAAGCTGTACTCCAGGCGCTGGATATCCATGCAGCGGTGTTTGTCGGTTGCTCGATGGGCGGTGGCCTCGCGATCGATTTCGCGCTGCGCCATCCGGGCCGGGTGATCGGGCTGGTGCTGATTGGCACCTCGGTGACGGGAGCGCCATGGAGCGCCACCAATGCCGAGCAGCAGATCGAGGCGGCCGAGGAAGACGCCTATGAGCGGGGCGACCTCGACATGCTCAACCGCGTGCAAGCGCATGAATGGCTCGACGGGCCGCGCGCGCAGAGCGGCCGGGTCGGCGGCGCGGTGCGCGAGCTGTTTCTCGACATGAACAGCATTGCGCTGAGCAAGCCTGAGCTGACCCAGATCGAACAGCAGCCCGATGCCTGGCGGCGGGTGAGCGAGATCAACGCCCCGACGATGCTGCTGGTGGGCGACGAGGATTTCACCGCGCTGATCGACCGGCATGATCACCTGTCCGAGGAAATGCCGAACGCATTTGCGGCGGTTCTGGAAGGCGTGGCGCATATTCCGAGCATCGAGCGGCCGGACCTGGTCAACTCGATGTTGCTCGAGTTTCTTGATGCCATCGCCGGTGATGACGATGAGGAATTTGACGAGGATTCAGAGGACTAGCAGCAAGAGCGGCGGCGGGGGCGCGCACCGATTCAAGCGCCTGACATGCCGATTCAAATGCTTGAGAGGCCGATTCAACCCATTGCGGGATTGAATCGGCCTCTTGCGTTAGTGACCTGAATTTATTCGGTTTTCGGCGTTCTAGACGCTGAGGATGCCGTCGAGGTGCTGGGTGACCTGTGCCGTGGGCACATTGGTGAGGTCTTTGTTCAACTCGGCCATGACGGCCTTCTTCAACGACGGGGACATGGCCTTGCGGATGTCGCCAAGCGCGATGGGCGCGGCGGCAATCACCAGGCGGTCGAAGGCACCGCTCTGCTGCTTGCGGTCGAGGACTGCGGCAAGCGATTTGACGAACTCAGTCTCGCGATGCTGCACCGGATCGGTCTTGGGTTCCATCGAACCCTGGCCGTGGCTGCCCGATGAGTAGTGCCGTCCGGGCCGGTCGGTGACGATGTCCTGCGCCTGCAGTGGTTCGATGGCCCAATCGAGACCATCCACCTGCTTGAGCCCTTTGCCCGGGCCGCAATTTTCGAGGACGCGCGCTTGCGCGCCGTCGGCGATCAAAACCCAGGTGACGGTCTTTTTCATGATGTGCTCCTGCTGGTGATGGTCGTTTGGTGGGAGCGCCCGGTCGGGCACACGTGATCAACGCCCATGCTTCAAAAAGGTTGGCTCCATCCATCAGCTTTACAAGGCGGGCGGATCACAAACTCTGATTGGCCGTGGCGATGGAGCGCTGCTATCAGAGGGGCTTAAGGCGTCCTGCGGGATGCGGAGAGTACCATGTCCCTTCCTGAATCGGCTCCCGAAGCCATCGCGCCGCCCATGGCCGTCCCGGTGGATGCAGCCGCGACCGACGTGCGTAATGGCGTGCTGGCGGCGCTGGCCGCCTATCTGCTGTGGGGCTTCCTGCCGCTGCTGTTCAAGCTGGTGGAGAGTGCCGGTTCGGTCCTGATTGTCGCCGAGCGGACCGTGTGGTCGCTGGTGCTGCTGGCCGTGATCCTGGCGATGACGGGCGGGTTCGGCGAAGTGCGGGCGCTGTTCGCCGACCGCCGACGGGCGCTGGGCACGCTGCTGTCTGCGGTGCTGCTGGCGGGCAATTGGCTGCTTTATGTGTGGGCAGTGGAAACCGGGCAGGTGCTGGAAGCCAGCTTTGGCTATTTCATCAACCCGCTGATCAACGTGCTGATGGGCATGGTGCTGCTGGGCGAACGCCAGAACCGGCTGCAGACTATCTCGATCTTGATCGCCACAGTGGCGATTGTCATTCAGGCCGTGGCGCTGGGCACGGTGCCGTTCATCGCACTGGGGCTGGCCCTGTCATTCGGCTTCTACGGCTATTTCCGAAGACGGCGCAGCTTGGGCCGGCCTCGGGCCTGTTTGCCGAAACGGCGATGCTGACGCCGGCGGCGCTGGCGTTCATCGGCTACTCGCTCATCACCACGGGCCCGGGCGTACACGCGGACCCCTATCTGATGATGTGGCTGGTACTGACCGGCCCGGCGACGGCCATTCCGCTGCTGCTCTTTGCCTATGCCGTGCGCCGGTTGCGGCTGACGACGATCGGCATGTTCCAGTATCTGGCGCCCTCTATCCAGTTCCTACTGGCGGTCTTCCTGTTTGGTGAACACCTCAATGGCCTACGCCTGCTCAGCTTTGCGCTGATCTGGGTGTCGCTCGTCGTGTTTACCTATGACAGCTTCCGCCAGCGCAGCCGCCGCGCAACGGCCTAGACGCCGCGCGTCTGGCGGATCAGGTCGGCCATGGTCTGGAAGGTTTTGGCGAAGGGCGTCGCCTGGCGCCAGACCAGCGATAGCAGACGCCCGGCGCCGGGCGCGGCCAGCGAGTGAATGGCAATGCGCGGGTCGGTCGCTTCCTTGCGGAGCGCAATCTGGGGCAGCAGCGTGACGCCTTGACCATTGGCGACGAATTCCACAATGGTGGACAGCGACGTGGCAGCAAAGGTGCGGCCACCGGGATCGCTGTCGAGACGGCAGGCGGCAATGGTCTGGTCTCGGAAGCAGTGGCCCTCATCGAGCAGCAGGATGCGCTCGGGCGCCAGAGCGGCAAGGGACACTGGCCCATCTGTCGGCTCATCGCGGCTGGTGGCGAGTACGAAGGGGTCCTCGAAGAGCGGGCGGCTTTCGAGTTTCGGTCCATGCTCGGGCGCGACCGTGCCGATCAGCGCGACATCGAGGCTGCCGTCGAGCAGGCCGGCAATCAGCGCTTCGGTGCGGTTTTCGCTGACGGTGAAATCGAGGCCGGGCAGGCCGCTTGTCAGCGCGGGGAAAATCTCGGGCAGGAGATAGGGCGCCACCGTGGGGATCAGTCCGAAGCGGATGGCGCGCTCGGGTTGGCCGGCATGACCCTGCGCGAAGGCGTCCAGGGCCTCGGCGCTTTCGAGCACGAGGCGGGCGCGGGCGATGAGTTCGGCGCCGAACGGGGTAGGGCGCACGCCGCCCTTGAGGCGGTCGAACAGGGGAATGCCACACAGCTCTTCGATGGCGTGGATCTGCTGGCTAAGGGCGGGCTGGCTGATGTTGCACGCGATAGCGGCACGACCGAAATGGCCGGTTTCGGCAACGGCGGCGGCATAGCGCATCTGCTTGAGCGAAATTATCATGATAGGCGCAGCTTATCATAACCAGAGGATCAATCAATTTGCCTAATCGCTCGAGAAGGGGCAGAAGGGGGCAATCCAGTTTAGAATCGTTAAAGGGATCAAGAATTGTCCGACAATCCTAGAATGACCACCACGGGCGGTGCCCCGATCTCCGACAACCAGAATTCCGAAACCGCTGGTCCGCGCGGCCCCGTGCTGCTGCAGGACTACCAGCTGATCGAAAAGATGGCCCACCACAACCGCGAGCGCATTCCTGAGCGCATCGTGCACGCCAAGGGCTGGGGCGCATTCGGTGAACTCCACATCACCGAAGACCTGTCCAAATACACCATCGCCAAGGTGCTGCAGAAGGGCAAGGTTACCCCGATGCTGGCCCGTTTCTCGACCGTTGCGGGCGAGCAGGGTGCGGCCGACCATGAGCGCGACGTTCGTGGCTTTGCGCTGAAGTTCTACACCGAAGAAGGCAACTGGGACCTGGTTGGCAACAACACTCCGGTGTTCTTCATCCGTGATCCGATGAAGTTTGCGGACTTCATCCATACCCAGAAGCGTCACCCGCGCACCAACCTGCGCTCGGCAACCGCGATGTGGGATTACTGGTCGCTGTCGCCCGAGGCGCTGCACCAGGTGACCATCCTGATGTCGGATCGTGGCCTGCCGGTCACCCCGATGAACATGAACGGCTACGGCTCGCACACCTATTCGTTCTGGAACGCCAATGGTGAACGCTTCTGGGTGAAGTTCCACTTCAAGACCCAGCAGGGCCACAAGTTCTATACGAACGCCGAAGGCGAGCAGGTCATCGGCAAGACCCGCGAAGGCTACCAGGAAGCGCTGTTTGGCGGCATCGAGAAGGGCGAGTTCCCGCGCTGGAACGTGCAGATCCAGATCATGCCCGAGCTGGACGCTGACAAGACCCCGTATGACCCGTTCGACCTGACCAAGGTCTGGCCGCATGCGGACTATCCGGTGATCGACGTCGGTTACTTCGAGCTGAACCGCAACGCCGACAACTATTTCGCCGAAATCGAGCAGGCAGCGTTCTCGCCGTCCAACAAGGTTCCGGGCATCGGCTATTCGCCGGACCGCGTGCTGCAGGGGCGCCTGTTCGCCTATGCCGACGCGCACCGTCACCGCATTGGCACCCACTATGAAGCACTGCCGGTCAACGCACCGAAGTGCCCGGTTCGCAGCTACGTCAAGGACGGCGCGATGAACTTCTTCGGTGGCATCCAGACCGGCAATCCGGACGTGTATTACGAGCCGAACTCGATCGCCGGTGCGCCGGTGGAAGATCCTTTGGTCAAAGAGCCGCCGCTGCGTATCGTGGGTGATGCCGGCCGCTTCAGCCACCGCGAAGGCAACGACGACTATGTGCAGCCGCGTGCGCTGTTCAACCTGTTCGACGATGCCCAGAAGGGTCGCCTGTTCTCCAATATCGCTGCGGCGATGGGTGGCGTTCCCCAGCATATCGTCGAGCGTCAGCTCGGCCACTTCGAGAAGATCCACCCCGATTACGCCGCTGGCGTGCGGGCGGCCCTGGCGAAAAACCTCGCTGCAGACACGATCTCGCAGCAGGAAAAGTCTGCCGCAGCCGAATAGGATTTTTGTCTCTTAACCATCTGCGCCGGGCCTTCGGGTCCGGCGCTTTTTTTTGCTCGCGCGCATCGATAAGATTTGTATCAAATACACTTCCTGGCTTTCAGCACCCGCAAGCAGGTGTCTGTGCATCGTCAGGGTCCAAAGTTGCGGCAGAAGCCGGGAGTATACGCGAATGAGCGAGCTTGATCTGAGCCAGCGGGCGTTTTCGAGTTTTCGCGTGCTCAATGGTGATGACAATCACTCCGAGCGCGAGCAGCTGTTCCGCAACATGGCGCAGCTGTTCAGCTATGTTTCCGACCGATGCGACGACGACCAGGTTGCCCAATATGACGAGGTTCTGTGCCAGCTGGCCGAGCTCGTCGAAGTCGAGGCCCGTGCCCATGTCGCCAAGCTGCTGGCCCCGCTTGAGCGGGCGCCCGGTACGGTGGTGGTCAAACTGGCCAATGACGACATCGAGGTCGCCAAGCCACTGCTCGAATTCTCGAGCGTCCTGTCCGACGACGACCTGATCGACATTATCGGTCGCCAGAGCGAAGAGCACCGCATCGCCATTGCCAGCCGCGCCAATGTGGCCGAGCGGGTGGGCGAGGCGATTGTCGAGCACGGGGCCAAGCCCTCCGTGGTGCGTCTCGTGCGCAATAGCTCGGCCGAATTCGATAAGGCGACGCTGGAAAAGCTGGTGGAACGCGCCAGCCGCGACGCTGAGATTGCTGCCGACCTGCGCAACCGCCCGGAGATCGACTGGAAGTCGCTGCGCGGCGAGATCGACTCGGTGGCCAGCAAGGTGCTGGAGACGCTGGGTCAGGTGAACCGGGGCATCGACCCGGTTGCGGCCGGCAAGGTCAACGCCGTCGTCTACAATCGCATGCGCAACCGCGCCGGTTTCTCGGCGACCGAATGGAAGGTCGCCTACAACCAGGTCAAGGCGCTGAGCGATCGCAAGCAGCTCGACGACCGGGCGCTGGCGCGCTTTGCTCGCTTTGGTTACGGCCACCACGCCGCCGCCGCGCTGACAGTGATCTTGCAGATCGGGCCTGAGGTCTTCGTGAAATGGCTAGCCGGCCAGGACTATGTGGCGATCACCGTCGCGCTCAAGGCCGCCGGGCTGACACCGGACCTGTTCGAGGCCATCGTGGCCACGCTGCCCTGGCGCGACCTGCCGAGCGAAGGCGACAAGCTGATGGTGCTCAGCCGCTTCGAGGCCATCGACAAGGACGAGGCTGTGGGCATTTTCGAGCTCTGGCGCGCCCATTCCTTCCGCAAGCGCGCTGTCACCGAAGAGCGGGACTCGGTCAACGCCTGATTGCTTGCAGACAGGGCAGTGCTGTGGGAAGAGACGGTCGTCCCGTGCCGGGACGATCTATCAGAGCGCCTTGATCCATGTCCCTGCCCACTATCGCAACCTTCTGGCATGGCCCGATAAGCTGGCTTGAACAGCTGTCGGCGATTTCCTTCATGCGGCAGGGTCATCGCGTCGAAATCTATAGCTATGATCCCATCGCCGACCTGCCGGCGGGCGCCGTGGCGTGCGATGCCGCAGAAATCCTGCCGCGGGAAGCGCTGGTTTTCTACAAGGATCGCGGCACGCCGGGTGTGTTTTCCGACTATTTCCGCGCCAGCCTGATGGCCGCCGAGAAGGGAATCTGGGCCGACCTTGATATGATCTGCCTGCGGCCGCTGGTGGGGCTGCCCGATTACATTCTGGGCTATGAGCGTCCGGGGTCGGTCAATGGCGCGGTGCTGCGACTGCCGGCCGGATCGGCGCTATTGCGCGCCATGCTCGACATCTTCGAGAACAAGGACCGGCCGCTGTTGGAGCCGCATCTGTCGCCCCTGCGGCGCTTCGAGGTGGCCGCCAAGCGCCTCATCGGCATCCACGTTCCGCCCGAGCATATGCAGTATGGCGCCACGGGACCGGCAGCGCTGACCTATCACACGCAACGCCTCGGGATCGGGCAGATCCAGCCGCAGGATGTGTTCTATCCCGTGCCCTATGAGAAGGTCAGCAGCCTGATGCAGGCAGGCAGTTCGCTCGAGCCATATGTGACCGAACGGACCCTGGCCGTGCATGTGTGGCGCAGCCAGATGACCCGGCGCGGCCGCGCGGACATGCCTTTGCCGGAGCCCGGCAGCGCAATGGCGAAGCTGTGCGAAACAATGGGCCTGCAAGCCAGCTAAGCCCCGCGCAAGAATCGACTGGACCTCGCTAGAAATCGAGATATAAAGACATCTTTATGTCTCGCGAGGTTCCATGGCTGAACTCGATCACTTGGTAGGTGTGCTCAAGGCGGCGGGTGAAGGTACCCGGCTGCGCCTGTTGGCGCTGCTCGCCGATGGCGATCATTCGGTCAAGGATCTGACGGAGATCCTCAAGCAGAGCCAGCCGCGTGTGTCGCGGCATCTCAAGCTGCTCGCCGATGCGGGACTGATCGAGCGCAATGCCGAAGGCGCCTGGGCCTATTACGGGCTTGCCGCCGAGGGAGATGGCGCAGCGCTGGCGCAGTGGCTGATCGAGCGGGTCGATGATGTCGATCCCGAGCGCCGCCGCGATATCGAGCGCCAGCAGGCGGTTCGCGCCGGGCAGCAGGCGCAGGCCAGCGAATATTTTGACAAGGTGGCAGGCAGTTGGAACCTGCTGCGGACCCTGCATGTGCCCGAAGAGGCCGTCGAGGCCGCGGTGGTCGAGGAACTGGGCGACCGCAAGGTCGATACGCTGATTGATCTGGGCACCGGCACCGGGCGCATGCTCGAGGTCCTGGCGGGCACCTACAAGCGCGGCATCGGCATCGACTCGAGCCGTGAAATGCTGGCAGTGGCGCGATCGCGCCTGGCGAGTTCGGGCATTGCCCACGCGCAGGTGCGGCTGGGCGATATCGGCGATGTCGATCTCACCGCCGGGCCCGCCGATGTGATCGTGATCCATCAGGTGCTGCACTATTTCGACGATCCCGGTCGAATGCTGGCCCATGCCCGGCGGCTGCTGAAGCCGGGCGGGGAGATGATCATCGTGGATTTCGCGCCCCACGATCTCGAATTTCTGCGCAGCGCGCATGCCCACCGCCGGTTGGGCCTGTCGCAGGCGCAAATGAATGGCTGGGCCGCCGCGGCGAACCTCACGGTGACTGCCGTGCGCGAATTCCCCAGCAACAATGACGAAGGTGGGCTGACGGTTTGCCTGTGGCGCCTCAGCGACAAGACTTGAACGGAATAGACCAATGATCGACGACAACATTCGCGCCAGCCGCAAGACTGCAGACCAGCGATCGCCGCTAGAGATTTCCTTCGAGTTCTTTCCGCCCAAGACCGACGTCATGGAAGAAAAGTTCTGGGACACCATGCACAAGCTGGCGCCGCTGCGTCCGCGTTTCGTCTCGGTGACCTATGGCGCCGGCGGCACGACCCGTGAGCGCACGCTGCGCATGGTGAGCCGCGTCAAGGCCGAGACGGGCGTCGATGCCGCCGCGCACCTGACCTGTGTCGGTGCATCGCGCGACGAGGTTGATGCCGTGGTGCGCGGCTATCAGGAAGCCGGCGTGAGCCGCATCGTGGCCGTGCGCGGCGATCCGCCGGAAGGCGTCGGCCACCCGTTCACGCCCCATCCAGAGGGCTATCGCAATGCGATCGAGTTGGTCGAGGGCATCCGCCGCATCGGCGACTTCGATATCTCGGTGTCGGCCTATCCCGAGCGGCACCCGCAGAGCCCAAGCTGGGAAAACGAGATCGACAATCTCAAACGCAAGATCGACGCCGGGGCTACCCGCGCGCTGACGCAGATGTTCTTCTCCAATGCCGATTATCTGCGGTATCTGGAGCGGGCGCGTGCGGCGGGCATTACCGCGCCCATCGTGCCGGGCATCCAGCCGATCCACAGCTTCAAGCAGATTTCGAACTTCGCCAGCCGGTGCGGGACGTCGATCCCGGCCTGGCTTGCCGAGCGGTTCGACGGGCTCGACGAGGATCCGGAAACTCACGCGCTGGTTGCATCGGCCGTTGCGGCCGAGCAGGTGACGGAACTGCTCGACGAGGGCGTCACCGAGTTCCACATCTATACCCACAACCGCTCGCCGTTGGCGCTGGCGCTGGGGCGGATCCTGGGGTTGCGGCCGGAGGCGTGATCGCCCGTTGCCCGATTTTAACCATCTGTTCACCATGTTCTGGTGCCATCAGCATCCCGGCCCACATGGCCGGGAGCTGAAATAGCTCATTCAGCTTCGGTTCAGCTTGCCCGTTGCATTGCAGGACCATTGGAATTGCCCCTACGGGGCCGAGCATATCGGGACGTGAACCATGCAGATCGACCGCCGCATTCTCAATGGCCTCGCCTGGGCAGGTGTTGCGCTCGTTGTCGGCGTGCCTCTTGCCGACTACGTATCCGGCAAGTTTGGCGATGAGGCGCCCCAGGTCGCAGTGATCGAGCCTGCAGCGCGGGCGCCGGTCACGCCGCCTCCCGAAGCGACCGAGACGGCTGTTGTCGCGCCGGCCAAGCCTGCTGCTGATCCCGTCAGCACGCCGCAGGCGCAGACCGCCGATGTGGTCGACAAGTTCGTGCAGGGCGGCCGGCCGCTTCCCAGCTATATCAGCGGTGGCGATGCACCCGCCGCGCCGGCGCAGACCGCAACCACGCCCACGCGTCCGGTGATCACCACGACCCCCGCGCCTGTTGTGACTGACCCGGTGCAGGTAGCGGCGATCCCCAAGGTGGCGCCGATACCCATGCCGCTGTCGATGCGTCCAATGCCGGTTGCCATTGTGCCGCCCCCGGCGGTGGTGGTGCCGCCGCAGCAGGCAGTTGTGGTGCCGCCGCAGCAGGCGGTTGTTGTGCCCGGCGGCAATGTGACCGCTGAAGATCTCGAAGACTGGGAAAGCGGTCCGCTTTCGGAATTCCTCGCCGCGCGCGAGCGCCAGACGAGTTCGGACTACCAGCAGGGCGGGTTCTTTCTTGATGAAGCCCCCACGCGCCCGCGCCAGCGCGACCGGGTGATCGGGCCGAGCAACGAGAGCTTCTACCCGTTCCTGAACTGATCGCGGTGCCGGGAACTTTTCGACACTAGCTGCATCCAATGGGTAGCGCGGGACAGATCGCCCCGCCGCCAACCTGGAGATGCAAAATGAAGTTGATTGGCCTTGCCGGCCTGATGCTGGCTGCGATGGTTGTGCCGGTGCTGGCGCATGACGTTCCCGCCGATATCGCCAAGTCTCCCCCGGCCGCTCCCTTTGCCGCTGTCAGTGGCCTTGTGAAGCTGCCCGACTTCCTGCCGGGCATGGGGCAGTTGTTCGTCGATCCCGCGACGCTCCCGGCCGGCCCGTTCCTGGCCTATGACCATGATGGGGCGCTGGTCAGCACGATCTACATGCTGCCCATGTCCAAGCTCAATGCCGAAAACAGCTTCGATAACCTGGCGGCGCCGGGCGGCGATGTCGATCATGTCGACGTCTATTACAATGCAGGCCATCCCGGCGTCGAAGAGCCCCATATCCATGTGGTGCTGTGGCATGTGCCCGTCGCCGATGAAGCCAAAGTGGCCGAGTGATGGTTACGCGGCGCATCATTCTGGGGGCGGCAGCGGCCGCCCTCATCGTTGGGCCCAGGCTGGTGTGGGCAGCCGACCGGGTCGAGATCGCCATGAGCGGACGGCCTGATGGCTCTCATGTCTGGTTCGATCCGGTTGGCCTTCTGGTGGCGCCGGGAACGACGATCCGCTGGACCAATACCGACAAGGGCAATTCCCACACGGCAACGGCCTATCACCCAACGCTCTATGGGCGGCAGGCCAGAATTCCCGAGGGCGCCGAGCCCTGGGACTCGGACTACCTGCTGCCAGGCGAGAGCTTCGAAGTGACTCTGTCCGTGGCCGGGGTGTATGATTTTTACTGCGTGCCGCATGAGCATGCGGGCATGGTTGGCAGGATCATCGTCGGCGAACCGACGGGCGAGCCTTACCCCGATGTCGAGGTGGATGCCAAACTGACCGGGCTGCCCGACGTGGCGCTGGCCAACCTGCCCAAGGTCGATGCGATCATGGCGGCAGGGCAGGTGAGGATGGAGTGAGCGATGATGCTCGACAATATGCCTGCCGCCGCCACCGCAGATGCCACCAGCGAAGCCCTACTGGTGGGCCGGGCGCGGCGGGGTGACGAGGCGGCGATCCGCACCCTGATCAAGGCCAACAATCAACGCTTGTTCCGGGTGGCGCGGGGCGTGCTGCGTGACGATGCCGAGGCAGAGGATGTGGTGCAGGCGAGCTATGTCTCTGCCTTCACTCGGCTCGACGGCTTTCGCGAGGATGCCCGGTTTTCGACCTGGATCACCCGGATCGCGCTCAATGATGCCCTCAGCCGGGTGCGGCGACGGCGACCGCAGGCCGAACTGGAAGCCATCGATACAGCCATGGAAGCCGATGCCGGCTGGTCGGCCCGCTTCCCGATTTCCCTTATGCCATTGGCCGCCGACAGTGAGGTCAGCAGGACCGAAATGCGCAATCTGATCGAAGCTGCCATCGATACCTTGCCCGAGGCGTTTCGCGTCGTTTTCGTGCTGCGGGACGTCGAGGGGATGACTTTGGCCGAGATTGCCGAACACCTTGACGTGAAGGTGGAGACGGTAAAAACGCGGCTGCATCGGGCCCGCGGGCAGTTGCGGCGGATCATTGAAGCGCGGGTAGAGGGTTCGTTTGCCGAGGCTTTTCCGTTCGACGGCAAGCGGTGCGACACCATGGCGGACAAGGTCGTGGCCGCATTGACGCGTAGCGGCCATGTGCGCGCAGCGGTGGACCCGGCGAAGGGCAACAGCTAAACTTCGGGCAAATCACCTTTGGCTTGGCGGCGTCGCTGGCCGCTGAAGTTTGCGGATTGCACATTGCCCGAAGAGAAGATTGACATGTGGCAAAGACTGGGCGACCTGGTTGGCTCGTTCAGCCAGCGCACGGGGCTGGCGGGATCGCTGGCCAACGCGCTCGACCCTGATAACTGGCTGCCGGGTGGGCGGGATGCCGCTTTCACCCTGGCGCTGATTGCGCTCGCCGCCAAAATGGCCGTGGCTGATGGTGCGGTGACCGCGTCGGAAGAGCGGGCTTTCCGCGCGACCGTCGAGATCGCTGCCGGGCACGAGGACCAGGTGGCGCGGGTGTTCAACCTCGCCAAGCAGGACGTGGCCGGCTTTGATGCCTATGCCCGCAAGGTCTCGCGCTTTTTCGCCGACAGCCCCGATACGCTCGAGCATGTGCTCGACAGCCTGTTCTACATCGCGACCGCCGACGGCATGGTGCATGAGTCCGAGCTCGATTACCTCAAGTCGGTCAGCGACATTTTCGGCTTTGACGATGCGCGTTTCGAGCAGCTGGCCAGCCAGCATGTGCAGCTGGAGGCCGGTGTCGATCCCTATGCGGTGCTGGGCCTGGCGCATAATGCCGATCCTGCCGAAATCCGCCGGGTCTATCGCCAGCTGGTCGCCGAGCATCACCCCGATCGCCTGATCGCCAAGGGCGTACCCGAGGACCTGATCGACATCGCGACAGCGCGCATGAAGTCGATCAACCTGGCCTATCAGGCGCTGACCAAGCCGCCGCAGCGTCCGTTGCTGACGAGCCCCGCGAGCGCCTGACCTCGCATCGCGCCTGCGGAATGACGCTGCGAATGTCTTGACGCCATAGGCGCGCTCCATCACAACACGCCAGCCAGTTGACCGGGTGACCGCTGGCAGTGGGGTAACCTGCTGCTGGAGGAAAGTCCGGGCTCCTTCGAAACACGGTGCCGGTTAATGGCCGGCGGGGGCGACCCCAGGGAAAGTGCCACAGAAAGTAAACCGCCGGTCTTCGGATCGGTAAGGGTGAAAGGGTGCGGTAAGAGCGCACCGGGTGCCTGGCAACAGGGATCGCACGGTAAACCCCACCGGGAGCAAGACCAAATAGGGATGACGCGGGGCTTCGGCCCCAGCCAGTTTTGAGGCCAGATCATCCGGGTTGGTTGCACGAGCGTCCTGGCAACAGGCGCCACAGATGAATGGTCACCACGTCGAAGACCTCGGTCTTCGACCCTACAGAACCCGGCTTATAGGTCAACTGGCGTTTACCTCCTGGCTGTTTTCCTCCCCACTGCGCCCAAATCCATCAAAGTCGCTTATTTGCGACGTGATGTATGAAAAAATTGACATTGTGTATGATTGAGCATACTTCTGCGGCGTGGAACTGCGGGAGCGGGCGATGACATACAAGGAAATGATTGCTGGCATTCAGTTGGTGGGGCAGGTGCTGGTCAGCATCTGGCTGGTTTATGACGGGCTCAATGGCGGGCTGGTTGGAGCCACAGTGGCCAGCGTGGCGGCCAAGTTGCTCTGGGTCATCGGCGCGGTGATCGTCTTCACCATCGTGGCGACCATCATCACCACCATCGTAGTCTCGATTGTCCGGCGTGAGGAATTCAAGGCCGAGCCCGATGACGAGCGCGACGTGGCCATCGACGCCAAGAGCCTGCGCATGGCGGGCATTTTCACATCGGTGGCGGCGGCTTTGGCCCTGTTTCCGCTGGCCTTTGGCGCCGACCCGATCTTTGCCGTCTACGCCCTGTTCGGTGCGCCGATGATCGGCGGAACGGTCAATGCCGCGCTGCAGCTCTATTACTACCGGGTTGGCTGAGCCATGGGTAAGGGACAGCCGGGGATCACCAACACTATTCGCGTGCTGCGCTTCAACGCCGGGGAGATGACCCAGGCCGCGCTGGCCGAGCGGGTAGGGGTGACGCGCCAGACCATTGTTGCCATCGAGCAGGGTCGTTACTCGCCGTCGCTGGAAGTGGCCTTCCGCATCGCCGACGCCTTCAAGCTGCCGCTGGAGCAGGTGTTCCAGTGGGCGCCGCCCGAAGCCGCGCAAGACTGATACCGCACTAGACGTTTCATGGAAAGCAAGCCCGTCAGGCCGCGCGCATGTCGCGCCGGTCAGCGGCAACGCATGGGAGAATGCAGGTGAAGATCGTGACGCAGCGCCGCTATGGCGGCCCCGAAGTGCTCGAAATCCAGGATGTGCCCAAGCCCGTGCCCGGTCCAAACCAGGTGTTGATCCGGGTCGAGGCGTTCACCGTGACCCTTGCCGACACGGCCTTCCGCAAGGCCGATCCCTTTATCATCCGGCTGTTCGCCGGCTTCCTGCGGCCAAAAAGCCCTGTGCTTGGCTCCGACATCGGCGGGGTGGTGGAAGCGATAGGGGCGGGCGTCACCCGGTTCAAAGTGGGCGATGCGGTGTTTGGCTCGGTGGGGACCAGCCTTGGCGGCGCCGCGGAGTATGTCTGCCTGCCCGATACGGCAGCGATCATCCAGCGCCCGGCCGGGCTCGACGCCGGCGAGGCGGCTGGAATGAGCTACAGCTTTCTCACCGCCCTGCCGTTCCTGCGTGACGAGGGGCAGGTCAGGCCGGGCGATCACGTGCTGATCAATGGCGCTTCGGGCAGCATCGGGGCGATGGCAGTGCAACTGGCCCGGCATTTCGGCGCCGAAGTGACCGGGGTGTGCAGCGGGCGAAACGGCGCGCTGGTGCAAAGCCTCGGCGCAAATCACGTCATCGATTACACTAAGGCCGACTTTACTCAGGCCGATAACGGCTATGACGTGATTTTCGATGCCGTCGGCAAGAGCAGCTTCGCGCGCAGCAAACGCGCGTTGAAGCCGGGCGGGATTTACCTCACCACGGTGCTGAGCCCGGCGATATTCTGGCAGATGCTCACAACGCATCGGAGCGCGAGGCGCGCCAGACTGGCCACGACGGGCCTGCGCCCGGTGGCCGACAAGCTGGCCGACATGGCGCTGCTGCGCGATCTCATCGTGGCCGGTGTAGTGCGGGCGGTGGTCGACCGGCGCTATAGGTTGTCCGAGGTCGCGGACGCCCATCGCTATGTTGATACCGAACGCAAGGCAGGCGACGTGGTCGTCGAGCTGTCGCCAGCGGGCTAGCCGGGCCTTTCCTGCTGCGGCGACTTCATATTTACGCCTGCCGCCGCATGGGAAACAGAATCTTAAGCGTCAGTAGTCAAAGTGGCCGGAAGTTTACGATCCGGCTTGGTGCCGGGAGTGGAGTAGTAGTCTTTATGGGCAAGCGTTCGATGCCCGAACCCAGCCAGATTGGCGGACCGCACGTGCCCGTCCTGCTGGACGAGGTTCTCGCCGCTTTGTCGCCGCTTGACGGCAAGCGCATCGTCGACGGCACGTTCGGGGCGGGCGGCTATTCGCGTGCCTTGCTCGAAGCTGGCGCCATCGTCATTGCCATTGATCGCGACCCTAATGTGAAGCCGTTCGCCGATGCGCTGATGGCCGAGTTCGAAGGCCGCTTCATTTTCGTTCCGGGCACGTTTTCCGAGCTGGATACCCTGGCGGCCGAGCATGGGCCGATTGACGGCGTCGTGCTCGATATCGGCGTGTCCTCGATGCAGCTCGATCAGGCCGAGCGCGGATTTTCCTTCATGCGCGAGGGGCCGCTCGACATGCGTATGAGCGGGCAGGGCGAAAGCGCCGCTGATCTGGTCAATGGCCTCGAGACCGAAGAGCTTGCCAACCTGCTCTATGCCTTTGGCGAGGAACGCAAATCGCGTCGCATCGCCCAGTTCATCGTGGCAGCGCGCGAGCTGGCGCCGATCGAGACAACGCTTGAATTGGCCAAGATCATCGAGAAGGCTATCGGCCGCAAGCCGGGTGATCCGCATCCGGCAACGCGCTCGTTCCAGGCCCTGCGCATCGCCGTCAATGCCGAGTTCGACCAGCTGGTCGAGGCGCTGTTCGCGGCCGAGCGCCTGCTCGCGGAGGGCGGGCGGCTGGCCGTCGTAACGTTCCATTCGCTGGAAGACCGCATCGTCAAGCGGTTCTTCGATCCCGACAAGGGCGGTCCCGCCCAGTCGCGGCACCTGCCGCAGGTGGTTACCGAAGAGCGGCGCTGGGTCGAGGTCGCCAAGGCGGTCAAGCCCGGTGAAACCGAACTGGCCCGCAATCCGCGTGCGCGCTCGTCGATACTGCGTGCCGCGACCCGGTCCGGCGCTCCAGAGCGCGCCGTGCGGTTCGATGGGCTGGGTGTTCCCAAGGTGCGGGGCGCCGAATGATCCGCAATATCAATATTATCCTGATTTTCACCAGCGTCCTGATGCTGGCCGGCGTCTATGCGCTCAAGTTCTCCATCGAGAACACCGCGACCGAGCGGACGGCGCTGATTGCGCTGATCGATACCCAGGAAGGTGAGCTCTCGCTGCTCAAGGCCGACGAGGCCGTGCTGGGCCAGCCGGGCTATATCGACCCGATCGTGCAGCGCCATGAGCTAGCGCTGGCGCTGTCTCCGGTGAAGCAGGAGCAGTTCGGCGCCTTCGATGCGCTGCCGATGCGTCCGGCCAAACCGAATACTCACGCCCTGGACTCCCTGTTCGAGTCGCTGGAGGCCGGCATCGATCCGATCGACGCCATCCTCGAACTGGAGGGGATCGAATAATGGCTGTGACCACCGAGAATTTCGGGCCAACCATTTCGCTCGATGGCGCGCGCAAGGTGCGCGGCAACCTCACGCAGGCGCGCATCCGCTGGATGGTGCTGGCGATGGCGCTCGGCTTTGCGCTGGTCGGCGGGCGGCTGGTTCAGCTGGGCATGGTCGTCCCCGACTCCACGATTGAAGGGCAGGCCCGCGACGTCATCACCGCAACGCGCCCGCCGATCCTGGATCGCAATGGCCTCGAAATGGCGGTCGATATCCGCGTTCCGTCGCTGTTCGCCGAGCCACGCCGCATCATCGACGTTGAAGAAGCCGTGCAGAAGTTGCGCACCGTGCTGCCCGATCTCAGCGAAGACTGGCTGCGCAACCGCTTGACCGGCGACAAGGGTTTTGTGTGGGTGCAGCGCGAGCTTTCGCCTGCTATCCAGGATCGCGTGATGCGCCTGGGCATTCCGGGCATCGACTTCATCACAGAGTCCAAGCGCTTCTATCCCGGCATGACCGAGGCCAGCCACATTCTGGGGTCGACCAACATCGACAACCAGGGCATTTCCGGCATCGAAAAGCACATGGACGTGCAGGACGTTGCCCTGTTGCAGGAGCTCGGTCTTGCGCGCGGCAATGCGCTGGCGCCGGTGGAACTGTCGGTCGACATGCGCGTGCAGCATGTGATGCACCAGCAGCTGGTGGACGCCATGACGCGCTATCAGGCCATCGCGGCCGCGGGCGTCATGATGGATGTGCGGACCGGCGAAATCATCGCCATGTCCTCGGTGCCCGATTTCAACCCGAACGAGCCGGCCACGGCGCTGGTCAAGGACAGCTTCAACCGCATCACGGCCGGTATTTTCGAGCCGGGCTCGATCTTCAAGGCTGTCACGCTGGCTGGTGCGCTCGACTCCGGCGCAGTGTCGATCAACGACCAGTTCGACGCCCGTTTCGGCGTGCGGTTTGGCCGCTACACCATCGACGACTATCGCGGCAAGCACCGCATTCTCAGCCTGCCGGAAGTATTCAAATACTCGTCCAACATCGGCACGATCCGTATCATGCAGGCGATGGGCAAGGACAATTACCGCGCGTTCCTGAACCGGCTGGGCTTTGACGAGCGCGTGCCGTTCGAGCTGCCGGAAATGCGCCTGCCGTCGGTCCCCAAGAGCTTCTCGGAAGTGTCGGCGGCAACGGCTTCGTTCGGCCACGGCCTGTCGGTTACGCCGCTCCACATGGTCACGGCCTATTCGGCTTTCGTCAACGGCGGCAACTATGTTCCGCCGACCCTGTATCGGCGTGATCTAGCCGAAGCGCAGAAGCTCTATCGTCCGGTGATCAAGCCCTCGACCAGCGCTGACCTTCGCTATCTGTTCCGGCTGAACGCCACTGAAGGCGGCGCGACGCAGGCCAACAAGCTGGCGCAGGGCTATCGCGTCGGCGGCAAGACCGGTACGGCCGAGAAGGTGGTGGACGGCCGCTATTCGTCCGCAAAAAACACCAATTTCTTCGGCTCCGTCTTCCCGATGGATAATCCGCACTATGCCATGATCATCATGGTCGACGAGCCCAAGGCCGAAAACCCGCAGTCTGGCGTCACCGCCGCCTGGAATGCGGGCCAGGTCACCGGGCGCATCATTCAGCGCGTTGCGCCGATGCTGGGCATTGCCCCCGATTTCTCCGAGGTTCTGGACAGGAACCTCACGCCTCCTGAACTTCGCTAGACTTTTGATCCCGAAGGATTCCCAACCGTGTCACTCAGTGTAACACAGCTGCTCGAAGGCTCCGGCGCCCGTCCCAAGAAGGGATTGGGCGCGGTTTTCGGTCTCAACTCCGATAGCCGCCGGATCGAGCCCGGGGACATCTTCTTCGCGCTGCCGGGCCTGAACGTGCATGGCAACCAGTTCGTGCCCGACGCCGTCAAGCGCGGCGCGCTGGCCATCGTTACCGACACTGCTCCGGTCGGCGATCCGGGCGTGCCCGTCATTATCGTTAAGGATGTGCGGGCTTCCTATGCCCGTGCCGCCTCGCGCATTTTTGAGCCGCAGCCGGAAATCACCGTTGCGGTCACCGGCACCAATGGCAAGACTTCGGTCGCCTCCTTCGTGCGCCAGATCTGGACTTATGCCGGCATTCCGGGCGCCAGCGTTGGCACGCTTGGCGTCGATACGGCAACCCGCCATATCGATGGTAGCCTCACCACCCCTGACTCGCGGACGCTGCATCAGTCGATGCGCGCGCTCAAGGCGCAGGGCATCGACCACGTGGCGCTGGAAGCATCCAGCCACGGGCTCGACCAGCGCCGTCTCGATGGCATGCATTTCGAGGCTGTGGCTTTCACCAATCTAAGCCGCGACCACCTCGACTACCACAAGGACATGGACGAATACCGCAATGCCAAGCTGCGGCTGTTCACCGACCTGCTGGTCGATGGTGGCCCGGCGGTGGTCAACGTCGATGATCCAGAGCATGAGGCTTTCATGTTCGCCGCGCTCGGCAATGGCTCGACCCTGCTGACTGTGGGCCGCGAGGGCGCCTATATCGAAATTCTCTCGATCAAGACCGAAGGCTATGGCCAGCGCGTCGAAGTGCGCCATATCGGCGAAAAGACCAGCTTCCACCTGCCGCTGACCGGCGAGTTCCAGGTCAGCAATGCGCTGATCGCGGCGGCGCTTGCCATGTCGAGCGGCGTAGAAAAGGCGCAGGCATTCTCCGCATTGACCGAGCTCAAGGGCGCCAAGGGCCGGCTGGAGCTGGTGGCCGAGCACAATGGCGCGGCGATTTTTGTCGACTATTCGCATACCCCTGACGCGCTCAAGACGGCCCTGAATTCGCTGCGCCCCTACGCCAAGAACAAGCTCTCGGTCGTGTTCGGCTGCGGCGGCGACCGGGACAAGGGTAAGCGGCCCCAGATGGGCGCCATTGCCGCCGAGCTGGCCGACGACGTGATTGTGACCGACGACAATCCACGTACCGAAGATGCTCGCACCATCCGGTCGGAAATTCTCGCGGCGGCCAAGGGCGCGCGCGAGATTGCCGACCGCAAGACGGCCATTACCGACGCGGTGAAGGCGCTCAAGCCCGGCGACGTTCTGCTGGTTGCCGGCAAGGGCCACGAGGATTACCAGATCATCGGCACCACCAAGCATCACTTCTCCGACCATGAAGTGGTCGCGGAGGCCATCAAGGGGTAAAGCCGCATGTTGCCAAGTGCGCCGGGCGACACCCTCCAAACCTCCCCCGTCCCGGGGGAGGTGCCAGATCGAGCTAGCGGCAATAATCAGCCATGACCCAGTCCCTGTACACCATCTCGGAAATCCTCGCCGCCACTGGCGGCTCGAGTGACCTAGATCCCTCCACACCCATTGGTTCCGTCACCATCGACTCGCGCGAGATCGGCCCCAATGCCCTTTTCGTGGCCATCAAGGGCGACCGTTTCGATGGGCATGACTTCGTTGATACCGCGCTGAAAAACGGTGCTGCCGCTGCATTGGTCAGCCGGGGCGAAGGGGAGCGGCGGGTGGTCGTGGCGGATGCGCTGGAGGGTCTGCGTGACATCGCCCGCGCCGCGCGGGCCCGCAGCCGCGCCACCATTGTCGGGGTGACCGGCAGCGTCGGCAAGACGACGACCAAGGAAGCCATACGCGTGGTGTTCGAGGCGGCGGGCGAAACCCATGCCTCGATCAAGAGCTTCAACAATCACTGGGGCGTGCCGTTGATGCTGTCGCGCCTACCCGAAAGCGCACAGTTCGGCGTGTTCGAGATGGGCATGAGTGCCCCCGATGAAATCCGCCCGCTGGCGCAGATGGTCCGCCCGCATATCGCTGTTATCACCACCGTCGCCCCCGCGCATCTGGAGGCCTTCGGATCGCTCGATGGCATCGCGCGCGCCAAGGCCGAGATCTTTGCCGGCCTCGAGCCCGGCGGTACCGCTGTGCTCAATGCCGACCACCCGCAGATCGGCGTGTTGCTCGATGAAGCCCGCGCGGCCGGGATCGCCAATGTGGTGACCTATGGCGAAGCGCGGGGCGCCGATTGGCGTATCATCGACATCGAAACCGCGGCAGACCGGAGCCTTGCCGCCATCGAATACGGCGACGAGCGCTTCACGCTGGCGCTGAATGTGCCCGGCCGCCACATGGTGGCCAATGCGACAGCGGCGCTGGCCGTGGCCTACCTGGCGGGTGTTGAACCCGCCGTGGCCCTGCGCGCGCTCGCCGGGTTCGGTGCGCAGGCAGGGCGGGGGGCGCGAAGCTTGCTCGGTCCCGCCGAAAAACCACTCCTGCTGATCGACGAAAGCTACAACGCCAACACCGCCTCGATGAATGCAGCGCTCGACGTATTCGCCGCCCAGACGGCAAAGGGCCGCAAAGTGGTCATCCTCGGCGACATGCTCGAGCTTGGCCCGCAGTCGCCAAGCCTGCATGCGAGCCTGGCGCCTGCTGTGATCGCGTCGGGCGCGGACCGCGTCTACCTCGTCGGCGCCGCCATGGGCGCGCTGGCAGAGGCGCTGGGCGGGGCACGTGTTGCCGCCCATACACAGACGGCCTCCGAGATGGCGGAGATCGTGCTTAACGATCTTGCCTATGGCGACGCAGTTATGGTCAAAGGCTCCAACGGCGTGGGGCTGGCGGGCGTGGTCGAAAGAGTTCGTCGTCGGTTCGAAGGCAACTGATCCCACCCAACAAGGACATCTCCATCACATGCTGTACTTTCTTGGCCAGTTGGGTGACGCGCTAACCGCGTTCAACGTCTTCCGCTACATCACCTTCCGCACGGCCGGCGCCGTCATCACCGCGCTGTTCTTCGTTTTCATGTTCGGTCCGGGCATGATCGCGCTGCTGCGTCTCAAGCAGGGCAAGGGCCAGCCGATCCGCGAGGATGGTCCAGCCGGGCACCTGCTGACCAAGAAGGGCACGCCCACCATGGGCGGGCTGATGATCCTGTCGGGCGCGGTTTTTTCGACGCTCCTCTGGGCCAATCTCAGCAATGGCTATGTGTGGGTGGTGCTGTTCGTGACGGTGGGCTTCGGCGCCATCGGGTTCTACGACGACTATCTCAAGGTCAAGCGCATGAGCCACAAGGGCTTCGGCAGCAAGCAGCGCCTGCTGCTTGAAGCGCTGATTGGCGGCATCGCGGCATTCGCGATTTCTCAGCTGGCGCAGGGCGCCTACGGCACGTCGCTGCTCTTCCCCTTCGTCAAGGACCTGGCCTTCAACCTGGGCTATTTCTACATCCTGTTTGGCGGCTTCGTCGTGGTGGCCGCGGGCAATTCGGTCAACCTCACCGATGGCCTCGATGGTCTCGCCATCGTGCCGGTGATGGTGGCGGCGTCCTGTTTCGCGCTGATTGCCTACCTCGTGGGTAGCGTCAATTTCTCCGACTACCTGCTGCTCAATTACGTCCCCGGCACCGGCGAACTCTCGGTGGTGTGCGGCGCGCTGATTGGCGCGGGCCTCGGCTTCCTGTGGTTCAATGCCCCGCCGGCGCAGATTTTCATGGGCGATACCGGCTCGCTCGCCCTCGGTGGCGCGCTGGGCACCATCGCCGTCGCCACCAAGCACGAAATCGTGCTGGCGATCGTGGGTGGCCTCTTCGTGCTCGAAACCGTGTCGGTCATCGTGCAGGTGGCCTCGTTCAAGCTCACGGGCAAGCGCGTGTTCCGAATGGCGCCGATCCACCACCATTTCGAGCATCTCGGCTGGACTGAAAGCCAGGTGGTGATCCGATTCTGGATCATTTCCTTCGTGCTGGCGCTGATCGGTCTTTCGAGCCTCAAGCTGCGCTAGTCGTCCGACAGCATCGTTGCCAACAAGTTAGCCCGCGGACCAGATCCGCGGGTTATTTTTTGCCCGATCACTTCTGTGGGTTGAGTCGCAAAACGCAAATCGGTTCGGAAATCGGTAACCATCGGTGGTTACAATTCGATGCAGTTTGTATCGAGTTCCCGGCTTTCCCATGATGTTCTCCCGTGCCGAAAAAACGCCCCTGGCGGAGTGGTGGTGGTCCATTGACCGGGAATTGCTGGGGGCGCTGATCTTGCTGCTCACCTGCGGCATGGTGCTGAGCTTTGCGGCGAGCCCTCCGGTGGCTGAACGCATCGGGCTTTCGCCGTGGTTCTTCATCATCCGCCACGCGCTGTTCGCGCTAGCAGCGGTGCCGGTTCTCATCGTCACATCCCTGCTCAACCACCGTCAGGCGCGGCTAGCGGCCTTGCTGACGCTGGTGGTCAGCCTCATCCTGTTGTGGGCAACCCTGCGTTTCGGCACCGAGGTAAAGGGCGCGCGGCGCTGGATTTCCTTTGCCGGGCAGTCCGTGCAGCCCTCCGAATTCGTCAAGCCGGCCTTCGCCGTGATCGGCGCCTGGCTGTTCTCTGAATCGATGATCCATCGCAACGTGCCGGGGCGCATCTTGGCGACGCTAGTGATGGGCGCCATTGTGGGCGCGCTGCTGTTGCAGCCCGACATTGGCCAGACCGCGCTGGTCGTGGCCACCTGGGCCGTGCTGCTGTTCCTGTCGGGCATTTCCTGGTTCATTATTTTCGGCCTGGCCGGAGCGGCGGGCGCGCTGCTGGTTGGCGCCTATCTGTTCTTCCCGCACGTTTCGCGCCGTATTGACACCTTCCTCAACCCCGAAGGGGGCGGCAACACCTATCAGATCGACCGCGCACTGCAGTCGCTGCTCGAAGGCGGCTGGTTCGGTCGCGGTCCCGGTGAATCCATCGCCAAGAAGCTGATCCCCGACGCCCATGCCGACTATGTGTTCTCGGCCGCGGCCGGCGAGTTCGGCATCCTGTTCTGCATGGTGCTGGTGGCGCTGATCGCTTTCATCGTGCTGCGTGCCATGATGGGTGCCCAGCGCCAGTCGAGCCTGTTTGCGCGTCTTGCCGCATCGACACTGGCCATTCAGTTCGCCATGCAGTCGGGTATCAACCTGGCGGTCAATCTCAACCTCATGCCTCCCAAGGGCATGACGTTGCCATTCGTTTCCTATGGCGGCACCTCGATGCTCGCCATCGCCTTCGCAATGGGGCTGATGCTCGCCCTGACACGCACCAAGCCCGAGGAACGCATGGCAACCGGCCTGCCCAGCTACAAGAGCGCTGTCGCTCCATTGGCGCCCGCAGAATGAAGAAGTTCATGCTCATGGCAGGTGGTACCGGGGGGCATCTCTTCCCGGCCATGGCGTTGGCGCAGGAGCTTGTGCGGCGCGGCCATACCGTCGAGCTAATGACCGACCATCGCGTCGAAAGCTACGGCGCCGATTTCCCGGCCAGCCAGATCCACATCGTGCCGTCGGCGACGCCCTCGATGGGCAACCCGATCAAGTTCATGTCCGCCGGCTTCACCATTCTCGGTGGCATTGCCGTGGCGTTCGGCAAGCTGGGCGCCTCGCGGCCCGATTGCGTCATCGGCTTTGGCGGCTACCCCACCTTTCCGCCCTTCGTGGCGGCCAACCTGAGGGGCATTCCCGGCATCCTGCACGAGCAGAATGCCGTGATGGGCCGCGCCAACCGTGCGCTGGGCCGTTTTGCTGACCTGCTAGCGATGAGTTTCGCCCAGACCAAGTTTGCCGATGGGCTGAACCTGGAAAAGGTCGTGACAGGCAATCCGGTGCGGGACCGGGTGCGTGCTGTTGCGGGCACGGACTATCCCGAATTGACCACGACCGGTCCGATCCGCCTCGTGATCTTCGGCGGCAGCCAGGGCGCCAAGGCGCTGTCCGATATCGTGCCATCAGCCATTGCGCAGGTGCCGGACGAGATACGTCACCGGCTGCAGATCGTGCAGCAGTGCCGCCCCGAAGACCTCGACCGGGTCGCCGAAATCTACCGTCAGGCCAAGGTGAATGTCGAACTGGCGGCGTTCTTCACCGACCTGCCGGAGCGCATCGCCAACAGCCATCTTGTCATTGGGCGCTCGGGAGCGTCGACCATTGCGGAACTGACCGTTCTGGGACGTCCGGCGATCCTGGTGCCATTGCCTGGCGCGCTCGACGCCGACCAGAAGAACAATGCCATGGTTGTGGAGGCTGCGGGGGGCGGCTGGGTGGCTGAACAGGCCACGCTGTCGCCGCAATCTCTAGGCACTCGCCTCACGACCCTGTTAACCGACCCCGTTACTCTGACCAAGGCCGCCGCGGCCGCCCGCTCCCTGGGCCAGCCGCACGCCGTGGAACGTCTGGCGGACCTTGCCGAAATGCTCTCGGGCAAAAACCTCGAAGTGGAAACTCGCTCATGAATATGCCGGAAACCCTCGGACCGGTGCACTTCGTCGGCATCGGTGGCATTGGCATGAGCGGCATTGCCGAAATCCTGCACAACCAGGGCTATATCGTGCAGGGCTCCGACGCCTCGGCCAATCCCAATGTGCAGCGCCTGCGCGACATGGGCATCACCATCCATATCGGCCAGTCGGCCGAAAACTTGGGTGAAGCCGAAGTCGTGGTGATTTCCTCCGCGATCAAGAAAGACAATCCCGAGCTGATGGCTGCGCGCGCCCGTGCGCTGCCCGTGGTGCGCCGCGCCGAAATGCTCGCCGAGATCATGCGTTTCAAGAACGCGATTGCCATCGGCGGCACCCATGGCAAGACCACGACCACGACGCTGGTTGCGACCCTGCTTGACGCCGGTGAGCTGGATCCGACCGTCATCAATGGCGGCATCATCAACGCCTATGGCACCAATGCCCGCCTGGGTGGCGGTGACTGGATGGTCGTCGAGGCCGACGAGAGCGACGGAACCTTCGTCAAGCTCCCGGCCGACGTCGCTGTCGTCACCAATATCGACCCAGAGCATCTCGACCACTATCGCGACTTCGAAGGCGTCAAGCGCGCCTTCCGTCAGTTCGTCGAAAACGTCCCCTTCTACGGCTTTGCCGTGATGTGCCTCGACCATCCGGTCGTGCAGGCGCTGGTGGGTGAAATCCAGGACCGTCGCGTCATCACCTATGGCACCAATCCGCAGGCCGACGTGCGCCTGGTGGAGCTCAAGACCATCAATGGCGTCAGCCATTTCTCGGTCGAGATCCGCGATCGCATCCGGTTGACCCAGTTGCGCATCGATGGCCTCGAACTGCCTATGCCCGGCGAGCACAATGCGCTGAACGCCACTGCCGCCATCGCCGTGGCAGACCAGCTGCGCGTTCCCGCCGATGCCATCCGCAAGGGGCTCAAGGGCTTTTCGGGCGTCAAGCGCCGCTTCACCAAGACCGGTGAAGTGGGCGGGATCACCGTCATCGACGACTATGGCCACCACCCGGTCGAGATCGCCTCGGCGCTGCGAGCCGCGCGCCAGTCCACCCGTCGCGACGTCATCGCCGTGGTGCAGCCGCACCGCTACAGCCGCCTCAACGACCTGTTTGCTGAATTCGCGGCCTGCTTCAACGATGCCGATACGGTCATCGTGGCGCCAGTCTATGCCGCAGGCGAGCAGCCAATCCCCGGCGTGACCCACGAAGAGCTGGTGCATCGCATCATCGCGCGCGGTCACCGCGACGCGCGCGTGCTCGACAAGCCGGAAGACCTGGCCAAACTGATTGCCGGGCGCGCGGCCGATGGCGACTACGTCGTGTGCCTGGGCGCAGGCAACATCACCTCATGGGCCGCGGGGCTGCCGGCTGAACTCGGCGCGCTGCTGAGCAAGGACGTAAAATGAACTATCCCGATCTGATCCCCCAACTGGGCCCATGGATTTCCGAAGTCCGTGGCCGCCTGATCCCCAACCAGATGCTGAGCGAAGTCACCTGGTTCCGCGTCGGCGGCCCGGCGCAGCTGTTCTTTACTCCGGCCGACGAAGCGGACCTGGCGTTCTTCCTCAAGAACCTGCCGGCCGATATTCGCACCACGGTGATCGGGTTGGGCTCGAACCTGCTCATTCGCGACGGCGGTGTTGACGGCGTCGTGATCCGCCTCTCGGGCAAGGCTTTCGGCGGTATCGAGGTGCTGGACGATCACAGGATCCGCGTCGGCGTATCGCTGCCCGACGTCAAGGTCGCAACGGCCGCTGCCGAAGCCGGCATTGACGGGCTGACCTTCTATCGCGGCATTCCCGGTGGCATTGGAGGGGCGCTCTACATGAATGCCGGCTGCTATGGCACCGAGACGCGCGATCGCATGGTCGAGTTGCGCGCCGTGACGCGGCAGGGCGAGATCATCACTCTGACCAATGCCGATATGGGCTATCACTACCGCAAGTCCAATGGCCCGCGCGGCGCCGTGTTTACCTCGGCGGTTTACCAGGGATTTGCAGGAAATCCGGAAGAAATCTTGCAGCAAATGCGAGAAATCACGGAGAAAAGAGAAAGCAGTCAGCCGACAAAAGCCAAGACCGGCGGCTCTACTTTCAAGAATCCTGAAGGCCATTCGAGCTGGAAACTGGTCGACGCAGCTGGGGGCAGGGGCCTTCGGGTCGGCGGCGCCCAGATGAGCGAGCTGCACGCTAACTTCCTGCTGAATATCGACAATGCCACGGCGCACGACATCGAAACGCTGGGTGAGACTGTACGCAAGAAGGTCCGCGCCAATTCGGGCATTGAGCTCAAATGGGAAATCCGCCGCATGGGCCATTTCCTGCCCGGCCAGGAAGTCCGGGAATTCCTCGACGGCGACGTTTTCACCGGAGCGGTGTGATGACGGCCATTTCTGCGCGCGCAACGACTTTTAGGACCAAGCCATGACCAAGCACGTCGCCGTTCTGATGGGCGGATTGTCCAACGAACGACCCGTTTCGCTCAGCACCGGGGCCGGGTGTGCGGCGGCGCTGCGCAATGCAGGCTACCGGGTCACCGAGGTGGATGTCGGCTATGACGTCGCCGAGCGCCTGCGCGAGATTGCGCCCGACGTGGCATTCAACGCGCTGCATGGGCGGTTTGGTGAAGACGGCACCATCCAGGGCGTGCTGGAATTCCTGCGCATTCCCTACACCCATTCGGGCGTGCTGGCCTCGGCGCTGGCCATGGACAAGCACCAGGCCAAGATCATGCTCAAGGCCGCCGGCGTGCCGGTAACCGACCACGTGGTTGCGAGCCGGGCCGAAGTGGGCCGCGCACATGTGATGGCGACACCCTATGTGGTCAAGCCCGTGGCCGATGGCTCCAGCTTTGGCATTATCATCGTCAAGTCCGGCCAGTCCCATCCGCCCCAGGAAATCCTGGGCGAGGACTGGAAGGGTGGCGAGGAGCTGATGGTGGAGCGCTACATCCCTGGCCGCGAGCTGACCTGTGCCGTGATGGGCGATGTCGCGCTGCCAGTGACCGAGATCGTGACCGACCTGGCCTTCTACAATTACGAGGCGAAATACTCCGCTGGTGGATCACAACATGTTATCCCGGCTCAAATTTCACCGAAAATTTACGACAAAGTGCAGAAGATGAGCCTGAAGGCACATGCCGCACTTGGCTGCCGTGGCATCACCCGAACTGACTTCCGCTACAACGAAGCAGCGGGAGAAGATGGTGAGCTTGTCTGTCTGGAAATCAACACCCAGCCGGGCATGACCCCCACCTCGCTGGCGCCCGAACAGGCGCTGCATGCAGGGCATTCCTTCGAAGAACTGGTCGCCTGGATGGTGGAGGACGCGAGTTGCAACAGGTAAAGAGCGAGGCCTTTCTCGCTGGCGCACGGATAGTGGATCCACGCGCATTGCCTGTCCCTGTCCGCTCTCCGCGACGCAAACTCCGCAATAATCTCGGCCGGGCCTGGCTGCTGCATCGCCGCGCCATCATGCGTGGCGCTGCCGTGGTGGCCCTGCTGGCGGCGGCCGGGGCCATTTATCAGCTGCGCGAGCCCATCGGCGCTGCAGCGGTAACCCTTGCCGACGTGGCGCAGGGGCGCTTTGCTGCGGCAGGCCTGGCGATCGGAGAAATCTCAATTTCTGGCCAGACGCTGACCAGCGAGCAGGCCATTTTCGATGCGCTGGGCATTGAACCCTATACCTCGACCATGAGCTTCGACGTTGAAAGCGCACGTCAGCGCATTGCTGAGCTGCCGGCCATTGAAACTGTCACGGTGCGCAAGACCTATCCGGGCGACGTGATCGTCTCGGTCACCGAAAAGGTGCCGGTCGCGCGCTGGCGCGTCGACGGGATCACCTTCGTGGTCGATGCGACGGGCGAACAGATTGGCGAAGACCGCGGTGCCTATGTCGACCTGCCGCTGGTTGTCGGCGACGGCGCCAATGACGATGCCATGGTGATGATTCGCGCGCTGGAGCAATTCCCGGAGCTCAAGGATGGGTTGGTGGCGCTGTCGCGCATCGCTGACCGCCGCTGGGACATGATCTACGATACCGGCCTGCGGGTGCAGTTGCCCGAGCTGGGCGTAGCCCGTGCGCTGCGCAATCTTGCCGGCTACCAGACAGACTATCAGTTGCTGGAGCGCGATCTGACAGCCATCGACATGCGAGTTGATAGCCTGGTGGCGGTGCGTCCGA
Organism: Devosia sp. T2-14; assembly: GCF_055397495.1. Lineage (NCBI taxonomy): Bacteria > Pseudomonadati > Pseudomonadota > Alphaproteobacteria > Hyphomicrobiales > Devosiaceae > Devosia > Devosia sp. T2-14. Next base: position 17,213 of record NZ_AP027921.1, on the reverse strand, counting down.
CCAAGACGGCAGAAGATCTGGCGGCGGATGAATTGGCTCGCAAGGCCGCCATTGCCGAACGGGCCAAATCGACCAAGCCCTACCCAATGCCGCCCCGCGAACTTCCTTCTGTAACTCTTGGCCAAGCGACCACCCAGCAATGATGACCGACGCCATGACTTCCCGTCTTCGCCCCGTTCAGCCCGGCAAGACCACTCTGGTTGCGGTGCTCGATATCGGTTCGACCAAGATGTGCTGCGTTATTGCGCGCCTGACGCCTCGGGCGGAAGGCAAGGCGCTGCGCGGCCGTAGCCATCAGGCCGAGGTGATCGGCTTTGGCTATGGTCCCTCTGCCGGTGTTAAAAGCGGCGTTGTGACCGATATCGAAAAGGCCGAGCACGCCATTCGCGCCGTCGTGGGCATGGCCGAGCGTGCGGCAGGGCTGACGCTCGAAACCGTCATCGTCAACGTGACTGCCGGGCGTCTCGGCTCGGAGACCTTCTCGGCTGCCGTGTCGCTGGATGGTCAGGAAGTCGAAAAGACCGATATCTACCGCGTGTTGCGTGCGGTCAACGAACGCTCGGTTCGCCCTGAGCGGTCCATCATCCACGCGTTGCCGATCGGTTACTCCATCGATGGGCAGAAGGGCATTCGCGACCCCAAGGGCATGGTCGGCGACAAGCTTGGCGTCGACGTTGCCGTGGTGAGCTCCGAAACGCTGGCCATGCGCAACCTGGAACTGGTGCTGCATCGCTGCCACCTGCAGATCGAAGCACTGATGGCGACGCCCTATGCGTCGGGGCTGGCGACGCTGGTCGATGACGAGGCCCAGCTAGGCGTTGCATGCATCGACTTTGGCGGCGCGACCACAACCGTCTCGGTGTTCAACGACGGGCATCTGGTTTATGCCGATGCGATTGCCATTGGCGGCCATCACCTGACGCTCGATATCGCCCGCCAGCTGTCGGTCAGCGTGGCTGACGCAGAGCGCCTCAAGACCTTCTATGGCTCGGTGCTGCCCGGGCAGGCCGACGAGCGCGACCTGATCGCGATCCAGCCCGTGGGCGCCAGCCACGATGAGGCGCCGGGGCAGGTGGCTCGCTCCGTCCTGACCCGCATCATGCGTCCGCGCATCGAGGAGATCCTGACCGCCATCCGCGACCGCATGCAGGCGACCGGCATGATGGATGTGTGCGGCCGTCGCTTCGTGCTGACCGGCGGCGCCAGCGAGATGACGGGCTTGCCTGAAGTGGCCCGGCGCACGCTGGCGCGCAATATTCGTACCGGTCGTCCGATGGGCATTGCCGGCCTGCCGGAGATGGCCAAGGGGGCAGCCTTTGCCACTGTCGCTGGCATGCTGATCTACCCCCAGGTATGCAGCCAGGAATATGTCGAGCCTCGCGCCAGCCGCAAGCTGACCGGCACCGACGGCTACATTGCCCGCGTCGGGCACTGGTTGCGAACGAGCTTCTAGCAAGGAGCGGTGTCGATCTGTTGACACTGCGGGATCACTGGCGCATGCAGGCGCTGTTGATGGCCAAGCCATTTCAGAACCGAGATAATCCCATGAATCCCGACAGTCGAAGTTCGACGTCGCTACCGCTAGCAGCCTCTCGCCTCTGACGGTCTAGCCGCAGGGCAGGCCGTGTGCGGTTACTGCCCAGGAGTTAGCCAATGCTGCGCTGCTACAAGTATGACCTTGCCCGGCTGGTCGAAGTCCCCACCTCTGACATTACGACGGCCACCAATCTGGTGTGGCTGGACCTGTTCAATCCGACGCCCGAGGAAGAGGCGCTGGTCACTGGCTTGACCGCCGTTGTCATCCCGACCAAAGCCGAGATGGAAGAGATCGAGCTGTCCGCTCGGCTCTATACCGAGGACGGTGCCGAGTTCATGACCATGACGGCGCTTTCGGGCCTCGACACCGACGATGCGGTCAAGACGGCGATCACCTTCATTCTCAAGGGCAAGGCCCTGATCAGCGTGCGCTTCGCCGATCCCAAGCCGTTCCTAGCGTTCCTGTCGCGTGCGCAAAAGCCGAAAAGCGTGCCCTGCATCAGCGGCGAGCAGGTGTTCCTAGGCCTGCTCGAAGCCATGACTGATCGCACGGCCGACGCGCTGGAGCGGTTGGGCAACGAGATCGACCAGATTTCGCGCGATGTGTTCCGCAAGAAGAAATCGACTGCCGAGAAATTCCAGCAGGACCTGCGTTCGATCATCGTGCAGATCGGCAACAAGGCAGAGCTGCTCACCATGGTGCAGGAAAGCCTAGTTAGTATTTCGCGGCTCATCGCCTATCACGGCGCGGGCAATGATGGGACGACCAAGCTGGCGCGCGACGCCCGGCAGATGGCCAAGTTGATCCAGCGCGACGCGCTTTCGCTCGGCGAGCATGCGCGGGCGCTGTCGACCAAGATCAATTTCCTGCTCGATGCGACGCTGGGGCTGATCAATCTTGAGCAGAACCAGATCATCAAGATCTTCTCGGTTGCCGCCGTGGTGTTGCTGCCGCCAACCCTTATCGGCTCGGTCTATGGCATGAACTTCGCCTATATGCCTGAATTGGAATGGACCTGGGGTTACCCCTTCTCGCTGGGGCTGATGGTGCTCTCGGCGGTGCTACCGTTCCTCTATTTCAAGCGGCGCGGCTGGCTCTAGGCCGGCAATTGAGGCGTGGCCCGCTGGCGCCACGCTTCGGCAACAACAGCGGCGACCTGTTCGATGGGGCGGGTCGTCGTGTCGACCTCAATATGATAGCGGCAATAATCGTGCGTCTTGAGGTGGTAGGCGGCTTCGCCCACCTGCCGGTCACCACGCTCGTGCTCGCGGCGTTCCAGAATCGTCAGCGGTGCATGCACGCCGACCCAAAACACGTCAAAGTTGCGGGTCAGTTCGGCCAACTGGTCGGCCCAAGACTGCTGTTCCACGATATGCTCGACGATCAGGTCGTTCCCTGCTTCGGCAAATCCGGCGATGGATCGATGGAACCCGTCGAAGAACCGCTCCCTGCCATCCGCCCGATATCGGGGATCGATCGGGCGAAACCCCGCATCGGCGAGCTGGTCGGAAGCATAAAGGCTGAATGGTTCATCAAGCTGGGCACGCAGCGCATGCGCCAGGGTTGATTTGCCGGCACTGGACGTGCCGTTCAGAAAGATAATGCGTCCGCTCGTCATTGCGATTTCCAGGTTGCGACAGGTGGAAGCACTACCACTTGCGCGCCGCATCGTCCCCAAACGCGACTGACAATCGTCTTCGGGTCGCCGCCTCAAAGGCATCTGGCCAGGCGATATCCAGTTGTTTGGCCATGGCTCGTGCCCGCGGCATGAACTCTCGGGCGATGGCAAAGTTGGCGTCGATGAGCGCGTCGCGCTCCAGCGGCGGGTAGGGTAAGGTGCGCAGCACCGCCATCGCCTCGGGTGACAAGACTTTGGACTGGTGCAGGATGCCGCCGGGATCAGGGTCAGTCACGGACTGCATCAGAAGGCCTGCCAGGTGATCGCGCATCATGCCCAGCCCCAGAGCCATGGTCACATATTCCTGCCGTCCGCTCCCTACAGGCAGCAGCCCCAGCATGCGGATGAATTCGTGGATGACATATCGGACATAGCCGGGGTTTGGCCCCTTAGGTGGCATGCTGTCGGGCAGGTCGTCATAAAGGCCGTCGCGATCGATCAGCGGCTTGAGGCGATCCTTTGCGCGGGTCATCAGCGTGGGCGCCGTCTGGATGGCAACGTCGCAGCGCAGCCAATCCTCCGAGATCGCGTTGATGACCAGGCGCTCGCCATCCATCTGGTTCCAGAAGACGATGGGGGTAATGGACTGGAGTGCCTCTTGCCAGGCGATGGCCACCTCTGTCTGATCCTCGGGAGCGGCGGCGATCACGAAGTCTATGTCGCTCCATTGGTCCGCAGTGCCGCGGCCCAGGCTGCCACCGAGAAACAGTCCTCGCACTGCCATCAGTGGCGCCATTTTTGCAGTGACGGCTTCTATGAAGGCCTGCTGGTCCATGGTCCCCTCCCAAGTGGCGGCAGAGGACCACATCACTTCACGGCTGGCAATCAGGCGCCTGCATAGGCCTTTTGCAGGTCGGCGACGACGATCTTGCGCATGGACAGCATCGCCTGCATGGCGCGGTTGGCGCCTTCGCGGTCGGAGCCGTTGAGGGTTTCGTAGAGTTGCTTGGGCACGATTTGCCAAGAGAGGCCGAACTTGTCCTTGCACCAGCCGCACATGCTCTCCTCGCCGCCGTCGCCGACCAGCTTGTTCCAGAAGTAGTCGACCTCGTCTTGCCCGTCGCAGTCGATAACGAAGCTGACCGCTTCGGTGAACTGGTAGCGTGGACCGCCGTTGAGCAGCATGAACTTCTGCCCTTCGAGTTCGATGACGGCCGTGAAGGCCGGCTGGTCCGGAGCGTGTCGGACGAGCTGGTGCACCTTCGCTGACTTGAATGTCTCGGTGTAGAATTTGATCGCTTCGTCGATGCGATTGTCGAACCAAAGGCAGGGCATGATCTTAGTCATTTCGCTCTCCTCGATACGGTGTGACCTGCTGTATAAAACTAATAAGTTATATGGCTAGTTAGTTATGCGAGGCGTGTCAACGGCGTTTCCGGCGGGCGTGTGGTTAACGGGCGGTCAATTCGTGATCGCTCAGTGTCGCAAATTGCGTTCACGTTAACACCGGAGGGACAATTGTTAGGGCGTGGTTAACGTTTGGGAGGGTAAATCTTTACCAACCACGCCAGTATGAGGCCATCCATGACCATCAACCTCACCATCCCCGACATTCAAGAGCTCAAGCCACGCATCACCGTGTTCGGTGTTGGCGGTGGTGGCGGTAACGCCGTCAACAACATGATCGAATCCGGGCTTGATGGCGTGGATTTCGTCGTGGCAAACACCGACGCTCAGGCCCTAGCACTGTCCAAGGCCCAGCGCATCATTCAGCTGGGTGTCGGCGTCACCGAGGGTCTCGGTGCCGGCTCGCATCCCGAAGTTGGTCGCGCCGCAGCTGAAGAAAGCTGGGACGAAATCAACGATCACCTCAGTGGTTCGCACATGGTGTTCATCACCTGTGGTATGGGTGGTGGTACTGGCACCGGCGCTGCGCCTGTTGTGGCTCGGGCTGCGCGCGAACAAGGCATTCTGACCGTTGGCGTGGTCACTAAGCCCTTCAACTTCGAGGGCAATCGCCGCACGCGTCTGGCCGACGACGGCATCGATGAGCTGCATCGCCATGTCGATACACTGATCGTCATCCCGAACCAGAATCTGTTCCGGGTTGCCAACGAGAAGACCACCTTCGCCGACGCGTTCGCGATGGCTGACCAGGTGCTGTTCTCCGGCGTCGCCTGCATTACCGATCTGATGGTCAAGGAAGGCCTGATCAACCTCGACTTCGCCGACGTGCGTGCCGTGATGCGCGGCATGGGCAAGGCGATGATGGGTACCGGCGAGGCATCGGGCGAAGATCGTGCGCGCCACGCCGCCGAAGCCGCCATTGCCAACCCGCTGCTCGACGATGTTTCGATGTACGGCGCTCGTGGCCTGCTGATCTCCATCACCGGCGGTCCGGACCTGACGCTGTATGAAGTGGACGAGGCTGCCAGCCGCATCCGCGAGGAAGTCGATCCCGACTGCAATATCATTCTCGGTGCTACCTACGAGCCTTCGCTCACCGGCACCATCCGCGTCTCCGTCGTTGCCACTGGCACCGATGCTGCAATGGTCCAGGCCCTCGAGCCAGCCAAGCCGCACGCGTCGCGCACTCCGTTGGAAGTGCGCCGCCATGTGCCGGTTGAGCCGACTCGCGTGGCCATGGAACGTGCCGCTGCTGTATCGGCTCCTGTCGTGTCACAGGCCATCGAGAATCAGGTTGAGGCCGCTGTGGCCGAGGCCTTTGCAATCGAAACTCCTGCGCCCGCCTATTACGGCCATGAAGACGATGGCGTCTTCGTGGAGCCCTATATCCCTGCTGCTGAAAGCGTGCAGGAGCAGGATGAGCCGGTTTCGATCCAGGAAGAGCCCGTTCCGAGCGTCTACGTGCCGTCCCATGCAGCGCGCCCGGAAGGTCAGCGCCGCATGCCGCGCACCGAGGAACTGCCGATTGTTGCGCGTCGGACACAGGAGTCTCAGGAACGTCACGATGCAGAGCCGCGCAATGCTCGTGCGCTGTTCAAGAAACTGGCTTCGAATGTTGGCCTGAACCTGGGGCAGGCCCAGCCAGCGCCGCGTGAAGAGGCTCCCTATGCCGCCGCCGATGATGCCGCTGCCCGCAGCGCCATTGAAGCCGGTGGTGCAAGGGCTTCCCGTGTTGCACCTTCGGTGGAAGGGGCCCGCGGAAATCTCGATGCGCATGGTCGCCAGCCGGCACCGGCTCCGCAGAAGGACAGCCTGGAGATCCCGGCCTTCCTTCGGAAGCATGGCTAAGGTCTCTTAGGCGATTTGCTTAAAACATTACTCGGTGCGGCTTTCGCACCGAGTTTTTTTTGGCTAACACAGGCTCGGGCGTCTGCTGGCTTGGGGTCGGAGTAATTTTGCGTATGCACAAACTGTCCACGCGCCAGCGAACTATCGCGTCTGCGATCAATTTCTCTGGCTACGGTGTCCATAGCGGGCAGCCCGTAACTCTCACGATCAGCCCGGCTCCTGTCGATAATGGCCTGACGATTTGCCGTGAACGTGGCGATGGAACGACGACCACTCCGGTCCCGGTTCATTTCTCGCGCGTTACTCGGACCACGCTTTGCACCACGCTCGATCTGGGCGACAGCTTCAGCGTTGCCACCATCGAGCATGTTACCTCCGCCCTCAGCGGCATGGGCGTCGACAACGCGCTCATTACCCTTGATGGTGCCGAGTGCCCGATTCTGGATGGCAGCGCGCGTCCTTTTGCCGACGAAATCCTGCGGGTAGGCCTCGATATCCAGCCCGGGCAGCGCAAGTTCCTCAAGATCATGCGCGCCGTTACCGTGCGCAACAACGACGCATTCGCTGCGCTTGAGCCGTATAACGGCCGGGCACTCGATCTCGAGATCGACTTTGACAGCAAGGTCATTGGCCGCCAGCGCATGATTTTCGACTGGACGCCGCGCCGCTACTACGAGGATGTCTCGCGCGCCCGCACCTTCGGCTTCGTGCGCGATGCCAAGATCCTGCGCCAGGCCGGTTATGCGCTCGGCTCCAGCCTCGACAACTCGGTTACCCTTCATGAGGACCGCATCCTCAATCCGGGCGGGCTGCGCTACGAAGACGAGTTCGTGCGCCACAAGCTGCTCGATGCCATCGGCGACCTGTCGCTGGGCGGCTTGCCGATCTGGGGGCGTTTCCGCTCGTATAAAGGCGGCCACGCGCTCAATGCGCATGTGTTGACCGGTCTCTTTTCGAGCGAAGCCAATTATGAGATAGTTGGCGCTGAAGACTTGCCACTCGAGTTTGAGGCTTTCGACGATCAGCCTGAAGGGCTGGACGTCAATCACTACCTGCGGTCCGTGCGCTGAACCTTCGGATTCGGCGCGCGGTGCCACAGTTTTGATCCATTTGATTACTACGCCGCAGCTTGGCGGTATTCGTTATAAGGACGGGGCAGTTCGTGACATCTAACGCTTTTGGTGGCTTCACCAGCCGGACCGTCCGGTTTCTGACGATCGCTCTGGTCGCGGCAACGCTGGCCGGCTGCAGCATGTTTGGTCCGGTAAAGACCAAGGAAGAGCCGATCATTCCGGCCGCCACGCTGTATCAGAAGGCGCTGGACGATATGGATCGCCAGTACTACGCGACCGCTATCAAGTCGCTGGAACAGCTCGATCGCCAGCACCCGCGTGACCCGCTGCTGGAAAAATCCAAGCTGATGCAGGTCTATGCGAACTATCGCAGCGGCAAGCTCAACGACGCCGTTCTGGCCGCAGACCGCTTCATGGCGCTCTACCCGAACGGCAAGGACGCTGCCTACGTGCTCTATCTCAAGGGCAACGCATATTTCGCCCAGATCAAGGACATCACCCGCGACCAGCAGCTGTCGCGCGATGCCATCGACACCTACAACCTGGTGATTTCGAACTATCCGAAGTCCGAATATGCCAAGGACGCCAAGGAAAAGCTGCTGGTTGCCTATGACCAGCTTGCCGGCAAGGAAATGTCGGTCGGCCGCTACTACCTCGGCCAGGGCCAGTACACTGCCGCCATCAACCGCTTCCGCGTTGTCGTGGAAACCTGGCAGACCTCGACTCACATCGAAGAAGCGTTGTTCCGCCTGACCGAAGCCTATCTGTCGCTGGGCCTGACCAATGAAGCGGCGACCGCCGCTGCCGTCCTGGGCCACAACTATCCGTCCAGCACCTGGTACAAGCAGGCCTTTGATCTGCTTGGAAAACAGGGCCTTGCGCCGGCCGTGAACAGCGGCAGCTGGATGGCCTCGCTGCGCAAGTAATCGCGCCGAAGTATTCTGTTGCTAGTTTGTTCCGGGGCGCTACAATGCGCCCCGGTTCGTTTCTGTCGGGTGCTAGTCACCGGTGGAGCGAGTGCACGGCGCCATTCCCGGGAAAGCGGGAATCTCCCTTCTTGTGCGAAAGGGGGATTCCCGCTTTCCCGGGAATGGCGTGGTGATAGTAGACTGTCATCGGATGCACGCTGTCAGTGCACGAGCTTGGGAATAGTCCGCGCATGCTGAACGCGCTCTCGGTTCGCAACATCGTCCTTATTGACCAGCTCGACCTGGCGCTCGATGGCGGCATGACCGTGCTGACCGGCGAGACCGGCGCGGGCAAATCCATCTTGCTCGATGCCCTTACGCTGGCCCTCGGCGGGCGAGGCGATGCCTCGCTTGTGCGCAGCGGGCAGGAGAGCGGGCAGGTGGTTGCCGTGTTGCAGCTGTCTGCGGACCATCCGGCCCGTGCCGCGCTGCGCGACAATGCCATCCCCGACGATGAAGACGTCATCCTGCGCCGTGTGCAATTTGCCGATGGCCGCACCCGCGCCTTCATCAACGACCAACCGGTATCGGCAGCCCTGCTGCAAAAGGTCGGCGGGCAGATCGTGGAAATTCACGGCCAGCACGATGACCGCGCCCTGGTCGATGTGGCGACCCACCGGGCTGCGCTCGACGCCTTTGGCGAGCTCGAAGGTGCCGTCGAGAAGGTGCGTGACGCCTGGCAGGACCTCAGCGATGCCCAGGAGGCGGTTGCCGCTCAAAAGGCGCTGGTGGCCGCCGCGCTGGCCGCCGAAGACTATGCGCGCCACACGGTTGAGGAGCTGTCCAAGCTCAAGCCGCAGCCTGGCGAAGAAGATGAGCTCGCCGAACGCCGCCAGCATCTCCAGCAGATCGAACGCTCCGCCTCGGATGTCACCGAGATTGACGATATGCTCAATGGGCCCTCGGCGCCGGCGCCCGCGCTGGCCAGCTTGATGCGTCGGCTGATGCGCAAGATCGATGGCGGCGCCGACTTGTTCCAGCCGATTGTCGATACGCTGGACGCGTCGCTCATGGCGCTCGACCGCACCGGCGAGGCCCTGGACGCGCTGAAGCGCGAGATGGCTTATGACCCGGCCGAGCTGGAAGGGGTGGAGGAGCGCCTCTTTTCGCTACGCGCCGCCGCCCGCAAGCACCAGACCACGTGCGATGGCCTGAGCGAGGTGCTGGAAAAGTACAGCAGCGATCTCGATACGCTGCAGAGCGGAGAAACCCGTCTCGTGGCGCTGGAGGCTGCGGAAGCCAAGGCGCGGGCGACTTATCAAAAGGTCGCCGAAACGCTGAGCACGGGCCGCGCCAAGGCCGCAAGCGCCCTCGGCAAGGCGGTCGGTGCCGAATTGCCCGATCTCAAGCTTGGTTCGGCCAAGTTCATTGTCGATCACCAGGTCGACAAGTCTCGCATTGCCCCGTCGGGGTTCGACCAGATCGCCTTCCACGTGCAGACCAATCCGGGGACGGCCGCCGGTCCGCTGCTCAAGGTCGCTTCGGGCGGCGAATTGAGCCGGTTCCTGCTGGCGCTCAAGGTGGTTCTGGCCGATCGCGGCTCGGCACCGGTTCTGATTTTCGACGAAATCGACACCGGCGTGGGCGGGGCCGTGGCTGACGCCATCGGGCGGCGCCTGGCGCGGCTTGCCGGCAAGGTGCAGGTTCTGGCCGTTACCCACGCGCCCCAGGTGGCGGCGCGGGCGCAGCGGCACCTGTTGATCGAGAAACAGTCGGTCAAGGAGGGGGCGTTCATGCGCACCCATGTCAAGCCGCTTGATACCGATGCCCGTCAGGAAGAAGTGGCGCGCATGCTCGCCGGTGCCAGCGTTACCGACGAAGCCCGCGCGGCCGCCAGCAAATTGCTGAGCGAAGTGAGTTAGCGCACGCATCGCTGCGCCAGTGCGTGAGTAAGAAATGACCGACTTGTCCATCAAGCCCATCGCCGACTTCACAGAGGCCGAAGCATCGGCAGAGCTGGCGCGGCTGGCCGCGGCAATCGCCGCCGCTGATGTTGCCTATCACCAGAACGACGCGCCCGAGATCACCGACGCCGATTACGACGCTCTGCGTCGCCGGTACCTCGAAATCGAGGAGCGCTTTCCGGCGCTGGTTCAGATCGATGGGCCCTCGGCGGCGGTCGGCGCGGCGCCGGCGGAAGGCTTTGCCAAGGTTCGCCACGGCATCCCGATGCTCAGCCTCACCAATGCGTTTTCCGACGAGGATGTGGCGGAGTTCATCGGACGGGCGAAGGGGTTCTTCCAGAAGGACATCTTCCGCGACCCTGCCTTCAGGCTGGAATTCACCGCCGAGCCCAAGATCGACGGCCTCTCGGCCTCGCTGCGCTATGAGAACGGTGTTTTCGTCAAAGGCGCGACCCGTGGCGACGGCGCCGTAGGCGAGGACATTACGGAAAACCTCAAGACCATCGCTGATATTCCGCACCGGCTGAAGGGTTCGGGCTGGCCTGCCGTGATCGAGGTGCGCGGCGAAGTCTATATGAGCCACGCCGAGTTCAAGAGGCTCAAGGACCATTCGGCCAAGTTTGGCGGCCAGGACTATGTCAATCCCCGCAACACCGCTGCCGGCTCGCTTCGACAGAAGGACGCGAAGATCACGGCCAGCCGCAACCTCAACTTCTTCGCCTATGCCTGGGGCCTCTCAACCGATGCTGACGGCAACGATCAGCCGCCGGCCGCCAGCCAGCACGAGGCGGTGCGCCGCTTCAACGAATGGGGTTTCGTCACCAACCCGCTGATGATCCTCACAGACAGCGCCGAAAAGTTGCTCGAGCAGTATCGCCTGATCGAAGCGCAGCGCGCGACGCTCGGCTACGATATCGATGGTGTGGTCTATAAGCTCGATCGGCTCGACCTGCAGCAGCGCTGGGGCTTTGTCGCCCGTGCGCCGCGCTGGGCCATTGCCCACAAATTCCCGGCCGAGCGGGCTACGACGATTCTCACCGGCATCGACATTCAGGTGGGCCGCACCGGGGCGCTGACGCCGGTGGCGCGGCTTGCTCCGGTGACGGTTGGCGGTGTCGTCGTCGAAAACGCCACGCTCCACAACGAGGATTACATCAAGGGCCTCGGCAACAATGGCGAGCCGATCCGCAATGGGATCGACCTGCGCATTGGCGATACGGTCACGGTGCAGCGGGCAGGGGACGTAATCCCCCAGATTGTCGATGTGCAGATAGACAAGCGCCCGGCTGATGCCGTGCCCTTTGTCTTTCCGCATATTTGCCCGGCCTGTGGCTCGGAAGCCCTGCGCGAGATTAACGAGAAGACGGGCAAACTGGATTCTGTGCGCCGCTGCACGGGGGAGCTCATCTGCCCCGCGCAGGCGGTCGAAAACCTCAAGCATTTCGTATCGCGCAATGCGCTGGATATCGACGGGCTGGGCGACAAGCAGGTTACCCAGTTCTACGCTGAGGGCCGCATTGCCCGCCCGGCGGATATCTTCACGCTGAGGGCGCGCGACGAGCGCTCGATCAAGAAGCTCAAGGATGCCGACGGGTTCGGCGCGACTTCGGTCCGAAAGCTGTTCGACGCCATCGATGCGCGCCGTCAGCCCGAGCTCGATCGCTTCATCTTTGCGCTCGGCATTCGCCATGTGGGGGAAACAACTGCGGCGCTGCTTGCCAAGACCTTCTCGACCGTTGAGGCCTTCCGCGATACTGCGGTTGCCGCCGCGCATGATCCGGAAAATGGCCACGCCTTGTTCCCGCAGATCGGGGGGATTGGTGACACGGTGCGCTCGTCCATCATGGCGTTTTTTGCCAACGACCGGAACATTGCGGCGCTCGATGAGTTGCTCGCGGAAGTGAAACCAGTGCCTTATGTTGTCACGGTGTCCGCCGACAGCGTTGTCGCTGGCAAGACCGTCGTTTTCACCGGGTCGCTGGAGAAAATGACGCGTTCGGAGGCCAAGGCCATGGCCGAACGGCTGGGGGCCAAGGTGGCCGGCGCAATTTCGGCACAAACCGACATTCTGGTAGCAGGGCCGGGAGCGGGATCGAAGCTCAAGAAGGCTGAGGAGCTTGGCGTCGAAGTCATCTCCGAAGATGAGTGGTTCGAGAGAGTCGGCAAATGATCTAGCCGAGGATATGGAGGGACGGCGCGATGCGGGTTTTGTCAGCGGTAGCGATGGCCCTCCTGATGGTGCCCGGCGCGGCTATGGCCAGCGAAGCGGGCGACCGGCTGGCGCAGCGCCTCTATGACGGCACGCTGGAGCGCTCGCAGGCGGCGACGGTCAAGCTGTGCGAAGAAAGCAATGCCGACGCCTGCTTTGCTGCGGGCCTGACCGAGCTTATCGGGGGCGTGGAGACGCTGACCCAGGCATTTTATCGCCATGGGGCCACGGTGCCCGGCATGGGCCCGGCCGCGCTGATACTGGGTATTGGTGAGGGCGGCGCGCCCGTTCCGGCCAATCCCAGCCCCGAACCGCTGAGCTATGAACAGCTGCGGGTCATTCTCCACGAATTTGTGACCACGCTCGATGTGGCGCGCGAGCATTTCGAGGTCGCCGGGGCCGCTGGCGACTATGTGCTACTGATCGACCCGCTTCAGGTGCGGCTTGATCTCAATGGCGATGGCAAGAGGGACGCCAGCGAAACGCTGGGCGCGCTGATCGGGCCGCTTGGCGATTTCGTCGATATGCCGGTTGCGCCGGCGCCGGGCCACAAGACCAAGAACAAGCCAGGTGCGCCCACGGCAACCACGATCGGCTTTGATCGTGCGGATGCGCTCTGGTTTGCGGGCTATACCCAGATCACCGCCGCGCCGGTCGATCTGCTGCTGGCACACGATTTTTCGTCCTTCTTCAACGCCTACCTGCACCGCGTCTTCCCTAAGGCGGGCCTGCCGATGCAGCCTTATTCCGTCGGCGGTTCGCTGTTCATGGATGCCGAAAGCGATGCCGGTATCGCCGATATTATCGCCGCCATCCACACGATCGATTTCCCGGTTGCCGACAGCACGCGCCTTGCGGGTGTGTTGACCCGGCTGCATCGCATTACCGATCTGTCGCGCCGGAACTGGGAAGCAATCCTGCTGGAAACCGACGACAACCGGGAGCTGATCCCGTCGCCGCGTCAGACCGCCCTGTTGCCCGACATGGCGATTACGCAGGATAGCGTCGATGCCTGGATGGTGACGCTGACGACGATCGACGATATTCTGGCCGGCAAACTGCTGCTGCCCCATTGGCGGTTCAAGCAGGGGTTTGATCTCAAAGCCTATTTTGAAACGGCCACCGAGACCGATCTGGTCATGCTCTTCACGGGATATGGCGCCTTGCCCTTTATCAAGGACGGGCCGGTTGCCGATGCTGAGAGCTTTGCCGAGCTAAACAGGGTATTCGGTGATGACTGGCCGATTTTCGCCCTGTGGTTCAACTAGCCGTCTGTTGCCGTTCCGGAGACTTCAAATGCGTCTTGCCGCCATCGCCGTAGGCCTGTTCCTTGCCCTGACCAGTTTCGCGGCGGCCCAGCCTTACGCAACGCCCGAGGATCTCATCGAGGCATTCTACGAGCCCTATTTCAGCGGTGAGTTTCTTGACGACGAAAGCCAGTTTCGCTCGGCTGCACTGCAGGCGCTTTATGATACCGACGCAGAGATCACGCCCGAAGGCGAATTGGGCGCCATCAACTTTGATCCCTATATCGACGGGCAGGACTTCGAGATCACAGATTTCGTCATCGGCACGCCGAACATTGAAGGCGATGCCGCGACCGTCGATGTGACCTTCAAGAATTTCGATGACCCGCGCAGCCTGACTTATGAGCTGGTTCGCGAGGGCGGCGGCTGGCGGATCAACGACGTTGTCTCCACCAGCCCCGACAATCCCTACCGCCTGAGCGAAATCTTCGCCGAGGCTGCGGCGATTCACTAGCTGTGGAACCTGCCCATCCCTGTGGACGGGCAGGGGACCTGCCTTAGAGCGGCAGTGTTGCGGCCTTCAGCCAGTCCTTGACCGCGCCGGTAACCTTGGGGCCAATCTCAACCCACACCAGCTGATGGTAGCCGTCGAGCCAGGCGCGCTCGTCATTGGTCAGCAGGCCAACCTCGATCAGGCGCTTGTCGATGGGAGCCAGCGTCATGGTCTTGAATTCGAGATAGCCGGGGAATTCGCTGCTCTCGATGACGCTGACCAGGTTTTCGACGCGGATGCCATAATCGCCGGCCTTGTAGTAGCCGGGTTCGTTGGAGATGACGTTGCCCACTTCGAACGGCATGGTGTAGCGCGGCGAAATGCCGACCGGGCCTTCATGCACACCCAGATAGGCGCCAACGCCGTGGCCCGTGCCGTGATTGTAGGTCAGGCCGGCCTGCCAGAGGAACTGTCGGGCCAGCACGTCGATCTGCGCGCCATTGGTGCCCTTGGGGAAGCGCGCCATCGAAATGGCGATCATGCCCTTGAGCACGCGGGTGTAACGGTCGCGCTGTTCGGGCGTGGTGGCGCCGGTCGAAATGGTGCGCGTGATGTCGGTAGTGCCCGACAGGTATTGCGCGCCGCTATCAACGAGCATCAGCTCGCCAGCGTTGAGGCGGCGATCGGTCTTTTCGGTCACGCGATAATGCACGATGGCGCCATTGGCACCGGCGCCGGAGATGGTGTCGAAGCTGGCATCGACGCAGGTCTCTTCTTCGCGGCGGAAGGCTTCCAGCGCGGTGACGATGCCGATTTCTGTCAGTTCACCCTTCGGGGCAGTCGTGTCGAACCAGGCGAGGAACTTGGCCATGGCGACGCCATCAAGGTGATGGGCTTCGGTCATTCCGGCCAATTCGGCGGGGTTCTTGCGCGACTTCGGCAGCAGAACCGGATCCCGCTTTTCAATGATCGAGGCCCCGGCCGACTTGAGCGCGGTGACGATGGCTTCCGGCGCGCTGGTAGGATCGACCAGCACGGCCTTGCTGTCTTTACCGAGAGCAGCGAGAGCGGCCGTCAGCGTGTCGCTGGTGGCGATATCAGCGATCCCTTCGAGCGCCTTGCGCAGCTCGGGCGTAATCTTGGCGGCATCGAGGAACAGCGTCGGCAGTCCGGTTTGCGGGACGATGGCGAAGCCCAGCACGAATGGCGTGTTGGGCACGTCGCGGCCACGCATATTGAACAGCCAGCAGATGGATTCGGGCAGGGTCAGCACGGCGGCATCGGCGCGGTCCGTGCCAAGCGCGGTCTGGATTTCGGCGACCTTGTCGGACGAGGTTTGACCGGCGCGGTTGTGACCGAGGAATTCGATGGTGCTGACGGGCGGGGCGGGGCGGTCGGGCCAGACTGCGTCCACCAGATTGGCGCTGGGAACGAGTCGCACGCGGCCCTCGAGTTTGCTTGCGAGATCGCGGATTTCGCCCGGCGTGTGAAGCCATGGGTCGTAGGCGATGGTGCCGTCTTTCGGTGCGTATTCGGCGACGTCAGGCGAAATGCCGCCCAGCAGCCACTCGCGCACGTCGATCAGGTTTGTGTCGGTCTGGGCCGGCGCCTGCAAGGTGTAGCGGCTATCGACGAACAGGCCCGCCTTTTCGGTCCCGATGACAGCAAGGCCGGCAGAGCCGGTAAATCCGGTCAGGTATGCAAGACGCGCATCGCTTTCTGGAACGGACTCGCCACGATGGGCATCGGCACGAGGGACCAGGAAAGCGTCGACGCCGGCCCCCTTCAGGGCCGTGCGAAGGGCCGAAAGGCGCGGCGCCACGTTGTTTTTGTCCGTCTTCTCCTGGAAGCTCTGGAACACTGTGGGCGGAAAGGTCTGATCGTTCATGCTGGCGTAAGTCCTCATACCGGGATGCACCCTGGTCATGGCTGGCGTGCTTCTGTGGGCGTAGCAAATCGCCGCTTGATCACTAACTTAGACGCAGAAGCAAGGAGAGCGAAGATGGCACAGGACAAGAATTTCATCGCAAAGGCATTTGATGCGCTCGTGGCGGGACGTGAACGCCAGGCCCAGCGCTATGTTGAGCGCTTCGAGCGCGAATATGGCCGCGCCGCCCAAAAGGTTACCAAGCGCTAACCGGGCTTGCGCGGATCGCAGGGCTGGGTTGACCTTTCAACCCTAACCAAATCCTGCAGAGACGCCTAAAAGTGTAGTGACGGCAGCGACAGGCTTCCGTCCAAGTGCATGGAGACTGAAATGACCGAGAGCAAGAAGACGATTTCCGCAAGGCACTGGGGTCCGTCATTGACGCCCGTGGCCGGGAATCGAGCCGCCAGGTCAGCTATCGCATGCAGCATCAGCTGATCGGCGCGTTCACCAAGCGCCCGTAAGGCCGCTGCAATACTGCTGACGATCTGAGGATCCCCGGAGCATGCTTCGGGGATTTTGTTTTTGCTATCTCCAAAAGAAAGGGCCCGCGGAAGTCCGTGGGCCCCTGTTCGGCTTAGCGCTTTTCCAGCACCAGGGTCGTCCATTCCTTGCGCTTGAGGTGATCAACAAGCGTCAAACCGGCGTCCTGATAGGCACCGATGACCCAATCGGCCTGAGTATTGAGAATGCCCGACAGGATGATCGTCGCGCCCGGCTGGGCAATGGCAGCCATGCCCGGCGCCAGTTCGGTCAGCGGGCCGGCAAGGATGTTGGCTACCAGCAGGTCATAGGGCCCGCGCGCCACGATCTCGGGGTGGTCCAATCCGGTCGCTTCAATGGAATCGATGTACTCGCCAACGCCGTTCTGCTGGGCGTTTTCAATCGTCGTGGTGACGGCGATGGGGTCGATATCGGTGGCCAGGATCTTGGTCTGCAGCCGCTTGGCGAGCGCGATGGCCAACACGCCGGTGCCCGTACC